>CAZRXG010000009.1:2792-119307 GCA_964603985.1 uncultured Anaerolineae bacterium | reverse complement strand
GTCATGCAGATAGGTTGCCAGGAACGTCTCAGCCGCGTCGGCAGCGTCAAAGTCAACCAGTTGCATGTACGCATTGGCAACATCCCAACGCGGATCGCCCAGCGCGCAGTACTCCCAATCGACGATCCCGCCAATCCGCCCCTCGTAGAGCAGCGCATTTGAGAAATGGTAATCCCCGTGTAGCAGAACCGGATCTGCCTCCGGCATGTCGTAGGCGAGTAGCATGACGCGCTCGACCGCCTCGCCAAGCTCCGGCTGCTCGATGCGCTGTGCCAGCGCCGCCAGATTGGCTAAGGCTGTAGGCAGGGTCACCTCCGGCACCACACTGCGAACCGCCTCCGGTGGTACCAGGCTGTGCAGCCGCACCAGCAGCCGGGCGAAATCCTGGGCGAGCGGACGCACCACTTCCCCGAAGGGCCGCCTGTAAACTGTCCAATCGTGACCGGTCAGAAAGGCGAACAGAACGACATCGCCCAGCACCCCGATCTCACGCGCGTAAACCGCCGGAACGGGGAAGTTCTGCCCGTGCAGCCAGCGCGAAACCGTTGCCTCGCGTTGGGCCTTGCCCCGGTCATCTGGCCGCCACCAGCTTATCGTGCTGATGTAGCGCCGTGCGATCAGCGCCTGGCTGCGCTTCCCTTCCGCCGTCTGCCACGCGAGCTGGAAGGCGACCACCTCGTGCTGGCGGCTGTTGATCGGCATCATTGCCTCAAGCTGCTGGTTAGCCCGCTCCGGGAAGGTCCGTTCACACAGGGCGATCAGATCGTCCGGTGTCAGGTTGGGGGCACGGGGCGCGGGGGTGTCCATATTAAGTCACGGCTGAGGTCCCATCCGACGCCATGCCCGGCGGCTCGCGAGGCGGCTGCTCATCCTTGGGAGGGATGCAGCTCATCGCGTATTCGGCCAGCGCGGTGATCGTCAGGCTGGGGTTGACGCCTGGGTTGGCCGGTATGATCGATCCATCAACCACGTACAGACCCGGATAGTTGAAAACCTGGCAGTTTACGTCGATCACACCCTCGTCCGCGTCCCGCCCGAAGGACACGCCGCCCATAATGTGTGCCGTCGATGGGATGTTGAACAGGCTCTCGTTGATCATCCCCACCGCGATGCCACCGATCTTCTCGGCAAACATGCGCGTCACCCGGTGCCCCATCTCTATGACGGCCTTGACGGGATGCTCCTCGTCGCGCTCGGAGATCAGCCCCAGCCGGAATAGTGTGAACAGGTTCCTGCCCAGCCGCAGCCGCATCAGGCTTTCTTCGGTCTGCATGATCAGCAGCACCGTGCTGCGCTGTGCCCAACGACCGGAGAGCTTGAGGCTGAGGAAGTCAAGCGGGTGGCGCACGATCTGCCCTATCGCCCTCAGCACGCGGGCGGGGATGTTGTCTCCACCCTCGATCAACGGGGCCGCCAGCATCAACCGCAGGAACGACGACCCGTGTGGCAGCCGCACTGGCTCGATGTGCGTCACGTCGTCGGCCTGGAAGATTGAGGTAATGGTGATGCCCTCAGAATAGTCAGGCTCCCGCCGCCGGTTGGTGATGGCCGTCAGCGCTTCACTGTTCGTCCGTACCATGTGACCCAGTCGCGGCGAGAGAGCGGGCAGAGTCCCGGCCACGTCGCGGCAGTGCAGCAGAAGTTTCGCCGTGCCCAGCGCCCCCGCCGATACGACCACGTTCCGCGCCCGCACCCGTCGAGCCGGTCTGACCGGCCAGGCTGTCGTCTGGCGGTAGGCGACTTCGTAGCGCGCGCCGTCGGGCTGACCGTCGGGCAGTGGCCGGATGTTTGCCACCTGCGCTTCGGCCCGTATCTGCGCCCCCCACTTTTCCGCAAAGTACAGGTAGTTCTTGACCAGCGTATTCTTGGCGTTGTAGCGGCACCCGACCATGCACCCGCCGCAGTGGATGCAGCCCCTGCGCTCAGGCCCCTCCCCGCCGAAGTAAGGATCGGGGACCGGTTCCCCATCCTCGCCGTCCTCGTGGAAGAAGACGCCCACCTCGGTGGGGTGGAAGGTGTGGCCCATCCCAAGCGCATCCGCGACCGCCTCAAGCGCGTCGTCGGCAGGCCACGAGCGCGGATTGGTCGTCACCCCCAGCATGCGCTTGGCGGTCTCGTAGTGCGGGCGCAGGGCGGCTTCCCAGTCGCCCAGGTCGCGCCACATGGGCGCGTCGTACAGCCCCTCATCCGGCTCCAGCAGGACGTTGGCGTAAACCAGGCTCCCCCCGCCGACCCCGCTGCCGTGCTGTATCATCCCGCCTTCAAGCAGCGTCCACTGCCAGATGCCGAAGCACCGCAGCGCCGGGACCCACAGCAGCTTGCGTATGTTCCAGTCGGTACGGGCAAAGTCCTCGTCACGGAAGCGCTTTCCACGCTCCAGGACGAGGACCGTGTAGCCTTTCTCTGTCAGGCGCATCGCCGAGACGCTGCCGCCAAATCCGGAGCCGATCACGACGAAGTCAACGGCTTCGCCCTGTGTCCCCCCAGCATCCACCTGTCCCCCCTTGGGCTTACCCGCCCGTGTCATTCTAGTTTTTCGGCGTGGCCGTCGGCAGGATGACGGTCACGACAAATGTCCGGATATTGTTCCCTTCGTCGCCCTCTTCAATTACGTTGTCTGGGTCTACTTCGGCCTCGACCACAAACGTGCCGTCGTCAACGTAGGTGTATTCCACAGATAACTGGATGGATTCGCCGGGTGGCAGCAGTGCGACGGTCCCCACCTTGACCTGCCCCCCTGGCCCCCCACGCCCTGTGGGGAAGAGCACGATGTCAAACGCGCCTGTCGGCTCGCTGCCGATATTGGCGACCGTGACGTTGACCGTGACGGTCGTGCCACTGCCATCGACAGGCAGGTGAAAGCCGCCTGGCATGTCGATGGCAGAGACAATCAGGTCGGGCAGCGACGATTCAGGTGTCCCTTCCGGCGATGCTGTCCCGGTCGGGGCCGTTGCAGGTGTTGGTTTCTGCCCGGTTGTCGGCGGTGGCACGTAAGAGCCAAGCGGCACGTCGTCGCATTCGCCCTCCAGGGTGAGATACTCGCCCGAAACCCACCCGCTGCCGTCCGGCGCGGAGGGATACGTGACCTGCCACCAGGTTTCATCCTTGTTTCGCCCGATCACCGGAGCCGTTTTGTCGGTGCCCAACAGGCCGATAACCACGTAGTCGACGCTCGGCCCGGCGCGGACGTTCAGGTCGATGGTGGCGCGCACCAGGCAGTTGGTGGCAGCTTCTTCCGAGGTGCCGGCGGACTCTTCCGTTGAAGTGGTTTCCATGGCGGCGTCCGGGTCAATGACGTTGACTGTGATGCTGGCTGGTTCGCTGGCCGTCCCATCGGCACGGTAGGCGATCACCGTGACGACGTGCAGACCCGAGCTTTCGGGAGTCCAGTTTTGAACCAGTGCAAAGGATGTCTGCCCGTCAGGATTTGGGGTGGTGTCGCTCTGTATCAATTTGCCGTCGACCTGTAGATCGATACGAGCAACCCCCAGGTCATCTTTGGCTGTCGACTGTACAGAGAAGACCTCGCCTACGGTGGCGTCGGTGCCACTGGGCGGGGAATCGATCGCGATGGTCGGCTTAGCGGAAGGCTCCTGAACGGTCGCTCCACCGCCGGGGAGGCTGCAACCGGCCATTATCCCCGCCAGGGCAACCAGCGCGATGAGTATATTCCTTCCTCGGCTCAAGGGTTTCTTCCTTACAGGTGATCTCGTCCATTCGCTGGTCATCCATTCTAGCACATTGAGCCGAGGCAGTCTATTACCACAAAGCGTGACCTGGCGGGCTTTTTCCTGGGCTTGCCCACCTGACAGACTGCGGGTATGATGTTTGTAGAGAAAGCAAGCTGCAAACTCGCGGAGTGTGAAACTATGAGCATCCGTCGGGTCGTAATCATAATTGGTGTGACCATCGTTGTGCTGACCGGCGTGACCGTCACGCTGGCCCAGGATAACACACATACCGTCCAGCCGGGTGAGACCCTGTTCAGCATTGCCCGGCTTTATGGCGTCACCGTCGAGCAGTTGACTTTCGCCAATGGTATTGTCAACCCTGACCTGATCTATGCCGGGCAGGTGCTGACCATCCCCGGCGAGACTGGTGGCGAAACCGCTGGCGAAACCGGCGGGCAAAGCACGTATGTCGTCGAGCGCGGCGATACGCTCTTTGGCATCGCCCGGCGCTTTGGGACGACTGTGGCCGAGCTGGTTGCCCTGAACAACATCAGCAACCCCGATGTGCTCGCCGTAGGCCAGGTGCTCAAGCTCCCCGGAGGAGAAGGGACCCCCTCCGGAGAAAGCACCCCCGTCACCCCCACGAGCACGGTCGAAGAGATCACCCATGTGGTGGCACGCGGTGAGACCCTGAGCCAGATCGCCGTGCGCTATGACACCACCTACCAGCAGATCGCGCTCTTGAACGATCTGGAGAACCCCAACCTGATCTACGTCGGCCAGGTTCTGATCATCCGGCAGGGCAGCGTGGCGACTCCGGAGACCACCGAACCGCCGGAAACCACTGAGGCACCGCCGGAGACCACCGAGGCACCGGAAACCACCGAGGCACCGGAGACCACCGAAGCACCGGAAACCACTGAGCCACCGCCGGAGACCACCGAGCCACCACCGGAGACCACGCCGCCACCGGACACGCCCACCCAGATTGTCTCCGGCACCGAGATACCGGCGGACGCTCCAAATCTGCTGGCGAACCCCGGTTTTGAAGGCCAGACGCGCCCGGTGATCTTTGGCGAGGTCAACGTCTTTGAGGACTGGGAGCCTTTCTACTGCGACACGCCGTACACACCTGAGAAGTGCCCGGCTCTGCGCCGGGGGAGCGGCAACCCCGAAGATCTGCTGATGGGCCGCCCGGAGTTCAAGCCGACTGACGTCAGCAACCGCGTCCACAGTGGAGAGACGGCCCAGCAGTGGTTCTGCTTCTTCCGCACCTGCCGCGCGGGCGTCTACCAGACGATTGAGACGACGCCGGGGGCCTTCTGTGAGGCCGGGGCCTACGTCCAGGCGTGGAGCGCCGACGGCACGGGTTTCACCTCCGATCTTGCGACCGAGGATGACCGTGACAACGCAACGTGGTACATCCGTGTCAGCCTGTCGGGGGACACCTTCGCCTTCTCGGACGAGAACCTGGTCAGCCGGGCGTTTGGTTACGAGGACGGCATCTACGACCAGTACGTCAAGATCAGCTACACCTTTACCGCCAACAGCACCATCACCACCGTCTTCTTCGAGAACCTGCGGCTGTGGCCAATCGCCAATAATGACAGCTACATCGACGATGCATACGTGCGGTGCTCGGAGTAGCTTCTCCTTAATCTGTTCTCAGGGAGCGGCTATGGCGCACACATAGCCGCTCTTGCTTTTGAGCAGCTTGAAGCAGGGCTGCACCGTCAATCACCCCCCTGTGTGCCAGCCTTTACGTAGAGAGGATACCTTTTCATGGCAAAAAAAGTCGGCTACATCGGCCTGGGCCTGATGGGTGCACCGATGGCACGCAACCTGATGAAAGCCGGTTATCAACTCGTCGCCCACAACCGCAGCCGTGCCATCGTCGAGAAACTTGCCGGGGAAGGGGCAATTGGGGCTTACTCGCCCAAAGAAGTCGCCCGGCAGGTGGACGTTGTCTTCACCAATCTCCCTGACTCTCCCGATGTTGAGCTTGTCGCGCTCGGCCCGGATGGGGTCATTGAAGGCGCGCACGAGGGGCTGATCTTCGTAGACAACAGCACCATCAAACCGGAAACGGCCCGCCTGATCGCGGAGGAATTGGGCAAGGCGGGTGTGCGCTGCCTCGACGCGCCTGTCTCCGGCGGCGACATCGGCGCGCAGGCCGGGACGCTGGCGATCATGGTCGGCGGCCCGGCTGACGTTGTCCAGGAGGTGATGCCCCTGTTCAAGGCAATGGGCAAGACGATCACCCACGTCGGCGAGAGCGGCGCGGGGCAGGTCGCCAAAGCCTGCAACCAGACCATGGTCGCAGCCCAGATGGTGGCGATGGGGGAGCTGCTCGTCCTGGCCGCCAAGACGGGCGTCGATCCTGAGCGCGTAATCGAGGCGATTCGCGGTGGGGCGGCCCAATGCTGGACGCTGGACAACAAGCCGCAGCGCATCTTCAGAGGGGAGCGCACCCCCGGCTTTAAGGCTTATATGCAGCACAAAGACCTGGGCATCGTGATGGACACCGCCCGTGCCTACGGCGCGAGCATGCCGCTGACGGCGGTCGCCACCCAGTTGTTCGAGGCGATGCTCCACACCGGGATGGAGGAGTTGGACAACAGCGCGGTGCTGGGAATCATCGAGCTGCTGAGCGACGCCCGCGTTGGGCCGGAGTGATGGTCTCTTTTCGTTATTCGCCCTCTTCGGGCGGCGGCTCGGTGTGGATGGTGACGCGGTGCAGGGCCGGCAGCGCCGCCCGCACCTGCGTTTCGACCGTCTCCGCCAGGCGGTGTGCCTCTTCGAGCGGCATGTTGCTTTTTACGTGGCAGTGCATGCTCAGGGCGTAGCCCCCGTCCGCCTCGGCGCGGATGTCGAGGTCGTGCCAGTAATTGTCGGCGTAGAGGCGCTGGGCGATGCGTAGTGCCTGCTCGGCCAGCAGGTGTGCCTCCTCGTCACGGTACAGGACATCCTCGCAGGTGTGGACCGGTTCGATGTGGGTGACGACCCGCCTGAGCGTGGGAACGGCGGCTTTCAGCCGTTCTTCGAAGTGCGAGACGAGCGCGTGCGCCTCTCCGACGGTTTGCTCCGGTGCAACCTCGACGTGCATTTCGAGCGTCACGCCGTCCTCGGTTGTGGTCGGGATGACCTCGTGTATGCCCAGACCCAGCGCGTCGGCTTCGGCGCGGGCGATGAGCGCGTAATCCGGCGGGCCGTCGTGCAGCGGCAGGAAGTGGATCTGAATGTCGGTCAGGCCGTCGAAGCGCTCGCGCAGCCGCGTCCGGATCTCGCGGGCGATGGCTGCGCTGTGCTCGGCGGTGGTGGGCGCAGCAACTTGCAGATCTATGTCGAGGTGAATGTCGTCCATCGGGCCGCGGCTGCGCGCCCGGATGACCCGCTGCACGCCCGCCACGCCCTCGACCGCCCGGCAGACCGCATCGGCATCCACGGCTGCACGGTCGACCAGAACGCCCACCGACCGGCTCAAGATCCGCCATGCCGCCCGCCCGATCAACCCGACCACAACCAGCGCGGCGGCTGCATCGACCCAGCTCCAGCCCAGCCTGACGGCGCCCAGGCTTGCCAGCACCGTCACTGACACCAGTACGTCGCTGCGTGTGTGCTCGGAGTCGGCCAGCAGTAGCTCGGAGCGCAGCCGCCTGCCCGCCCGGCGCTCGTAGGTGAAGACGACTAGGTTGACCGCGATCGTCACTACCATCGCGACGAAATTCATCCTGCCGATCTGGGGAACGCTGCCTTCCACCAGGCGGCTTACGCTGTTCCTCACGATCTCCCACGCGGTTAGCAGCAGGATGCCGCCGATCAACATGCTCGCCAGCGTCTCAAAGCGGCGGTGCCCGTAAGGGTGATCGTCGTCCGGCGGGCGGGCGGCGATCACACTGCCCACCAACCCGATGATGTTTGACACGGCGTCCAGCGACGAGTGCACGCCGTCGGCGACCATCGCCAGCGACGCCGTCAGCAGACCGACGATCAATTTGGCAGCAGCTACCATGATGTTAGCCACCAGGGTCAGTATCAGCACACGGCGTACGTCACGGTAACGGGTTGTATCCAACATCAAACCTCCGGCAATCACCAGCCTGTGTCGGGCGAATCATAGCGTTTTTGGCCGCGCGCGGCGAATGACCGGGTCACATTGACAGCCCGTCATTAAGGGCGCTACAATCCCGGCTCACGCCTGTCCCAATGCACCTTGAGTATTTAGCCCGGCCATGATGGAAACGCCGGTCACTCTGGCTTCTCTAGACGGGGGTGGGGGGCGAACAATGACCGGATTAAATAGTTAAAGCTCATGAGGACAGGCAGCTAAGAGGAAGCACATTGACCGCATCAAGAAGCAAAATGAGCAACAGCCCGCGAGAATGCCGCCTGCACTTATCTCCGACAGCCCTGCTGGGCGCGGACTCAACCGCCGAAGCAAGGCTTGCAAGGCCGGAGTGGCTGCGCATGTTCGGCGCCTTCCGGCACTACAACTTCCGTCTGTACTTCGTCGGGCTGCTGATCTCCGTCGTCGGTGTGTGGGCACAGCTTGTCGCCCAGAACTGGCTGGTGCTTGAGCTGACCGACTCCCCGCTGATCCTGGGCCAGGTCACGTTTGTGATGGCCGTCCCGGTCTGGGTGCTCAGCCCCTGGGCGGGCGTGATCATCGACCGCATGTCCCGCCGGACACTGCTGATCATCACCCAGGTCGTCCAGATGGGGCAGGCTTTCGCCCTGGCCGCACTGACCTTCTCCGGCACGATTCAGGTGTGGCAGATCGTGTGGCTGTCGGCCCTTCGGGGACTCACCAACGCCTTTGACGCCCCGACACGCCAGGCCATTATGGTAGAACTGGTAGGCAAGGAGGACCTTTCCAACGGCATCGCCCTTAACTCGGCAATGTTCAGCCTGGCCCGTACACTTGGGCCGGGGATCGGCGCCGTGATCCTGGCCGTGCTGGGGACGGCATGGGCCTTCACAATCAACGGCATCACGTTTCTCGCCATTCTCGTCAGTCTGGCCCTCCTGCGTCTGGACCGACCGGCTGCACGACCGTCGGGCAGTTCGCCGCTCAACGATCTGGCGGAAGGTCTGCGTTACATCTGGCAGCACAAGACCATCCTGGCGCTGATCATCATCGCCATGGTGATAGCGCTGTTCGGCTCTAACTTCAGCACGCTGATGCCTGTCGTTGCCCGCGACGTGCTGGGCCGGGACGAGGTTGCCTATGGTATGATGGGGATGGCGCTCGGCATTGGCTCCATCATCGGGACCTCAATCGTCGCCTACCTCAGCACCCGTCCGGGTCGGGGCCGCCGTCTTAACCAGGTCAACCTGATCTTCCCCCTGACCCTGCTGGCCTTTGCGCTGTCGAAATCTTATTCGCTGTCGTTATTTACCCTGGTGTTGGTCGGGATCAGCTTCATCCCCCAACTGTCACTGTGCAACATGTTGATCCAGTCCATCATCCCCGACGAGATACGCGGGCGCGTGATGAGCATCTATTCGCTGGTGATCTTCGGCACGTTTCCGCTGGGCGCGCTGATCGCCGGTAGCATCGCCGAGGTGCTCGGCGCGCCGCTTGCCATCGCGATCAGCGCAGGCGTGGTGATCGTGATCGGCCTGCTGGTGCGAGTGGCCGTCCCCAGGCTGGCGGCCCTCGATTGACAGGTACGTCGCTTAGAAAATTGGCCCTTGATACGTTTTCATCTTTGGACGCGGGCGTGCTATAGTTAGAGTGTAGATTGATGGGAGAAAGGCCGAGGCTATGATGGATGAGACACAGCCCAACCGCCCTGTTGACCCCGGGTCTGACGAGGAAGAGGACGAAGAGCAGCAATCGGGCCGCCTTGATCGCCTGATGGGTGCCAAGGATCGGGCTGAGAAGGAAGCTGAGCGGTGGAGCGAGATCGAGGATCTGGGCCTCCCGGTCCCCAGCCGCGATCACGTCGCCTCCGACGATATGACACGACCGATCCGGGTTGAGCCACCCCGCCAGCCAGGTGATACGCCGCTGGGCCAGGAGACGCCGCCTGAGGGCATGCCACCGGTCGACGCCGCTGAAGCGGAAGAGAAGTCGCCCCCACCCTTCCCCCACCCGACCGATCCCCCAACCAAGCCACACGCTCCACAGCAGGCCCCCGGAGCCGGGCGGCCCCGTCCTGTCCGCGAGGAGGTCGATCAACCTGAGCGGGGCGTGACACCGCCAAGCAAACTGCCCCACCGGCAGTACGAACCGCCGCCGGACAAGCTGGACACCGTGCGCGTCGATTCCAACGGCATGCCGCTGCCGCGCCGGGTCCCGCGCGAGGACCCTGACGCGACGCTGGTCGGGGAAAGTGCCTACCGCGACGACGTTATTCTGCCACCCTCCGAGCAAACGGTGCCACGTGGGCTTGAGCGCCCGGACCTCTCGCAGGCTCGGCAGGTGCCCGCTGCGCCGCCTGCGGCCAGGCGCGCTGCGCCTCCACCACCTCCTGGCCGGACCGTCTCTCCCCGCCCGGCCCCCCGGGCAGCACCCCGCCCACGTCGAAGCAGGCCCTGGCCGCGCAACCTGCGCCTGACGTGGGGATGCGTGGGCCGTATCGCGCTGCTGGCCGTCATTGGCGGGCTGGTTGCCATCATGTTGGGCGGCAGCGGAGCGGCGATCTACTACTCCCAGATCACGGCCCCAACCTTCCGGGGAATCAAGGAAATCGGCGACCTTCAAGCGCGCGCCCTCCAGTTCGAGACGACTCGCATCCGCGACCGGGAGGGCAACATTCTATACGAGATCAACGACCCGGAGGGCGGCTTCCGTGACTACGTGACGCTTGACGAGGTATCGCCCTGGCTCATTCACGCCACCATCGCGACCGAAGAGCGTGCCTTTTTCACCAACCCCGGCTTCAGTCTGTACGACGTCGGGCGTGCCGTCGTTCAGAACTACCAGGAGGGGCGTGTGGTGTCGGGTGCGAGCACCATCACCCAGCAGTTGACGCGCGCGCTGCTCCTGCCCGAAGAGGAACGCGCCGAGGTCACGTACCGGCGCAAGATCAAGGAGATCTTTATCGCCGCCGAGCTGGGACGCCGCTTTGACAAAAGAGAGATCCTGGAGCTGTACCTGAACCAGATCTATTATGGCAATCTGGCCTACGGCATCGAGGCCGCCTCCCAGACCTACTTCGATAAGAAGGCCAGCGACCTGAACCTGGCCGAGGCCGCCTTCCTGGCCGGGCTGCCCCAGGCCCCCGCCGTGTGGGACCCGGTCACCAATAAAGACGCGGCTCTCCAGCGCCAGCGCGCTGTTCTGGCTCTGATGCTCGAAGCGCGCTGCCTGGATGTAGGCAACACCGGCCTGGAGCTTCCCTGCGTCACCGAGGCAGAGATCGCAGCAGCCCAGGCCGACCTGGCCGCCGTCGCCGAGCGCGAGTTCCAGGCCCCTGCCATGACAGCTCGCTACCCGCACTGGGTCGTCTACGTGCAGCAGGAGCTGGAGGCCGACGACACCATCGGGCGGGCGATCTACACTTCCGGCTTCGACGTGTACACCACGCTTGACCCCAACCTACAGGATCTGGCCCAGCAGCAGGTTGAGGTCACACTGTCCGGGCTGACCGACCGCAACGTCACGAATGCGTCGGTGGTCGTCATCGACGTGGACACGGGCGCGATCCTGGCGATGGTCGGCAGCCGCGACTTCGACGACGAGTCGATTGACGGTCAGGTCAACATCGCACTCACGCCCCAGCAGCCCGGCTCGTCGATCAAGCCGTTCACCTACATCGCCGCCTTTCGCCAGGGATGGACGCCCGCCACCGTCATCTGGGACGTGCCGATTGAGTACTCGATACCGGGCTTCGGCGTGTACGCGCCGGTCAACTACGACGGGCGCTTTCGCGGCCCGGTGACGGTGCGCGAAGCCATCGCCAACTCGCTGAATGTCCCCGCCATCCTGACGCTCGACCACGTGGGTGTTCCCGCCCTGCTCGAAGTGCTGAACGACGTCGGGATCACGTCGCTGGGCGACCCGTCCAACCCGAACAACTTCGGCCTCTCGCTGACGCTCGGCGCGGGCGAGGTCTACCTGCTGGAGTGGACGAACGCCTTCGCGACCATCGCCGACGGCGGCGTATACCACCCGCCGTATGCTATTGAGCGTATCGAGCGGAACGGTGAGGTCATCGAGGGGTACCCTTACCAGGTTCCGGAGGGTGAGCAGGCAATCAATCCCGCCTACGCCTACCTGATGCAGAGCATCCTGTCGGACAAGGAAAGCCGTGTCCCAACTTTCGGGCGTAACACCCCCATCAGCCCGGAGTATCCTGCCGGGGCAAAGACCGGCACGACCAACGACTTCCGCGATAACTGGACGATGGGCTTCACCACCGAGATCGCGGTCGGCGTGTGGGTCGGCAACACCGACAACTCGGAGATGATCAACGTCACCGGTGTGACGGGGGCCGGGCCGATCTGGCGTGGCGTTATGGACGGCGCGCAGCAGTGGTATCCGGCCCAGGAGTTTCCACGTCCACCGGACATCGTATTCGACCAGACCGTCTGCAAGGACGACGGCGCAGAGCCATCGCAGTACTGCATGGAGCACTCCGAATTGCACGGCGAGATCTTCGCCATCGACCGCCCACCGCCCAAGGCCGAAGAGGGAATATACCGCCAGTTGCTGGTGGACGGCTTCACCGGACTGATCGCAAACGAGCAATGTCCCGACTACGCCGAAGAGAAGTTCTTCGTCGTGCTGCCCAACCCCAGCCAGTTGATCGACATCCGCCCGGCGATCCGCGACTGGTTGCTCAACACCGACCGGGGCCGCCAGTGGGCCACGGAGCGCGGAATCCCGCTGGATCGCTTTGAGGAGCCGCCCGAAGAAGCCTGCGGGCCTGATACGCCTTCCCCCACGCTCGTCATCTCCGAGCCGCTGCCCGGCTCCAAGCAGAGCGGCAAGCTGATCGTCAGGGGAAGCGTGGACGCACCCAACTTCTCACACTACATCATCGACTACGGGCTGGGGCCTGATCCCCAGGGCTGGGGCGTGCTTCAGGGGCCGACCTCACAGCCGGTTATTGACGGCGCGCTCGGCCAGCTCGACCTCAAGTCGTTTGAGAACGGCGAGATGACGATCCGGCTGGTTGTCTTTGACACCTTCGGCCACAGCGCGGAGACCCGCGTCACCTTTGTGATCGCTAACCCCACCCCGACACCCACGCCGACCGCAACCAAGCGCCCAACCGAGACGCCAACCCCAACGTCCGAGCCGACGGCAACCACATCGCCCACATCGACGCCGGAGCCGACGGCAACCCCCACGTCTGAGGGTGGCGGGGAGTAAGCAGTCTCCATCCCCAAAAAGGACCGCGCCGGGATGCCCGCAAATTGCATCCCGGCGTTTTTACTGGGGAAGGGCCAGCACTGCGCCGCCGTACTTATCAGCGGCGGGGGCAGGTTGAGGGCGGCGTGGCAAGCGGCTATACTCTTGCCGAAATCACCGCAGCAGGAGAACTGTCTATGCCACCCTACGAACTGGAGCGAACGGTCGCCCGCGACGCCGCCCGCCTGGCCGGGAAGCTCTGTCTCGCCGTCCGGCAGGAGATGCTGGGGAACTCCCCCGGTGCGAACCGCATCGAGAAGGCCGGGCGCGAGCCGGTCACCATCGCCGACTACGGCGCGCAGGCCGTCGTCCTGCAACATATCACCCACCACTTCCCCGATGACGGCACAATCGCCGAGGAGCGGGCCGCCGAGTTCGATTCGCTGGCCAGCGGAGCGCAGCAGGCACAGGTTGCGCGCCACGTGGGTGCAGCCCTGGGACAGCCCGTCGCATCGGATGAGATCCGCCGGTGGCTGGACGCCGGACGCGACCACCGTCCCGCCCGCATCTGGACGGTCGATCCCATAGACGGCACCAAGGGCTTCCTGCGCGGCGATCAATTTGCCGTGGCCGTCGCGCTGCTCGTCGACGGCGTGCTGACCGTCGGCGCGCTGGCCTGCCCACTGCTGCCCTTTGACCCCGCCCGGCCAGAAAATGACCAGGGCGTGGTCGCCTTCGCCGTCAGGGGCCAGGGCGCGACGCTGGAGCCGCTCGGCGGCGGCCCCGCGCGACCACTGCGCGTCTCTCCTCAGGCGGACATCAGACAGGCACGCACCGTCGAGAGCGTCGAGGCGGCTCACACCGACCACAGCTTCTCGGCGCAGGTGCTTCAAACCGCCGGAGTTGGCAGCGAGGGAACAGTTCGGATGGACAGCCAGGCCAAGTACGCGGCCATCGCTGACGGTCGCGCCGAGATCTACCTTCGCAACTCGCGCGGGGAGAACTATCGCGAGAAGATCTGGGACCATGCTGCGGGCGCGTTGATCGTCGAAGAAGCGGGGGGGCGGGTCACCGACCTGGACGGCAGACCGCTCGATTTCTCACTGGGGGAGCGTCTGGAGCATAACCGGGGTGTGTTGGCAACCAACCTCCGATTTCACGACGCGTTGCTGGAGGCGATCCGGGCCTGAGCCGGAGTATCTCGGTGTACGTAAAAAGCCACCCGATTTGAGCCGGATGGCCTTTTGGTCGGTGTGACGGTATCTGCCGGACATTTCAATCCATGTCGGGCCGCTTGTCGGAGATGCGCTTGAAAACGTCCGGCTCTTCCTCCAGGACATCGATCACGGAATACGTCAGCTCAGAGAAGGACGGCGGCAGGGGGGCACGGGCCGGAAGCTCCGGCTTCCCCGGCGCGGGAGGAATGTCCGTCCGCAGAGGGGGTCGCTTGACCGCACGCTTGCGCAGGATGCGCGAATCCTTACTCAGCGTGCCGATCCACTCCCCGTCCGTGCTGTAGACTTCGTTCTCGTCCAGCCAGCCCACCCACGTCCCTGTCAGGTCCCAGATGTAATTGCCTATGCGGGTGGCCAGCCAGTCACCATAAGTGTTCCAGATAATCTGGGGTTTTTCCGGCTTTGACACTTGTCTCCCTCCTGTTCAGGCTCTAAAAAGACGCAGTCAGGGCAAGCTCTGGCGCTTCGCGTCCGGCCACGTCGCCGGTTGTTCTTGCATCTATCTTACGCGCATTAAGCTCGCTTGCAAAGTCGCACGTGAAGGATGTCGGGGCAGGCTGAGGCAGTCGCCGCCGTCAGGCTGGATGGGACGGCCTGGGTTGGTAGTGAATGTATGTGCTGGGGAGCGCCGGTTCGTGCGGTGGGCGTTATTTTTTGGATCATTTCCACCAACGATGCTATACTATACACCGATCGTATTTGCAAAAATTTGCAATAAATAAGAAATATTAACAAAAACGCACTTCACAAGGAGAACAGTTGGATGAACGGTCCCTTATTAGCTCCACAACCAATGCACGCGCCGGACGGCTTCTTTGCAGTCTGGCTGTCTGTTATCGGCTGGGTGGTGATGATCGTGATGGTTGCCCTGGCCATTCGCAACACCAGAGCCCAACTGGGCGAGCGCCAGATCCCCCTGATGGGCATCATCGCCGCCGCCATCTTCGCCGGGCAGATGCTCAACTTCACGATCCCCGGTGGCACGTCAGGGCACTTGTTGGGAGGCACGCTCGCGGCGGTCATCCTCGGTCCCTGGGCCGGCGTGCTGGTGATGACGGCGGTGGTTGCTACCCAGGCGTTGCTGTTCCAGGACGGCGGCCTGCTCGTGATGGGCCTGAATGTGATCAACATGGGCATCATCACGTCCTTTGTGGGCTACTTCACCTACCGCATGATCAAGAACGCGGTGAGGGGCAACGGCGGGATGCTGCTGGGTGCGTTTGTGGGTGCCTGGCTGTCGCTGGTCATCACCTCCGCGTTTGCAGCCGTTGAGCTGGCCGTTTCCGGCACTTCGCCGCTCGGCGTGGCGCTGCCGGCGATGGTTGGCGTGCACGCTCTGATCGGCGTCGGCGAGGGGCTGTTGACCGTCTTCGCACTCACCTTTATCACGGCCACCCGCCCTGACCTGATCTCCGGTGAGGAGGCACCCGGCCAGCGGAGTGCGGCCTGGGTTCTGGTCGGGTTGGTCCTGGCACTGGCGATTACCCTGTTTGCGCCGCTCGCATCTGAGTACGAAGATGGGATGGAGCGCATCGCCACGGCCTTCTCTGCGCCGGGGGAAGTCGAAGGGGAGCCGGTGGGCTTTGCCTTGCCGGAAACGGCCCAATTCTTTGGCGAGGCACGCGACGCGCCCTACGAGATCCTGCCCGATTACACGGTCCCCTTCCTGGGCGAAACCGGCCTCAGCACCGTCGTGGCAGGGATGGCCGGTGTCCTGGTTGTCTTCGGGGTGGCGTATGGTGCGGCCTGGGCATCGAAGCGGGCCAGAAAGCAGGACGTAGAGTCCCAAGCCTGACGTACGCACCGGTTGAGGTGCAGAAATGTGACGCCGGGAGGTAGAATCCCTCTATCTCCCGGTAATATTTTGCAGGGGACGGAACATGCATTTTCACATCGCCGACGCGTACCAGGACACCGGAAGCCGCCTGCACCGCCTCGACGCCCGTGTTAAGGTGGTGCTGGCGGTGCTGATGATTCTGCTGATCGGCCTGACCCCAACAGGGGCATTTGGCGCGTATGTGGGGTTCTTCACGTTGATGATGGCAGGCGCCGTGCTTGCGCGCGTCGATCCCCTGCTCGTGATCAAACGCTCACTCGTCGCCCTGCCCTTTGCGGGGGCAGCCATCACTCTGATCTTCACCGTGCCGGGCCGGTCATTGGGACAGGTGCCCCTCGTCGGCTGGACGATCAGCGAGGCGGGCGTGATTCGCTCTGTGAGCATCATCTTCAAGAGCCTGATCTCCGTGCAGGCAGCCGTCATCCTGATGATGGTCACGCACTTCACCGACGTGCTGTGGGCGCTCAGCGCCCTGCGTGTTCCGCGTGTGCTGGTTGCCATCATCTCGTTCATGTACCGCTACATGTTCGTGCTGGTGGATGAGGCGCTCCGCCTGACGCGCGCCCGCGACTCGCGCAGTGCTGTCCTGGCAGGCAATCCGAACAGGGGGCAGCCGATCGTGTTCCGCGCCCAGACGACGGGGCGCATGATCGGCAACCTGTTCCTGCGAAGCTACGAGCGCAGCGAGCGCGTTTACCAGGCCATGGTTGCGCGTGGCTACCGGGGGGAACTCAAGCAGCTCGACCCGCCACCGCTTAAAGTGCGAGACGTGCTGTTCGCCGCCGTGCCGCTGGCGCTGGGGGCCGGGTTGATGGCCATCAGCGCGCTGCTACACTAGGGCAAGTTGGGATAAGATGGCTGCTTGGCATAACCAGGGTATTTTCGATGTAAGTGATCAGACACTGTTGAGCTCGGGCCCGACAAAAGGTGACGCGATTCAGCAGTATATTTACTTGATTAATATGGCGGCTGGAGCGATAAAATGTCTCGATTTACTGCAAACTGAAGGGGCACGATGTATAGAATAATGGGCATCATTCGTAAGTGGGTGGCAACAACAATGGCAGTTATGGCTGTCTGGCTGGTCGGATGTGCTCAATCGTCTTTAACACCTCACCCTTTGGAAAACGAGTTAAGATCATCGATTGAACAATACTTTCAAGTAATCTCTAATGCTGAACTATCATATGACACAGCCCAACTATTTGATGTTGCTACGGAGACTTGGGCAACAGAACTGGAACAAGGTATCAAGGCACGTGAAGAAGCTGGAGTGGTAGCTTCAGAAGAGCGTAAAATCGATGAACTTCGAGTGCTTGAAAACACCAACACCATTTCCGTTGTGGAAGTAAAATATCAATACCGACCTTTCACTTTAGACCATGAATCGGGTGAGCGACTTTACAACTCCGTTCTGCCAGATAATTGGGATTGGAGACGAGAAGAAATTACACTTGTTAAAAAGAATGATAGATGGATAGTACAAGTTGCCAAACATATTTCATGGAGTGGCTAGGTTGGTGGACATCGAGACAAATTGAATCACACTAGGTCGATCCTGAGCGAACACGCCCAAAAGGGAAGCGAAACCGTGCACCACACAGTCGAAGTCAAGAACCTATCCTTTAGTTATCCCGACGGCTTCCAGGCCCTATACGATATCTCCTTGCACATCGGCCCCAACCAGAAGGTCGCACTGGTTGGCCCCAACGGGGCGGGCAAGTCAACCTTTATGCTTCACCTGAACGGTCTGCTTCGCGGCAGCCAGGGCGAGATCTGCATCGGCGGGCTGCCCCTGGCGGACGAAAACCTGGGGCAGATCAGGGCCTGGGTCGGGCTGGTTTTCCAGAACCCGGACGATCAGCTTTTCAACCCAAAAGTGATCGACGACGTTGCCTTCGGCCCTCTGCACATGGGGCTTCCCCATGAGGAGGTGCTGCACCGCTCACATGAAGCGTTGGAGGCCGTCGGGATGGCCGGTTTTGAGGACCGTGTCTCACACCACCTCAGCATCGGGCAAAAGAAGCGCATCGCCATCGCGACGGTGCTCAGCATGGCCCCCAAGATCCTGGTCTTTGATGAGCCGACGGCGGACCTCGACCCGCGCGCACGGCGCAGCCTGATCAACCTGCTCGATGAGATGGAGCGTACCATGCTGGTCGCCACCCACGACATGCGCATGGTGCAGGAGATCTTCCCGCGCACGGTCGTGCTCGACGAGGGGCGGATTGTAGCCGACGGCGATACGGAAGCGATCCTGAACGACGAAGCGCTGCTGGCCGCACACGGACTTGAGAAGCCCTGATTTTGCCTGCATAATAAGCCATCAAAGCGACTCATCCACACCTGACCGCTGCGGGGGCTTCTTATGCGCATCGCCGTGACATCCGATATTCACTTCCATCCTCCCTGGTACGACCGCATCAAACGATTTGCCGATCTCCTCCAGGAGCAGAAGCCTGACCTGCTCGTTCTGGCCGGTGACATTGGGGAGCCTGTGGAGATGTTCACCCGGGGGCTTAAGGTCTTCCAGCCGGTCTGTGAGCAGCGCGCGGCACTGGCCGGGAACCACGATGTGTGGCACCGGGATTCTTCCTACACCAGCCAGGAGTTATGGGAATCCAGGCTGGAAGAGACCGCCCGCGAGCTGGGCTATCACTGGCTGGATCGTGAGAATGTGGTGATTGGCTCGATAGGCATCTGCGGGAGCATCGCCTGGTACGATTACAGCGGCAAGCACCCCGAAATCAACCTGACCGACGACGAATATGAGATGCTCAAACCCCTGATCACCAACGATGGGCGGTATGTCGACTGGCCGTGGACAGACCGCGAGTTCGCCCGTCGTGTGACGGCGGAGATCTGCGCGCGTCTGGATGCCCTGGAGAGCGATCCCCGCATCACGGACATCGTAGCCCTGACGCACGTCCCGATCTTCAGCGGCCCCCAGAGCCAGGCATTAAGCCCCGCCAACGCCTACTACGCCAACCTGGCGCTTGGGGAGGCCGTCAGGCAGTACGAGAAGGTGCGCGTTGTCCTGAGCGGGCATGTGCACCTGGGACTCGAACGGGAGATCCCGCGTGGGAACCTCCCCCCGATGAGGGCCTATACCAACCCTGCCGATTACGGGCAACCGGCTGCCTTGCTTGTAGAAACAGAAACCTGGCAGGTGACGCCCCTTCGCGGAGAGTGATTGATCCGCCCAGTCGTGTGGCAGCGTTGTGTTGAGGGGACGGGCAGGCTGTCACGACGATGCTCGCTTCTGTCCGCTCGACCACCTCGCCGATCTGCCACCAAGGAGCATCCCGTTGAGCCATCTCCTGCCCGAACGCCTCGACCCGGTCGGCAGGCAGGGTGATCGGCAACCCTCCGCTGGTCCGGGCATCGAAAAGAGGCCCCTTTTCTTTTTCGCTGATGCCGTCTTCGAACGGGTCGAACATATTCTGTAGCGGGCGCAAAACTTACGCCAGGGCCTCAGGGGCCAGCTTGGATGCTCAACCGGCGCACAACGAGAGCGCGGTCAGGCGAATTTCTTCTCTGGTCATAGAGTCGTCCACTTCATAAAGTCGTCCACTCCGGTACATTGAACCGGATCATATTGTCGCCCTGCTGAGCTGTCGTCCCGCTTGACTAGCTCCCTATATAAATATATAATTTATTGAAGTTCCCTGTACCTTTAGTTTCCGGTAACTGAGTACAGCCAGAAGCTGTCCGGCTATGCGCACCTTAACAACGGAGAGCAGAAAAGCTCATTACAATGCGCTCAAGTGGCCTGTTTGGGCCGCCAATGCCCTAAAACTCCGGTCAGCAAATGGCCGGTGACCGACCGTTTTACCCGAAATCTTGCCGGAAATGGGTAAGTGTGGGGAAATGACAGGTCGGCCAGAGCGCGCCGCAGGCGACCGGGCGTGGGCTGTGGGTTGTGGCCCCAGAAGCCGGTCGGAATGGCGGGCAAGCTGGCGGCAAGAAAGGCCAAGATAGCGCCAGCTAACAAAGCCAGTTCAGGCAGCCACTGGCAGCTTTCGAGAGCCGACACAAACTGGCGGTGAGCGCCAACCATTGCCGCCCTGATGGCTGGTGTGACGATGAGCATCTGTTCTCCTTGCAGCTTTGGAGTTCGGCCCTCCACATGTCAACTTTTTACCGGAAAGTAAAGGTGCCTGTCTTATCTTCAGAGCCTTTGACCCGGTGACCAGTTCGGTCCTTCAACTGGTCACAACCTGTGATGAATTCAAGCACAAGATCCGTCGCATCAATGGGATGTGGCAGACTTATTCTGCTCAATTCAAGGTGGTAGGTTGGGGCTGGCATTACCTGTGTACGGTGCTCGACGACTTCTCGCGTTACATTCTGGCCTATCGCTTGGCAGCCACCATGGTCAGCTCCGATGTGGAACAGACTCTGAATATCGCTCTGGAGCGAACCGGAGTCACCCAGGTCCAGGTCAAGTTGCATCCTCGACTGCTGTCTGACAATGGTCACTCCTTCATCTCCAAACCATTGGCTGATTATCTCAGCCACTACAAAATCAAGCAATTCGAGGGGTGCTCTATCAGACCTAGGGCAAGGTTGAACGCCACCGTCGTTCCATGAAATCCATCGTCAAACTCGACACCTACTGCTATCCCTGGGACCTGGAATAGGCCATTGCTAATTTTGTTGACTGCTACAACCACCAGCGTTATCACAAATCGCCGGACAATCTGACCCCGGCTGATGTGTTCTTTGGTCGGGCGGAAGAGATCCTGACTCGCCGCGAGGAGGTGAAACAGCGAACTTTAGCAGAGAGACGTCAACGTTATTTTCAACAGGCACTTCATAACACCTGATTTCAACGAAATATCTCTCTTAGTTTTTTGTTTTTTGTGTCCCATTTTATTTGACGACATGCAGGTGTCGCCAAAATTGGAGCTGGGGATGAAACTAGATGGGAAAGTGGCACTCATTACCGGAGCGGGGACCGGCATAGGCGCCGCAATTGCCGAGCGGTTCGTCGCTGACGGAGCAAGGATATGCATAACCGGCCGCCGCCAGGGAATGCTCGACAAGGTGGCCCAATCGTTGCCGGCAGGGACAGTGGTGACATGTTCCGGAGATGTAACCAAGCTCGAAGATGTCGAGCAAATGGTTGAGACGGCGCTCGGATTCACCGGTAAACTCGACGTGCTGGTGAACAACGCAGCAATAGATCCAGGCGGTACGACCGTCGTTGACATCGATCCGGAGCTCTGGCACAGAGTTCTCGAAACAAATCTCACCGGCCCTTTGTACCTTATGAAGGTATCCATACCGCATATGATTGAGCAGGGGGGTGGTTCCATCATAAACATTGCTTCCCTGGGAGGCCTGCGCTGTCTGCCTGGTATGCCAGCCTACTGTGCATCGAAGGCAGGGCTCATTATGCTCACCAAGCAGGTTGCGCTGGATTTCGGCCCGGACAAGATACGATGTAACGTGGTCTGTCCCGGTGGGACAAGGACGAAGATGCTGGAAGCATCTCTCGGCCCCCTCGCAGAAGTACTCGAAACAGATCTGGATGGCGTTTTTGCGTGTATTTCTTCGATGGTTCCACTAAGACGGACGGCCAGCCCCGGTGAGATCACCGGTATTTGCAGCTACCTCGCCAGTGACGATTCCACGTTTATGACCGGCTCTGTTCTTCTGGTCGATGGAGGAGCGGCAATAGTTGATGTTTCAGGCGCTGCGTTGACCAACGCCGGTGTGAAGTGGGGCGTCTGAGAAAGAATCTAGCAGAGGTAAACCATAACATCCCCTTGTTCAGGAGAGGAGCACAATGCCACAGGAAGAAGGCAAAACGGATTACAAGTATGAGGACTATGCGTCGGGAGTGGCAGCCAATCGCCTCCCCCCAACAGAGGCACTGGTAAATCAGACGATGAGGATCACGCTCGACTCGGGGAGTTTCTTCCATCTGGAGTTCGTGGATCGCAACAAAGTCGTCTGGCAAAGCGACAACGAGCGTGGCACGGACTGGTGCGAGGTGGTGGAAGTGGCGCCGCAAACCTATTTCGTTGATATGACTTTTGCCGACCAGCCCCGCGAGTCGCAAACCTTCGTCGTCAATGTCGAAACCCGGCAGGTGCTCGCGATCCGCACAATTATGCGCGAAGGCGATGTCGGCCAAGAACCCCGGGCGGTCCATGAGTTCTCGCCCGGAGTCCTCGGTGATCCGGCGATCCCGCCCACAGGGCGTAAGCCGGGGCCAACACGTGATCTGATCGGCTTGCGTGGGCTCTATGATTACGGGCCTGACCAATGTTTCGAACATATTTATCTGAATTCAGAACGGTATGTCTGGCAATGCATTGTAGGGCCACTGCGGGGTCAAGGCGATGTCGATCTGGCTACCGTCTACAAGTTCGACGATAATCAATACATCTTTGCCTTTCGCGAATTTGGCCTGCCCGTCTCCACTGTGTTTTTCTACAACTGGGATCAGATGAGAAGCACGGGCAAATTCTTTGCCATTGGTGACGATGGCGCCATCGCCAACACCCCTGCCGGCGCCTTTATCCACAAGCTGTCAATGGCCTTTTATCCTCTCGACATGCAGCCGATATAAGGCTTGGCGAATAGTCTGTCTGGTCAAGGGTGTCACAGAATCGAAGGGTGTGGCTTGGTTGCGGGTCGTCGCCTGGATGGCACTCTCCGATGCGTACCCTGCTGCGTCAGGCACCACCTGGGCCACGTTGCGCAATGAGGCGTTGTCCAGAGCGTTGAAGCTGCGGCGGGGGGCATCTCAGATGGAAAGGACTCTGAGTGCTCGGAGTGCAATCGACGACCTTCTTTCAAGTGTAAGCCTCAAAACGAAATTCAACATGGAAAGGCGAAGATGCCACCAACCATGCGAACTCAGTATTAATTGTTCAGCAGAATCCGCAGGGAAAGATATTAAAAAGGGAGATTCGTTCTAAATATCAGGAATAAGTGGCCCCGGTAATGCGGTACAATCGAAGGTCAAAGCATACTTTTAATTGAGTCTTTATATCTTCAAGATAATCCATCGCATGGCTGTTGACCATGGTGTGCAACGTTGTACGAGTTTGGATAGCCAAGGTGATGTGTATTCACCGCCATGAATAGTTGGGTTTTGCAGCAGTCAGCGATCTACCGTTGCGTATCACGTTCTCGGAGGGGCAATACGAAAAAAGCCATCATCACCAGTTATGCCAGAACGGCGATTGGCACGTTTCTCGGTTCGCTGAGAGAAGTGCCGGTCGAATTCCTCGGGGCGACCGCGATCAGGGGCGCGCTGGAACGCTCCAACCTGGGCAACGACCAGGTGGACGAAGTGATTATGGGGCACGCCATCTCCTCGGGTGAGGCGCAGAATGTTGCGCGTGTTTCCTTGTTGCTCGCCGATCTTACTAAAGAGACACCGGGCTTTGCTATCTGCCGCATGTGTGCTTCGGGCATCCAAGCTATTGTGTGTGCGATGCAGTCCAGAAGAAACCCACGAAAAATGTGTACGAAAGGAGCTGAAATGTTTAAAAACGTATATGTTCCCTACAAAGGGTACTGGTGCTCGCCTTTTTGCCGTTGGCAGGGATCGCTGCAAAATGAGCATGCCGTGGAGCTGGCGGCCGCCACGGCGAAACGGTTCTTTGAATTACGCAAGATCACGCCTGATATCTTCGATGGCATCGTCTTCGGCGCGACCGTTCCCCAAAAGATGTGGTTTTATGATGGCCCCTGGTTTGCCACGCTGATTGGCAATCCGGATATCAGCGGTCCCCGAGTCGCCCAGGCGTGCGCCACCGCCACGGCTTCCCTCAATGTTGCCGCATCTTACGTCGAAGTGGGAAGCAACGCCAATGTATTGGTGGCTACCTGTGACCGATGCTCGAATTGCCCGAATATCATCTGGCCGAATCCTTTAGGCCTCGGCGGAAAGCCGGACTACGCGAGCTGGATGGTGGACGGTTTCGACTATGAACCGACTGGCGACACCGGCCCCCTGGGCACGGCCAACAATGTCGTCAAGGAACGCGGCATCACCCGGGAAGAATCCGATGCCCTGGTTCTCGATCGATACATGAAGTACACGATGTCGACGGCGGATGACCGCAAATTTCAGAAACGCTATATGCTTGGCGTGGAAGTCAGACTCTCCAAGAAAAAGACCGCCCTTGTGGAAGAGGACGAAGGGATTACCCCCTGTACCGCCGAAGGCCTGGCAGGGCTGAGACCGGTCGTTCCAGATTCCATCATAACCGTCGGCGCCCAGACTCATGCGGCCGATGGGAATGCCGGTATGATTGTCACCACAAAGGAGAAAGCGAACGAGCTTTCCGCCGACAAGGCCGTGACCATCCAGATTCTTTCTTATGGATTTGCGCGCGCCAAAAAGGCACACATGCCTGAGGCGCCGGTACCGGCATCGAAGCAGGCATTGGAAAGGGCGGGCATAGCGGTGTCCGATCTTGCGGCGGTTAAAACCCATAATCCGTTTTCCGTTAACGATATCATCATGAGAAAAGAGATGGGGATCGACGACAAGATATTCAACAATTACGGATGCTCTCTGATTTGGGGACACCCTCAAGGGCCCACCACCATGAGGTTGGCCATTGAACTGATCGAGGAGCTGGTTCTGAAAGGCGGCGGTTATGGACTGGTGGCCGGTTGTGCGGCAGGCGATTCAGGAGCCGCCCTGGTTATCAAGGTGAATTAATAAGGAGACATCCAATGAAGAAAAACGACCGCCTCTACCCTAGCCTTCATAATCCCTTCCTCATCCGTCCCACCCGGCCCATACCCGAAGAGATGGCAGTCATCGGTGCCGGGAATATCGGACCCGATATCGCCTATTCTTTGCGGACCGGCCTTCCGGAGAAGAAACTGTACCTTGTGGATGTGGTTGAAGAACCCCTCAAGAAAGCAAAGGAACGGTTTGAAGGCTATGCAAAAAAAGGGGTGGAGAAGAAAAAGCTGCGCCCCGAGCAGGTGGATTCCATCCTGGGCAATATCGTATACACCACGGATTACAATAGCCTTAAAAACTGCGGCCTGGTGATAGAAGCGGCAACGGAAAACGTGGAGCTGAAAAAGAAGATTTTTTCGCAGCTCGAATCGATTGTCGCAGAAGATGCCATCATGACATCCAACACTAGCGGCATTCCAGCGGATCAGATCTTCAGCCATTTGAAGCACCCGGAGAGGACCACTGTTACTCATTTCTTCGCGCCGGCGTGGCGTGGCACGGGGGTCGAGGTCATCAACTGGGAAGGTGCGGATACGAGCGTCATCGATTTTCTGCTCTGGTTTATGGCCCAGGCCGGAAAAACGCCGGTAATTGCCCGGAATGTCTTTTCCTTCCTTCTTAACCGGTTATTTGAAACCTGGGCGAGCGAAGCCGCATGGATGCTGGAAAAGGCAACCTGCAAAGAAATCGATTGCGTCAGCGAAGAGTTTCTCGGCGCCGGGCCTTTCTATGTGACGGGCGTGGGCGGCGGCAATCCGCTGACATTCGCGTCCCAAACCCGCAGAATGGCTGAAAGACCCGCTTATGCGCCGACCCGGTACCTGTTGTCCGTCGCTCAATGGGCTTTCAATAGACCCGGTACCGAGGTCGACGTAGCCCCTGAGCTTGCGGAGTGGATCCGGATGCGCTTCCTGGGCTCTGTCTTTTCCCAAGCTTTCGATATCGCGGACAGGAACCTCGGCACCCGAACCGATCTTAATTTCGGCAGCGTGATCGCCCTCTCGTACAAAAAAGGCGTGTTCGACCTTATGGCTGATCTGGGCACTAAAAAGGTTAGCAGCATCATGAAAAAGTTCGATGCCGAGCGTCCCGGCTGGCCTCAACCCACAAAACCCATTGAGGAGTATCTCGATTTCCCGCGGGACGTCCTGGTCGACCGGATGGAAGGGGTAACCATCCTCACAATCCGGAGGCCCCAGGTGGCTAATGCGCTGAGTGACCACACCTGTAACGAAATACTCGCCCAGCTCAAAAAAGGTGAAGCAGATCCGTCCGTTAAAGGATTCGTGATCACCGGTTACGGCCCCAGGGCTTTTTGCGCCGGCGCCGATATCGGCGGGTTTGTCGCTACCTTCGGCAACCATGAGCAGGGCCAGGCATTGTCACGCGGAAATTCGCAAGTCCTGGAGTACATCGACCGGATGAACAAACCGGTCGTTGCGGCTCTCAACGGGCTTACCATGGGAGGCGGCACCGAACTGGCCATCCGCTGCCATAGCGTGGCGGCAATGGAAAAGGCATTTCTGCAGCTTCCGGAGATCACCCTGGGGATGATACCCGGGATGGGAGGCGTCGTTATCCCGTATCGCAAATGGCCCCAGGCCGCGGCGAAATTTCACACAATGATCGGCAAAGCCGAAAGAATGACGGTAAAAGAGGCGGTGGAAATCGGAATTGTGAAAAAGACTGCGTCGAGCTTCCCCGATCTGATTGATGCGGCCATCGCTGAGGTGAACAGACTCCAGGGAAATATACCCAGGATCAGCGAGGGGCCGGTTGAAATTCCCCCGTTCACTGTTCCTGAAGCGCCGATGGCCGAGGATCTTCCACTCAGCAAGGAAATCCTGGGAATCATCGGCGGGGTCATCAACAAGGCCGCAAAGGCCAAGACGCTGGCGGAAGCCCTGGAGATTGCCTATTTGGGGGCCGGCGATATCTCCTGTGCCAAAGACTGCAAAGAAGGGGTTACCGCATTCCTGGAAAAGAGAAAACCCGAATTTAACAAATAGCCACGACATAGGAGGAGTAGATAAATGCCTGTCTCTGTACTCAAAGATGTAACAGTCGTTGAATGTGCTGCCTATGCCTGTGCAAGACGCTCCCCTTGCCAGACAACAGGGGAGCAATTCTTGTCGAGAGCATGCACGAGGATGGAACCACAATGACCGCGTCTCTGCGTCAGGTTTTCGAATCACGCTCGATCGCCGTCGTCGGCGCATCACAGGATCCATCCAAAGCGGGGCACCAGGTTGTGCGATCGCTGGTTACCGCCGGATACATGGGCAAGGTTTATCCAGTCAATCCCAGCGGAAAGGAAATCCTGGGTTTGCCATGCTACAGCTCCATCGTCGCAATCGAGGAACCACTCGACCTCATCGTGATCTGTTTGCCGGGCAGGGCGGTCATTACGGTGATGGAAGAAGCTGAGCAACGCGGTGATGTCAAAGGCGTTGTGGTGCTCTCCGCTGGATTCGCAGAAACAGCGATCCCGGAAAACGTCCAATTGCAACGGCAACTCGTCGAGATCGCCAGGCAGGCCGGCATCAGGGTGTTCGGGCCGAATTGCATTGGGATTATGAATCCAGCCCTGAAACTCAACACCAGTTTCCATCCGGGGATCATTCACACTCCAGGCAGTATTGGCTACGTGACGCAGAGTGGTGCACTTGGCGCCTCACTCGTGACGCTAGCCCTCAGTCAGCCCAAGCCGTTGGGCTTCGCGCGATTCGCCCACGTCGGCAACATGTGCGATGTGTCGAACGTGGAATTGATCGAAGAGTACGGCGACGATCCCGGGATCGAGGTGATTCTCGTCTACCTCGAAGGAGTCAGGGACGGTCGAGAGTTTATGCGCATCGCGAGCCAGGCTACCAAAAACAAACCGGTGCTCGTGCTCAAAGTGGGGCGCACCGAGATTGGCTCCAAGGCGACGATCTCGCACACCGGCACGCTTGCCGGCACGGACGCTGTGTACAGTGGCGCGTTCAAACAATGCGGCGTCGTGCGTGTGAATACGATGCAGGATTTGATCGCCGGTGCAAAGGCGATTTCGATGTTACCTAAACCGCGCGGCAAGCGGATCTGCATCCTTACCGAAACTGGCGGCTTAGGCGTCGTGGGCATGGACGAAGTGGAAGCTGGCGGCGTGTTGGAACTTGCTCCGATGAGTCAAGATACGTGCGAGAAATTGACCGCCCTGTTGCCGCCCATGGCGGCGGTCTGCAAACCGAATGGATACGTGGACTTGACCGCCGCCGCGATGGCGAATGAATTCGGTGAGGCGATGCGCCTTGCCCTGTCCGATCAAAATGTGGATATGGTTATGTTGAACAGCATTCCGCCCACGTTCCTGCCCCCAATGGATGTCGCGCAAGCCATTGTGCCGGTCGTCAAGGAATTCAACAAACCAGTCGTGGCGTGTTTCACAGTCACCCAAGAGGTGGCAGAGACGCGCCGCTACCTCGAAGAGAACAAGATCCCTACGTACGATGCGCCCGACGATGCTGTGCGCGCGCTGGCGATGTTGACCCAGGCAACGCTCAGCGTGAGCCGTCCACTTGCCGATGTGCCTGCCGCGCATCACCCGATTCTCGAGCGCGCTGTTCTGGAAGCGCGCCATCTCTTGGAACCCGAGGCGCTCGATTTCCTCGGCGACAATGGCATCGCGGTGATGCCGCATGTTTTGGCACGAACCCAGGAAGAAGCGCAGCGCGCCGCGATGGAGATGAACGGCCCCGTCGTGCTCAAGATTGTCTCGCCGCAGGTCATTCACAAGAGTGATGTCGGCGGTGTCAGGGTCAATCTTCAAGGGGACGAGGCGGTGGGTCGGGGGTATGACCAACTGGTGAGTGACGTGAAGCGCGCGACGGTCGCAGCAGACATTCACGGCGTGCTGGTCGTGCCGATGGCGCAGCCGGGCACCGAATGGATCATCGGGATGGTGCGCGACGCGCAGTTCGGCCCCACGATCATGTTCGGCATGGGTGGCGTGCTTGTGGAGGTGTTCAAGGATGTGAGTTTCCGCGTCGCGCCGTTCGATGAAGAAGTCGCGCTGGACATGATCAAGGAGACCAAAGGCTATCGTGTGTTGCAAGGTATGCGCGGCGAGAAGCAGAAGGACATCGCGAGTCTGGCGGAATTGTTGGTACAAGTGTCGCAGTTGGCCGCGCGGTATCCGCAAATCAAGGAAGTCGATCTGAATCCGATCCGAGTCTACGAAAACGGGTACAGCATTTTGGACGCGCGAATTCTGCTGGACGCAAAATAGCCAAGTTGGTACGTTAGAAAATGCTGCAACGAAGAAGTGCATGACGAGGAATGGTTCTGATATCGTCGTCGTTGCGGAGGACGCGCAATTTGGCTTGTCCGGAGAAGCTGCCTGAACGTGATCGCGATTTGCCCGGTGTTCTCCTGGAGGAGAGCCCCGCCGTCACTGGGTACAGCCGCTGAACCGGGCGGCCTTGTCTCACCTAGAGTTGAAAATCGCCTCTGGAAACAGGGGAAATCACTCCCTTGTTTCTTCCAGCCACCTCCTTGACCTGTCGCAGTTTGTGCATTTTGAGCCTCAACCCCATTTCTCTCGGCCTGTAATGCTTTTTTGCATGCCATCGGGTATTCTAGAAAAGCGCCTACACAGCGCATCACGTTCTGTGCGTGGTCTTATGTGAGGAGTCAGAGCATGTCCCGTCGTCGTGCTGTTTTGGTAATTGCCACAGGTCTGATGGCGCTGATGACCCTGGCCTGTGGCAGCGTCACGCTGTTTGCATCAACGCCCACAGCCATCCCAACGCCGGCGCAGCCATCGCCAACATCACTGCCCCCGGCCCCGGTTCAGCCGGGTGCGGCCAACCCGGACGAGCCGATCTTCATCAGCGGCTACATTCCCTTCACCTCGCCCTTTTTCATGGCCGGTACCGCCGAGCCTTTTGTCCTGCTGGAGGACGAGACCGGCTTCGTGAAGCGTGACCTGGAATTTGAGTTCCCGGTGGTTGGGCAGGCCATTGGGCCGGTTGAGTTCGTGGACGACCAGACGCTAAGCTACAGTCTGGCGCTGCCAGCAGTTCCACTGGGCACGCCGGTTGACGTAGACAACGATGGTGAGAACGACCCCGGCGTGCAGGTCTTCGCCGTGGCGTACTGGTCGAATACGTGGGGCGACCCTTTCCTGGAGGAGCGGGACGGCACAGGATGGTCAACTGCCTACGCATCAACCATCACGGATGCGGAGCGCGACTACGAGATCGTGGGCGGCATTCTGATCGTCTGGGCACCGGACGATGAACAGGATTTCCCGGTGGGCTTTGGCGATGACGGACTGCTGTTCACCGAAGATGACCCAACCGAACCGATCCCTGCCGGGTACAACATCGTCAACCTGGACGAGGAGCCGTTCCACATCTACAAGGAGGCACAGCCCCGCATTGACCTGTACGAGGGCGAGAGCGCGGTCAATGACTACTCCGGCATGTCCTACGAGGACGCATTTGACACACTGTTCGATAAGGTCTCGCGCGAGTATCCCTTCACCGAGGAGAAGGGCATCGACTGGGAGGCGCTGTACGACGAGTTCCAGCCGCGCATTGCCAGCGCAAACAGCGACGCCGACTTCTACCGTGCCATGCGTGACTTCGCCTTTTCGATCCCGGATGGGCACATCGGCGGGCTGTTTAACCGCGACGTGTTCTTCGATGAGTGGGGGGGCGGCTTCGGGCTGGTGCTGGTCGAGTTGAGCGACGGGCGTGTGATCGTCACCGACGTGCTGTCCGGCACACCGGGAGATCGGGCGGGCATCGAGGTGGGGGCGGAGATTGTCACCTGGGATGGAAAGCCGGTCGGGGAAGCAATCAACGGGGTGGTGCCGAATCTCTTTTCCTCATACTCAACCGAGCACACGAAGCGGCTGGATCAGGTGCTGCTGTTGACGCACGTGCCGTCCGGCACAAGGGTGGAGGTTACTTTCAGGAACCCCGGCAGCAGTGGGACCAAGAAGGTCACTTTGCAGGCCGTGGACGAAACCGCTTCGCTGTTCCAGGTGCTGTTCCCACCGGGCGAAGACCTGAATCTGCCGGTGGAGGGGGAGATTCTTGAGAACACCCACCTGGGCTACATCCGGATCACGGGCTTCCATGACGACTACAACCTGATGGCCCACCTGTGGGGCCGGTACATCGACCAGTTGATCGAGAACGAGGTGCTGGGGCTGATCATCGACATCCGGGACAACGGCGGTGGCAGCATCGGGCTGGCATTTGACTTCGCGGGGTACTTCTTCGACGAGGAGTTCGTGCTGTCGCGGCGGTCGTATTACAACGAGCTGTTGGGCGAGTTCGAGTACCAACCGCTGCCAGCGCGGATTGAGCCGGGGCCGGTGACCTACGAGGGGGCGGTTGCGGTGCTGGTTGGGCCGACGTGCGTGAGCGCGTGCGAGGGCTTCGCGTATGCGCTGACCCAGGGTGAGCGGGTGATTGTGGTGGGGCATTACCCGACGGCGGGGGCGTACGGTGAGGTGGGGCGTGGGCAGTATGATTTGCCGGGCGGCCTATCGATACAGTTCCCGACGGGGAGACCGGAGACGCCGGATGGCAAGCTGCTGATTGAGGGTGAGGGCGTCGTGCCGGACATCGTGGTGCCGGTGACGGAAGATAGCGCGCTGGGGAAGGTGGACACAGTGCTGGAGGCGGCGGTCAAGGCGCTGCTGGACAAGATCGGCAGGTAGAGAGGTCAGGTTCTTATTCAGTTGACCCTGCACGTCGTAATCATCAAAAGATGATTACTTGGGCAAGTTTTGCAGCCAGAGGCCGCAAAACTGCACGTTAAGGGCGAATTTGCCGGGGCGCACATCCGGGGGCGGCAACTATGGCTTTCTGCCATAGTTGCTAAGCGGGGCGTTGCAGAGAAACGCGATCCGCCGCCGTGCTGGCCGTGAAGGGCATGATAGGCCACCACCATCCCAGGCGTCCTCCTGACCCGACGCCGCCCGCATGCCACGACCGTGAACGGGCGTGGTGCGCTGCGATCCTGCGCCGGGTGCCCCTCGGACGCGGGACACGTATTCTGGGATGCCGGTTGTGCGCTGCTGACACTCTCCTCCCCGCCCCACAGGCCCGCCTGACCTCGATCTTACGGCAGTCAGGAGATCTGGGGACGGCACAGCGCTCGTCTCACACATGAGGCAGACGCGGACACCTCGATCTTACGGCAGCGCCGGAACTCGCCTGCCGGGCATGGGTGGGCTGGGTGCTGTGATGTGATTTTTCGCCGGGCGGACCCACGTGTCCGCCCCTGCGTGAGCGTCATGCCTTCAAGGGAGGCACCAATCTCTTGCGGGTGCCTTCACAGGTGGCAATAGCTCATACGTTCTATTATAGCACGGATGAGCGGGGTGTCAATTGGACATTTGTTCTAAAAAGATTAGGGTTAGGTTGGAATTAGCGGGCAGCGGATCAGCAGTCAGCGATCAGCCGGGCAGCAATCAGCGATTAGCGGTTGGCGGTTAGCTGTTAGCGGCCCTCACCCCCGCCGACTTGAGGTCGGCGACCCCTCTCCCGACCGCGCTCTTTGAGCGCTGGGAGAGGGGAGATTGCCCGGCTAGCGTGACACCTGCGTGCAGGGATTATCGCTATTGATGAAGGCGACGAACTCATCAATCGACGCGCCGAGCTCTTCGTCGATATACGGTGCCGGATCATGCGGTGCATTCCATACTCGCTGCATGAGAGAGAAATCCTCTTCGTTTGGGCTGATGTATGGATCAACGAGACTATAGGCCTCGGAAATCGGTGCTTCGTCAAAGCAAACAGTGACCGTAGAAGAATCTATGTTAGCAATGGGGATACTGAGCTGGATACTGATACCCTGTCGATAGTACAGGGCCACCACATAGACGCTACCGGTCGAGTCACCATATACCCAGCCTGGCGGCCCAAGACGAGCCACTATCTCAGGGAGAGACGGCACGTCGTATGCCGTGAAGGGCTTCATCACCTCTATGATGCCGACGAGCAATCCTGTATCTTCACTTATGAAAGCATAGAGGTAGTAGGTTCCTGCCATACCTCTCTCATCTTCGAGATACCAATTGTGACCGCCGCCATATGCTCCCTCTACATCCAGCAATTTCGCAAGCAAGGGATCTTCTTCGGTGGGAGGAGAGAAGAGGTCGTAGCCCTCCGCCGTGCTCAGAAGGTCGGCAAAAACCTGCTCGACATCACTGCGAGTCGACTCGCCAATGCGCAACCCGTGCCAGCAGGGAAGCTCGCACGTGGCCGACGTCCCGGTGGACAGGATAAGACCGCGAGCCACCTGCGAGGCCGGAAAGAGCGGCGTCGGTATGGGGGTAGCAGTCGCCGTTGGCGAAGGCTCCGGCGTGGGAGACGGTGAAGGCACAGGCGCTGGTGAGCGGGTGGCCGTCTCTGACGGCATGGGGGCGGGGGAGGGCGTGGCTGTGGCCTGCACCTGGCACGCCGATAGGAGCAGATTCACCCCCAGCGTAGCTAACGTCAATACCCTGACAACCTTTGCCATGACCCGTCTCCTATGCGGTACATTGGACAGTGACCCTCACCCCCCCACCCTCCGGTCGGCGCCCCGGGGGAGACCGCCTGGCTGAAGGCGCTCTGTATCTCAGCACAATTTTACCTCGAACGCTTGCGAAGCCTCACTGCCGGTGAATCTCTCTGCGAGCAGATGAGAGGCGTATGGGGCGGAGCGTGCCCCCGAACACGCGCCTGGATAAAGTGGTCTAAGCCGGTTGTGATCCATTGATCTGGCGAATACAATAAAAGAGAGCGCAAGGCTCGGAAGTAGCAGGGCGATGGTGGGGCAATGCCTGCCCATCCACTCGACTGTAGAGAAACCGCGTATTTGCCAGATGCGGAGGAGCACACGGCATGGTTCAGAGGACACAGGACCCGAAGACCGACGCAGCAGACCGCATCGCCGACGAAAAGAAGCGCTGGGAAGAGACGACGCTCAGGCAGACCCTCGAAAAGCGGCCTGAGCGGGCCGAGGAGTTCATCACGGCTTCCAGCGCGCTGATTGATCGCCTGTACACCCCCGACGACCTGCCCGACTTCGACTACATGGACGAGCTGGGATTCCCAGGCGAATATCCTTATACGCGCGGCGTGCACGCGACGATGCACCGCGGGCGGCTGTGGACAATGCGCATGTTCGCCGGGTTCGGGACGGCGGAGGAGACGAACGAGCGCTTCAAGTACCTGCTGGAACAGGGACAGACGGGGCTTTCGGTGGCGTTCGACCTGCCGACGCTGATGGGCTACGACAGCGACGCGCCGGAAGCGCTGGGCGAGTTTGGGAAGTGTGGTGTGGCGGTGTCGTCGCTGAAGGACATGGAGATCTTATTCGACGGCATCCCGATAGGCGACGTGTCGACCAGCATGACGATCAACTCGCCAGCCGCGATCATCTGGGCGATGTACATCGCGGCGGCGGAGAAGCAGGGATTCTCACGGGAAGTGCTGCGCGGGACGATCCAGAACGACATTCTGAAGGAGTACATCGCGCAGAAGGAGTATATCTTCCCGCCGGAGCCGTCGATGCGGCTGGTGACGGACACGATTGAGTTTGGCACGCACGAGATGCCGCTGTGGAACACGATCAGCATCAGCGGGTACCACATCCGCGAGGCAGGCTCGACGGCGGCGCAGGAACTGGCCTTCACGCTGGCGGATGGGTTCGAGTACGTGCGCTGGGCGGTCGAGCGCGGGCTGGACGTGGACGAGTTTGCGCCGCGACTGAGCTTCTTCTTCAACGCGCACAACGATTTCTTCGAGGAGATCGCCAAGTACCGGGCGGCGCGGCGCATCTGGGCGACGGTGATGCGGGACGAGTTCGGGGCGCGGAACGAACGCTCGCTGCTGCTGCGCTTCCACACGCAGACGGCGGGCGTCACGCTGACGGCGCAGCAGCCGGAGATCAACGTGGTGCGGGTGGCGATCCAGGCGCTGGCGGCGGTGCTGGGCGGGACGCAGTCGCTGCACACCAACAGCATGGATGAGGCGTTAGCGCTGCCCTCGGCGCACGCGGCCACAGTGGCACTGCGGACGCAGCAGATCATAGCGCACGAGTCGGGGGTGGCGAACACCATCGACCCGCTGGGCGGCTCATACTTCGTGGAGGCGCAGACGCGGCGCATCGAGGGCGAGGCATACGAGTATTTCCGCCAGATCGAGGATCTGGGCGGGGTGCTGCCCGCGATTGAGGCGGGCTTCTTGCAGCGCGAGATCGCGGACGCGGCCTACCGTTATCAGCGCGAGATCGACAAGCAGCAGCGGATCATCGTGGGAGTGAACGAGTACGCGGACGAGCAGCCGCTACAGATCCCGATCCTGGAGATGGACCCGCAGGGCTACGCGCGGCAGGCGGCACGGCTGGAGGCGCTGCGCCGGGAACGCGACGCCGAGGCGGTCGGGGCGGCGCTCAGGGCGGTCGAGGGGGCAGCGAAGGGCACCGAGAACCTGATGCCGTACCTGATCGACGCGGTGAAGGCATACGCGACGCTGGGCGAGATCATCGACGTGCTGCGGGGCGTCTTCGGGACGTACGAGGAGCCGGTTCAGATTTAGCCGGACAGAGCGGGGAACTCAAAAGGGCAGCACCTTCTCGCTGCCCTTTTTGTATGTACTGTGTATATGGCCCTCGCGCTCAGCAGTCCGGCTCCGGCTCCGGCTCCGGCGTGGGCGTGACGATGAGCGGGAAGGTGGTGTGGTAGGGCAGGTCAAGCGCGCCGTCAACGGTGGTGGTGCCGTAGAAATCGCCGGGGTGGTACTGCGACTCCATGAAGTAGAGCTGCTTGGTGCTGTCCGGCTGGAAGTACACTTTAACGTAGACGCCGCACGGCGCAAGGACAGGGGCGTTGGTCAGCGCCTGGCCGGGCTCCACCTCGAAGGTGCCCGCGTAGTAGTGGGGATCGGTCGGGGCGTAGCCGTAGGTCCAGACGGCCAGCACCGCGCCCGGCTCAGGGGCAGTGTTGGTGGTGTAGACCGGCACCCAGACCGAGCAGGAGGGATGGGGCAGATCGGGGTCGTCTTCTATGGCGTCGTCGGGCCGCCACGAAGCCCCGGTGAGGCACTGGTGATAGACCTGCTCAATGCGGCGGATGCGCTGGGAGGCGGCGTCGGTGTCCCACAGCTCGACGCGGTACAGGCCCTCGGTGGTTAAAACCGGGAGCAGGGTAGGTTCCCAGAAATAGGGACTCTGGCCCTGCTCAAGGAAGGCGTTGATCGCGCCCAGCAGGTGGCCCTCGATCCCGTCGTAGACGGCCAGTTGGAAGTGATCGCGACCGTAGCCGTCGTCGTGGGTGTAGATCAGTGTGGTGGAAACCTGGATGGCATTGCAGTCGCTGGTGACGCTTGAGATGTGGGTTTGCAGCGCGTAAGCCGACGAAGGGCGGATCAGCGTCGCCAGAGCCAGCAGGATGAAGGCCGCGATAAGCAGGATCGCCCGGTGGAACGCATTACCGGGCCGCGCTTTGCCGTTCATCTGATGAACCCTCCTTCCACAATCCGGAAAGGACGCCGTTATCCCGCGTCCCCCTCTTCGCGTGACTTGCCGCCGACATTGACGATGTGGCGCATCAGGCTGGTGAACTCCAGGGGGAAGATGAACTTGGTGCTGGGGCTGGCCCCCAGGTCGCGCAGCGTGGAGAAGTATTGCAGCGTCATGGTGTTCTCGTCGACGGTCTGGGCGATCCTGAAGATCTCGTCGAGCGCCTGGGCGAAGCCCTGGGCACGCAGCGCCTGAGACTGCTGTGCGCCCTCCGCTTCGAGGATGGCAGACTGTTTGAGGCCCTCGGCTTCAAGGATGGCCGCCTGCTTCTCGCCTTCGGCGCGCAGGATGGCCGACTCGCGAGCGCCCTCGGCCTCGGTGACGGTCGCACGGCGGACGCGCTCGGCGGTCATCTGGCGGTTCATCGCCTCCTGCACCTCGCGCGGCGGCTCGATCTCGCGGATCTCGACGCCGGTGATCTTGACGCCCCAGCGCTCGGTGACTTCGTCGAGCTTGACGCGCAGGACGTTGTTGATGTTCTCGCGTCTGGCGAGCACGTCGTCGAGCGAAATGTCGCCGATGACGGCGCGGAGTGTGGTGGTCGCGATGCCCAGTGAAGCCTGGGCGAAGTCGGAAACCTGGACGACGGACAGCTCAGGGTCGACGACACGCCAGTAGATCAGAAAGTCGATGTTGATGGGCGCGTTGTCTTTGGTGATCGAGGTCTGGCGAGGGATCTCCAGCACGGTCTCGCGCAGGTCGACCTTGTTGGCCGCCTCGACGATGGGCAGGAGCAAAACCAGGCCCGGCCCGCGCGTCCCGGACAGACGGCCCAGTCGAAAGACAACCAGGCGCTCGTATTCCTTGATGACGCGCACGGAGGTGAACACCATGATCAGCCCACCCACCACAATTGCACCCAGAATGCAGAACAGCGCAACTTGCATCGGGTTTCTCCTCTCTCTTGAGAGCGCGATAACAGGCTATTGTGGATTGCAACTCCATCCTACAGGGATTGGCTCCCGGACGCAACTGTGCGCCGGATCGTACTGCGATGAGCAATCGAACGCCCATCCACCGCGTGCAGGCGTGATTTGCCGTGTGCATGACCTGTGTTGCATAATCCCATTCTAATGATACCGCGTTTGCGTTAAGAGAATCTTATGCCTGATACGTTCCCTTTAGGTAAGCTGCCGTATGACCTGCTGGCCGACCTGCTGGCCCGCCACCCGATCCGCGACCCGCGCGTGATCGTGGGGCCACGCCCCGGTGAGGATGCAGCGGTGCTCGACCTGGGCGAGTTTTACCTGATCGCCAAGACCGACCCGATCACGTTCGCCACCGACGAGATCGGCTGGTACGCCGTCAACGTCAACGCCAACGACATCGCCTCGACGGGTGGGACACCGGCCTGGTTCATGGCGACCATCCTGTTCCCGGAAGGGCAGACGACACGGGCGTTGATCGATGCCATCTTTGAGCAAATCTTCGCGGCCTGCGAGGTGCTGGACGTTGTCATGGTGGGTGGGCACAGTGAGATCACCTACGGCGTCGACCGCCCGATTGTGGCGGGCGTGATGTTGGGGCTGGCCGACAAGGGCCGTCTGGTGACGACCGGCGGCGCGCAGGCGGGGGATGTCCTGATCGTCAGCAAGGGGGTTCCCATCGAGGCGACGGCCATCATCGCGCGCGAGAAGGGTGGCGACCTGCGAGGGGACTTCAGCCCTGACTTCCTGGCCCGCTGCGCCGACTACCTGCACAATCCGGGGTTGAGCGTGGTGCGCGACGCGGCCATCGCCACCGGAGCGGGTCGGGTGCACGCCATGCACGACCCGACCGAGGGCGGGCTGGCGACCGGGCTGTGGGAGGTGGCTGACGCCGCAGGCAAGCGGTTGGTGTGTGACCCTTCTCAGGCGGTGCTGGCGGACGGGCGGGCGCTGTGCGAGGCGTCCGGTCTTGACCCGCTGGGGGCCATCGCCAGTGGGGCGCTGCTGCTGGCCGTCCATCCGGACGACGCGGAGGTGATCGGTGCGGCACTGGAGGCGGAGGGCATACGCGCGTATACTATTGGGCGGGTTGAGGATGGCCCGCCGGAGGTGATCGACACCGGCACAGACGGCGGCCTGCTGCCGCGCCCGGCCCGTGACGAGATCGCGCGGCTATTCGAGTGAGACGGCATGCGATTCGACTTTGACGAGATCACAGAGAACCTCTACGTGGGCAGCCGCTTCGAGCCGGGCGACTGGCACATCCTGGCGGCGCTGAACATCACGGTGGACGTTAACCTGCAGGCCGAAGCGCAGGATCGCTTCACGGGGGCCGCGCCGGAGGTCTACCTGTGGCTGCCAACGCCGGACTGGTTCGGGCCGGGCGTGCAGGCGCTGGCTACCGGTGCGCGCTTCATCGCCTTGATGATCCGGGAGGGGCGCAAGGTATACGTGCACTGCAGCGCCGGGGCCGGGCGCGCGCCGACGGTGGCGACGGGCTACCTGATCACGACCGGGATGAGCCTGGAGAAGGCGTTAAAGCTGGTGCGCACCCGGCGACCTGCCTTCAGCCCGAACCCAACCCAGATGCGGCAGTTGCGCGAATTTGCGGCCACCTGGCAGGACGACGGTCAGCCTTCCTCCGGAGAGTAAGCGGCCAGTGCTTCGCTAGGCGGCCAATGCTTCGCCAGGCGGCCAACGCGTCGGCGATCTACGAATCGGCCTCCAGGCGGCGCAGAATGGTCAGGGCGCGCGAGATGGCACTCTCCGACCACAGTGGCTGTTCGGCCAGAAAATCCAGATCGGCGTAGTTAGAGTCTAAATCGATGGCGTGTTGGAATTCCTGCTCGGCTTCGGACCGCCGCAGGTTGGCGTCGAGCGCCAGTGCCAGCGCGGCGTGGGCCTCTGCGGTATCCAGGCCGCCGTTGACTGCGCCCAGCAGCGCGTCGAGGGCGTCCTCGTGACGGCCGATCTCGTAAAACGCAAACCCCAGGCGCAGGAGCAGCGTGGGGTCGTCCGCGCCGAGGCGCAGCGCCTCCTGGTAGTCCCTGACCGCAGGCTCGTAATAGCGCCGCCGCTGCCAGGCCCAGCCGCGCCCGGCGTAGACTGCCGCGTCCGCCACGCCGAGCTCGATAGCGGCGGTGTAAGCTTCCTCTGCGGCGACGAAATCCTCCAGCGCGAGATAAACGTCGCCGATGACGGCGTAGGCACGCCCCTCGTCGGGGTTCAGGGCGAGGGCCTGATCGGCGTCGGACAGGGCCTTGTCATAGTTACCCGTCTCGAAGCGCAGGCGCGCCCGTTGAATATAGGCATCCAGATAGGCGCGGTCGAGGCTGATGGCCCGGTTGTAGGCCCGCTCGGCCTGAACGGGGTCGCCTGACGCGCGGTAGGCCAGCCCCTGGTACAGGTGATAGACCGGGTTGTCCGGTTGGAGGGCGAGGGCGGCGTTGTAGGTCGAGATGGCCTGTGGGTAGTCCTCCAGATGGAAAAGGGCAGTCGCCTGGTTGAACAGGGGGATGGAGGCGTCGGGATCGGCAGCGGCAGCCGCCTCGAAGTCGGCCAGGGCGGCCTGATAGTCGCCGCGCAGGTAGCTGACGGAGCCGCGCAGGTTGGCGCTCCAGGCGGTGTCAGGGGCCAGCTCGATGAGCTGGTCGGCGTCGGCGAGGGCGGCGTCGAGATCACCGGCGGCCTGGTGGGCCATGACGCGGCAGTAGAGTGCGGGGAGGTGATCCGGAACCGCAGCCAGAGCACGGTCGCAGGCGGTCAGGGCGGCGGCGGCATCGCCCAGCGCGAGGTAGACGTTGCCCCGGTTGATGCGCGCCGCTGGGAAATCGTCCCGTAGGCGGAGAGCCTGGCTGTAGGTTTGCAGCGAGCCGGTCAGGTCGCCCCGCGCGGCCTGCGCCCCGCCAATGGTGAAGAGGATCGCGGCTTGGTTTGTGCTTTGGGCGGCGATGGGCACGTCGAGGGGTCGGGCTTGTAGGGCGCGAAATCGCATAAGTGCTGCCTCGGTGGCCCCGGCTCGCATCTCAAGCGCCCCGGCGGCCAGTCCGGCGGGGAGGGCCAGATCGCCGTCCCGGTCGGCGTACACGGGGAAGCTCTCCGGTGCGAGCATCGCCCACAGAGGAGACGCGGCGTCGACGCGGGCGAGGGGTGGCCCGGAGGAGGAGAACAGGTACACGCTCAGCAGGCCGTTCCCGGCGTCCGCCCAGACGACCAGCAGGTCGCTGCCGGGCGCATCGTGGGTGGCAGAGATGCCGTCCGGGGAGATGGTCTCAGGTGGGAGAGAAATCGGCAGGATGACCGCCGGGGTGGGCAGCGCAGCGGTCTCCAGAGTGGCCCGAATGGCCTCCGCCAGCCGCTCGCCGGTGGCCGGGTCGGCGCTGGTGTCGAGGGCGGCAACGCTGACCAGTGGGGCGTCGGCGGGGATGGAAGTCGGCGCGGATGAGGCCTCCGGCGATGGGCTGCCGGTCGCTGTATCCTGCGGCGGGGCGGTCGGGGGGACGGTCGGTGAAGGTGAGGGAGCGACGGGCGTCGGTGCGGCTGTCGAAGGCACCGCTTCGGGCGGCCCGGAGAAAACACGGGCGATGATCAGGCCGGAGACGGCCAGGCTCAGGATGAGAAAGCCCAGCGCGGCGATCATCGGGCGCGAGAGGCCGCGCGGGGTATCGGGTTTCGGGGATGATTTGTGCATTGGATACCGTTTATGTGTGCCTGGTGCCGATCATGTTGACGTTGATCGGGGGATGGAGGTAAGCCCAGCGAACCAGCCAGGGGAGCAGCTCGTGACGCCACAGGAAATGAATCCAGCGCGCGGTCAGCGGCCCGTACTGGCCTTTGCGCATGCCTTTTTCGACATCGAACTCGCTGCGCGGAACGCTGTCGATGGGGAAATACTCGTAGGCGCGGCTGGTGCTCAGGCAGCAGTCCTCGTCCTTGAACTCAATTGAGGGGAAAAGCTGCCTGATGCCGGACGGCGTGAAGCGCCAGTAATCGTCGGGATAGCCGTGCAGCCGCCAGGAAAATGGGGCGGACACGTAGACGATGCCGCCGGGTTCGAGCAGCCGCTCGATGTTCTCGGCCATCTTGAAGGGGCGGGCGCAGTGCTCTAAGACGCACAGGCATATAATCGTGCGGAAGCGCTGCCCGTCGAGCACGCGGTCAACCGACTCGAAATCCTCCGTCAGATCCAGCACGCGATCAACGCCGGGGCCTTCAAGCATGTCGATGCCAACGTAGACCTGGTCGGGGAAGTGCTGGCGAAAGGAGGCTGTGTTGCCGTAGTCCTTGCTGCCCACTTCCAGAACCGGCGGCTGGAACATGTGAAGCTTAGTCACGCCGAATTGATATAGAGTCGGGCTACCCATTCAACTCTTCCCCCTGGAACCGGGTGTTTTCCAGAGTTTATCGATCAACGTGGCCGCTGCCAACCCGAAAAGCCAGAGCACCATCATGAGATCGGATTCTGCCAGTCGACGCAGATATTTGCGCATCAGTCCCTCAGGGGGCCTCCCCCTCCAGCAGGGTTCCCTTGACGATGAACAGACGGACGCGAACCGCCTGGCGGAGGGCGGCTGCCGTCAACTTCTCCTTAAGAGCCTGCAGATCGTTGTCCGTGACATCGCTGGTGGTGTACAGGGTCCCGGTGATGATCACCTCACGCCAGCCGTACTCGACATTGAAGTCAACAAGTTGGGTGTTCTCCCACCCGGCGGTCGCCTCACGCACGATCTCTCTGGCTTGGCTCTCGATGCGATCCTGCTCGACGGCGCGGAACAGAACGTAGCCCAGCGGCAGGCTGATGACCAGGAGAGACGCGATGGAGATGAGCAGGCCGCGACGCAACTGGCGCTGGCGATCCGGGCTGCGCGGGGGACGGATGCCGAGCAGCAGAAAAACCACCACCGAAGAGAAGATGATGGCGACTAGGTTGGCGGTAAACAGCAGGAGCGCGCCGAAGGCAACGCCGGCCTGTCCTAGTGCTATGCCAATACCGATGGTGCACACGGGCGGCATCAGGGCGGCGGCGATGGCGACGCCGGGCAGCGCCTCGCCGACCTCTTTGCGGGCGATGGCGTAGGCCCCGGCCATGCCGGAAAACAGCGCCACCATCAGGTCGAGGAGAGTGGGCCGGGTGCGGGCCAACACCTCCGGGGTGGCCTCGGCCAGCGGCGTGACCAGTGACGCCAGGGTGGCGATAAAGACGGCGGCCAGGACGCCCTGCACGGTCGAGGACACCGCGTCGCGCAGGGTGCGGACATCGCCGAAGACGATCCCGGTTGCCGTCGCGACGATGGGGCTCATCAGGGGGGCGACGAGCATCGCGCCGATGATCACCGCCGGGCTGTTGAGCAGCAGGCCCAGCGTCGCGATCAGGGCGGAGAGGGCGATCAGGACGAAGTAGTTGATGTTGGGGCGCGCCGCCCGCTGCATGGCGCGGTAGACCTGCATCTGCTCCTCCACATCGAGGGAGGGCAGGATATCGGCCAATGACTGCCACGCCTTGCGCGCAACCAGGCTGGTCAGCCCGGCATAGTTGCGTATCAGGGCGAGGGGGAGCTCGGTCTGATGGGCCAGTTGGACGGGAAGCTGCGAGACCACAGGCTGCTCAAGGAAGCCCGGCTCGCTGACGCCCATGAGGATGGCATCCTGATCCTCGGCGGCGGCGAGGATACCGTCCAGTGGGTTGTCGGCTGCCGTCACGCGGTTGGCGACGCGCGCGGGGTCGGTGAGCTTCTCTCGCAGCCCATCGAGCAGGGCGTGTCCCTGGAGCAGGCCGTCCTCCCCGTCGTCGGGCCGGGCGACGTTCAGCAGGGTGACCTCACCATCTGAGTCGGACGTGAGCGCGAGAGCGAGCTCGGCGGCACACGGCGCGTGCGGGCCGGTCGAGGCGGGCACCAGCACGCGGCTGAGCTGGCGGTCCCAATCGCCGCGCACAATGGCGATGTCACAGATGGCGCTTTCGATGACCTGGTCAAGGACGTGCCCCAATCCCCGGCGACCGGGGCTGCGCGGGCGGGCGTTCCATCCCATGATGCACAGGCGCGCCGACTCTTCGGTCATGGTGTCAATGATGCCCTGCGCCACGCTGCGCGACAGGCGCGTGATACCCTCGACGCGCACGTTGTAGCGCTCTGCCTCCTGGAGGACGCGCTCCAGGAGATCGAGCCTCTGCTGGGCCTGGTAGCGGGCCGAGTCGAGAGGGAGCTGCTCCGGGACCGCGATCACCTGCACGATCACCAGATGCCCGCCGTGATGCCGGGCGGCCTCGGCACCGAAGGCGACCAGATTCATGGCGGTGTCTGGGTTGGCGATGGGGACGACCACCGGATAGTCAGATGTAACATCGGGGCGGCGGGCGGTATCCTGGAAAACGGTGACGCCCAGTTGGGAGGTTCGTATGCGGTTGCGGCCAAACTGCCAGTAAAGCAGCAGCCCGATGGCAAGCCAGCCCAGCCCCAGCAGACCCATTGGCCACAAGGGAATGGCGACCAGCAGCAGGAAGCTGATGGCCGCGCCTGAGGCCGGGATCACGGGGTAGAATGGCAGAAAAAAGCCCCGATCCCCGGTGTGGGGGGACTTCGCCAGGGCAATGGCCGCCACGTTTACACCGATCTGCAGGAGGAGAAAGGCGAAGGCCGCCAGGTGAGCGAGGTCGAGGATCGAGCCGACGAAGATGGCAACCAGCGCCAGCGCGCCCTGGATAAGGATCAGGAAGACGGGTGTCCTGAAGCGCGTGTAGCGGAATAACAGCCGCTCTGGGAACAGGCCGTCGCGCCCGATGCTGTGGAAGCGGCGCAGCATCAGCAGGGCCATCATCTGCCAGGCAATAGCCGTCACGAGCGTCCCGAAGCCTGCCAGCAGAGGCTCGCCGATGGGCAGCATCTCAACGACCAGGGTTCGCAGAGGGGCAGCCGGGGCAGTCGTCCATAGACCGGCCATCACCAGGATGCCGCCCAGTGCAGGCCCGGCGAGGCTGCCGAGCAGGGCGTCGCGCGCTTTCTGGCGTCTGCTGCGGACCTCGGAGATGATATCTGCGCTCCATGCGCCCGCCGCCAGTGCGGCCACCGCCGTGAAGAAGTGCCCACCCCCTGAAGCAGCCGGAGAGACCGGCCCGGACGTGCCCATCACTCTGGCGAGGAGCACTACCACCAGCGCAACCACGGCAAGAATGGCGCTGCTGATCACACGCACGCTCAGCCGCCAGGCGGGGCGGTAGCCAAGCACGTTGGCGAGGATGAAAACAAAGACCATCCCCGCCGCGAGGACCGTTTCGTCAAGCTGCCAGGGCGTGACGAGGCCGATCAGGTCACCTGCGTAGCGGGCGAAGAGACGCGCGACAAGCGCGCTCAAAGCGGCCCAGCCGAGCACATACGTCCAACCGGCCAGGAAGGTCACCTGAGGCCGCTCCATCGCCCGGATGGGGCGGTAGCTGCCACCGCTGAAGCCTATCCAGTTGCGCAGCTCGACGTGGCTGAGCAGGGTCGGGATTAGAAGCAGCCCGGTGGCAAAGTAAGCCCACCCGGCGTCGGCCCCTGACAGATCCAGAACGGCGTTGTACAGGCCAAAGACGCCGATCACCAGCCACAGACCAACGTCCAGGAGCAGCACTCCGGATGGACGCAACTGGTGGCTGCGCCGGAATGTGATCGGCTGGGGCCGGGGTGTTTTCTCAGTCACCGAAAGGGACACTCCCTCTTTGAACCGTCAAGTGATTCCCTCAGGCAAAGCCACGTGTAAAATACAGCAAGGTTGGGATGGTGTCAAAAGGAGGTCGGCGGCACAGCACCGGTCTGGAGAAGCAGAGAACGTCCGGCGTATGCACCCGCCGGACGTTTGGACATAGGAAACCCTGGAGAGAACTGTGGGGCTTTTTCGCGGTTACCTGCGCCTGTGCATCGGCATGATAACGTAGGTAAAGGTGTCGTCGTTGAGGGGGCGCAACACGCCGGGCTTATCTGCACGGGTGGTGCCAAGTACGACGCGATCCTGCTGGATGACGCCAAGCACGTCGATCAGGTAGCGCACGTTGAAGTCGATCTCAAGGCCATCGCCCTCGATGGTGGCGTCGAGGATGACTTCGTTCTCGCCGGTCTCGGCGGAGGTGGCGCTGACGCGCATCACGCCGATGGCGCCCTCCTGCGGCTCGATGCTCAAACGCACGGTGTGGTTGGCCTCACGGGCGAAAATGTCGGCACGCTTGCAGGCGCGCAGGAAATCGGCAGTATCGACGATGGTGCGCGTGGTCAGGTCGGTGGGGATGATCTGGTTGTAGTCGGGGAAAGTGCCGTCGCCGATGAGCTGGGTGTTAACGTCGGCGTCGGGCATGTGAAAGATGATCTGTGAGCGGTCGGCGGGCAGCACAAGGCTGATGTCCTCCTCCTCGTCGGTGCTGATGCGCAGCAGCTCACCGAGCACCCTGGCCGGGACGACCAGAGAGAAGGCGTCATAAAACTCGGCTTCGATGGGCACTTCACGCACCGCCAGGCGGAAGCCGTCGGCGGAGGCCATGGCCAGCAGGCCATCCTGGTAGCTGACCAGGACACCGGTCAGGATGGGGCGGCTGTCGTCACGGGCGGCAGCAAAGACGACCGTGGCGATGATGTCGCACAGCACGTCGGTGGGGACGGGCAGCCAGTCATCCTCTTCCTGCGGCTCCGGCATGATGGGGAAGTCCTGTGCGTCGATGCCGTTGATCTTGGCGGTTGTGGCACCGCATGACAGGTGCAGCGAGTTGGTGCGGACGGCCACCTCCATGTCGATGCGCTCCGGCGAGAGCGTGTTGACCAGGTCGCTCAGCGTGCGGGCGGGGACGGTGATAGCACCGTCCTCCTCAACCGAGGCGCCGATCCAGGCGACGATGCCCCACTTGGTATCGGTGGCTGCCAGGCGCAGCCGCCCGTTGTCGGTTGCCAGCAGGACGTTGGACGTGATCGGTAGAGGGCTGCGCGTGCCGACGGCACGCCCGACGACATTGAGGCCACGTGCCAGATTGTCTTGCAGACAAGATACACGCATACCCATGTTTTCCTCCCTCCATCGCAGGACTGTTGTGCGAACTCAACAAATCTATTAGTGTGAGTATACAACATATGTTGTGTTTATTCAAGCAAATGAGCGGTGGGTGAACTGTGCAGGGGCTTGGCACAAGCTCAGGCCCTGCGGTATACTTCGCCGCAGCAGGGGGCGTAGCTCAGGTGGTAGAGCAGGAGCCTTTTAAGCTCTTGGCCGCAGGTTCGAGTCCTGCCGCCCTCACCTAAACGGACGTGTGTCGAACCGTGCCCGTGAGGTGATATACTTCGCGAATGGAGTGAAGAGGGCTTGACATCCCGACAATATACCGTTACTATTCTTTTCAACAGCTAAAAACCGAGACGACTGCGACCTGGAATAGTAAGCGCCAAAGCGGTGTTCAGAGAGCCGCCGGATGCTGCGAGGGTGGTACAAGCGCAGGTGCTGAATGGGCCAGTGAGTCTTGTGGACGAACGGCACCAGACCAAGTAGTTCGCAACGGAGAGCGCACCGTTATCAGAGCGCGGGGTATCGGCGATAGCAGCCCGTACCCTAATTGAGTGAAGCCCATCCCGTCAGGGAGATGGCTTAAGCAAGGTGGCACCGCGAAGCCTCTTTCGTCCTTGTACGAAAGAGGCTTTTTCTGTTCAAGGGGGAGCTGTTTAAAGGAGAAGGGGACATGATGGTTATTCCCGCCGAAGTCGCTGTAAGTGTGACGCCAACCCGTGAGGCAATCTACGACTTATTTGAGCAAGGTGATCTGGTTCCTGTCTACCGGACAATACTGGCCGATCTCGAAACGCCGGTTTCCGTGTATCTCAAGCTAAAGCAGATCGGGATGCCCTCCTTTCTGCTTGAGAGTGTTGAAGGTGGAGCTCAGGTTGGGCGCTATTCATTCCTGGGCGTTAATCCGAGAGGGAAGATCGTTGTCCAGAATTGCGAGGTGCAGCGCTTCATCGACGGCCAACTCGACACATTCCCCATCAAGGCAGACGAAAACCCGTTGGATGTTGTCAAGCACGAACTCGAACAGCGCACCCCTGTCAGGATGGAGGGGCTGCCACGCTTTCTTGGCGGGGCAGTTGGTTATATCAGCTATGACATGGTGCGCCACTTCGAGCGTCTGCCGGAGACAGCATCACGCGACCTTGACATTCCTGATGCCATCCTGCTTCTGGTGGACACCCTCGTGATCTTTGACCACGTCAAACATCACCTGATCATCCTGGCGAATGCGCACAACACGGGGAATCCGGATGCAGCTTACGACGATGCACTCAGGCGCCTCGATGAGATAACGACGGCCATTGACCGTCCGTTGCCGCCTATTGCACAGGCTGGCGTTCCGTTGGCGCAGCCTATGACCTCGAATATGTCACGGGAGCGGTTTGAGGATAATGTCCGGCGGGCCAAGGAGTACATTGCGGCAGGCGATGCTTTCCAGATTGTTCTCTCGCAGCGCTTCAGTCGCCAGACAAGCGCGCCCCCGCTGGCAATCTACCGCGCCCTGCGAGCCTTGAACCCCTCACCCTACATGTTTTTATTCGAGTCCATCGACGGGAATGACGAGGAACCGCTCAGCCTGATCGGGGCTTCACCGGAAATGATGGTGCGCCTGGAAGATGGTATAGCAACGGTGCGCCCGATTGCCGGGACGCGTCCACGCGGCAGGACAGAATCCGAAGATGCACAACTGGCCGACGATCTACTTGCCGATTCCAAAGAGCGCGCGGAGCATGTCATGCTGGTGGACCTCGGTCGGAATGATCTGGGGCGGGTGTGCAAATATGGCACGGTCAATGTGCCCCGCATGATGTACGTCGAACGCTACTCGCACGTGATGCACATCGTCAGCCAGGTACAGGGGCAGATACGAGGGGGTATGGACGCCTATGCCCTGCTGCGCGCGACCTTTCCCGCAGGCACGTTGAGCGGCGCGCCGAAGATCAGGGCGATGGAGATCATTGAGGAACTGGAGGGGACCCGGCGAGGCCCTTATGGCGGCGCAGTCGGGTACTTCAGCTACGGTGGCTCGATGGATACCTGTATCACGATCCGGGCGGTGGTGATGCAAGGTAGCACCGTGTACGTACAGGCCGGAGCCGGGATCGTCGCGGATAGCGATCCGGCGCGTGAGTTCGAGGAGTCTGTCAACAAGGCCAGGGCGTTAGGGGCCGCGATCCGGCACGCGGAGCAGGGCTTGCTATAGGAGGGATCATGATACTCGTCATCGATAACTACGACAGTTTTACCTACAATCTTGTTCAGCGAATGGGAGAGCTAGGAGCCGAGCTGGAGGTGGCTCGGAACGACGAGGTTACCGTCGAGGATGTGAGGCAAATGGCCCCCAGCCACATTGTGATCTCGCCGGGGCCGGGCACGCCGGACGACAGTGGTGTCTCACTCAGCATTTTCAGAGAGTTAGGGCCATCGATGCCCATCCTGGGGGTGTGCCTGGGGCATCAATGTATCGGCCAGGTTTACGGTGGGGTCGTTACCCGCGCCGAGCAGTTGATGCATGGCAAAACAAGCATGATCTATCACAAGGGAGACTCGCTCTTCACAGGTGTTCCCAGTCCATTTGAGGCCACACGCTACCACAGCCTGATCGTCCAGGGGCCGCTCCCTGAATCGCTGCGCCTCACAGCCTTCACCGAGCATGGGTTGGTCATGGCAGTGCGCCACAAATACTATCCGGTGTTCGGGGTACAGTTCCACCCGGAGAGCATCCTGACCACCGTTGGACCGCGCATTTTGAAAAATTTCCTTGAAAAGTGCTTCTGACAAGGGAGGAGGAAAAGCACCATGTCTATTGATATCAAACGTGCAATCGAAATCACCAGCCGCTTCGGGCATCTGCAACCGAAGGAAGCCGAGGATGTCATGAACCAGATCATGACGGGCGCAGCTACCGAAGCGCAGATCGGCGCGTATCTCATGGCCCTGCGCATGAAGGGCGAGACACGCAGCGAGATCACCGGCAGTGCGCGCGCGATGCGGGCCAACGCGACCAAAATCCCCACAAAAACCGACCCTTCCAAGCTGCTCGACACCTGCGGCACAGGTGGGGATGGCTCCGGCACGTTCAACATCAGCACGACGGTCGCCTTCGTGGCGGCAGGGGCGGGCGTGCCGGTCGCCAAGCATGGCAATCGGGCGGCGACCAGCAAGTGCGGCAGCGCCGATGTTCTGGCCGAGTTGGGCGTGAATCTCGATCTGACACCTGAACAGGTCGGGCGGTGTGTCGATGAGATCGGCATCGGATTTCTGTTCGCGCCTAAGCTGCATCCCGCGATGAAGCACGCCATCGGACCACGCAGGGAGATCGGCGTGCGGACGATCTTCAACATCCTCGGCCCGTTGACCAATCCAGCCGACGCAAAGCTTCAGCTCATGGGCGTCTTCGCCGCCGATCTGGTCCCCTTCCTGGCACAGGTTTTCCAGGATCTGGGTTCTGAGACGGCCATCATCGTCAATGGGTACGGCGGGTTGGACGAACTGACCACCACCGGGCCGAACACGGTCAGTCATTTCCAGAATGGGGAAGTAAACACCTACACGCTTGACCCACATGACTACGGTTTTGAAGGTGCGCACATCTCGGATTTGCTGGGCGGCGATCCGGCTGCGAACGCGGCTATTCTGCGCGGTGTGCTCAGCGGCGAGGTCGATCGCGCCAAGCGGGACGTGGTGCTGCTTAACGCAGGAGCGGCCCTGCTGGCGGCGGGGGTGAGCAGAGATCTGCGCGAGGGGATCGAAGCGGCCCGTGAGGCCATCGACAGCGGTAAGGCGTCCGAAAAGCTGGACGCACTGATCGAATTCTCGCAGGGGTTTGCACCATGACCTTTGTCAGGACCGATACGTTTCTTGACACGATCCTGGCGAACACGGCACAGGAGGTCGCGGAGCGCAGCGCGGAGAAACCGCTGACCGACGTGATCAACGCATCGCAGGCGGCTCCTCCACCCCGAGACATGCTCTTGGCCCTTCGCCGGGATTCTGTTGCCCTGATCGCCGAGGTCAAGCATGCTTCGCCCAGCAGGGGGGTGTTGATCGACCCCTTTGACCCACCGGCGCTGGGCACCACATACGCACGGAACGGTGCGGCGGCGCTCTCGGTATTGACCGACCGGCGGTTCTTCCGGGGCCACCTTGATCACATGGCAACGGTCAGGGAGGTGGTAAATGTGCCGGTGCTGCGCAAAGACTTCGTTATCGACCCTTACCAGGTCTACGAGGGCCGGGCCGCCGGAGCCGACGCCATTCTGTTGATCGTCGCAGCGTTGGAGGATGGGCAGTTTGTCGATCTGTACACCCTGACAAAAACGCTGGGCATGGCGGCCCTGGTTGAAGTTCACAACGAGGCCGAGCTGGAGCGCGCACTCCGGCTCGTACCGGTGGCTCTGCTGGGTGTCAACAACCGCGACCTTAGGACGTTTCAGGTGGACTTGAACACGACGGCCCGTCTTGCCGACCTTGTCCCGGATGGTGTCACCCTGGTTGCAGAAAGTGGCCTTCACACGGTGGAGGACGTGCGTCGCATGGGCGAGCTCGGCGCACACGCCGTGCTTGTCGGTGAGGCGCTGGTCAAGGCAGATGATATTGCCGGGCGGGTGCGTGCGTTCAGCTCGCAGCCGCGTGGAGATACGCGGGACTATGCTTCATGACCAAAGTAAAAATCTGTGGGGTGACGACCTTCGAGGATGCGCTGGCCGCCGCTCAGGCGGGCGCGGGTATGCTGGGCCTGAACTTTCACCCGCCCAGCCCGCGCTCTATCACGCCATCCCAGGCGGGGATGGTCACCGCCATGCTGCGCGTTGCGCTCCGGGAGGACTGCCCTCTGCTGGTGGGCGTGTTTGTCAATGAGACGGCAGGGGACATTGTCCGGGTCGTCGAGATGGTGGGGCTTGATCTGGCCCAGTTGAGCGGCGACGAGCCGGTCGAGGTGTTGGCCGACCTGCGAGAATTGGCCGTCAAAGCTATCCGCCCGCGCAGCCGCGACGAGGCAATTGCTCTGGCGGAGACCTACCTGCCTTATGCGTCAAGTGATGAGAGGCTGCCGTCGCTGCTCCTGGACGCGTATCACCCTGATCTCTACGGCGGCACAGGGGAGCAGGCCAGCATAGAAGTCGCTCTGGCGGTTAAAGGGCTTGCTTCACGCCTGATGCTGGCCGGTGGCCTGAACCCGCAGAACGTCGCGGAGCGGGTGGAGACGATCCGGCCCTGGGGTGTGGACGTGGCGAGCGGTGTTGAAGGTGCGATTAAAGGAAAGAAAGACTCTGACCGCGTTTGTTCTTTCGTCGAGGCGGTGCGGTCGGTGATGGGAGAAAGCTAATGGACTATTACATCAAGACCAACACAGCGACCGTCCCTGATGAGCGGGGCTACTTTGGGGAGTTCGGCGGGCGCTTCGTGCCGGAGACGTTGATGCCTGCGCTCGACGAACTGGAATCGGCTTATCGCGCGGCGACGGACGACCCGAATTTTCATTGCCTGTTCAAGCACCTCCAGGAGACTTACACGGGTCGCCCCACGCCGATTACCCATGCCAGCCGCCTGACCGAGCATCTTGGCGGGGCCCAGATCTATCTCAAGCGGGAGGATCTGGCACACACCGGGGCGCACAAAATCAACAATGCGCTGGGGCAGGCGCTCCTCGCGCAGCGCATGAAGAAGACGCGCATCATTGCTGAGACGGGAGCCGGTCAGCACGGTGTTGCGACTGCGACGGCAGCCGCCCTGCTGGGAATGGAATGTCACGTGTATATGGGCACGGTTGACATGGCCCGCCAGCAGCCGAACGTCTTCCGGATGCGGCTGCTTGGCACCGAGGTTATCCCCGTAGAGAGCGGCAGCAAGACGCTCAAGGATGCGATCAATGAGGCCATCCGCGATTGGGTAACCAACGTCCGCACCACGTTTTACCTGCTGGGATCGGTGCTGGGGCCGCACCCCTACCCGATGATGGTGCGCGACTTCCAGAGCGTAATCGGCGTCGAGGCGCGAGAGCAAATGCTTGAGCAGGCCGGTCGCCTGCCCGATATGTGCATCGCCTGCGTGGGTGGAGGAAGCAACGCTATTGGCCTGTTTCATGCCTTCAGGGATGACGAGGACATCGAGCTGATCGGTGTCGAAGCAGGCGGGCGCGGGATCGCCAGTGGAGAGCACGCGGCGCGATTCGCCGATCCCAGGTTGGGCCGACCCGGCGTGCTCCACGGGACGCGGTCCTACGTGTTGCAGAACGAGGACGGTCAGATTTTGAACACGCACAGTGTCAGTGCCGGTTTAGATTACGCCTCGGTTGGGCCGGAACATGCTCTCCTGCGCCAGATGGAGCGGGCTTTCTACACCTATGCAACTGACCAGGAGACGCTGGAAGCCTTCCAGATGTTGTGCCAGTTGGAAGGCATCATCCCTGCGCTGGAGAGCGCGCATGCCGTCGCCGAGGTGATCAAGCGCGCGCCGACCATGCCGAAGGACTCGATCATCCTGGTCAACCTGTCGGGGCGCGGTGACAAAGACCTCGACACGGTCGTCAAAGAACTGGGGGGATAGGTTATGAGTGAACAAACCGCAGAGCGGACAGGGTTAGAGGCGATTGCAGAGATGTTTCGCCGGGTCAGGGCACAGGAGCGGGCAGCTTTCCTGCCTTATTTTCCGGTTGGTTATCCTGATTACGAGGCTTCATTGAAGGCCGTCGAGGTGATGACAGAAGTCGGGGCCGACGGGTTTGAGATCGGCATCCCCTTCAGTGACCCGCTTGCCGACGGCCCAACCATCCAGGCGGCGACCCAGATCGCCCTGGAGAATGGGACGACGGTCCGCCGGTGCTTGCAGGCGGTCGCCGAGTTGAGGAAACGGGGTGTCGGTCAGCCCATGCTGATGATGGGCTATCTCAACCCTTTGCTGGCTTATGGTGTCGGCGAGTTTGTCAGGGATGCCAGGAGCGCCGGGGCAGATGGGCTGATTGTCCCCGATCTTCCGCCGGAAGAGGCGGCGATGTTTACGGAGGCGTGTGCCCGGCACGGGCTGGCAATGGTCTTCTTCCTTGCACCGACCAGCAATCCGGGGCGGATCGCTCTGGTGGCTGAGAAAACAAGCGGTTTTATCTACGTCGTTTCGCTGACCGGCGTCACCGGAGCCAAGGCGGAACTGCCTGCCGACCTGACAGATTTCATCCGGCGCGTGCGGGAACACACCGATCAGCCGCTCGTGCTGGGATTTGGCATCAGCAGGCCGGAGCACGCCCAGGCTATCACCCGGTTGGTTGACGGCTTTATCGTGGGAAGTGCGTTAGTCAAGGCCGGGGAACAGGGCGTCGGAGCCGTGCGGGACCTGGCAGAAGCGCTCCGCAGTGCTCTATGAGCTGCCAGGGAGAACGGCGCATTGCCGGTAGACGAGAATTTCGGCATTGACAAATCGGAAGTATCATTTATAATGTTTAGCGGTGGCGGTTGAAAAATGATAGTAACGCAGCCACGCAGATCCTGAATGAGAGATTTGACCATGACCGCACTCATCGTCGCAAAGAAGGGGAAGAAGCGCACAGGTACCAACCGGTAGTCTGGGTGATGTCGCTCGCTTCCCATAGATAGGATTAAGAGGCACCTCGCCAGACAGGGCGAGGTGATTTTTTAAGAGGCAAGACCGGATGTCAAACGTGATCGTCAGCAGCGAACTGAAGAAGGGCAAGAAGTCCAAGCCAGATGGGTATCTGGTCTGTCGCGCTTGTCCCTGACATCAGGACGAACACCGTAAACGAGCAGGCTTACCAGATACCCCGGTAAGCCTGCTTTTATTTTTATCCGTGACAGCAGTCAACAGCGAGAGGAGTTTTCCGTGACAATCGTGACATGCATCGAGTGTGGAGGGCAGGTCGAATTGACGGCGGACGTGATGCTGGGCGAGATCGTCGAATGCCCGGACTGCGGCGTCGAGCTGGAAGTAGTCCAGCTCAACCCCCTCCAGATCGACCTTGCGCCGGAAGTTGAGGAAGACTGGGGCGAGTGAGCCACCGTCGAAGCAGGTTTGTGGAAGCAACCAGGGGAAGACACACCATGCACATTGGCATTTTGCACTCAAGGATACGCGTTGAAGAGAAGCTCATCATCCAGGCATTAGACGCTCGTGGGATCCCTCATGACCTGATCGACGTGCGCAGCGTCTCCTTTGACCTGCGGTCCGCCGAAGACTGGGCCCGGTATGACGTGGTCATGGATCGCTGTGTCAGCCAGTCGCAGGCCCTCTCGGCGCTGCAAATCCTCGGCACGTGGGGGATACCCTGTGTGAACGAGGCGCAGGTTGTGGCGGTTTGTGGCGATAAGCTGCAAACCACACTGGTGCTTTCTGCTGCGGGCGTGCCCGTGCCGGAGACTCGGGTGGCCTTCACCGCCGCAAGCGCGTTAGAAACCATCGAGGGGATGGGCTACCCGGTCGTCCTCAAACCGACGGTAGGTTCGTGGGGACGGCTGCTGGCGAAGATCAACGACCGCGAAGCCGCCGAGGCCATCCTCGAACACAAGTCGACGCTGGGTTCCTACCTGCATTCCATCTTCTACATCCAGGAATACGTCGAAAAGGCGGGCCGTGACATCCGCACATTCGTCGTGGGCGGCGAGATGATCTGTGGCATCACCCGGTCGTCCGATCACTGGATCACCAATACAGCGCGTGGTGGTCAATCGGCCAACTGCCCCGTCACGCCGGAGATCGACCACCTCTCCCGAATGGCGGCGCGGGCGGTAGGCGGCGGGGTCGTCGCGATTGACCTGATGGAAACGCCGGATGGCAGGCTGGTCGTGAACGAAGTCAACCACACGATGGAGTTCCGAAACAGCATCGAGCCAACCGGCGTTTCGATTCCTGATCGCATCATCGACTATGTGCTCGCCGTTGGTGAAGGGCTTCCACAGCGCGTCGACAGTCACCAACCGGCGATGTTGAACCTGTAGGCGGAGGCCATGACGATACGAGTAAGCATTATCGGTGGATCGGGTTATGCGGGTGGCGAACTGCTGCGGCTGCTAATCCGGCACCCTGAGGTGGAAGTCGGGCAGGTAACGTCACGCCGGTACGCCGGGAAGTACGTGTATGGTGTGCACCCCAACTTGCGCGGGGCCACGCCGTTGAAGTTCACCTCGGTGGACGTGGTCGAACCCTGTGACGTGCTCTTCCTGGCCTTGCCTCATGGTGAGGCGGGGGCCCGGATCGAGGAGTACGCCAGGCTGGCAGAACGGATCGTCGACCTATCGGCCGATTTCCGGTTGCGCGATCCTGCTCTCTACCGGATGTGGTACGGGGGTGATCACCCTACCCCGGAATGGCTGGGTCGCTTCGTGTATGGCCTGCCGGAGCTGCACCGGGATCAGATCCGTGACGCCCGCTACGTCAGTGGGGTGGGCTGCAACGCCACGGTGGTGAACATCGGGTTGTGGCCGCTGGCCTGCCGCGGGTTGATCGAGTCGGTGGTCGTCGAGGTCAAGGTGGGGTCATCTGAAGGCGGGGCTGCCCACAGCCCATCCTCACACCACCCTGAGCGCAGTGGGTGCGTCCGCTCCTTCGCGCCGACCGGTCACCGGCACCAGGCGGAGATCCGGCAGGAACTGGCGATGTCTGATGTGCACTTTTCCGCGACGGCCATTGACATGGTGCGTGGGGCCCTCAGCACGGCTCACGTCTTCCTGATGGAGGATCTGGAAGAGCGTGATGTCTGGGCGATCTACCGGGAGACCTACGGAGACGAGCCTTTTATCCGGCTGGTGAAGAGTAAACGCGGGGCCTACCGCTACCCGGAACCCAAGATCCTGGCCGGGACCAACCTCTGTGACGTTGGATTTGAGAAAGACCCCGGCTCGAACCGGCTGGTGGTCATCAGCGCGATTGACAACCTGATGAAAGGCGCGGCGGGCAGCGCAGTCCAGGCAATGAACCTGATGATGGGCTGGGAAGAAACCACCGGGTTGGACTTCGTCGGGCTGCACCCGATCTAGAGACCTGGAATGAGTGAAATCTATGCCTCAGTTAGAAGGAGAAGACGATGATTGTCATCAAGGTTGGCGGCGGCGAGGGCATCGACCTGGACGCGGTCTGTGAGGATGTCGCCGAACTTCAACGGCAGGGGGAGCGGCTGGTGTTGGTTCACGGCGGCTCTCACCTGACCAACGAAGTGGCCGCTGCCCTGGGCCACCCGCCGCGATTTATCACCTCGCCATCCGGCTACACCAGCCGCCTGACCGACCGCCGCACGCTGGAGATCTTCGAGATGGTGTACTGCGGGCAGCTCAACAAGGGGATCGTCGAGCGGCTTCAGCGGTTGGGGGTCAACGCGGTGGGCCTGTCGGGTATCGATGGGGGGCTGTGGCGTGGCCCGCGCAAGGACGCCGTCCGCGCGGTGGAGAACGGTCGTCAGCGGATCATCCGTGACAACCTGACCGGGCGCGTGGAAGAGGTGAACGTTGACTTGCTGAACACTCTGCTGGATGCCGGGTATCTTCCCGTCCTCACCCCACCGGCGATCAGTACCGGGGGAGAGGCGATCAACGTTGACGGCGACCGTGCGGCCTGTACCACCGCTGTCGCCCTCGACGCAAGCGACCTGATCATCCTCTCCAACGTCCCCGGCGTGCTGCGCCGGTACCCGGATACATCAACCCTCATCCGGGCCATCCCGGCCCCCGACATCGACACCGTCTCACAGGCTTACGCCCAGGGCCGTATGCGGATCAAGCTGCTGGCTGCCGGTGAAGCGCTGGGCGGCGGAGTCGGGCGGGTTGTTCTCGGCGATGCCTGTGTTGACAGGCCCATCTTCCGTGCGCTGGACGGCCAGGGCACGGTGATCAGATAAAAGGAGCGAGACATGCAAGACACGATCCAGACGGATCTTTTGGCTCTTGAAGCCCAACACACCAGCGGCGTCTACGGCAAGCGCGACCAGATGATCGTGCGTGGCGAGGGTGCTCACGTGTGGGATGACCGGGGCCGTGAATACATCGACTGCACGGCGGGCATCGGCGTGGCCAATATTGGGCACTGCCATCCGGCGCTCGTGCGGGCTTTGTCCGAGCAGGCATCCACGCTGATCGTCTGCCCGGAGATGTTCTACAACGACCGGCGAGCGGCTTTGCTGGAGCGGCTGGTGAGCGTGCTGCCGGATGGGTTAGATCGGGTCTACCTGTGTAATTCCGGGACGGAAGCCGTCGAGGCGGCGATCAAGTTCGCCCGCCTGACCACCGGCAGGCCCGGCATTGTGGCCGCGATGCGCGGCTTCCACGGACGGACGCTCGGTGCACTTTCGGCGACGCACGCCAGGGAGTATCGTCAACCCTTCGAGCCGCTGGTCCCGGGCTTTACCCACGTTCCGTTTGACAACGTCGAGCGGCTGGAGGCAGCCATCGCCGGGGAGACGGCAGCCGTGCTGTTGGAGATCGTCCAGGGCGAAGGGGGTGTACGACCGGGGTCGGCAGCCTACTTTCAGGCCGCCCGGCAGCTATGTGACGAACGGGGCACTCTGCTGATCATCGACGAGGTGCAGACCGGTTTCGGGCGCACCGGACACTGGTTTGCCTGCGAGTACGCAGGCATCGTCCCGGACCTGCTGGCCATGGGGAAGGGCATCGCCGGGGGCCTGCCGATGGGGGCCGTCGCGATGGGGCCGCGCGTGGACGGGTTGAGGCCGGGCCTGCATGGGTCGACGCTTGGCGGCAACCCGCTGGTCTGTGCCGCGTCTCTCGCCGCGCTGGAGGTATACGAGTCCGAGGGGTTGATCGACCGGGCCGCCAGACTCGGCACGTACCTGCTGGCGCGGTTGGGGGAACTCGACTCCCCGCACATCCGCGAGGTGCGCGGCCTGGGGCTGATGGTCGGGATTGAGCTACGAGCCCGCGTCCACCCGGTCATCGAGGCACTGGCCGGGCGCGGCGTGCTGGGGCTGTTGGCGGGATCAACCGTGCTGCGGCTGCTGCCGCCGCTGGTCATCTCGCAGGCGGATCTGGATACGGTCGTCGATGCCGTCCGCGATGCGCTCAAGGTGCTGGAAAGCTGAGGGGGCCGTCGATGGGGGTTGATGCCATACCACTGTTGAAAGAACTTGTGGAAATCGAGAGCCACTCCGGTCAGGAGAGACGGGCATCGGAATTTCTGGCCGGGCAGATGGCCGGGTTGGGCTACACAGCACAGGTCGATGAGGTCGGGAATGCGGTAGGCGTCCGGGAGTGCCCGGACGGCGAAGGCCGCGTTACGGACGAGATGGTGCTGCTCGGCCATATCGACACGGTGCCGGGGGATATTCCGGTTCGGTTCGAGAACGGCCTGCTTTACGGGCGCGGCACGGTCGATGCCAAAGGGCCACTGGCGACATTTGTAGTGGCGGGCGCACAGGCCCGGTTGCGGGCCGGGACCCGGCTGGTGGTCGTCGGCGCGGTAGAGGAAGAGGTCGCCACCTCGAAAGGGGCGCATCACATCGCAGAGAGGCACCGGCCAACCGGCTGCATCATCGGGGAGCCGAGCGGCTGGGATGCCGTCACACTTGGCTACAAAGGCAGGATGTTGTTGGGCTACGAGCTGGAACAGCCCTCCAGCCACACCGCCGGGTCTGCGCGGGCCGTAGCCGAATATGCCGTCGCGTGGTGGAACGCGATCAGTGACTACGCCGCCGCGCACAACGACGGGCGTGACCGGGTCTTCGACCAGCTTCAACCGTCGCTCAGGCGCATCGAAACATGGGGCGACGGTCTGGCGGACCGGGTCAGCGCGACGGTGGATGTCCGGCTTCCGCCGGGCTTCGATGCGGAGGGCTTTCAGGCAGTCCTCCGTAGGTTCGCCGGTGAGGCCGACCTGCGGGTTTACGAGGCCATCCCGGCCTACCGGTCAGACCGGGGATCGGCGTTAGTGCGGGCTTTTTCGGCAACTCTGCGGGGGATGGGCCTTCGCCCGCGCCAAAAAGTCAAGACCGGCACATCAGATATGAATGTCGTCGGCCCGGCGTGGGGCTGCCCGATGGTAGCTTACGGCCCCGGCGACAGCAACCTTGGTCACACCCCGGATGAACACATTGTCCTTGACGAGTACAGCCGGGCCATCGACGTATTGTCCCGTGTCCTTGAAACACTCTAACCGGAGGGGGTTATGAACCTGGACAACTTTGCCATCGTCGACTCGACGCTGCGCGAGGGAGAGCAGTTTGTTAATGCCTTCTTCACGACCGAGCAGAAGGTTGAGATCGCACACCTGCTGGACGACTTCGGTGTGGAGTACATCGAGCTGACCTCGCCGATGGCCTCGCCCCAGAGCCACGACGACTGCTGCACCATCGCCGATCTGGGGCTGAATGCCAGAGTGCTGACCCACATACGCTGCTGCCTGGACGACGCCAAACGCGCCGTCGATACCGGTGTTGATGGCGTGGATGTCGTCATTGGGACATCATCACACCTGCGCGAGTTCAGCCATGGCAAGAGCATCGACCAGATCATCGACTTGGCACAGGAGGTGATCGCCTGGCTGAAGACCCAGGACGTGGAGGTGCGCTTCGGCACCGAGGACAGCTTACGCAGCGAACCTGAGAACCTGTTCCGCGTGTATGAAACCGTCGATAGGATGGGTATAGACCGGGTTGGCGTTGCCGATACCGTTGGCGGCGGCACGCCGTGGGAAATCTATGATCTTGTTTCCGCGCTGCGTCGGCGGGTCAAGGCCGATATTGAGTTTCATGGGCACAACGACTCGGGATGTGCAATCGCCAATGCTTACGCCGCGCTGGAAGCCGGGGCCACCCACATTGATACCAGTGTGCTGGGCATCGGCGAGCGCAATGGCATCACGCCGTTGGGTGGGCTGGTCGCGCGCCTCTACACAACCGATCCCGGGCTGGTGGCTAAATACCGGCTTCCCCGTCTGCTGGAGCTGGACCGGCTCGTCGCCTCGCTGGTCGGAGTGGATATTCCGTTCAACAACTACATCACGGGTTTCTCGGCCTTCACACACAAGGCCGGGATCCATGCCAAGGCTGTGCTGAACAACCCATCGACTTACGAGATCCTCAGACCGGAGGACTTCGGGTTGACGCGCAGCGTCCACGTCGCCCACCGGCTTACGGGCTGGAACGCCGTGCGGCACCGCGCCGAGCAACTTGGATTAACGCTTGCCAATGACGCGATCAAGCACGTTACCGAGCAGATCAAAACGAGGGCCGACCATCACCCGCTGACGCTGGATGACGTTGACCGCCTGCTGTACGCGACGCAGGAATGACCACACCGGAGGACAACATCGTGGGACAGACTTTAGCCGAACAGATCTTATCGCACGCCGCCGGTAGGCCGGTGGCCGCCGGGGAACTTGTGGTCATCGAGCCTGACATGGTGATGGGCCACGACTCACTCTCGCCCAGCATCATCCGCATCATGCGCGATGAGTTGGGCATCGAACACGTTCACGACGCTCAACAGGTGGTGCTGGTGCTGGATCACGTCGCGCCCGCGTCGACGGTGGGGACGGCCAACGGCCAGAACGAGGTGCGCCGCTTCGCGCGAGAGGAGGGGATACGCCTGTTTGAGGTTGGGCGGGGAATTTGCCATCAGGTATTGATTGAAGAGGGAATCGCCCAACCAGGCCGGGTCGTGCTCGGATCCGACTCGCACTCGACCAGCTACGGCGCGGTCGGGGCTTTTGGTTCGGGGATGGGATCAACCGATATTGCACTGATCTGGGGCACCGGACGGACCTGGCTGAAGGTGCCGGAGACAATCCGCGTACAGGTCTCCGGGCGATTCGGCCCTGGCGTCGGTGCCAAGGACCTCGCCTTGAAGCTGGAGCGTATCATGACGATTGCGGGGGCGACATATGCCGCCGTGGAATATCACGGGCTGGATTGGATGTCCCTGCCGGGCCGCCAGACACTGGCGAGTATGGCGGTTGAACTGGGCGCGAAGGCCGGGATCGTGCCGCCTTCTGGCGAGGTCATCGAGCGGTTTGACGTGCCGGACTGGTTGTACATCGACCCGGAAGCGGAATACGCCCGCACAGTTGAGGTGAATCTCGACACGCTGGAGCCGCAGGTCGCGGCCCCACACGCAGTCGACAACGTCTTTGATCTCCCGGATCTTGTGGGGACGGCGGTTGACATGGTGTTCCTGGGAACCTGCACCAACGGACGCTACGACGATATGCGAGCCGCCGCGAAGATCCTGCGCGGTAAGCGCATCTCAGGCAGTGTGCGATTTATTGTTACCCCTGCCTCCGGTCAGGAACTCCAGAGGGCAATCGCCGATGGGACCCTCCTCGCGCTGATCGAGGCCGGGGCCGCGCTGACGACGCCTGGCTGCGGCGCTTGCATGGGGCGTCACCAGGGGACGCTGGGGGAGGATGATGTCTGCCTTTCGACCGGCAATCGCAACTTCAAGGGCAGAATGGGTGCTCCCACCTCGCAGATTTACCTGGCTTCTCCGGCGGTGGCTGCGGCGACTGCCCTAACCGGGCAGATCACCGACCCGCGTGAGTTGTAGGAACAGGAGCGTAGTGTCTGCCATGGCACGTGTGTGGAAATTCGGCTCAGATGTCGACACAGACCAGATCGTACCGGGGCGGTACGCGCCCTATATGCGACCTGACGAGGACGTGGGTACGGCGGCGTTTATTGAAGCCCGCCCGGACTTCAACCGGGAGGCCCAGCCGGGCGATATCATCGTTGCCGGGGATAACTTCGGTTGCGGCTCGTCCCGTGAGTATGCGCCGCTGGCATTGAAAAGACGGTCGGTCGGGGCGATCATCTCATGTAGCTTCGCACGGATCTTTTACCGTAATGCCATCAACCTGGGCATCCCGATCTTTGTCGCGCCCGACCTCGTCGCCCGGCTGGGTGAAGGCGACGAGGTTGTGTTGAACCTTGACGAAGGCACGCTGACCCACAATGGTGAGGTCCTCTCCCTGCCGCCGCTGCCCCCGTTTGCCCGTGAGGTCATCGCAGCCGGGGGAATCGTGCCCTACGTCCGGGAGCTTGGGCGCTTCCCTGGTGAGGTGTGAGTATGCCGAGGCTGTGTGTGATCCCCGGCGATGGGATCGGGCTGGAGGTAATCCCGGCTGCGGTGGCCGTCCTGCGTGCGGCCCTGCCGGATCTCGAAACGGTCGAGGCAGAGGCCGGATGGGCGTGCTTTGAGCGGCGGGGTGTCTCGGTGCCTGAGGAAACCCTGGACGCAATCCGGGCGTGCGGCGCGGGGCTGTTCGGGGCGGTGTCGTCGCCGTCGCACCGGGTGGAGGGGTATCGCAGCGCGATCATCACCATGCGGCAGTCGCTCGATCTGTACGCCAACGTCCGCCCGGTTCAGTCGTGGCCGGGCCTCTCACCGCGCGCCGATGTCGATATGGTCATCGTCCGCGAAAACACGGAAGGGCTGTACATCGGGCGAGAGCGCCGGGAGGATGGGAAGGCCGTCGCCGAGCGGGTGATCACCCGCTCAGCCTCCCGCCGGATAGCCAGACGCGCGCTGAGGCTGGCGCAGTCGCTGGGGCGGACGCGGCTGACCATCGTTCACAAGGCCAATGTCCTGCCGCTCACCGATGGTCTGTTCCGCGACTGCGTCCGCGAGGTCGTTCGTGAATTCGCCGGGCAGGGTTTTCACGTCGAGGTGGACGAGCTGCTGGTGGATGTCGCGGCGTTGAAGATGGTGGCCGAACCGGCGCGCTTTGACGTGGTCGTGACAACCAACCTGTTCGGGGACATCCTCTCTGACGCCGCCGCACACTGGGGCGGTGGTCTGGGGCTGGCCCCTTCACTGAACTGGGGGGATGATATTGCCGTCGCCGAGCCGGTACATGGCTCCGCGCCAGATATCGCCGGGCAGGGGCGGGCAAACCCGATGGCTGCCATCTTGAGTGGGGCGCTGCTGGTTCGCCACGTCTGGGATCAACCGGAGGTGGCCGACCGCATCGAGGAGGCGGTGCGGTCGGTGCTCGTGAACGATGCGGGTATCCTCAAGGCTCCCAACGCCACCGACACGATCAGGGAGGCCGTTCTGTCGGCGCTTGGCTGAACGGCGAAGCTGTGGCTCCTAACGATGAGGCCGGCTGAAGCGGTAGAGTTCCTGTAACCCCTGCACCCTCAACTCATGATCGCGCAGCGCCCGGATGCCGTTGACGGCGGCCTGCGCGGCGCTGAGGGTGGTGATCAACGGAACGCCATACCGCACCGCAGCCACCCGGAGCTTCATACCGTCGCTGTGGGCGTCAGACCCCAACGGTGTGTTGATCACCAGGTCGATCTGCCCGGCCTGGATCAAATCGACGACATGCGGGCTGCCTTCGCTGACCTTGTTTACTTTCCCCGCTGTGATGTTTGCATGGGCGCAAAAATCCGCCGTTCCGCGAGTGGCGAGTATCTTGAAACCCATACGATTGAGATCACGGGCCAGCTTGAGCGCCGCGCTCTTGTCGAAGTCGTTGACGCTCAAAAAGATCGTGCCGGAAAGCGGCAGTGGAACACCCGCCGCGATCTGAGCTTTGGCGAAGGCGTGCCCAAAGCGCACCGCATGGCCCATCACTTCGCCGGTGCTGCGCATCTCCGGGCCGAGCCGGGCATCAACCCCCATAAACTTCTTGAACGGCAGAACGGCCTCTTTGACAAAGAAGCCATCAACCGGAGGCTCTTCGGTCAGGCCAAGTTCCTCCAGTGACTTCCCCATGATGACGTGGGTTGCCAGTTTAGCCAGCGGCACACTCGTTGCCTTGCTGACGTATGGCACCGTCCGGCTTGCCCTAGGATTGACCTCAAACATGTATACAATGTCATCCTTGATACCGAACTGGATGTTCATCAGCCCTTTGACGCCCAATGCGAGGCCGATCTTTTCGGTGTATTCCCGGATGTGGGCAAGGTGATAGGCGGAAATCTTATAGGGTGGAAGCACACAGGCTGAGTCGCCGCTGTGCACACCTGCCTCCTCGATGTGCTGCATGATGCCACACATAACGACCCGCTCGCCGTCGCACAGCGCATCAACGTCGATTTCGTAGGAGTCTTCCAGATAATGGTCGATCAGGATCGATTGTCCGGGCACGCTTTCCAGCGTCGTGTTGATGTACTGATTCAGGGCGGCATCATCGTAGACGATTGCCATGGCGCGCCCCCCCAGCACGTAAGAGGGCCGCGTGATGACCGGATATTCTATCCGGCGGGCAATTTCACGGGCCTCCTGCGGCGAGTGAGCCACACCATGCGCCGGGTTGGGGATCTCCAACTCGCACAGAAGGTCACCAAATCGCCCTCGATCTTCGGCTGTGTCGATGGAATCGGGGATCGTGCCCAGGATGGGCACCCCGGCGCGGGCCAGATCATTCACGAGAGATAACGGCGTCTGTCCCCCAAACTGCACGATCACACCCTTGAGCGGCCGCTCGCGCTCGACGACGTTCAGCACATGCTCAAGTGTCAACGGCTCAAAATACAGCCGGTCCGACGTGTCGTAATCTGTGCTGACCGTCTCCGGGTTGCAGTTGACCATGATCGCTTCGTAGCCACCGTCGCGGAGCGCAAAGGCAGCATGGACGCAGCAGTAATCAAACTCAATCCCCTGCCCAATGCGGTTCGGCCCACTGCCCAGGATGATGACTTTCTCGCGAGCGGTTGGGGGCGCTTCCGATTCGGTTTCGTACGAGCTGTACAGGTACGGCGTGGCCGACTCGAACTCCGCTGCGCAGGTATCGACCATGTGATACGTCGGCACGATCCCCTGTGCAGCGCGATGCGCCCGCACGTCCCAGGCCGATACCTCCTGTTCGGCTTCTGTTGAAGTTGGGGGCAGCCCCGGCTGCGAGAGAAGCCATGCGATGTGCTCATCACCGAACCCTGCCCGTTTCGCCGCCCGCAGCAGTTCGTCCGGCAGCGCTTCGACCGCCCCGTATTCCACGATGCGCCTTTCCAGCGCGACGATCTGCGCCACCTGCGCCACGAACCACAGATCAAAACCACTTGCTTCTGCAACCGCCTCTGCCGGATGACCGGCCCGGAGTGCCTCCCATACGGCCCAGAACCGCCGATCCGACGGAACCTTCAGACTGTCGATCTCGCCATCCCAGCACGTATGCTTCGCCGTCGGGTAGGGCGGCCTGGGCAGCTCAAGCGATTGCAGCCCTTTCAGCAGGGATTCTCTGAACGTCCGGCCAATTGCCATCACCTCGCCAACCGACTTCATCTGCGGGCCAAGCGTCGGGTCCACGCCGGGGAACTTCCCAAACGCCCAGCGCGGCAGCTTGGTTACCACGTAATCAATACTCGGCTCGAATGCGGCGACGGTCGTGCGGGTGATGTCGTTCGGTATCTCGTCCAGGGTATATCCGACCGCCAGCAGCGCCGCGATCTTGGCAATCGGGAAGCCGGTCGCCTTGCTTGCCAGTGCTGAGGAACGGCTGACGCGGGGATTCATCTCGATGACGACGACACGCCCATCCTCCGGGTTGACCGCAAACTGGACGTTTGCGCCGCCGGTCTCCACACCGATAGCGTTCATCACGACCCGGGCCTGATCGCGCAGGCGCTGGTACTCACGGTCGGTGAGCGTCATTGCCGGGGCCACCGTGATCGAGTCGCCGGTGTGAATGCCCATCGGGTCGACGTTCTCAATCGAGCACACCACCACGAAGTTTCCCGCCCGGTCGCGCATGACCTCCAGCTCAAACTCTTTCCAGCCGAGCACGCTCTCCTCGATCAGCACGGTGTGAACCGGGCTTTCGCGCAGGCCGAAATCGACTTTGGCGCGGAAATCGTCCCGGTCGTGGGCCACGCTCCCTCCGCTTCCGCCCAGCGTAAATGACGGGCGGATGAGGACCGGGTAATGCCCGATTTGCCGGGCAACGGCCTGAGCCTCCTCAAGCGACCCGGCCAGGCCGCTTCGAGGACACTCCAACCCGGCGGCCTCCACCGTCGACTTGAAAAGCAGGCGATCCTCGGCGAGGCGGATGGTCTCCAGATTCGCGCCGATTAACTCGACCCCGTACCGTTCCAGCACGCCGCTCTCGGCAAGCTCAACTGCCACGTTGAGGGCCGTTTGCCCGCCAACGGTTGGCAGCAGCGCATCAGGCCGTTCTTTATCAATGATCATCTCCAGGATGTCAGCCGTGATCGGCTCGATGTAGGTCGCGTCGGCGAACACCGGGTCGGTCATGATGGTGGCCGGGTTGCTGTTGACCAGCACGATCCGGTACCCCTCCGCAGAAAGCGCCTTGACAGCCTGCGTGCCACTGTAATCGAACTCCGCCGCCTGCCCGATCACAATCGGGCCTGCGCCAACGATCAACACCGTCTGAATGTCGGTCCGTTTGGGCATCGACTTTACAGCCTCTCCGCTGCGTGCTGCCGCATCATCTGGACAAATTCGGCGAACACCGGGTCGGCGTCGTGGGGGCCGGGGGCCGCTTCAGGGTGGTACTGGATGCTGAGGGCGGGGAGTGCTCTGTGCCGCATCCCTTCGCAGCAGCCGTCGTTGAGGTTCAGATGTGTTACCTCGATTTCATCCGGCAGCGATGCCGGGTCAACGGCGAAGTTGTGGTTATGCGCGCTGATCTCGACACGCCCGGAGGGAAGATGCTTCACCGGCTGGTTGATGCCGTGATGCCCGAATTTGAGCTTGTACGTACTTCCACCAAACGCCTGCCCTAAAATCTGGTGCCCCAGGCAGATGCCGAAAAGTGGTACACGACCCAACATCTCTCTGGCTGCCTCGACCCCATACGTCACCACTGCGGGGTCGCCGGGGCCGTTGCTCAAGAACACCCCGTCCGGCTGCATTGCCAACACATCGGCGGCGGGGGTTGTGGCGGGCACAACCGTCACACGGCAGCCGTAGGTCGCAAACCGGCGCAGGATGTTGGACTTGATCCCAAAGTCGTATGCAACAACGTGAAATGTGCCGGGTGGGGGCGGATCTTCGTCCATAGTCTGATAAGCCCACGCCTCGCCGGTGGATGTGTCCCAGTGATGTACCTCTTCGCAGGTCACTTCCTGCACCAGATCGACACCCTCCAACCCCGGCCAGTTCCGTGCCTCGGCGACCAGCTCCGCTTCGCTCAGTCCATCCTCGGTAGCCAGAACGCCCTTCAGGCTCCCCTTCTCGCGCAGGCGACGGGTCAGGGCGCGGGTATCTATTTCGGCGATCCCGATTATCCCCTGCTCCGCCAGCCAGGCCCCCAGCGAACTCTCCGCCCGCCAGTTAGATACGGTCGGGCTGAGCTCGCGCACGACAAAACCGCGCAAGAAAGCGCGGCGCGACTCGTGATCCTCCGGGTTCACGCCGGTGTTACCGATCTGCGGAGCGGTCATCACGACGATCTGCCCAGCGTAGCTCGGATCGGTCAGAATTTCCTGATAACCGGTCATGCCGGTGTTGAAGACAACTTCGCCTACCTGCCTGCCAATTGCTCCAAATGCCTGACCCTGCCAGACACTCCCGTCTTCGAGCGCCAGCCGGGCTGCTATCTGTGCTGATTCCACCATCCTTCTCCCCCATACACAATAGTTTTTAACCCTACTGGTCAACGCTCGCCCAACGAGTGGATGGGCACGTCCTCGTTACCGGCCAGCAGGCCGCCCAACGGGCCGCCGTGCGTCGGCAGCACGCGGCTGTTGGCGAAGTACTCAAACTCGAAGGCGGTCGGGTCACCGGCCTGTTTGCCGGGCAGCGGCATCAGGCGCGCCGTGAGCGGCTTATCGAGGCGCAGGGCCAGCGCGCCCACGTCGACCAGGATGGCGGCCAGGTGCTCGTCACTCACGTCACCGGCCAGCGGGAGGGTATCCAGCCCGGTGCCACACACCGCCGAAAAGACGAGCAGGTCGGAGATGCGCAGCAGGCCATCGGCGGCGGCCTGGGCCAGCGTGCTGTCCTCCAGGACGGGCAGCATCAGCCCGCAGAAGCCGGTGCGTGTGAACTGCGCGCGGTCGAGCGTCTCGGCCAGGAATGCGGCAGCGGCCAATGTGCCCTGCCCGCCGACGCCCGACAGGCCGAGCTTCTCCAGCGCCGCGCCAACGCTGTGGGCCTCGTCGGGATAGGGGGCGAGCGAAAAGTCGATGCCCTGGAAGTGCACGTCGAGGCGCTCGGCGACCGGGCGCACGATTCCCTCGACACGGGCGGCCTCGCGCTCGATGGCCTGAACAAGCAGGCTGCGGGCGTCGGCCAGTGACGCGGCCCCGCTGATGGCGGTCAGGGCCAGGTCGGCGCTCTCGGTCGCCACGGCGATGCGTGGGGGGCCGCCGGCGTGGTAGGCCGCCGGGAAGAACGGCGACCAGGCCGGGACGTTGGCCAGGGCAGCCAGGCGCAGGTTGGCGAAGCCGTCGTCGGTCAGAACCGATACGCGTCTGATCACCTCGGCGGCGCGGCGGATGCGGGGCAGCCGCAGGCCGGTGTCGCGATTGGCGATCTCGATCCCGGCGAAGACGTTCTCGGTGGCTCCCAGGGCGTCGGGGATGGCCTCGACGAAGGCGGGGGGATCGTCCATGCGGGCCACGCCGAGCGAGATGTAGTCGATCTCGTGGACGAAGGCGATGGCCTCCAGGTCCTTAGCCAGGTCGACCACCTTGCCTGGCCCGGCTTCGCTGAGGGCGGCGGGGAAAGGCTGGGCGGCCAGGCGGGTGGTCTGGACGGTAAGCCCGGCCTCGTTCAGGGCTTCACGCGCGGTGCGCAGGACATCGCCGATGGCGGCGATGGCACCGGCCTCCAAGGGGTGTGTCACATCGATAAAGGCGGTAACCGAGCGGACGTTCATCGCAACTCTCCTCCTGGGAGCGTATCAGCCGGGGGGCTGCGTGCGCTGGCGGACCATCTCAAAAAGCAGGATGCCAGTTGCCATTGCCACGTTGAGCGACTCCATCCCGCCCGGCATGGGGATGGTCACGTGGGCGTGCGCCAGCCGGAGTGCGTCCTCGCTAGGGCCGTGCGCCTCGTCGCTGGCAACGAGGGCACAGGGCTGCGTCCAATCGACGGCGTAGTAAGGGGCACCGCTGCCGGACTCGGCCAGAAACACGGCGTGCTGTGACAGGCGGCCAGCGAGGCCCTCCCAGCTCAGGTGGCGCACCGGGAGGCGGAAATGCGCCCCCACCGCGCTGCGGACGACCTTGGGGTTGGTCAGGTCAACCGTGCCCGCCGTGACCAACATGACCGGCACACCGGCTGCTGCTGCCGCCCGCATGATGGTTCCCATGTTGCCGGGGTCGGCTATGCGGTCGATGACCAGGGCGAAGGTGAAGTCGGCGGGGGGCTGGAGGCGGAGAACCGGCAGGACGGCCAGAATGCCCTGCGGGGTCCGGGTGTCGCTCATGGCCTGCATAACGGCCTCATCGACGGGGAACAGCGTCGCGCCGAGCGTGCTCAGGTCGTCCAGCAGAGATGCGCCCTCGCCGTCACTGGCGAAGGCCCCGGTGTAGAAGACCTCCTCGACGCGGGTTTCCGTCGCGATGGCCTCGTGGGCCAGGTTGCTCCCCTCGATGACGAACCGGCCTGCCTTGTGACGTGCCCGCCGCCTGGACTGCAAAGCGCACACGCGCTTGACGTGGTCGTTGCTCAGGCTGGTGATCATGTGCCGTAGTGTAGCACGCGCGTGCGGGAAGCCCAAATATCAGCGCTCGGTCAGAGCGGGCAGCGGCTGCCCATCCACGCCGGGGCCAGGGTCAAAGCCGAGCAGGTCGGCCAGCGTCGGGGCGAGATCTACCAGGCGGATCTCGCCCAGGTCAGCGCCGGGCAGGACCCCGCCGCCAGCCACCACCAGGCCGCCTTTCATCTCCGGGAGAACGGCGGGGTAGCCCTGATGGCCGTAGAAAACGACCGGCTCAAAGATCGCATCTGGGCCGCGGTCGTCGCTCAGATAGTAGCCGGGGTTGGCCTGGACGAAGACATCGCCAGCGCAGGCCCCGTCGAGGCCCACCGAGGCGAGGTCGTCTCGCTGCAAAACGCGCGCGAGTACAGGTTCGCCGGTGGCGGGGTCGGCCAGGCTCTCCAGAAGCTCGACAATCTGGGCCTGCACGTCGGGATATGCGTCCGGGGCCACGATGCCGTCGGCTCCGGCCCCCTCCAGGTTGATGTACACGTGGGCTGCACCGCCGGACGAAAATGCAATCGCCTGCGATTGGCCGACGACGACGTAGTTGCGCCCGTCAAGGCGCAGCAGCCCGGTCTGCTCAAGCACGGTGTTGAGGTTGACCTGAGTGTGGATGGGCGCCATCCCGGTGCTGCCGGTGACGAAAAGAGCGACCTCACCCCCTTCAACCTCTGGTGCTACCGTCGCAAGCAGGCGTTCCAGCGCGCCGTCGAGCGCGGAGGCGGCCTGCGTCAGATTACGGGCATAGCCCGCCGCCCGCTCGTCTGAATAGCCGGGTTGACGCTCATCGACCAGGAGGAACTGGTGACCGGCCTGCTTGAGGGGACTCTGGACTGTGAACAGCAGGTCGGGCCGGTAGGTCTGGTAGACCCACAGCGTCACGTCCATCATCCAGGCCGACTGCCGCCAGACCATCTCCATATAACGGTCGTCGGTGAGCCAGCCCTGCTCCAGGGCGTAATAATCTGGCGCAGGCGGGAAGAACCCAAAACGCTCAACTAACGCGTCCTGTAGACCCTCAGGCGAGGCGGAGAGGTGGTAAACAGCGCTCTGGTAAAGAGTGAAGCTTGTGAGCGAGGGATCTACGAGCAGGAAGTCCGCTCCTCGCCCGCCGGTAGGCTCGAAGTTCCAGTAAGCCCATTCGCCCCGACCGGCGTCGAGCACGGCGTCCCCGTCGTCCACGGCACGGTCGCCGCTGCTGAGGATGAACGTATCGTAGGCTACCTCCGGAGCATCCCCCGTTTTGAGGGCCAGCACAAAGACGGTCGCGATGATCTGGTCGTAATCCCCGATCTGGAATTGGGCCTCTTGAGGGGGAGATTGCGAATCCGGGGCGTCTGTCCAGCCCTGAGCGACGTAGAAAGCCAGAGTGTGCAGGGCAGAGTAGGCATCGCGCTGGCCGTAGCCAACCGTATAGTCGGCCTGCTGCTCCGGGAGGGCGGGGGTCGCGCCCGGCCAGAACAGGGCAGCCGTCGTCAGCCCGGCCTCGCGGGCGGCCATCCAGATCGGCCTGCCGGGCGTCATGGGAAGGTCGAGGGTACTGGTGTACCAGTAAAAGGTATCCTGAGGGCGGTGAACGCGCTCGGCGACGATGCCGGTTTGGGCGGGCAGGCAGCCGCAGGCCAGGCTGTTGTGCGCGACGGTGGCGGTGGGCGGATCAACACCCACGAGCACCCCGGCTGCGCCGCGCCCGGCGAGATCGGCCAGTGTGGGCATTGTCCCTTCTGCCATATAATGGGCCAGCCAATCGTCCCGCCCACCCTCTACCGAGACCAGGATGACACGCTGCGGCCTGACGGGGGACGGCACTTCGGTTGCGATTTGCGCTGGCACAGGCGCAGTTGGTTGCCGGGCCGGTGGAGGCGAAGCGGTATGTGTGGGCGTCAACTGTTCAGGGGTCGGCGAAGCCCCCTGTCCCGCTGCACAGGCGGTTAACACGACCGGCAGCAGGAGGCCGCCGATCAGCCAGCGGAGTCGATTCACCATTATCAGTCCACCATGATAGACTCTTTAATGTCTTCGAAGATCGACGGGCCAATGCCGGGAACGTTCTGAATGTCCTCGATTGACCCGAAGGGGCCGTTGGCCTCGCGGTATTCGATAATCCGCCCGGCAAGAACGGGGCCGATGCCGGACAGTGTCTCCAGTTCAGCTTGGGTGGCGATGTTGATGTTGACCGGCCCCGTCACGACGGTCGGGCCGCCTTCAGCCGGAGGGGCGGGCGCTTCGCCAACACGGGGAACGTACACGTGCTCCCCGTCTTTGAGAGGTCGGGCAAGGTTGAGGTATTCCAGGTCGGCGTCACCGTCCGGGCCGCCTGCCGCCTCCAGGGCAGCCTGCACAATTGCCCCGGCGGGGAGGGTGTAGACATCGGGATGGGCGACTGCGCCGCTCATGTACACCTGGATCGGCCCCGGCGTCGGTGTGGGGAGGGGTGGTTCGATGACAATCGGCTCAGCAGGCTTCCAGCGTATAAACAAGGCGGCTGCGGCCCCGACAACCAGCAGACCGACCAACGTCAGGACAAGCACCCGGTGTTCTTCGAGCCACTTGTTCATTTTGTCTCTTTTCTGTGAAAGCCGCTCCAGGGGTCAAGTATAAAGCCGGGTAGCAAGCTATGTCAAAAGAAACACACACAACCGCAAACGCACCGCCCGGCTGGCTGTGGCGGGGCAGCCTGATCGCTCTCGTCGGCGTGATGGCACTGGCTGCCATCGTGCTGGGACTGGTTTTGGGTGGCGTCGGCGACCCCCGGCCAGCCGGGGAATTGGCCGTTCAGGATGAGTTAGATCGTGTGGGGGGCTGGGAGATCTGGCCTGATACGGTCACGGGCGAGGTGCGCGAAGGTACGTATCGCATCGAGGCCCCGCAGCCGAACACGCGCGTCTTCGCCAGCGCATCCTACGAGATGGCGGTTCCCGGCACGCTGGAGATCGCAGCCCGGCAGGCAGGCGGCCCGCGCGAGGCGGGCTATGGCCTGTGGTGGGGGGATGGTGACACACGTACCGTGGTGGCGATCAACGGGAACGGGTACTTCGGGGTCTTTCAGGTGACCGGTGGGGATGTCGAATCCATCGAGGAGTGGCAACCTTTCCCCCACGTTTTGGGCCGGGGAGAGAGCAACCGTCTGCGGGTTGACGTGCTGGATGGGTGGGTGGTGGTACGCGTCAACGACGAACTGGCTGCAACGTTTGAACAATCAACCGGCGGGCTGCCCGGCGTTGGCCTGTACGTGGAGACCTTCAACACCGGCGGATCGGTGGCCGCGTTTGAGTGGCTGCGGATATGGCAGGATCGACGCACGGGCGGGGAGTGATGCAACCAGGGATGCTCGAAAAAAACAGGCCGGGGCGTCACCCCCGGCCTGGCAGTCGTTGCCGCTGGTCTCACCATCAGCCGCGCAGCATCTGCTTGACCTGCTCGCGTGAAGCGCGGGTCAAGGTGAAGGACTTGAAGCGACGTGACAGCTCACACACGCGGTCACGTCGTGTGCTCAGGCGGCTGGTGCGGGCTTTCCACGTGCCCTTGACCTGATTCACGACAAGCTGGCTGGCGGTCTGGATCTCCAGCGTGATGTCAGCCGGGTTTTCCTGGCGGGCGAGCACCTCAAGAGCCGTGAGCAGCGTGTCATACCCGGCCTCGTGAGGGGTCATCCCGTTGCCAAACTCAAGGCGGGTGATGGTTCGCTGGTTGTTCTGGATGATGGCATAGCTGCCAAAGCCCGCCCCGGTGTCGCCCCGGCTTCCGCCATCGAAAACTAACAACACCTTCACCATATGTAAGCTCCAATACTCCTCTGGCTAAACAATAATTGGCCGGCGAGGCACTGTCACCCCGGCAATGGCAGCCTTATTCTAGCATGGCGCGCGAGCCGGGGCCAGCTTACCGGCCACCGACGGGGAGGGGCATCAGCTTACGGCAATCCGGCCCGACCGGCAGACCGTGCAACCCTGTGACCTCAGGCTGCCGGTTCCCAGAAGATGTGGGACTCCGGCAGTGTGCGTGGCAGGTCAAGAGCACTGTAGCGCAGGAAGGCGCGCTCGGCCGGGGACATGCTGGTCGGGTAGGTGGTATCGTCGGCGGCCTCAAGGATGCGGTAGCCTTCCTTGATATAGCTGCGGATGGTGCTGGTGCTGACGCCCATCTCTTCGGCGGCCCGCTCGGCGGGAAGCCCCTCGACAACACACAGCCACAACGCCTGCTCGATGCGCTGGGTCAGGCGGGGATAAGACCGCCGACCGGGCAGGGCGGAGACGTGGAACAGGTCGTCGCCCAGAGCGTCGGCCAGCAACGGGATCACATCCCGTGTGACGACAAACTCATGCCGGATGGCGAAGCGCACGGCCGGGGCGATCCCGATCCCCACCTGCTCGCGCACCAGATAAGCGCAGGCCCCGGCATCACGGGCGGCGAGCACCGCCACACAGTTTGGAAGGTGGGCCAGACAGATCACACGCGTGCCGGGCGAAAGATCCCCGATCAGGGCAACCAGCTCACCCAGGCTGGCCGGGTCGGCAACCAGCGTCGCGTCAAGGATAACGGCGTCAAGATAGCCCTCGTAGGGGGCGACTTTCAAGGCAGTTATCATCTCCTTCATGGTGGCAACATTGTCCACGACGCGTGTGTTGCGGTCCCAACTGAGATAACTGGCGATGGCCTGACGTGCAAAGATATCCCGCTCCACGACCAAAACGCGGATATTAGGACGCCCCGACATGAAAGTTCCTCCCATTGCGTTCTTACTCATGACTCCCCTGGTACAGTGTGCAATGATTCGTCAAGATGTAAAGCTCTCCCATTATCACAATACGATCAACCGGCGCGGCAGTTTTGACCTCACCCCGACAGATAACTGACAATAAGCCTCCGGACGGGGTGAATCCTGACAATGCCCGTCGATGGCTCGCTGCGCCCGGCGCGCTATAATGCCTGTAAGGTGAGTGAGCGCCAGGGAAAACCGGGATGTACGCCGAAGTCGTGGTCAACATGCCCGTCGAGGGCACATTCCATTATCACATTCCTGCCGAGCTGGCCGGGCGTCTGCAAATTGGGCACCTGGTAGAGGTCTCGTTCGGGCGGCAAAAGGCCCAGGCCGTGATCCTGGCCTTCGACCAGCGCGCACCGGTCAGAGAGACGAAGCCGATCATACGGGTGATCGACCGCGAGCCGGTGGTGGGCGAGATACATCTGGCCCTGGCGCAGTGGTTGAGCCGGACGTACCTGGCTCCGCTGGCGGAGTGCGTTCGCCTGTTCATCCCGCCCGGTTTGTCGAAGCGAGGGGACGTGCTGATCACGCCTGTGATCGAGCCGGGGTTGATCGAGGCGGCAACCGACACGCAGACCAGGCTGCTCAGCGCGCTGGCGAGGCGCGGGCCGCTGCGCAGACGGCAGATCGCGCGGGCGCTGCCACGCCGTGACTGGCAGGCGGCGGTCTCCGAACTCGCCGAGCGGGGGCTGCTGCTGCGCGCGCCGGTGCTGGACCCGCCGTCGGTACGGGCCAAGCAGGTGCGCATGGTCGAACTGGGAGGGCAGCCTGAGCGGGTCGAGGAGATCATCGCACGGCACTTCGACTTTGAGCAGATACCTGCCAACCGGCAAGGGGCGGCCTTGCGGCGGGCTGCGATCCTGCGCCTGCTGGCCGGGGAGCGGAAACCGATCCGGGTGGGCGAGATATACGCGGCCATCGAGGGGAGCGGCATCGGCGATCTCAGGGTGCTGGCGGAAGACGACCTGATCGCGATGCGTGAGGAGGAAGTGTGGCGGGACCCGCTGGAGGGCATCACCTTCGTGGCCGACAGCCCGCCCCGGCTGACGCCCGACCAGGAAGCGGTGTGGGAGGTCGTGCGGGCGGAATTGGAGAAGCCCGGCGCGGCCAGGCCCATCCTGCTGCACGGCGTCACCGGCTCCGGCAAGACGGAGATCTACCTGCGGGCCGTGGCGCACGTGCTGGCCCAGGGGCGCAGCGCCATTGTGCTGGTGCCGGAGATCGCGCTGACGCCGCAGACGGTACGGCGCTTCGGGGCGCGCTTTCCGGGACGGATGGGCCTGATCCACAGCAAGCTCTCGACGGGAGAGCGCTACGACACCTGGCGGCGGGCGCGGGGCGGGCAGATCGATCTGGTCACGGGGCCGCGCTCGGCGCTTTTTACGCCGCTGGACAACCTGGGGCTGATCGTGATCGATGAGTGCCACGACGACAGCTACAAGCAGGACGAAGCGCCGACCTCGCTGCCTTACTATCACACCGTGCCAACGGCCGTCGAACTCGCCCGGCTGCACGGCGGACTGGTGTTGATGGGGAGCGCCACGCCCAACGTCACGACCTACACCCGTGCGACAGTGCCCGGCAGCCAGGAAGAGGCCGGTTACACACTGCTAGAGCTACCGGCGCGGATCATGGGGCACCGGCGGGCGATTGAGGCGCAGGCAGTCTATTATCACATCGACCGGACACGATATACCCATCTGTCGGACGACCCGGACGAGGCGGTCATGATCGACCTGCCACCCGTGCAGATCGTTGACATGCGCCAAGAGTTGCGGGCAGGCAACCGCTCGATCTTCAGCCGGGCGCTGACGGCGGAGCTTGAGGGGACGCTCGCGCGGGGCGAGCAGGCCATCCTGTTTCTGAACCGGCGCGGCACTGCCACGTACGTCTTCTGCCGTGCGTGCGGACACACGCTGCGCTGCCCAAACTGCGAGATCCCACTGACGTGGCACACCTATCACGATTCACAGCACCACCAGCAAGGGATGCTGGTGTGCCATCACTGCAACCACCGGGAGGGTCACCCGAAGACGTGCCCGGAGTGCGGCTCGGAGCAGATACGATTCTTCGGCGGTGGGACGGAGCGGATCGAGCAGGAAGTTTCGAGGCGGTTCCCGCAGGCCCGGCCTATTCGCTGGGATCGCGATACAACAGGGGGGAAAGACACGCACGCTGCCCTGCTGGAGCAGTTTGTCAACGGGCAGGCCGACGTGCTGATCGGGACACAGATGGTCGCCAAAGGGCTTGACCTGCCGCTGGTGACGCTGGTGGGGGTGATCAGCGCCGACACCGCCCTCTACCTGCCGGACTATCGCAGCGGCGAGAGAACCTTCCAACTGCTGACCCAGGTGGCGGGGCGGGCGGGGCGCGGCCTGCTGGGGGGCAAGGTCATCATCCAGACGTATGTTCCCGACCACTACGCGGTCCGGGCGGCAGCCGAACACAACTTTCACGCCTTCTACGAGCAGGAGCTGCGCTACCGGGGAGAGATGGGCTACCCACCGTACAGCAGGCTGGCCCGGCTGCTCATCCGGGCGGAGAGCAAACAGGCGGCCCAACAGGAGGCCGAGCGCCTGCACGCGGTGCTGAGCCAGCGCATCGCCGAGCAGGGATTGAGCAGCACCTTTTTGATCGGCCCGGCCCCGTGCTTCTACCCACGCCGTGGATACTTCTACCGCTGGCACGTCATCGTGCGCGGGCCGACGCCGACGGCCATCCTGGGCGATCTACGGACTTCGCACCTGCTGCGCATCGACGTAGACCCGGTCTCGCTGCTGTAGCGGCTGAAGCCGGATCGAAGGTGCCCCCTCCCACGCGCAGCGCGGAAGGGAGGGCCGCGTTTCAATTACCGGCGTGGCGGAGGAACTGGAATCCTTGCCGGTACTCGATGACCGTGCGGGTGTAGTTGCGCACGTATGCCTTGAAGCGATCTTCAAGCTCACGCCAGCGGTCATCCTTCAAAGTCTTCTGGATGGTCTCCAGATCCTCGGTCACAAAAGTCGCCATGCGTAAAGGATAGTGACCGTAGGCGGTGTGCCAGGCCTCGGTCATGTAAAGACCCATCTCCTGAAGAGCGGGAACGAATTCGCCCATCACGAACTGGTAGTAACTGTCCTGATTACCTGGAATGATGTCGTACGTGACGATCACTTTGTAACGCGGGATGATTATTTCCGGGTTCTGGTCTGACTCTGACATGTTGGGGCCTTTCTTCAAATCTTCCCTATCCTTAAGTCGTGGAGGACATCCCATCCGGTCGAGGCGCCCCCTTGCGCTGCCGGACGATTCTACTGCCATATCCCTGGGATTGATGTCTGGCAGTGGGGGCATTTTCCCTCAGACGTGACGTGGTTTTGCATCACGTGGAAACCCAGACGCCTGACCAGCGTGGCCTGACAGGCGGGGCAGCGGGTATCCTCCCAGTTCTGTGTGCGGCCCGGTAGATTACCAGCATAGACGTAGTTCAGCCCCGCCTCGGTTCCGATCTCGGCTGCGCGCAGCAAAGTGTCGGAAGGCGTGCGCTGCCGGTCGGCCATCTTATAGTCGGGATGGAAGGCGGTAACGTGCCAGGGGATGTCCGGCGAGACGGAGCGGATAAAGCGAGCAGCGTCCCACAGTTCGTCGGTGCTGTCGTTCATGCCGGGGATGACCAGGGTCACGATTTCGACCCACATGCCCAGTTCGTGCGCGCGCCTGATGGTATCCAGCACGTGCTGGAGCACCCCGCCGATGATCTGGCGGTAGTTCTTATCGCTCATGGTCTTGAGGTCGATCTTGTAGCCGTCCAGCCAGGGAGCGAGGTACTCAAGAACTTCGGGGGTGCCGTTGCCGTTGGAGACGTACAGGGTGCGCAGCCCATCCTGGCGAGCGAGCTTGAAAATCTCGACGGCCCACTCAGTGGTGATCAGAGGTTCGTTGTAGGTGCTGGCGATGCTCGCGGCCCCGTACCGGCGTGCCAGGTCGACGATCTGGCGGGCAGTTGTTTCCTGGGGGGCATGGCCCGCCTTATCGTCTCGCAGGGCCTGGGAGCTGAGCCAGTTCTGGCAGAAGTCGCAGCGGAAATCGCAGCCCAGCATGCCAAAGCTGAGTGCGGGAGTGCCGGGTAAGACGTGGAAGAAGGGTTTCTTCTCGACCGGATCGACCTGCAGGGCGGCCACGTAGTTGTGAGGGACGTACAACACTCCCCCTGTGTTGTAGCGCACCTGGCAGATGCCGCGCCGCCCCTCCCTGATCAGGCAGCGGTGGCCGCAGGCGTAGCAGCGAACGTGCTTTTGCTCTTCGTCCACGACCTCGTACAGCTCGCCGGGTGCGGTGAGGCTGTCAAGAATTTCGCCCAGGGTGCGGGCACGTGGGGACATCAGACTGTGCTCCTGTAACTGATCGCCAACTGCCGGTAATTTTAGCATATCATCTGGCCGCCCGTTAGCAGCATCTCTATCCAGATTCTAACTAAAACCTATCCTTCTACCTATTGTATCTCAGGCCAGGGAAGGCTAGACTATGCCTAACAAGAACAGATGTACCAGTTATACGTGAGGAGATTGTGCATGGCGCTTAACTACATGTCTCTTTTCCCCGGTTTCGGCGTTAACGAGCTGCGCAATCGGCGGGGGCGGCGCTGGGCGGAGCTGGTCGACACACTCAGCGAACTGCCGAGCACCGATCCACGCGTGATGGCCTTCAGCCTGACGATGCGCCGCCTGAGCCGACATCTTGGCCCCGGTCACCATCTGTGTGACGACCCCCTGTGCGCGGTCTGTGCATCGCGGATCGTGGCGAACTACGAGGGAGAAGAAAGCGACCTGCTTGCCATGTACCAGGACAATCTGCGCGCGATAGAGCGCTGCCTTGAGACGCGGTCGATCCGTGACCGCATCCTGCGGAAGGTGGAGGCGATTGCCTGAAACCTCGCGAGTCGAGAACAGAGCGGTTGCAGCGATGCAGCCGCCTTTTGATTCCCGCCTGTTGCGGTTATACTTGACGCTTACAAAGGAGTGGCTGAACCGTCACAAGGAGAGACACATGCTGCGTGGTAATAAATCGGAGGCAGAACTTCGCTTTGAACTGTTCACCTGGGGCGGGATCTTACTGGCCGCCGCTGTGGTGTACGTTCTTTTTATCGATACGCTGCCCGGACTGATGCTTTTCATCCCCGGTTTGATCATGCTAGGCTCGGCGATCTTCCAGGATATGCAGCCCGACTGGCACGCCGGTTGGCTGACTTACGTACTGGCAATGGTGATGGTGGCGACCGGCCTAGCGGGGATCATCAACACCGTGCTGGGTGAGGTGGTCAAGCTCAACTGGCTGGTGATCGCGATTGTGGAATTGGGGGCGGTCTTAATCGCCAAAGCCGTCTACGATCCGACGCCGCGCTGACGGAACACCGGGGGCAATAATTCCTGTTCCTGCCGTCGAGCCAGGGCGCGGACAGCGTTAACCGGCGTCCTGGCTTTCGATTCCGGCCAGATACGCCTTGAGGTCGTTGACAATCTCCTCGACCCGGTCGCCCATGCTCTTCGAGGTTGCCAGTTCGCGCAGTGTGCCCCAGTAAGGCTCCCCGCAGCGAATGCAGACGATCCCCCGGTCGGCCAGAAACGTCGCCGCGCGGGGATGCTCGGCGACCAAATCTTCGATGTAGACATCGGGTGTCAATTCCATACGACTTCACTCCGGTCAGGTATGCCCTGTTGCAGCTTTACTTTTTGGATGCAATCCGCGCCGCCGGGTTGCAGCTAACGCGTGGCGACGACGACGAGGCGGTGGGAGCTGGTGCTGTTCGGCCAGCAGGTAATGAGCGTCACGCGGTCGTCAACGGAATCGTTGAGCCACTGGGCGTTGTTGTAGCGCACCTCCAGAGGCTGGCTGTTCTCCTCGATGTACTCAACAGAGTTGACGTAGTAGGAGAAGACGCCGTACTCACTCCAGACCGCAACCTCGGCCCCGTAAGTAAGCTCGTCGAGGTTGCTGAACACCCCACCGTAGAGATTGCTGTGGCCGGTCAGGATAGTGTTCCCGGCGAAGCCCGGTTCAGCGGAGGTGATGTCCCAAGAAACGGCGTAGGAATTGGGGACGGGCAGACGGAGAACCTTCACGCCCTCGACCTCCTTCTCCGCCAGCGAGAGGGCGATGATGGGAGCTTCCAGGTTGATGGACGGGATCGAGAGCCAGTAGCGCTCATCGACCCAACTTGGCAGCGGCCAATCGCCGAAAGGGTTGGCAGTTGGCCTGACCCGGACGGCGGGTTGTGTGACGGCGGGTGTGGGAGAGGGGCGGTCAGCTCCGGCGGTCATCTGGGCGGCGGGCACGCTTGTTCGGGCCGTCGCGGTGAGAGGGTCTGTCTCCTGGGAAGGGGTGGCGGTGGGGGCGGCTTGTGTGAGTTCTGCCTGGCGGGTGGCGGCGGCCAGGTATTCTTGCGGCGGCCCGGCTTTTGCTGCCAGCTTACCCGGCACGGTGAGCAGGGTGTAGGTGAGCAGCGCGGTCGCCGCAACCAAAGCCAGCAGTGCCCCGACAGCGGTCAGGGGGTCAAGGGTGCGCGAGGACGGGCGCTGCCGGGGATGTGTGCCGGTGAGTGTGGAGCGGTTGCGCTGGCGTAACATGCACAGCTTCTAGGATGCGCTGCGCTTGCTCCGGCGCTGGCCGATAAAGACCATCGTCAGGCCGATGGCCAGCATGCCGATCAGGCCGCCGACGATCACGCCGGACGAAACGATGCCGCCCGACGCGGGCAATACTTCCTTGCCAGCTTCTTCGGACTGAGGAACTAGGCTAAATTCAAGATTGGTGACTGCGTCGCCTGCCGCCTCGATGAAGACCTCGGTGCTGGTCGTGGGGGCGGTGTAGCCTTCCGGCTCCTTGATGCTGACCGTCCAGGTTGCAGGGTTGACGGCCAGGCTGAACGCGCCTTTGTCGTCGGTGGAGATGGTTGTGCTCCAACCACCGGAGTCGAAGGTGACCTCAACGTCCTTTATGCCCTCTTCGCCCTCCTCGCGGATGCCGTTGCCGTTGGTATCGACGTAGACGATACCGCCGATCTGGCCTTCGCTCTGAGCAGCGACGGGATTTACGCCCGCAACCAGCAGTGCCAGCAAGGCCACCGCCGACCCGACGAGTAGTGTTAACAGAGATGTACGCTTAGTCACGATCCCTCCAGGTCAAAACAGGCTCGCTCGTGAGAAGCGGCTCGTGGCATATCGCACGATGCTCGCAACGGGGATCGATTGTACCCATCCTGGTAAGCTGGCGCAAAGCCCCGGCGGTGGAGCGCAGGCATTCCAGTGCTATATCGTATAGTGGCATACCGGCCAGCCGGGTGCATACGCGGAGGGGAAAATGCGCCGTCGGCGTGCTGCGGTTGCGGCTCTGGGTGTGCGTGTTACAATTAGAGTGGATGTGAGCCAGATGCCGCCGAGGGTGTGCCCTCGGCGCACCCGTATTAAGTAGTGCGGGCGGGATGTGAGACACCAGGAGTTTGGATAAGGCGCATTGCGTGACGGAAGTTCGCCCTCTGCGCTGGCATGACCTGCTGTTTGCCTATCGTCTGGCAGGGCGGGGCACCAGTTTTGATGCGCAGCTAAACCTGACGGTTGGCGACAATCGCCTGCGGCAGGCTCTTCTGAGCAGCACAGGCCGTGCCAGCCTCTACGTTCTGCGGCGAAGCGGGGACGGCGGGCTGGGCCAGCTACACTACCCGGCCAGCGTGCAGCACGCCCGGCTGGCCTACCTGACACCTGCGCTGGATGCAGGCGGCGACGAGGGGTTGTGGTTGAGTCTGCTCGATGGCCTGACGGTGATGGGTGGCCAGCGTGGCGCGGCCAGCATCACCGCCGAAGTGAGCGAAGACTCGTATGCACTGGAGCTTCTGCGACGTGCCGATTTCGCCATCTATGCCCGCCAGGGCCTGTGGATGCGCTCGCCGGGGCCGGTTGACTCCCCCGTGGTTTCTCTGCGGCCCGCGCGTGCCGGGGATGAGTTTGCCATACAGACGCTTTACGGGTCGCTTGTTCCGGCTTTGATCAAGCAGGTGGAGCCACCGCCGAGCGCCGCCGACACGCGCTACGTACTGGACGGTGATACACAGGGGCTGTGCGCGCTGGTGGCGGTTTATCGTGGCCCACGCAGAGCGTTGGTAGAGATATACCTGCATCCCGAGGTACAGGACCGTGCGAGAGACATTGTCAGCAGCACGCTGGCGGTTCTGCGTGGCAACACAAACACGATATACTGCCGTCTGCGCCGCCACATGGGGTGGCTGGGCGACGCGCTGGTAGAACTGGGATTCGGGCAAATGGCCTCCCAGGCGGTGATGGTACGACATACTGCGGCGCGCGTCACACGACCCGCGTTTAAGCCTTTGCACGCCGCCAAAGGAGGGCTGCCGACGACGCCGCTCACCGGGTTGTGAGGCCATCTTCTAAGCGGGTTGGCTGATTAGCCAGCCCCCCGATTGTGTGAAGCCGTTGGTTGAGAGGATTATGGAGCAGCGTATCACGGACAATCTGTCCAGCTTGTTGGAAATTCTCCCACCGGAGATAACCGAGGTGATCCTGCAAATGGATCGCAACGATGAACTGCTTGAGGTGATCTTTGACCTGGGGCGCGTGCCGACGGTGCGCTTCACGGATGGGGAATATACACTGCTGGATCGTGAAGTTACCCAAGATGATATCGACCTGATCGTTCTACAGGTAGGTGAATTTGACGCCGACAACCGTGCCGGGATCGAGCGCACGCTGCATCGCATCTCAGGCATTCGCAACCGCCGCGGTGAGGTTGTGGGGCTGACCTGCCGCGTCGGGCGGGCGGTTTACGGCACGATTGACATCATCAGGGAAATCATTGAGTCGGGCAAGAGCATCCTGATCCTGGGCAAGCCCGGTGTGGGCAAAACGACGATGCTCCGCGAGGCCGCGCGTGTGCTGGCGGAGTCGAAGCGCGTGGTGGTCGTGGACACCTCAAACGAGATCGGCGGCGACGGCGATATCCCCCACCCGGCCGTCGGAAAAGCCCGGCGGATGCAGGTGCCGATGCCCAGTCTACAGCACGAGGTGATGATCGAGGCGGTTGAGAACCACAACCCTGAAGTGATCGTCATCGACGAGATCGGGCGCGAGCTGGAAGCGCTGGCGGCCCGGACAATCGCCGAGCGGGGTGTGCAGTTGATCGGTACGGCGCACGGCATCACGCTGGATAACCTGCTGCTCAACCCCACGCTTTCCGACCTGGTGGGTGGGATTGAGAGCGTGACGTTGTCCGACGAGGAAGCGCGGCGGCGCGGCACGCAGAAGACCGTGCTGGAACGGCGCGCGCCCCCGACCTTCCACGTCCTGATCGAGTTGCAAGACCGCAACACGCTGAAGATCCATCACGATGTGGCGGTGGCGGTTGACATGCTGCTGCGTGGAAGTCCCCTGGTGCCGGAGATCCGGCACCGCGGCCCCAACGGCGAGGTAACCGTCGAGGCTGCGCCGGAGCCGCAGGTCGCGACGCGCGGGAACGGGCGCAAAGTCCGCAGGGCGATGGAACACGAGCGGCACGTGGCCCAGAACAACATCCGGCCCCCCGAAGACCCGCCTGAGCCGCGCGTCAGGGGCCTGACCTCGGCGCGTAAGATGAGCGTGTACCCCTACGGTGTGGCGCGGAATCGCCTGATAGAGTCGGCGCGGCGGTTCAAGCTGCCGATGGAAGTGACCGACGCGCTGGACGAAGCCGACGTGCTGCTGACGTTGAAGAACTTCTACCGCCGCCGCCCGCGCTTGATCTCGGACGCGGAACAGCGGGGCATCCCGATTTACGTGCTGCGCTCGAACACGGTGACGCAGATCGAGGACTTCCTGGCCGACCTGTACGAACTGGAGGTCGAGGAGGACGACGAAGTTACGCGGGCGATCCGCGAGGCCGAAGATGGCATCCAGGCCGTCATGAACGGCGCGCCCACGGTGGACCTTTCGCCGCAGACGGCGAGCGTCCGTCGCCAGCAGCACGAAATGGCTCGGCGTGCCCATCTAAGCTCGCACAGTTACGGGAAAGAGCCACACCGCCACGTGCGCATCTACCGGGAATAAACTGAGGGGCATTGTGGCCGGTCGAGTAAAACCTGGCCTGAGCGATGTTCATCACCTTTGAAGGCCCTGATGGGTGTGGAAAGACTACACAGTTAGCCCTGCTGGAGGCGTACCTCACGGAGCAGGGCTATTTGCCATGCGTCACACGCGAGCCGGGGGGGACGGACATCGGGGAGCAGGTACGCGACGTGCTCCACAGCCCGGACAACCAGGAGATGCACCCCCGGGCCGAGATACTGCTGTACTCGGCGTCACGGGCGCAACTGGTCGAGCAGGTGATCCGCCCGGCGCTGGCTGCCGGGAAGATCGTGCTGACGGATCGCTTCTACGACAGCACCCTGGCCTACCAGGGCTACGGGCACGGCCTGGACCTTGAGGCGCTGCGCCAGATCACGCGCTTTGCAACGGGAGGGCTGAAACCCGATCTGACCCTCTACCTGGAGATCAACCCGCAAGCCGGGCTGAGTCGCCGCCAGAGCGACCAGGGGGCCGAGTGGAATCGCCTGGATGCACTGGGGCTTGAGTTCCACAGACGCGTGCACGCCGGGTACCAGGCGCTCATCGCCGCCGAGCCGGAGCGGTGGGTGGTGATCGACGGGGATCGTCCGGTCGAGGTGGTTCAGGCCGAGGTGAGAGAGGCGGTTATGGCCCGGCTGACAGCACGGTAAGGGCAAAGTGCTCATGGCGCTGCTTGTGCCATGAGCACGTCATTTGAGGGGGGAATATCATGCCTGGGTTTACGCAATATGATGTGACCGTTGCCGCCCAATCCTTCGCACAGGTGGCGAGCATTCTATGTGGGTTTGCCTTCGTGATTCTGGTGTGGCTGGTGGACAATGTGCAGCGCCGCCAACGCGAGGGAGAGGCGTCAGATGAGCAGACCGAACGCGCGCTGATCTTTCTGGTAGTCACGTTTATGGCAAATCTCATCGCCGCGGTGATGTGGGCACTCATCTCCGGTGAGGCCGGGGCCGAGTCCAGCCGACCCGGCACCCTGAATTTCTTTGTGGTGTCGAATTTTACGCTGGCCGCCCCGCTTACCTTTGAGGCGATGGTGTTCTTCCTGGCCTCGGCTCAAGTCCGGCGGGTTATCCCGATCTTTCGCGAGGTCTTCTTCGCGAGCGTGATTATCGGGGGGGCTTTCCAGTGGGTCAGCACACGAGGGGTGCTGCAGGTCCTGGACCGCTGCCGGGATGTATACCAGGGGAATGCGGCAGTCTTCACCGTGCTGCTCCCGTTGACTGTCGTCATCGTCCTGATCGGTGGGATCCTCAGCACACGGGCAAAGCATAGTCGCTTTGGCTTGAATACGGAGGCCAGTTTTGCCAGCTTTAACACAGCCTGGCTGGCGGCCATCCTTGCCTCGTCGATTGCGTTCGGATTGATTACCGCAGGGGGGCCTGACGCCGCAGTTGCCAAAGGGGTGATCTGGGTTAGCAATCTGGCCTGGGCCGGGTTGATGGCCTGGGCAATGATCTTCCTACCCCTCCGGCAAAGCCCCAGCACCTGATATCTGAGCCTCCTGCGTGATTGGGCATCGCCGCTGTCGGCTTCCTTAGCCGGGAAGGTCATGCATGCCGGGCAGGTCGTCGTCCGGGAGGGGCAGCGACTCCTCGATTGACTCCGGATCTTCACCCGCCTCCAGGCGCTCGATGACCTCGTTCATCTCCGGCCCCAGATCTTCGCCAACTTCGCTCGCCATCTCGCGCATCAGACGACCCATTGCACGCGGGTCGTCTTCATCGAGGCCCGCCAGCCGCGACGGGTCGGCCAGACGCTCGATGCGGGTTTCCTCACCGGTTACGACGGTCACGCGGCGGATCAGCCGGCTCAACTTACCTGAGCCACAGGACGGGCACTGCGGCTCCAGGCGGTCAAGCTCGGCATAGCTGTCGAGCGCTATCGTGAAGGTGTGGTCACACGCTTTACAGCGAAAATCATACGCAGGCACAGTGAAACCTCCCTCCATGTGGAGTATAATCACGCTGGTTTTTATCGGCAATGTGAGCCACGAAGCAGTGTTTTTCGATGAGTTTTGAAACAGAACAGCCTTCACAGCGTCCACTTTCTCCGCCTTCCGAGCCCCGGAAGCCGGTCCATCCCCTTGAGCGGGAGCCGCCACCCCCTCCGAAGCCACTACCGGTCACACCGCCCAGGCGGCGCATTAAGGTTCCCCAGAGCAAGCCTGTTTTCACTTACCTGATCCTGGGGATCAACGTGCTGGTGTTCCTGCTGGACTACGTTCTGTTTGGACAGCAGTTGACCATGCTGGGGATGAAGGAGAACCAGGCCATCATCAACGGGGAGTACTGGCGGCTGGTCACGCCGATGTTTTTACACGGTGGCATCATACACCTGGGGCTGAACAGCTACTTTCTGTACAGTGTTGGCCCTCAGATTGAGCGATTCTTCGGGTACTGGCGCTTTCTGGCCGTTTACCTGCTCTCCGGCATTTCGGGAGCAGTGGCCAGCTTTGCGCTCAACAGGCACCCCTCTATCGGGGCGAGCGGGGCGCTGTTTGGTCTGGTGGGGGCCATGCTGCCCCTGCTTTACCGCAACCGGGCGATCATCACCGACACGCGGCGCAGGATCGGGAGCGTCGTTTTCGTCATCGTGGCAAACCTGGTGATCGGTCTCAACCCCCTGATCGACAACTGGGGGCACGTCGGGGGGCTGGTGGCCGGGTTGATCCTGGGCTGGTTTGCCACCCCGCGCTACGTGGTTCGCGCCGCCCTGGGCGACCTGGTGCGGCTGGAAGACGAATCATCATCGGTTGTGGCGTGGGTGGCGACCATCCTGTTTGGCGCGGCGGTGGCCGGCGTGACGCTCCTGCTGGTGGTTCAGAGGGGCGGAGGCCCAATCTTCTGACGTGGCCCTGAGCTATGGTACAATCTTTAGTGAACGAAGTGAGTGGAAGGACGGTGTTGCACGATGGAGCAGACCTTTAAGGATGTGCGACCATCGCCGATTGCGGGCCAGTGGTACCCCGGCAGCGCGGACCGCCTGGCAGCCGACATCGACAGGTACCTGGCGAACGCGCCGGAGGTCAAGATCCCGGGGCGGGTTGTCGGGCTGATCGTGCCGCACGCCGGTTACATTTTCTCAGGTCCAATCGCGGCCCACGCCTTCAAGTTGGTACAGGGAATGAGCTTTGAGCGGGTGGTGGTCGTCTCGCCGATGCACCAAATGTATGCTCACCCAATCATGACTACAGCGCACGAGGCTTACGGCACGCCGCTGGGCGACATCCCGGTCGACCGTGAGGCACTGGATGCGCTGGGGCAGGATCTGGTCATCAAGCCAATACGCCGTGACCCTGAGCATTCGCTGGAGATTGAGCTACCGTTCCTACAGCGGACGCTGAGCGACCCGTTCTCGCTGGTACCGATCATGCTGCGCGACCAGACGTACAAGACGGCGGCGGCGCTCGGCGAGGCGGTCGCCAGGGTGGTTGGCGGCGACAGCAAATCGACGCTGCTCGTCGCCAGCAGCGACCTGTCGCATTTTTACACTCAGGCTGAGGCTGAGAAGCTGGACCGCGTCATGCTCGACCAGATCGCGGCATTCGACCCGGAGGGGGTGATCCGCGTGGAGGATGAGGGCAGAGCCTTTGCCTGTGGCCGGGTGGCGATTGCGGCGGTGATGGTCGCGGCCCGCGCGCTGGGAGCGGATCACGCACAGGTCGTCGGGTATGGAACATCGGCTGAGGCGAGCGGCGACACGCGGCGCGTGGTCGGATACGGTGCGGCGGTTATCTATAAGGCGGCGTGATAAGGGCGTGGCTGAAAGCTGCATTGACTTCTCTTCCCATACCTGGAGGAGAAAGATAACTTTGCCATGCCGGGATGGGGGCGGACGGTGCCCCAGGTAGTGTTACTTTCTTACACCTAGACGGTTGAGCCAATATAGAATATGGAAGCAGAAGCAGGCTTAGTAGTTGACAGTCTCGTCGGGCTGGCGGCGGTTGTGCTGCTGGTTCTGTTGAACGGCTTTTTCGTCGCAGCGGAGTTCTCGCTGGTCAGCGTGCGCCGGACGCGGGTCGAAGAGATGATCGCGCAGGGCGTGCGAGAGGCCGAAGCCGTGCGCAAGGCGATCCACGATCCGGACCGCTTCATTGCGGCGACGCAGCTCGGAATCACGCTGGCCAGCCTGGGATTGGGCTGGATCGGTGAACCGGCCCTGTCGCACCTGATCGACCCGGTGATCGCGCTGATCCCGCTCCCCGACACCTGGGCTAACGTGACCTCACACAGCGTGTCGGCGGTGATGGCCTTCGCAGCCATCACCTTCCTGCACGTCGTGGTCGGGGAGCTGGCCCCCAAGTCGATCGCACTGCAACGCACCGAGCAGACGGCGTTGGTCGTCGCGCGGCCCACGCTGTGGTCGGAGTGGATTTTCAGGCCGGGCATTGTGCTGCTCAACGGGGCAGGCAACTGGATCTTGAAGCGGCTGGGGTTCGAGCCTGCGGCGGGCCACGAGCTGGTTCACTCGGTTGAGGAGCTTAAGTTGATCGTAGAAGCAAGCGCCGACCAGGGGATGCTTGATGGCAGCCAGCAGGACATGCTGCGTGCGGTCTTTGACCTGCGTGAAGTGCTGGTGCGGCAGCTTATGATCCCCCGCACCGAGATGGCTATGCTCGCGGTGGGTGCCAGGCTGCGCGACGTGCTGGCGATCCACAAAGAGCACCCCCATGGCAAAGTGCCGGTCTACGAGGGCGATCAGGACCACGTCGTCGGCATACTGTATGTGCGTGACATCGTGGAGGAGCTGGCAGAGGGCAACCTCAGTGCGCCGGTGCGACCTTTTCTACGCAAGGTGATCTTTTTGCCGGAGACGGCGCGCATCAGCGCCGCGCTGACCGCCTTCCGGGCCGAACGGCAGCACATCGCGATTGTGCTGGACGAGTACGGCGGCACGGCGGGGCTGATCACGCTGGAGGATGTGCTGGAGGAGATCGCCGGGGAGATGCCCGACCAGTACGACACGGATGGGCCGGAGATCGCCAAGCGCCCGGACGGTAGCTGGGTGGTCAGCGGGCTGGCGCTGATCGAGGACGTGAACGATACACTGGGGCTGTCCCTGAGTGATGAGAACTATGACACAATCGGCGGCTACGTGATGGGCAAGCTGGAGCGCATCCCGCAGAAAGGGGACGAGGTCAGCGCACGCGCCGCACACTTCAAGGTCGAGCAGGTTGACGGGATGCGCATCGACCGCCTGGTGGTATTTGTGGATCGCTGAGAAGACCCCGGCGCTCGAAGCGCTGGGCCACGGGCGAGACGGCCCCACCGTCTCACCACCCCTTACGGAGGCTGGCTGCATCTAAGGCCGTGTTGGCCCGGTGCGCCCGGTCGTCCTCCTCACCTTTTCCTGTGCTACAACTCCCGGCGGATTTGTGCGTAATGTAGTTTAGAGCGTTGTAGACAGTCGATATTGTGAGGAGCAAACCAGAGATGGAACCACGTCCTGATGAGAACCTTAGTAACAACCGTAGCTGGCTGTGGGGGGGCCTGCTGATCGTCCTGGGGGCAGTATTTCTGCTGGACAGGGTGTTTCCCTGGATAAGCGCGTTTATCTGGGCCACCGTCTTTGCCGGGGCGGGGCTGGTGTTCTTCGCCGTTTACCAGCGCGAGCGCGGCAACTGGTGGGTGTTGATCCCGGGGTACGTGTTGCTGGTCGTCGCCGCCCTGATCGTGATGGGGACGCTGCACATCTTCGGCGAGTTGATCGGCGCCTTTGTGATGTTTGCCATTGCAGCACCTTTCCTGTACGTCTACCTGCAAGACAATCAGCAGTGGTGGGCACTGATCCCGACCTACATAATGTCGGCCATCGGGGTGCTGATCATGCTGACGACCGTCCTGCGAGGCGAGATAATCGGCATGTACGTCATGTTCGCCATTGCCGCGCCTTTCATACACATCTACCTGCGGAACCGCGAGCAATGGTGGGCGCTGATCCCGGCCTACGTGATGTCGGCCATCGGGGTGCTGATCATGCTGACAACCGTCCTGCGGGGCGAGTTGATCGCAGCCTATATCATGTTTGCCATTGCCGTGCCCTTCCTGTACGTTTACCTGCGCAACCGCGAAAACTGGTGGGCGCTCATTCCGGGCGGGATCATGGCCGTCATCGGGTTGGGGCTGCTGATGAGCGGTATCATTCCCTACATCCCGGTCCTGCTGATCGTGGTTGGTGTCTACCTGCTGGTGCGTGAGTTGAGCGGCAAAAAGTCAGGAGCCGGTCTAAAGATGCCCAAGACCGGCCCGGAGGCCGATAAACCTGCCGCACGGTAGCGATTTGTGGCGACCTGGAGAGGCCCCTCGCGACGCGTGGGCCTCTTCGGCCTGCTTGTGGCCGGAACGGTAATCGGGGAGAAAAAGCACTTATGTCTCAAACGTCGTCCAACGGGGTGCGGTCGTTTCTGGCCTGGGTCTGGGCCGGGGCGCTGATCGTCGTGGGGCTGGCCTTCCTGGCACGCAGCACGGGGATGGTTGACTTCCGCGCCGGTGCCCCGATGCTGCTCCCGGCTGCGGGGGTGGTGGCCGTGCTGAGCGTGCCGTTTCTGGCGCGCTGGCTTATCGACCGGCAGGCGTGGTGGGCGCTGATCACGGGTTGGGTGTTTCTGGCCATCGCCATCCTGCTGGGGGTGATCTTCCTCAGCCCGCCCTCCGACCAGCTCGTGGGCATCGTTGCGCTGGGCGAGATCGCCGTGCCGTTCGCGGTGGCCTATTTCGTGGATCGCCAAAACTGGTGGGCGTTGGTGCTGGCTTACACGATGCTGGTGTTGGGCAGCCTGCTGGCGCTGACAATCGGGAACATCCCGCTGGAGACGCTGGGGGCAATTGCGCTGCTGGCTATCGCGCTGCCCTTCTGGGTGCTGTACATCTCCGACCGCCAGAACTGGTGGGCGCTGCTCCCGGCGGGGCTGATCAGCGCGATTGGCGTGTTTTTACTGGTATCCTTCTCGTTGCTGCGACCGGTCGGTGGGCGGTTCTACGTTGTGCTGAACGCTGTGCTGGCGGCGGTGTTCGTGGCGCTGTGGCTGGCGTTCCGCCGCCTGGATTGGGCGTTGTGGCTGGCGGTGGGATTTGCGGCGGCGGCGGCGCTGTCGATCTGGTTCCCCTCCAGCAATAACTGGGCGTTGGTGGCGGTGGTGCTGGGGGCATACATCGCTTACCGGCAACTGCGCCCCACCCGGCCAACACCATCCGTGCAGCCGACTGCGTCTTCGGCGCCCCCACAACCGGCAGCGCCCCCACAACCGGTAGCGCCTCCCCAGCCGACGGCACCGCCACAGCCCGCACCGCCCCCGCAGCCGTCACAATCGCCCCCTGCGCCCACACCGGCGGCCATCGACGCGGCGGCGACGGCTGAAACTGCGGGAGACAAGGAAACGCCTCCACCCGGAGGGGGCCCGCCGGGAAGCAGGCCGGTGGTCGAGTTCAGACCGCTGGACCCATTCAAGGATCGGAAGCCTGACGAAGATGAGGAGGGGGAATAGCCCTCCTCGTCTCTTTTACGTCGGTCGACTGGCGCTCACTCTCGTTCCAGCCAGATGGTGACGGGGCCGTCGTTGTGGATCTCGACCAGCATGTGTGCCCCGAAAACCCCCATCTCGACGGGGATGCCTCTGGCGCGGAGATGTTCGGCGAAGCGCTCGACCAGCGGCTCGGCGATCTCCGGCAGGGCGGCATCGATGAAAGCGGGACGACGGCCCTTGCGCGTGTCGGCGAAGAGCGTGAACTGGGAAACGACCAGCGCCGAACCGCCCACATCCAATATCGAGAGGTTGAATTTGCCCTCGGCGTCCTCGAAGATGCGCAGCCCGGCGACTTTTTTTGCCAGCCAGGCGGCCTGCTCCTCGCCGTCGCCGTGGCCCACGCCAACGAGGATCACGAAGCCGTGGTCGATTGCGCCGACGACCGCGCCGTCAACCGTGACGGATGCCTTGCTGACCCGTTGCAGCAGTACGCGCATAGATCGGTGCTCCTTGTGGTGGTGAAGCGGGGATCATTTTTCTTTTGTCCTGACGACCAGCACCGTCCCAATGGTGGCCGGTTCCCCGACCATCTCTCCGGTGGAGGATACCACGCTCACGACGATGCGGTGGCGTCCCGGCGCGGCCCAGCGTGAGACGGGAACCGGGTAGCGTTCGACAGGCTCCGCGCCGGGCATCCACGCGATGGGATCGGTGTACAGCGGCCCGGCGTAGCGCCCCCTCACGCGGTTGTCGTCGTTCAGCAGCTCGATTTGGATAGTATACTCGTCCTGCGCGGGGGGCATCCACCCCGCCTGCCACTCCAGGGCCAGGCAGAGCGTCTCACCGGGCGCGAAGTGCATCGCCGAGCGCCCGAACTGCTCCAACCGGAAGCCGGGATAGTCCACGCCGAGCGGCATGATAGGCACGATGGGAACGCCCGCGCAGGTGGGGGGAGGGGCGAGCAGGTCGGGCATCACCAGGACGGCCAGCGCCACCGGAACGGCCAGCACGGCGAGCGCCGCGATGACTATCCTTATTGGGTGCCGCACGCCTTGCTCACTCCTCGCCCGTCGCACGGATGACGTAAGCCCGGCACCAGGCCAGCGCTGCGCCCCAATCCTCGACGACCTGCCCCGCGAAGTGCTCGACAACGGGCATCAGCAGTTGCCACACGGCAGGACGCTGGCGCGTCAGAACGGCCAGCCAGCGATCCCGCTCACCGGGCGCGACGCGCAGAACGCGCTCACAGGCGCCCTCGAACAGGCGCACCATCCAGCGGTAACCCCACAGCAGCACGTGCCCGTCCGGCGCGAGGTGCCCAACCGCCATGTCGCGCAGGCGGTTGACGGTGGGTAGATGGGCCGCGTCGAGCGTGTGCCAGGTGTCGAGGAAGATGGTATCGTAGCGGGTGAGGGGGTCGGCAGCGAGCATCTCCCCAACGTCGCCGGTTTGCACGTCGAAGGCGATCCTGTGCGCATCGGCGGCGACGCGCACTACCGGCTCAACCAGGGCGCACACCGTCCGGTCACGCTCGACGACGGTGATGCTCTCGACGTGGGGCGTGGCATACTGGGGGTACAATCCCAGGCCCAGCCCGCCGACCAGAACCCGCCCGCGCGACGCCAGGGCGTTGTTGTACATCATCAGGCGCTCCTGGGGCACGTCGGACATCCACAGCGTACCGTCTGCCATGACCAGCCCGCGCACCTCCAGGGACGAGGACAGGCTGATGTGCTGTCCACAGACCTCGGCTTCGGTCATCGGCCAGCTTTTGACGGTGAGCGAGCCGTACACGCCCGGCACGACCTGGATAACGGGGATGCGTGTCCAGGCGTCCGTCCAGGCGCAGTCGTCAAAGTCGGGGTCAAAGGGGGAGCGGATCACCCGCCGGGTCGTTTGCGCTTCGTCCTGTGACATGGTTTCTCGCTCCTCCCCTCCCCAAAACGAGAGGTACATCGCGGTGCGGGCGGCGGTGGTGATACTTCTTGCGGGCGGTGTTAGAATCAGCCGGTGCCTGCGTATTGAATATACCGCATCGCAAGGGGATGTCATGACCGATCTGTCAACTTTCCGCTTCTCGCACCCGGTGGAAGTCCGCTTTGGCGACATCGACGGGATGGGGCACGTCAACAACGCCAGATATTTCACCTACATGGAAACGGCCCGCATTCGCTACATAGGCGAGGTGCTGGGCTGGGACGGCGACATGCGCGGGCTGGGCTTCATCCTGGCGCGTATCAGTTGTGACTTCAAGCTGCCGCTGGCTTACGGCGACTCGGTGCGCGTTTACGTGCGCGTCACGCACTTTGGGAAGGCCAGCTTTGGGATGGCGTACGTGCTGGTGCGCGAGCGCGACGGGGCCAGCGTGGCGACAGGTGAAAGCGTGCAGGTGGCCTACGATTACGGGGCGGGCGCATCGGTCACTGTGCCGGACGAGTGGCGGGCGCGTATCACGACATTTGAGCCTGCACTTGAAGCGTAGGGCCGCCCGACGGTGGTATACTATGGGAGACGAACGCAGGACGGCCAACTCCCACTATTTGGGGGTGCGTCCCCAATTTGCAACCAATATGCTCTGATATGCGTATCAGAGAAGTGAAGACTGGTTGAAATTACTGCAAAGAGAGGTTTGGTCATGCCTTATACAGTTCCTGCTACGAGTAAGACACCCGCGCTCATCATTTACCTGCTTGACGTGAGCGGGTCGATGGGCGAAGATCTGGGCGGCAAGCCCAAGATCGAGGTCGTCTCCGACGCGCTTCACCAGGTAGCGGTGCGGATGGTGCAGCGCAGCACCAAGGGCACCACCGTCGCGCCGCGCTACCGCATCGCAATGTACGCCTACAGCTCGCAGGTTACCGACCTGTTGGGCGGCATCAAGACGGTGGCCGAACTGGCGCAGATGGGTGTACCGCGTCTCCAGCCAATGGACGCGACCGACACCGCAGCCGCCTTCCGTGAGGCCAAGCGCCTGCTCAGCGCCGAACTGGGCAATCTACAGGATAGCCCCTCCCCGCTGGTGTGCCACATGACCGACGGTGAGTACAACAGCGGCGGCGACCCGGAGCCGATTGCGCGCGAGATCATGCAGATGTCGGTGCCCGACGGCGACGTGCTAGTCGAGAACATCTTCGTGACCGACAAGGCACTGACGCAGTCAATCGCCGACCCGAAGGCGTGGACCGGCATCACGGACGAGACGCCTCTGGCCTCGCCCTACGCCGAGACGCTGATGCGGATGTCCTCGCCGATCCCGCAGACCTACGCGAGCGTGATGGCCGAGATGGGCTACCGGTTGGCCCCCGGCGCGCGGATGCTGTTCCCCGGCAACACGCCGGAGATCGTCGAGTTGGGCTTCGCGATGAGCGGCGCGACCCCGGTCACGCCGGTTTCGCCCTCGCCTTAAGCGCACCTGACAGCCGAGGGCGGCAGCGCAGTCAAAGCAGAGCGGGCGGGGCGAAGTAGCCCGGCCCGCTCTCTATGAACGGCCTGCCAGCCGGTCAGCGGGACGCATATTGATACATGAGCGCCGATCAATCCATAGCGGGCCGCTTTGAACTCCGCCAGGACGCCGAAACGCCCCTCACCACGCTGAGCACGCCCTTCGGCACGGTGCTGTACCTGTACGCCCGGTCGGGCGACAGCGTCAGCAGCGCGACGGTCGGGCAGGACTACGTCACTTTCCAGTACGGGAAAGCCAACTTAGCCTTCACCGTGTGCGATGGTGTGGGCCAGTCCTTCATGGGGGATCTGGCCGCCCGCGTTCTGGGCGACGGCCTCACCGAATGGCTGTGGGGCATCAACCGGCCACAGGACGCCAACAGTTTCTCGAAAGCGGTGACGGACGCGCTTGACAGGCTGACGGAGAAGAGCGCTCAGCAAGTGGCGGACTTCAAGCTGCCTGAGCACCTGCCGCCGCTGGTCGTACAGGCGCTGGAGATGCAGCGCAAATACGGCAGCGAATCGATGTTCGTGGCCGGGCGGCTCTCGCTGGCGGGGGACGATCCCTGGATAGCGCTGTGCTGGCTGGGCGACTCCCCGGTGGCGGCGATTGACATCGACGGGCAGTTGGTTGATCTCGGCCCGAAGGGGCACACGTCGGAGCGGTGGAACTCATCGACGGGGGTCAAGGGGACGGTGCACACCTGGGTCGGGGGAGCGGAGCGGGTGGCGCGCGTGGCCGGATACACAGACGGGCTGAGTGTGGAGAGCGTGCCGACGGACGCCGACCTGGCACGGATGATGAGGGACTGGGTGAGGGAGCCACCGGCGGACGACGCCTCGCTGTTTGACGTGCGGCTGGCCCCCAGCCCGCAGACGGTCGGCGAGCCGGAGCCGGAGACGCTTGAGCAGTTGAGCTTCGAGACGGACGACACACGCCCGATCCCGGCACCGGAGAAGGCTGCCGGAGAGCGCGTCGAGGCCGAGGCCCGGCCAATCGTCGTCGAGGGGGAGCAGCGCACGCCGGTGGCAGGCGTCGAGCCGATTGAGGCGGCATCGCCTGACGAGACGGCGGTCGGGGAATGGCGCCCGCTGGCCGGGGCACCCGACCGGGCGGGGAAGTCTCCGCTGGTGCCGGACATGGGCGATATGAGCGATCTCTCGACGCAGCAGCAGATCCGCATGTGGCAGCAGGCGGCGCTGCTGGGCCTGACGAGCGCCGCGCTGGCGATGCTGATGGTGGAGCGTCTGCTATCGGAGTCAGGGGAGGAAGACCGTTCGGGATGAGGCGGTTTGCGTTAGACGCGGCGAGCGATTGGTTTGCCGGTAGACAGACATGTTTAACCCGACGTTAGACACAAGACTGGTCATCGACGGCCAGGAATACACATTTTCGCCTCACCCGGTCGTGCCGACACTGGTATGGGGCCAGGAAGGCCGTCACGCAATTGTGTACCGCCTGCAGAACAACGGCGACGCCTTCGCGCTCAAGGTCTTTCGCCCGGTCTTCCGTCATCCCGGCCTGATTGAGGCAGCCGACGCGCTGTGGACGTACCACGAGCTGCCGGGGATGCGCGTCTGCCGACAGACGGTTATCCTCCAGGAGACGCATCCGGCGCTGGTCAACAGGTACGAGGATCTCGACTACGCCATCGTGATGCCGTGGATCGAGGGGCAGACGTGGTTTGACTTCCTGAGTAAGCGGGAGCGGGTCTCGCTCGACCAGAGCCGCGCGCTGGCGGAGAGCGTGACGTGGGTGCTGTACGCGCTGGAGCTTAACCACCTGGCCCACTGCGACCTGTCCAGCGGCAACGTGATCATCGACCCGGAGCTTGACCGCATCCACCTGATCGACGTGGAGGACCTGTACAGTCCTTGGCTGGCCTCACCACCCTATGTGCCCGCCGGGTCGATGGGATACCAGCACCAGGATGTGGTCAAGAGCGGGCAGTGGGGGCCGCTCGGCGACCGCTTCGCGGGGGCGGTGCTGATGGCCGAAATGCTCGGCTGGGCGCACCCTGAGGTTCGCAAGCGGGCGTGGGGCGAGAGCTACTTCGCGCCGGAGGAACTCCAGCGTGACAGCGACCGGTACGAAGTGTTGTGCGAGGCGCTGCGCATCTATGACCCCGGCTTCGCCGAGGCGTTTGAGCAGGCGTGGCGTTCGCGGACGCTTGAGTCGTGCCCGCCGCTCAAAACGTGGTACGATCTGTTGGACGCCTTACCGCGCGATCCCGTGGCAAGCTGGGCACCCATCGACCCGGTAGAGTTTGAAGAGCCAACGCCCAGACCGGAAGGGGTGAGAGTCGCGGGCGATGGAGGGGATTATGCGCTGACGCGCCGCGAGCGGCGGCGGCTGGAGCGCGAGCAGAAGCAAACCGGGCGGAAGGGGTGCGCTCGCGGCTGCCGGCGGGTGGCGATCATCACGCTGGTGCTGTCGTTACTGGCTTGCTATGCGGCTTTTCTGGCGGTAGAGTGGTCACTGTTAAACGACGTATTCTGACGGCGCAGCGGCCATTAGCGGGGGCCTGACAGGTAGAGCTATGGGAGTATTCGGGCAATCTGAGGTAGTTCCCATCCGCACGCAGCGCGTGCCGCAGACGATAGAAACGCGGGTGACCTTTGTGCCGGTGCCGGGCGCTTACGTTCGCTACGCCTATGCGCGCTCAAGCGACAGCATGGCGAGCCAGATCGAGGGCCAGGATTACCTGTGCTTTCAGCACAACGACCAGCGGCTGGCCTTCGTGATATGCGACGGGGTAGGATCGTCGTTCTGCGGCAACCTCGCGGCGCGCATCCTGGGGGATGGTCTGCTGGATTGGCTGTGGTCGCTGGACATCGCCTACCTGGGTGGGGCAGATGCACTGAAGGAGGCAGCCGCCAGCTTCTTGCAGCGCCTCCAGAAGCAGGCCCAGCACGAGGTGGAGGAGTACGAGATCCCGGAGCAGATCCCGCCGCTGATCCGGCAGGCGCTCGAACAGCAGCGCACCTATGGCAGCGAGGCGATCTTCGCAGCGGCGCGCATCGACCACCCCGGCCCGATGATCCCCGACGGGCTGCTTTCGCTGTTCTGGATGGGCGATACCCAGGTGCGCGTGAGCGGCGAGGATGGGGGCAGGATCGACATCGGCGGGGCGTGGGAGAACGCCAACCGGTGGTCAACCACGCAGGGCGTGCGGGGGGAGATGAGCGCCTGGATGCACTCGTTGAAGGGCATCGGTCGCGTGGCAGCCTTCACAGATGGCCTGACGGCGCACGCGGGTGGCCTGCTTGACTACTCAGATGACAGGCTCGACCGCGAGATCCACGCGGGGGCGCTGCTGCCGAACAGCGACGACGTGGCCTTCGTCGATGTGGTGGTGCGCTCGCCCCAGTACGAGGGGTATCCCGACCTGCCGGATCCCAACGCCGAGCGTCCTCACCTGGACCAGATCTGGAACCCGACCGGGGCAGACACCTACGAACTGCGTTGGAGCTGGCCCGGCTCGCCCAGAGCGAGTTTCATCGTCCAGGAGGCAACCAACCCGGCGCTCAGCAGTTCACGGGCGATTGACGTTCCGGCGGGGGTGCTGAGCTGGCGTCCCGCTGGCCCGCAGGAACCGGGCCACTACTATTACCGTGTGCGAGCCGTCAACCGGCGGGGGACGGTCACCCCTTGGAGCGACCTGCGCAAGACGAAAGTCGCGCACCCGCCGCCGCCCGCGCCGGAGCTTCAGCCGGTGGAAGCGGAGGCGGCCCCGGTCCTGAGCTGGTCGGGGGAAGGTGAGGTGCTGGCGTACAGGCTGGAACAGTCGGCGGACGCGGACTTCGGCCAGCCGGAGGTTGTCTACGAGGGGCCTGGCTCGTCGTGGGCGGTGCCGGTTGGCAGCTATAGGCCGGGCACGTATTACTATCGGGTGTGCGCTGTCTCGGACGGCGGTGCCAGCCCATGGAGCGAAATGCAGCAGGTGGAGACCACGCTGCCGCCGCCTCCCACACCTCACCTGGCGACGGCCAGCTACGGCCAGGTGCGCGGCGCTTACGAGCTGCGCTGGCAGCCGGTGCACGGCGCGACGAAGTACGAGCTGGAAGAGACCGAGCGCGAGAGCGACGAAGCACAGGTCATCACGCTGGAGGACAGCATTTACCAGGTCACCGACCAGGAGGTAGGCGAGTACGTTTACCGCGTGCGGGCGTGCCACGACTTCGGGTGCAGCGAGTGGAGCAACGAGCAACTGGTCATCGTCACGCCGGAGCGCCCCTCGGAGGCCCCGGTTCTGACGGTCGAAGGGCCGGACACGGACAACACGATCCACCTGACCTGGACGGAGGTCGAGAGCGCGACCGAGTACGTTGTTGCGGTCGGGGAAGATTCCGACTTCCGGCGGGCGCACGTGCTCACGCCGACCGGGTGCGCGCTGGACCTGCCCCGCCGCGAGCCGGGCGTGCTGTACTTCCGCGTGAGTGGGGCCAACGTCGGCGGGCAGGGGCCGTGGAGCGCGAGTGAGAAGGTTGCCATCGTGCCCAGAGCGCCAGGCTGGATCGAGGCGACGCTGTCGGTAGACGAAAAGCGCATCGTGTTGTCATGGGGAACGGCGGGGGGGCACGTCACCTACTGCCTGGAGATGGTTACGGGCACAGGGGAAACCACGACCGCCAGCGAGGTCTATCGCGGGCCGGACACGCAGTTCGAGATAGAACCGCCGGGCGGGGTGGACGCTGTATCCTTCCGGGTGCGGGCCGACCTGTCGGGCGTGCAGAGCCAGTGGCAGGAGAGCGACCGGATACCCCTGCACCCGCCGCCGACTACACCGGTGCTGGAGAAGCCGGAGATCAACGAGCGCAGCGAGGTGCGCCTGCGTTGGGAGGGCGTGGCGGAGGCAACGCATTACGTCATTGAAGTCTCACGGGATAAGAATTTCGCCGACGTGCTGAGTGCGATCCCCACGGATGAGCCGGTCGTGAAGTTCCACCCACCGGGGAGCGGGCGCTACTGGTTCAGGGTGAAAGCCTGCCACCGTACGCGCCAGAGCGCGCCCAGCAACCGGGTAGCGATCCAGGTGGCGCGGCCCGCGCCGCCTCACCTGTGGCCGGTTGACCCTGTGAGGGAGAACAGCCCGTACGAGATCACGTGGAAGGGAATGCCTGGCTGCTCCTACTACGAGGCGCAGGAGTCAGCCAGCAGCACCTTTGAGCCGGGCGAAACCGAGATGGTGCGCATCCAGCATCCCGGCCAGAAGCTTGAGCGGGCGGGGCGTGCGAAGGGGCGGTACTACTACCGCGTCAAGGCGTTTGACGAGCAGTTCCGGGCCAGCCTGTGGAGCGATGTGCTGGTCGTCGAGGTGGTGTAGGGCGACCCGGCGAATGACGTGTTTTACTGTTGACGAGGTTGGAAGCAAGGGATCATGAGTGAGTTCAATCCGGCGCCGCACGAGCGTGTTGTGATCGGAGGGGAAGTCTACGAGGTGATGCCCCACCCTGCCGTGCCGACGTTTGCCTTTGGGCAGGAGGGGCGCAAAGCTTTTGTGTACCAGGTGGCAGGAGGGGCCAACGGTCTGTACGCGCTGAAGAAGTTTAAGCAGGCGTACCGTGTGCCGGAGCTGGTCGAGATCTGCGATTCGCTGGCCCGCTTCGCGGCCTGGCCGGGGCTTGAGGTGTGCTACCGGCAGTGTCTGCATCGCGGCCCGCATGACGACGCACTCGACCGCTTCCCCGATCTGGAGTATGCGGTTTTGATGCCCTGGATAGCCGGGCGCACGTGGTACGATCTGGTGATCGGCATGACTCCCCTCAGCACGCTGGAGGCTCTTACATTCGCCAACGCAGCCGCGCAGGTGCTGGCGGCGCTGGAAGAAAGCGGGTTGGCCCACTGCGATATCGCGGCTGCGAACGTGATCGTCAACCCGACGACCGGGCGCGCTCACCTGATCGACGTGGAGGATCTGTACGCGCCCGGCTTCGCGCCACCGGCTGCCCTCCCGGCGGGGACGGACGGCTATGCGCACAAGACCGCCGCCGAGGGGCTGTGGGAACCGGCGGCTGATCGCTTTGCGGGGGCGGTGCTGATAGCCGAGATGGCCGCCTGGCACAGCGCCGAAATCCGGAAGGCAGCCGAGGAGGAGCACTACTTCGCGCCGGACGAGCTCCAGCAGGACAGCCCGCGCTACCAGTTGATGGGGCATGTTCTGGAACAGTTGGACACGCGTCTGCCGGGCCTTTTTGACCGGGCGTGGTTCTCCGACACGCTGGAGGACTGCCCGCGTATGAGAGAATGGCAGGAAGCGATCGGGGATGTCTATCACAGGGTGCGGCTCTCCAGGGTAGTCAGCGACTGGCAGCCTCTCACCATCCCGGAGGGGATGGCGGACGCGGCTCCCCGGCCCTTCGTCGCGCCCGAACCAGGGCCCCAGCCGGAGGAGGAGCAGCCCGAACCGGTCAGCACTTCCCGGCCACCGGCCCCTGAGCCAGAGGTGGAAGTCGATGCGCTGCCTGAGTGGACTGCTCCACAGCCGCCCGCCTCGACCGGTTTCAAGCCAATCCCGCCTGCCCCGGCTCCTTCATCGACGGAGCGGCCTCCGGCCACGAAACCCATACAGGCCCCCAAAGTGGGCGGCCCGGTCACAGAGTGGCGGCCACTGGTCATCCCACCCGCAGCATCGGGGAACGGTGTGACGGTTTCGACATCGGCGCGGGAGATGCGGCCCATCTTCGAGGCCGACGAAGGGACGGGGGATAAGCAGGAACGCGCACCAGAGCGAATCCCCATTGTGCCGGACTGGGAAGAGGCTCCGGCGGAAGCGGAAGAGGCGGCCACAGATTACGGCGAGACAGCCGACCGGCCGCTGTTTGTGGCGGCAGAGGAGCCTACGCAGGCCGCCGTCCTGAGGCCGATTCTCAGCCTGAGCCATGTCGATGAGCGTAATCGCCCACTGCTGGTCTGGTCGGAAAGCCCGGGCACGACCCACTACCTGATCCAGGAGGCCGATAACCCGGCCTTCGAATCGGCCAGGGAGTACAAGGTTAAAGGGGGGGACACACGCTGGAAACCCCGTCGGCGGCGTTCGGGGAGGCTGTACTACCGCGTCCAGGCTCACACGGGGGATGAGGCGAGCGGTTGGAGTGACGCGCTGGAGATCCGGGTGGGCGATTCCTGATCCGTTTGCGCGGCTGTCATGGGAGCATACGCAGGGAGCATATTGACGCCTGCGGATCTGTGATATAATCTCTGCACAGAAGAGACATCGAAAACTTGCAACAAACGCCGGCGACCTCACGGGCGCGGCGGGGGTGGACATGGTCAGGGTAGAAATAGACAGCATACGCGTCAGTTTAATGTCGCAGGACCGCGTCATCGTGCTGAGGGATCTGGAGGTTGATCGCTATCTGCCGATCTGGATTGGGCCGTTCGAAGCCGATGCTATCAGGGTCGAATTGCAGGGTGTGGAAGTCACCCGTCCCCTCACTCATGATTTGCTGAAATCGGTTATCGGGGAGTTGGGCGGCCAGGTTGAGTACATCGTGGTCAGCGACCTGCGGAACGACGTGTTCTACGCGCGCCTTGTCGTTCAGGTTGATGGACAAACGGTCGAGATCGACTCGCGCCCCAGCGACGCAATTGCGCTGGCGGTGCGGGTCAAGGTTCCCATCTTCGTCGCCGAGTCGGTGATGGAGAAGGCGGCGATAGAGCCAGCGGACGAGATCAGCGCAGAGGAAACCACCCCCAGCACAGAGAGCGAGGGCGCTGAGACGGGTAAGGGAGAGGGAGAAGATCTGGAGGTCTTCAAAGACTTCCTGGATACGCTCGATCTGGACGACCTGGAGTAGCGCCGGGTTTTTCGCCCCACTCTTTCAGAAAACGCTTAATATGGAGCAGTGGTGCGGGGCCTGAGCGCCCCGCCGCTCCGTCTGTGGCGGGATAGTATTCCCCAGGCAGGGCAATCCACCATGGCACAGTCATCGTCAGACCTGCGCACCGATCAGTTAGCACCGCACAGCGTCGAGGCGGAAGAGGCGGTCCTGGGTTCGATTCTGATCAACCCGGACACGCTTTTTGAGGTGATGCCCTTCCTACAGGCCGAGGACTTCTTCATCGTCCGGCACGCCTGGATATGGGAAGCGATGCGCAATCTGCACGAGCGGCGCGATCCCATCGACTACCTGACGGTCGTCAGCGAGTTGGAACAGATGGGGCGGCTGGCCGAAGTGGGCGGCGCGGCCTACATCCTGAGCCTGATCAATAAGACGCCCGCTGCGCTGAATGTCGAGGGCTACGGGCGCATTGTGGAACGCATGGCGCTGCGCCGCCGTCTGATCGACGCAGCCGGGCAGATCGCCCGCGTGGCACACTCCGAGGAGAGCGACATCGACGAGGTGGTCAGCCGCGCCGAGCAGGCTATCTTCGAGGTCACCGAGCGGCGGCTGACACGCGAGCTTGTGCCGGTCAAGGATGCGGTCAGCGATTACTTCGACCATGTGAGCTTCCTGGCCCGTCACCAGGATGAGGTGATGGGCGTCCCGACGGGCTTTATCGACCTGGACCGGATGCTGGGCGGCTTGCAAAAGTCGGACCTGGTGATCGTCGCGTCGAGGCCGGGCATGGGCAAGTCAAGCATGCTCAGCAGCATTATCCTCAACGCGGCGCGCCAGCACCAGCGCGTGGCGCTGTTCAGCCTGGAGATGAGCAACGAGCAACTGGTGCAGCGTTTTGTCAGCGCCGAGACGAACATCCCCTCGCACAAGCTGCGCGAGGGAAGGCTGGACGAGAAGGACTGGGCGCAGTTCGTCGCCGCCACGCAGCGGGTCGGGAACCTGCTGATCCACCTGGACGACACGCCCGCGCTGAGCACCCACGAGCTGCGCACGAAGGCGCGGCGGCTGCACCTGGAGTACGGTCTGAACCTGATCATGGTGGACTACCTCCAGTTGATGACGACGCCCTACCGCTCCGAGAACCGCGTGCAGGAGATCTCGTTTATCTCCCGGTCGTTGAAGCAACTGGCCCGCGAGCTGAACGTGCCGGTGGTGGCGGCGTCGCAGCTTTCGCGGGCGGTGGAACAGCGCACCGACAAGCGCCCCCTGCTCTCGGATTTGAGGGAGTCGGGCAGCATCGAGCAGGACAGCGACGTGGTGGTCTTCATCTACCGCGATGTCTACTACGACCCCGACTCGCCGGAGGGCAACCGGGCCGAGATACACATCGCCAAGCACCGCAACGGCCCGACGGGCGCTATCGATCTGATCTTCATCCCGGAGACGACGCAGTTCCAGAACGCGGCGCGCGCCAGCATCGATCTGGACGAGATGTAGCCGGGGCGCTGTTTACGCCGGGGGTGGCCGCGATGAAGGGCTTTGCCGGATTTCCACAAAAGGGTCGGTTGATCAAAATACCGGGGCTGTTCTTCAGCGAGTTACTACCGCAGATCGATGACCTAGCCGAACTGAAGGTCACACTGTACTGCTTCTGGCGTCTGCAACAGAAGGAGGGGCGGGTCGTCTACCTGCGGCAGCGCGAGATGCTGTCCGACCAGATCTTCATGAGCGGGCTGGGCGGGCGAGAGGACGAGCGGCGTGCGGCCTTGCTGGACGGGCTGGAGCGCGCCGTCGCGCGGGGGACGCTGCTGCACGTGCAGACGCATCACAAGGGACGCGACGAAGACTTCTACTTCGTCAACACAGAGCGAGGCCGGGCGGCTGTGGAGGGCATCGAGCAGGGGAAGTGGCAACCGGGTGACGAGCCGGGCGTTCTGCTCGACCTCAGCGTCGAGCGGCGGAATATTTTCACGCTGTACGAGCAGAATATCGGCCCGCTGACGCCGCTGATCGCGGAGCGGCTGCGTGACATGGAAGAAAGCTACCCGGAGGAATGGATCGGGGAGGCGATTGAGATCGCGGTGGGGCGCAACGTGCGGCGGTTGAACTACATAGAGGCTATCCTGGAGCGCTGGCAGGAAGAAGGGCGTGCCGAAGACGACCGCCCCGGCGACGGCTGGCGGTACGTCAGTGGGAAGTACCGGGACGAGATCGAGTATTAGAGATGAGCTACTCTGACCAACACCATGGCCTGGGTGACCCCGACTGCCCGATTTGCGGCGGAGTCGGGTACGTCCGGTATGACGTGCCGGAGGGACACCCCTACTTCGGCAAGGCTTTTGACTGCGAATGTCGCCGGGTGAACCTCGATGCCAAACGACAGGCCTATCTGCGTCGGCTGGGCGGGCTGGAAAACCTGGCGGATAAGACATTTGACACCTTCAACCCGGAGGGCGTGGGCCTGGCGCAGTCGCACCGGGACAACCTGCGACGCGCTTTTGAGCGCACGGCGGCCTATGCCGAGGACCCCCAGGGTTGGCTGGTCATTGTGGGGGGCTACGGCTGCGGGAAGACGCACCTGGCGGCGGCCATCGCCAACGCGCAGATCGGAGAGGGCAACAAGGTGGTGTTTGTCCCCGTCCCCGACCTGCTGGATTACCTGCGGTCTGCGTTCGGGCCGGGCACGGCGGAAGAGGAAGGCTACCACGAGCGCTTTGAGGAGATCCGCAACGCACCGCTGCTGATCCTGGACGACCTGGGAATCGAAAACCGCACCGCCTGGGCAATGGAAAAGCTTTACCAGTTGCTCAACCATCGTTACAACGCGCATCTGCCGACCGTCATCACGACCAACCACAACCTGGAAGAACTGGAATTGCGCCTGCGCTCACGTCTGTCCGACCCGGATCTGAGCCAGGTCCTGCCGATCACCGCGCCGGACTACCGGCGGGCGGGGGTGGCGGCGGCGCAGAGCGATCTGAACGGGCTGGGTCTGTACGCACACATGACCTTTGACAGCTTTGACCTGCGGCGTGACCTGCCCAGGGCCGAAAGGGACAACCTGAAGCACGCGCTGGAACTGTCAAAGGCGTTTGCCGACCAGCCGGAGGGCTGGCTGGTCCTGATGGGGGAGTACGGCTGCGGGAAGACGCACCTGGCGGCGGCCATCGCCAATGCGAACGCCGCCCGGGGTGTTGCGGTGTTGTTCGTGACGGTGCCCGACCTGCTCGATCACCTGCGGGCCACCTTCGCGCCCAACAGCACGACACCCTACGACAAACGCTTCAACGAGGTGAAGACCGCGCCGCTGCTGGTCCTGGACGACCTGGGGACCGAGTCTGCCACGCCCTGGGCGCAGGAGAAGCTCTACCAGCTCTTCAACCACCGGTACAACGCGCGCCTGCCAACTATCATCACGACCGCCCACGCGCTCGAAAAGCTTGAGGAGATCGCCCCACGGCTGGCGGTGCGCATTCGTGACAAGCGGCTGAGCAAGGTGGTGGCCATCGTTGCTCCGGCCTACCGGGGCGAGCCTCAGGGCCAGCGCAGGTGAGAGCGCACACACGGGAAATAGAGAAAAGCCCTGTCATTGTGCGACAGGGCTTTTGTGTTTGAATACTTCAGGCCACTACTTCTCGTAGGGGACGCCGTCGGAGGCAGGCGGGTTTGCCTGCCCGATGAACCCGGCCAGAACCAGCATGGTCAAAACGTAAGGGGCCATGACGAGGAACTGGAACGGGATGCGCGAACCGGTGACCTGAACCTTGATCTGCACAGCCTGGGCAAAGCCGAAGATCAGGGCTGCGATGAAGCTGCCAAAGGCCGTCCACTTGCCAAAGATCATGGCGGCCAGGGCGATGTAGCCGCGCCCGCCGGTCATCTGCAGGTTGAAGACGCCCACCCATTCCAGCGTGAACCAAATGCCCGCCAGCCCGGCCAATGCGCCGCCGATGATGACGCTTATGTACTGCATTTTGTAGACGTTCACGCCCAGCGTGTCTGCTGCACGTGGATGCTCGCCGACGGCCCGGGTGCGCAACCCCCAGGGCGTATGGAACAGGACGTAGTGCGTTGCCACCGTCGCCAGCAGCATGGCGTACACGACGGTCTGGTTCTCAAACAGCACCGGCCCCAGGATGGGGATATCCCGGAGGATGGGGATGCGAACCACAGGGAACGTTCCGGGGCTGACCGGCACACCGGAGGCGATGCCGCCCGCCAGGTACAGATTGTACAGCGCGCCCGTGACGCCGACGGCGCCGATGTTGATGACCATCCCACTGATGATCTGGTCAACTTTGAAGCGAATGGAGAGCACGGCATGTAGCGCGCCCAGAAGCGCCCCCGTCAGTATCCCGGTGATGGCACCTAATAACAGGCCGTAAGGCTCCAGAGGCGTTCCTACCCACCCGCTGCCGATGTACTGCGCCACCAACTGGCTGGTCAGGGCGGAGGTCAGCATCATGCCTTCAATCGCGATGTTGACGACGCCCGCGCGTTCAGAGAAGACACCACTGTAAGCGCCCAGGGCGATGGGTGTTGCCGCAATCAGGGCTGCATGAATGATACCGGTGATCTCGCTGATGTTCATACGTGTTGCCTCCTAGCCCCCCCACCCACGCGTGAGCGGTACCTCTTCCATCTCTGCCTTCTCCAGCCGCAGGCGGTAGAGCCACCGGATCAGGGCCGGGGCAGCCACGAAGAGCAGGATCAGGGCCTGGATAATGGATACCATGTGCCGCGAGACGCGGGTCCGGATCTGTAGGAAATCCGAACCGGTCGACAGCGCGCCGAACAAAATCGCTGCCGGGATCACGCCGAAGGGGTGATTCTGACCCAGAAGAGCGACGGCGATGGCGTCGAAGCCGTAGCCGGCCGAGAAGAACGCGGGCAGCGTGCGGTTGAGGCCCTGGATCTCGAACGCACCGGCCAGTCCGGCCAGCGCGCCTGAGATCGCCATCGCGAGCACGATGGTCGCCTCGGTCCTGATGCCTGCATAGCGGGCCGCATCGGGGTTGGAACCTGCCGTGCGCAGTTCAAAGCCCAGGGTGGTCTTCCACAGCAGCCACCACATGCCGACCGCAGCCAGGATGGCGAGGACGAAACCCAGGTGCAGCCTGTCGCTTGGGGCGACGATGCCGGGCAGCAGCTCGCTGAACTGGGGGATCTCGGCGCTGCTGTGGATAAAGGGTGTACGGATGATCGACGGCCCGCTGGGGTCTTTCATCGGATTGTTGACCAGCCAGTCGGTCAACTGGATGGCAATGAAGTTCATCATGATGGTGTTGATGACCTCGTGCGCGCCCAGTCTGGCCTTTAAGATGCCGGGGATGGTGCCCCACAGCGCGCCGCCGAGCATACCGGCCAGCATCGCCACGATGGCGTGGAGGACCGGCGGAAGCTTAAAGGCGTAGCCGACGAAGACGGCGCACACCGAGCCGATCATGTACTGGCCTTCGGCACCGATATTGAACAGCCCGGCGCGGAAGCCGACTGCGACTGCCAGGCCGGTCAGGATGAAGGGGGTAGCTTTCACCAGCGTGTTGGTGAAAGCCTGCGGCTTGAGGAAAGCGCCGTCGACCAGGGCGGCGTAACCGCGCGCGGCCAGGACCAGGCGGTCGGGGAGCGAGATGCCTTGCCCGGCAGCCGCGGCGATGACGATGCCACCGGCCACGAAGGCCGTGAGACTCGCGAGGAGCGGCACGATAAACGCCTGTCCGCCACCCGGGCTGCGCCACACCCAGAAGGCCCAGGCGGCAAGAAAGACGACCAGCGTCACGACCTGCCCCACCCTGAACCCCCGGGATAGCATGGGGATCAGCATCATCAGTATGAGCAGCGCACCGATGACCCATTGCACGATCCCCGGCTTAAAGCCGCGCGCACTCTGTTCGGTTTGGTCTTGCATATCTGTCTCGTCCTTTGTGTCAGCCTATGCGCCGATCTTGCCCACCGGCTCAGATAAACCCTCTACCTGCACACCGGCCATCAGCAGACCCAGTTTTTCTCGCGTAGCCTGGCTTGCGGGGATGTCGGCCATGATCTCTCCTTGGTACATGACGACGATCCGATCGGAGAGGGACATGATTTCGTCCAACTCTGCGGATACCAGCAGCACTCCGGCCCCGGAGTCGCGGGCCTTAACGATCTGAGTGTGGATGAACTCTATCGAGCCAACGTCGAGGCCGCGTGTGGGTTGGTTAGCGATCAACAACCTGGGGTGGCGTGCCAGTTCACGGGCGACGATCACCTTTTGCTGGTTGCCGCCTGACAACTTGTTTGTCAGCGTGAAAATGCTGGGCGTGCGGATGTCAAATTCTTCGACCAACCGCTGCGCGTTTTCCTCAATGCGGGGTTCATCCAGGACGCCGCCTTTACTGAAGGGGGGATCGTAGTAATCGGAGAGTATCAGGTTGTCGGCGACCGGATAGGTCATAACCAGGCCGTGCTTCTGCCGGTCTTCGGGGATGTGGGCCGTACCCAACCCGGTGATGACGCGGGGACGCTGGCCGGTGACCTCCTGATCGAGCATAAACACTCTGCCGTCTCTGATCGACCTCAGCCCCGTCAGAGCCGCAACCAGCTCGGTCTGGCCGTTGCCCTGCACGCCCGCCACGCCGACGATCTCCCCGGCACGGACCTGGAAAGAGACTTTGTTGACGGCCAGGTGCCGCCGGTCATCCTCGACCTGCAACTGGTGCACTTCAAGGACGATATCCTGGGGGCGGGCTTCCTCTTTCTCTATCTGGAGCATGACCTCGCGCCCAACCATCATTTGTGCCAGCGATTCACGGGTTGCCTGGGCAGGGGTTGTTATGCCGACAACCTTCCCGCGGCGCAGCACCGTGATGCGGTCGGCGGCAGTCAGCACCTCACGCAATTTATGGGTGATGAAGACAATTGAAACGCCCTGTTCGGTGAGTTGGCGCATCACCTTGAACAGGTCGTCGGCCTCCTGAGGCGTTAGAACCGCAGTTGGCTCGTCGAGGATCAAGACCTTGGCCTCGCGGTAGAGGGCTTTGATGATCTCGACGCGCTGCTGGGTGCCCACCGACAGATCCTGGATATAGGCGTTGGGGTCGACCTCCAGGCCGTAATCTTGGGAGAGCTGGCGGACACGGCTGGCGACCAGTTGCTTGTTCATCCAGCGCAGGTTGGCAACGGCCCCGATGACCGTGCCGAAAAAGGGCCACAGTGTCACCGCAGCCGTATCGGTCAAAACGCCGATCACGACGTTGTAGATGGCGCCGAAGATCAGACCGGTTATGGTACCGAACAACAGGCTGCCCATCCGCAGGCGAAGGGGCAGCACGGTCAGCAGAAGGTACAGGGCAACCGCCGCCAGCCAGAAGATCAGGCCGGCCCACCCATTCATCAACCCGCCCAGGATGGCGCCCAGCAGGGCAGCGGCCCCCAGACCGATATACCGGCTGCCGGTGGTTTCTTCCACACCGAGCATGATATTTTCGGTGACAGTCATGACGGGCACCAGCATAAAGTGCTGGTGGACCATGCCGATCCCCGCCTTGATGGCGTCGTCGGGGCTGTCGAACTCAACCTGTTGGCCGTTGAGCAGTACCCTGCCTCCGTCTGGCTGGTATAGGCCGTAAATCACGTTCATCAACGTGGATTTACCCGCGCCGTTCTCGCCGAGGAGGGCGTGGACTTCTCCCTTTTGCAATGCAAAGTCGATCTCGTCATTGGCGAGCACGCCGGGGAAGCGTTTGGTGATCCCCTGGACTTCAATAATTGGAGTCATAGCATTTTCCTGAAGTGGGCTTGCTCTTCACTTTGTGGGACGGAAGCCTGTAATTGTAGACGGCTTACAGGGCTAGAATTATATATGAGAAGATGTCCGGATGTCCAATTTGAAAAGGAGGGCGCTGCGCATGCGTAGCACCCTCCTTTCGTAGTCGTGGCTTGTAGTTATGGTAGCCGGGTCTACTATCCTTCGTAGCCGGTGTCGACCGTGCCGTTGGCCAGACCTTCGCGGGCTTCGTCGACCAGGTCCTTGCACTCCTGCGGGATCTTGTCCTCCCAGTCGTGGTAGGGAGCCAGGCCCACGCCGCCGTTGGCGACCGTGGCCAGGCGGATGCCCGCCTTAAGCTCACCGGCGGCGAAGGCGCGCACGGCGTCGGCTGTCGCCACGTCCATGTTCTTGGCCGAACTGGTGAGCAGTGAGGCGGAGACCTCGGGGTAGGTGTAGTACTGGTCAACGTCCACGCCGATGGCCATCAGGCCCGCCTCGTGTGCAGCCAGCAGACCACCGTTGCCGGTGTTACCGCCAACGCCGAAGATAATGTCGGCGCCCTGGGCAAGCTGCTCCTGCCCGGACTGCTTCCCGGTCGCGGGGTCGTTGAAGTCGGGGATGTAGACGTTCAGCGTCTCAATGTCGGGGTTGACGCTCTTTGCGCCCGTCTGGAAGCCGGTGACAAACCTGACCACCGGCGGGATCTCCATGCCGGAGACGGTGCCGACGACGTCGGTCTCGGTCATGCACCCGGCCAGCACCCCGGCCAGGTAGCCGGTCTCATCCTCGGCGAACATCAGGCTGGTGACGTTGGTCAGGACTTCGGCGTAGCAGTCCTCAACTTCCTGGCCCTCTTCCACCGGGCAGTTTCCGGGGTAGTAGTCGGAGTCGATGATGGCGAAGTGAACATCCGGGTGGGCCACGGCGGCGGCAGCCGTCGCGTCTCCCATCAGGAAGCCAACGGTGATGATCAGGTTGTAGCCCTCGCTGACGAAGTTCTCGATGTTGCGCTCGTAGTCGGTTGCTGCCTCAGAGACGACATACGCGAAGTCCAGGTCGAGTTCTTCGGCTGCCTCGCGGGCACCCTTGAGGGTGTACTCGTTGAAGCTGCGGTCATTCTCGCCGCCGGTGTCCAGCACGACGGCCACACGGGCTTTCTTCTCTCCCGTTGCCCCGCCGCCGCAGGCTGAAAGCAGCAAGGTGAACACTAACAGGATTGAAAAAATGATCGGTAGTTGCTTGCGCATTTGCTTCTCCTCTTTTAAGTGTCTCTTATGGAACTTGCTCTGCCTGAAAGATGATCCAAGGTGAGCGATCTCATCGCTGCAACCGTCCTTCTGAGCTTGTTCGCTGAGGCTTATACCGATATCCTTTCCTCCTCGTCATCTCGGATATGCAGTTACGCTGTCGGGCGGATGACGGCCATCCCGCACAGCGCGGGGTCTAGTATACCGACCTTTGCGGATGTGGCAAGACTTCGGCGCCAGATCGCCCTCAATCTTCGTCACCGTCGTCCGGGTTGTCGTCCAGCGGCTCGCCGTCGGCGTTCAATACAAGGCGCGGCTTACTGCCTCCCTCGTGCGGGCCGATCACCCCCTGCTCTTCCATGATGTCGATCAGCCGCGCGGCGCGAGTGTAGCCAATGCGCAGGTGGCGTTGCAGGAGTGAAATCGACGCCTTTTCCATCTGGCGGACCAGGGCGACAGCTTCATCGAACAGGTCGTCCACGCCGTTCCCGTCGTTGTCGGGGAAGAGCGACTTCTGGACAGAGGGGGACGACAGGGTCACGGATGAGGTGCCTGTACCAAGCGGCGATGTGCCGGAGCGGGTTAACGAGAAGTTGGTCTTCTCGGTGGTGGGCATCTTGGCTGCCTGCTCACGCCAGTGATCGACGATGCGCTGGATCTCCTTGTCGGACACGAACACCCCCTGCAGGCGAACGGGCATCGGGGCATCAGGGGCCTGGAAGAGCATATCGCCGCGGCCCAGCAGCTTCTCGGCTCCGGGCATATCCAGGATAACGCGCGAGTCGACGCCGGTGGCAACCGCGAACGCGATGCGTGCGGGGAAGTTGGCCTTGATCAGGCCGGTGACGACATCGACGCTGGGACGCTGCGTGCTGATGATGATGTGGATCCCGGTGGCGCGGGCCATCTGCGCCAGACGGGTGACAACACGCTCGGTCTCATCGGGGGCGAGCATCATCAGGTCGGCCAGCTCATCGACGATCACCATGATGTAAGATAGTTTGTCACCCTCGACCAGTTCGCGCTCGACGCGGCTGTTGTAGTCGGTGATGTTGCGAGCGCCCGCCATGGCGAACCTGCGATAGCGGTCGTCCATCTCACGCTGCACCCACTTCAGGACACCCACGATGCGCTCCAACTCGGTCACGACGGGGGCCATGAGGTGAGGGATGCCGTTGTAGTTGGTCAGCTCAACCCGCTTGGGGTCGATCATGATCATCTTAAGTTCGTCGGGCCTGCGTGCCATCAGCATGGTACAGATAATGCCGTTCACGCACACCGATTTACCCGACCCGGTGGTACCGGCGATCAGCAGGTGGGGCATGCTGGTCAGGTCGGCGACAATGGGATGCCCGGAGACATCCTGCCCCAGGGCCAGCCTGAGCGGTGACTTGAGCTTCCGGAACTCCGGCGTGTCCATCACGTCGCGCAGGCCGACGATGCTCGGCTCGGCGTTTGGCACCTCGATGCCGACATAGCCCTTGCCGGGCACAGGCGCTTCGACGCGGATGGTCGGCGCGGCAAGCGCGAGCGCCATGTCATCAGACAGGGCGCTGATCTTGCCCACCTTGACTTTGATTTTCTTCCCGGCCCGCCCGTCGATGTAGTCCGGCTCCACGCCAAACTGGGTGATGACCGGGCCGTGGTTGACCTCGACGACCCGCCCGGGCGCGCCAAAGCTGGAGAGCGTTTGCTCGATGATCTCGGCGCGTCGCCGCAGCTCTTTGTCGCTCATTGACTTCTCGACCGAGAGTTCGAGCATTGCGTCGACAGACGGCAGCGTCCACGCGGGCTTTTCATCCGCCGGGGCCTTCGAGTCGGCCTTGGGCGGCTTCGCCGGTGTGGGCTTGGCGGTGCCTTTGGCAGGCGCGGGGGCCGCAGACTGCTTGCCCCCATCCGTCTTGTCGGACGAAGGTGAGGATACCGGATGACCGGCCTTCCGCCCAGGCGTCTTGGCTTCGGCCTGCTTTGCCGCAGGTTCTCTATTCACCTGCGCCGGTTCCTCACCTCCCGCTTTTTTTTCCGGCTCTTTCTCTTCACTTGTGCTGGCCGACTTTCCATCTTCAACCAGCTCTTTGATCATCTGGTCCGTAGGTGGTTCGTCCTCAAGGTCAATGGCATCCTGAAGCTCATCCAGGCTGCTCCCTGTCAGGTCATCGAAGAGGGGGCCTTTGTCCTCTTTAGGGGCCGGTGCGGGCGGGCGGGCCGGTTTGGGCGCGGGGCGCGCCCCGCCGATTGAGGCCGGTGGTGATGGGCCGAACATGCGGCCAGTGCCCGGACGAGACGAAGGTTGTTTACCGGCAGGCGGCGCGCCTGGCCGTGGCACGGGGGGGGACCCGGCTTTCTTCTCGCCCGGTTTTTCCGCCTTGTCCGCTTCTCCCTCGTCGGCCTTTTCCGGTCTGCCGACATCCCCTGTCGGAGGCCCACCGGCTCCCGGCGGGCGAGCGCCCGGCACTCCAACGGGTCGGGCAGCCGGGGGTTTGGGCGGCCCACTCGGTGTGGGCGCACCGGGTCTGGCCGGGGCCTGCTCTTTCTTCTCGCCGGGCCTGGGCGGGACGGTCAGTTGACCTGCCCCACCACCCGGCTGGGGCGGTGCGGACGGTGCGGCTTTCGCTTCGGCCCTCTCACCCGGCTTGGGTGGGGCCGCCGTCGCAGTGCCCGCCGTCGTAGTGGCCGCCGCCTTAGGCGCAGCAGCGGGCTTGGGCATCGTGCCTGCCGGGCCGCGCCCGGTCACAATCGAAGGACGCCCGGACGGGACAGGTGCGGGCTTGGCTTCCTTTTTCTCAGGTTCCGGCTCCTTATCGTCAGGCTCTTTCGCTTTTACATCCTTGTCCTCTTTGTCGGCCTCACCCTCTTTCTGAACCGGAACCATCTCGCCCTTTTCGGTGCGCTTGTAGGCGGTTGGCTTGGCCGTTGCCGAGCGACGGTCACGCAGCTGTTCGTAGCCCTTGGCACCCAACTGAAGCGCCTCTTTGAGCGTCAACCGGGCGATCATCATGCCGCCACCGGCAAGAGCCACAATTGCCAGCACAAAGACCGGCAGCGCGCCGATTAGCTCGGTCAGTGTGACCTGGATGAGCGCACCGATGTAGCCGCCACCGTGGCCGCAGCGCGCGATGTCGTAGCTGCCCCAATGGGCATTCTGCACGATCCAGCCCTGATCGAGCAGAGCTTGTGGCCTGGGGGGACAGGCTTTGGCATCCGCCCAGGGATCGGCCTGGGCGGGGTTGATGTAAACCGGCCCGATGGGCTGGAATGCCGCTGCAGAAGCCTGGAGGAGCGTCAGCAGTCCCAGAGAGAGAACGACCACGCCGACGATCCGAATGGGATCGACGGGCGGCAACTGGTCGCCGAAGTGACGCCAGATCAACCAGACACCAACTGCGGCCAGCGGGATCGGAACAGCGTACCCACCCCAGCCAAAGAACTGGAAGATAAAACGCAGCCACGAACGGATCAGTGTCCCCGGCTCCTTGGACAGGAAGCTCAACATCGTGATCAGGGCTACGATGATCAGCCCGATGCCCACGATGTCAAGCTTGGTATCCAACGAGAGCAGCGGCTCCGGCTCAGGGGCCTTTGTCTTTGGCTTCCCTTTCGCCTGCTTTGCCTTGACGGCAGTTGTGGCGGGTGTGCGGGCTGGCTGCTTGGATGGGCGCCGGGCAGGAGCGCCTGCGGGCCGGGATGGAGAACCGGGCCGCGTGGACGGTGCGCCGCCGGGGCGTGACGGGCTTATCCCGCCGGGCGCGGATGTCCGTCCGCCGGTTGTTGATGCCGGTGCTCGCCCGCCGGTGCCTCGAGTGCTAACTCCACCCGGACGGGAGGGCGAACCGGGACGCGAACCCGGCAGTCCGCCGGGGCGTGAGGGGCCGCTCTGTCCGCCGGGACGGGAGGGGCTGCCCTGCCTGCTCTGCTGTGAGCCGGGCAACCCACCACCGGAGCGCGCTGGCGAACCAGGACGCGAACCCGGCAGTCCGCCGGGGCGTGAGGGGCCGCTCTGCCCGCCAAGACGTGAGGGCGACCCCGGCTGTGAACCGGGTAGCCCGCCGGGACGGGAGGGGCCGCTCTGCCCGCCAGGACGGGAGGGGCTGCCCTGCCTGCTCTGCTGTGAGCCGGGCAACCCACCACCGG
>CAZRXG010000009.1:0-2692 GCA_964603985.1 uncultured Anaerolineae bacterium | reverse complement strand
GCCCGCCAAGACGTGAGGGCGACCCCGGCTGTGAACCGGGTAGCCCGCCGGGACGAGAGGAGCCGCCTTGCCTGCTCGGCTGTGAGCCGGGCAACCCACCACCGGAGCGCGCTGGCGAACCAGGACGCGAACCCGGGAGTCCGCCGGGGCGTGAGGTGCCGCTCTGTCCGCCAGGACGGGAGGGGCTGCCCTGCCTGCTCGGCTGTGAACCGGGCAGCCTGCCACCCGGACGGGATGGCGACCCGGGACGCGAACCGGGCAGTCCGCCGGGACGCTGAGAAGGTGGTGCGCCCCTGTCGGCCTGCTCTCCCCCGCCACCAAATGGCAGGCGGGATCGGATGCCTCCCAGCAAACCACCTTCCTGCTCCTGGGAGGAATCACCGGGGCCTCTGCGGGGGGCTTGCTGCGGTTGCCCACGTCCCCCGCCTCCGGGCAGGCGTGAACGAATGCCCCCCAGCAGGCCCCCTTCCTGGTCGGCCTGTTGGGGCCCCTGACCGGCGCCTGACCGGCCTTGTGAAGCTCCTCCACCTCGAGCAGGTTGCCCCCGTTGGGCGTTCTCATCCGGCTGCTGCTGCCGCGCAAACGGATTCAGACGCGATAAGGGGGACGACTGTTCTTCCTCTTCTGTTTTGTCTTGTCCGATGCCACCGAGGGGCCGCGTTCCACCTCGCCGCTCAGACGAATCTCTCCAATCTGACATCGAATCAACCCCAACTTAACTCTGGAATAAGCGAGTATCCAACCCAGTCGTGAACCGTAAGTTGTGTTGCAATTTCATCATAGCACAAACGAGCGCCAAAGGCTAGATGTGATGCTTGCCCAATTGCCCCTGGCTGTGATCCTATACGCAAATTGTGGTACCAGGGTGCCAGAGTGTTTTGCCTTGCTATAGACCGGGATTGGCAATATGTTATATAGGCGAATGCGGGCCGGGCACAGCGCCGGGTGAGATGAGAACTGATGACATATAGAATTACAAAAGTGGCTCTTATCGGTTTGCCCCTGCTGGTTTTGCTGCTGGCGTGTGACGGAGAAGATCTCCGGTACACTCCCACGCGGCCACATACACCGACCGTCCGTGTGCTCACGTCTGGCGAGACGAGATCGCCGTCCTCCCCGACTGTAAGCCCGGACGCAACAGCTACCGAGACAGACCAGCCGATAACCCTGCCTGCTCCAACTCCATTTCCCTCCATCACACCCACTCAACCCGCCTGGTTTACCCTCTGGCCGGGGGTCGGCGAGCGTTATATCCGGTTGGACGTGCCCGACGCGGAGGGCCAGTCTTATATCTATGCTCTGCGGCTGGACCCGGCGCGGGTTGTTTTTCGGGTGCACTACGACCAAGAGCAGCCGCATTCTATAGAAGAATGGCAGACCATGACCGGGGCGGCGATTATTGTAAACGGTGGTTTCTTTTCCAGTAATCACACTCCCGTCGGGAGGATAATCGTTGATGGAGACTTGTACGGTTACCCGTTGGCGCTGGATTACGGCGATGATAGCGTTGGTGTACCGGGTCTCTTCGCTGTGCTGGACGACAGGGTTAGCATCTACGCAATCGGGCGTTCATCCTTCAGTCCGCGTGGTCTGCGCTTCGACCAGGCGATTGAGTCGTACCCCTTGCTGCTTCTACCGGGGGGCCAGCCGACTTTCCCCGTCGAAACAGACATGCGCGCTCGCCGCACGGTGATCGGGCTTGACGAGCAGGGGCACGTGATCATCTTATTAAGCAACGACCCGCTGCTATCGCTGCATGAGCTGGCGAACTGGCTGGCCGCGTCCGACCTATGCCTGGATTCGGCGCTCAATCTCGATGGAGGGCGCTCAAGCGGTTTGATTGTCAACTTGCGGGACAAGACTAAATATCTGCCCGCCTATGTGCCGCTGCCGATTGTGATAGGAATCTATGTGCGTGGAGAGTGATATACCTCGCTGCTACGTGTAGCCGTGCACAACATCTGACACCCAGGCAGCCTGTTCCAACTTCTCTTTTAGATTCTGCCGGGCGTGATAGAGGCGCGACTTCACGGTTCCGACAGGGCAGTCAATCACTTCGGCGATCTCCGCCAGGCTCATCCCATTCAGATAATGAAGAACGATGACCACCCGCTGCCCAAACGGCAATGAATCGATAGCCTCGTGGATTGTCTCTCTGAGTTCCGTGTGCTCGGCAGCCGACTCAGGGGCCTGTCTGGGCGGGCTGATCAGGCGATCAATGAAGTTGTCGATGGAGATCCGGTGGCGCTGGTGGCGCTTCGTCCAGGTGTAGCTGAGGTTGACTGTCACGCGGTAGAGCCAGGGGGAGAGGGGTAGGGTCTCATCAATGCGATCTGCGTATGTATAGACCCTTAAAAAGCACTCTTGCAGGATGTCCTCTGCTGCTGCCGTCTCATGGGTAATGGCCAGGGCCGTGCGATAAATCTGATGACGGTAGCGACTGTACAGATCGCCCAATGCCCCTAGGTCGCCGGATTTCAGTCGTGTGATAAGCTCTCGATCCTCAAGATTGCTGTCTGGCATGCGCCACTCATGTGTGTGAAGTCTACTCAATCGCGGACTGTTGTGAATTCTACCACAAAAGGGCACCATTTCAGAATTATATCATTGCTATCAAGTGTAACTGTCAGGGGGGTAAAAAAGCAAAAAGTCTTCTGGCGATGGCCTACGTTCCCACCGGGCTACCCCGGCA
>CAZRXG010000008.1:0-142492 GCA_964603985.1 uncultured Anaerolineae bacterium | reverse complement strand
CCCACGCCGCGCACCATTGACCTGACCGGCGGCGGCCCGTTCCAGTCCGACCGGCTGTGGCAGGCGGCCCGGCGAGGGGCGCTGGCCGCGTTGGGGGCGTTCGGGCTGCTGGCGCTGTATGGCATCGCCAAGGCGGTTCGGAGGGGCCAGTTGCGGGCGGCGTGGTGGCGCTTCCGGCGGGAGATTGTCAACCCGATATTCGATGGTATCAGCCGCAGACGGCGCAAGAGATAACGGGCATGGCCGAGCGTTACCTGATCGTGGGCCTGGGCAATCCGGGCCGCAAATATAAGCGGAACCGCCACAATGTCGGCTTTCAGGTGATCGACCACCTGGCGAAGCGGCATGGTTTGCGCTTCAGACGCCGCCAGTCGGACGCATTCGTGACCGGCGGCCAGATCGCGGGGCGGGCGGTGATCCTCGCCAAGCCGCTGGAGTACATGAACAAGAGCGGCGGCCCGGTCGCGGCGCTGCGGAGGTTTTACAAGATCGACCCAGAGCGGCTGCTGGTGATCTTCGATGACCTCGACCTGCCGGTCGGCACGCTGCGCCTGCGGCCCTCAGGTGGATCGAGCGGACAGAAGGGCATGAAGAGCATCATCGAACGGGTGGGCAGCCAGGAGTTCCCGCGCCTGCGGGTGGGCATCGGGCGACCGCCGGGACGCATGGACCCGGCGGCCTATGTGCTCCAGAACTTCGGCAAAGAGCAGCTACCCAGCGTCGAGGAAACCTACGAGCGCGCCGCCGATGCCATCGAGACCTGGCTGCGCGACGGCGTCGAGTTGGCGATGAGCCGCCACAATGGGCCGGTGTTGGAGTGAATCAGAGGTAGTGAGGTATTGTCCGAATTTGACATGAATCTTTACGGAGTACTGGACGTTATACGGCAACAGAACGCCTACCGGGGCCTGTTAGCCAGCCTCTCCGCCGACGGTAGAGACAAGGTTTCGTTGGGGTTGATCCGGGCGGCGCGGGCTTACGTGATTGCCGCGCTGGCGACGGACATGAACCGCCCCACGTTGATCATCACCGCTCGCGTGGATCGCGCGCACAACTTCACCGAGCAACTGCTGGCCTGGTCGCCCGGGCTGCGTGTTCTGACCTATGCCGAGCCGAATCCGATCTTTTACGAGCGTGCGCCCTGGGGGCCGCGCTCGACACAGGCTCGCCTGGAGGTCTTGGCCGACCTGGTGAACGGATCGCGGCCCGGCACGGTGATCGTCACCTCGGCGCGGGCGTTGATGCAGCGCACGCTGCCGCGCGCCGACATGCTCGCGCAGCGCATGACGCTGGAGTGCGGGCCGCTCGCGGATGGGCAGCCGGAGGCGTTGCTGTATCGCTGGATGGGTATGGGCTACCAGCCGGTCACGGTGGTCACCGAGCCGGGCACGTTCAGCCGGAGGGGCGGCATTCTGGACATTTACCCGGTCGCCGACGCGCTCCCGACGCGCATCGAACTGTGGGGGGATGAGATCGAGTCGATGCGCAGCTTCGACCCGGCCTCGCAGCGCAGCACCGAGACGGTCGTGGCGGTGACGGTCACCCTGGCCCGTGAGGCGCTGCCGCTGCACGGGCCGCGCGTCGCCGGGGCGCTGGCAGAGTGGTTGGCCGACCGGGGTGAGGAAGCGATCACGCCGCCGGGTGAGCCGACCGAGGCCGAATCGCTGGCGCAGGGACGCCCCTTCCCGACGCTGGAGTTTTACCTGCCCTGGATGGTGGATGAGCCGGTCAGCCTGCTCAGCTACCTGCCGGAGGACGCGCTGGTCGTGGTTGACGACCGGGAAGACCTGGCCGACACCGTCGCCGACCTGGAAGCACAGGCGCTTGACCTGCGCCAGACGTACCGGCGCAGTGGTGAGATCCCCGAAGGGATGCCCCTGCCGCTCGTCACGTGGGGGCAGCTTGGCGACGAACTGGCACAGGCCGGGGTGCTCGAACTGGCCGGGACGCCGGAGAGTGCCCACCCGCTGGGTGACCTGTTCCTGCCTGGGCCGCGCTACGCGGGGGAGCTTAAGACGCTGCTCGACCACCTGCGCGAAGAGACACAGGCAGGCCGCGACCGGGTGATCGTCGTGTCGCGACAGGCGGGGCGGTTGGCCGGATTGTGGCGTGAGCACAGTTGGGGGGCGCTCGTCGAGCCCGCCGGTGAACTGAACGACCCGCCGCCGCCCGGCCCGCCGGTTTTCGTGCAGGGCACGCTGGCCGAAGGCTGGCTCTTACGCGACGCGGGCACAGATACGCACCTTTACACGGACGCGGAGATATTCGGCTGGCGACGCCCTGAGCCGCGCCGCAGAGCACGGCGGCGGGCCATCGCGCCGGAGGACTTCTTCGCCGACCTGGCAAGCGGTGATTACGTCGTCCACGCCGAGTACGGCATTGGGCGCTTTGAAGGGTTGGAGAAGCGCAACCTGGACGGCGTCGAGCGCGAGTTCCTGGTGCTGACCTACGCGGGCAGCGACACGCTCTACGTGCCGATTTACCAGGCTGACCGGCTCAGTCGCTACGTCGGCCCCGATGACTCGACGCCCAGCCTGTCCAAGTTGGGCACGACCGAATGGTCGCGGGCCAAGGCGCGGGCGCGAGAAGCGGTCGAGGAGATCGCCAGAGAGCTGCTGGAGCTTTACGCCACGCGCGAGATGGTGGCCGGGCACGCCTTCAGCCCGGATACGGCCTGGCAGCACGAACTGGAGGCGTCGTTCCCTTACGTCGAGACAGAGGATCAGCTCCAGGCGCTGGCCGAGGTCAAGGTTGACATGGAGAAGCCGCGCCCGATGGACCGCCTGATCTGCGGTGACGTGGGTTACGGCAAAACTGAAGTGGCGCTGCGGGCGGCCTTCAAGGCGGTGATGGACGGTAAGCAGGTGGCGATCCTCGTGCCGACGACGGTGCTGGCCCAGCAGCATTACGAGACCTTCTCGCGGCGGCTGGCCCCGTTCCCGGTCAACGTCGAGATGCTCTCGCGCTTCCGCACCCCTGCCGAGCAGGACGCGATCGTCGGCGGGCTGGCCTCCGGGAAGGTGGACATCGTGATCGGCACACACCGCCTGCTGGGGCGCGACGTGGCGCTCAAAGACCTGGGCCTGCTGGTCATCGACGAGGAGCAGCGCTTCGGCGTGACGCACAAAGAGCACTTCAAACGGATGCGCACCGAGGTGGACGTGCTGACGCTGACCGCCACGCCCATCCCGCGCACACTGTACATGAGTCTGACCGACGTGCGCGACATCAGCGTGATCGACACCGCGCCGGAGGAACGCCTGCCGGTCGTCACGCACGTTGGCAAACGGAGCGATGACCTGATCCGGCGGGCGATCCTGCGAGAGCTGGACCGGGGCGGACAGGTCTTCTACGTGCATAACCGCGTCCAGACCATTCATGCCGAGGCAGACCGGCTGCGGCGCGTCGTGCCGGAGGCGACCATCGCCATCGGGCACGGGCAGATGAATGAGCGCGAGCTTGAATCGGTGATGGCGGACTTCGCAAGCGGGGAGATTGACGTGCTGGTCTCGACCAACATCATCGAGGCCGGGCTGGACATCCCCAACGCCAACACGCTGATCGTGGACCGCGCCGACCGCTTCGGGCTGGCGCAGCTTTACCAGTTGCGCGGGCGGGTGGGGCGCAGCGCCAACCGGGCTTACGCATACTTCTTCCACCCGCCGCTGCATGGCCTGACGCCGGAGGCGCGGGCGAGGCTGGAGACCATCGCCGAGCAGACCGAGCTGGGTGCGGGCTTCAACATCGCGATGCGCGACCTGGAGATCCGGGGGGCGGGTGACATCCTGGGCACGCGCCAGCACGGGCAGATCGCCGCCGTCGGCTTCCACCTGTACACCCGGATGCTGGCCCAGGCGGTCAGGCGGATGCGCGCCCGGCGCGAGGGGAGCGTGCCCGCGCATATGGATGGACGGGAAGGAGACGCGGCCCCGCGCGAAACGATCACCATCGACCTGCCCATCCCGACCTATATCCCGACCGATTACGTGCCAGACATGGCGCTGCGCATCCAGCTTTACAGGCGTATGGCCGACGTGGCCGACGAAGCGGAGATCGATGATCTGGCTGCCGAACTGGCCGACCGCTTCGGGCCGCTACCGCCGCCCGCCGAAAACCTGATGGTTCAACTGCGCGTCAAGCTGATGGCGCTGCGCGCCGGTGTGGATGCCGTGATCAGCGATGGGGGGCAGATCAGCATCCGCGTGGCCGGGTTGGACGAGATCGACCGGCGGAGCCTCCAGGGCCGGTTGGGGCACGACGTGCGCGTCAGCCGGATGGCGGTGTGGCTGCCGAGGGATGGCGAGAACTGGCAGGAGACGCTGCCGGATGTGCTGGAGCGGCTGGTGGAGGAGCGGGTCGGGGTGGCTGTGTGAGTAATCGAGAATCGGTCTCGTTTCGCGCCCGCGCCGAGGAATGATTGTTCGCCCCCACCCCCGCCCCTCCCCCACATTCCGCGCCTGACGACGCTGGGGGGAGGGGGCAGCCAAGCAGCCAGGCAGCCAGACGAAGCACATTCCCGTCATGGCCGGGTTAAATACTCAGGATGCCTGCGGCGGGGCTGACGCGCTGCGTCAGAGGACTCGGCGTTGCACACGGGTGAACGAAGCAAACCGCTCTCGGTCTGGGTGCAGCCCGATCAAGTGCCCGCCTGATTTATGCCCACGTCTCAGCCAATTGCTGCCGGTTATGCTATACTTCTATCAGAGGGTAACATGACCGACCTGCCGACGGACACCCACCCGGAAGCCGCGCGGGCGTGGGGTGACCTGCTTCGCCAGGCTCCGGGGTGGCGAAAAATAGAGGGGATGTGCCGGTTGAGCCAGATGGCCTGCACGCCGATGTTGAGCGGTCTGGCCAAAAAGGCATCCGGTCCGCTGCCGCAGCCAGGAGCAGACTCCGTTGAATGAGCCGTTTGTCGTCGTCACGCTCGTCACCGATACGCTGGATGACCTCGACGTGCCGTACTTCATCGGGGGATCGATAGCGGGCACTGCCTACGGCTTTGTGCGCACCACGCTGGACGCCTACCTGGTGGCCGACCTGTACCCCCAGCACGTCGAGCCGTTCACACAGGCACTCGGCAGCGCGTTCTACGTCAACGCAGACACGATCCGGGAGGCCATCGAACGGCAAAGCAGCTTCAGCGTGATCCACCGGGCGACGATGTTCGGAGTGGACGTGTTCATCCCCAAAAAGCGCCTCTACGACCAGATGCAGTTCGAGCGGCGGATGAGACGCGCCATAGACCAGGAGGGGAGATACGTGGTTGCACTGGCCAGCCCGGAGGACGTTATCCTGGCGAAGCTCGAATGGCACCGGCTGGATAACGAGATCTCAAGCCGCCAGTGGCAGGACGTGCAGGGCGTGCTTAAAGCGCAGGGAGGACACCTCGACCTGGGCTACCTGTGGCGGTGGGCCGCCGATCTCAACGTAGCCGACCTGCTGGAGCGCGCCCTCGATGAGAGCGGGCGGTAATCGGCACGAGCAGATCCCTACCCCCTGAGCCTCCCTACCCCAGGATGCGCCCACGCCCAATTATGCTATACTTCCACCAGATGGATCGGGGCTGCATCTCAGGATCGCCGTAACAAAAAGCCCCGCTTTGAGCACAACCTGTCTGGACCAAGAGGGAGTAGCGCTCCTATGAAAAACAAGGCCCATCTTGCGCTTGCAGTCCTGGCGCTGTCCATGCTGGCGTGCGGCCTCCCGTCACTTGGGCGGCAGCCATCAGGTCCCGTCACCCCATCGCCCACACCGCCGCCCGTCCCGACACTGCCGCCGCTCACCCCCACCCTCGCGCCTGAGCCGACCGGCACGCCAGAGGAGATCGTCTCGCCGAACCAGATCGTCCCGATCATCTACGGCTCGGCACGCAGCGGCAACATGGCCCTCCACTTCCTGACGGTGGATGGGCTTTACTGCGGTAAGCTCGAAATGGACGAAGAGGTGGTCCGGCACGCCATCTGGCCGGACGTTGCGCCGGACGGCTCCAGGGTCGCTTTCGTCTCGGTGCAGAGCACCATGCTGAGCAACGGCATCTACATCGCCAACATCGACGGCAGCAACATCACCCAGCTCACCGAGGGCGACGGCATGTACCCCCGCTGGTCGCCGGACGGAACGCGCATCGCCTATGCCTGCAACGACAACAGCGACATCTGCGTGATCAGCATGGCCGACCTGACGGTAACCAACCTGACCGCCGACATCGAAGCGGTGGACACTTACCCGGAGTGGACACCGGACGGGCAGATCGTGTTCATGTCGGCCCGCGACCTGCCGACCAACGGGCGCTTCAGCGAGATCTACATCATGAACGCCGACGGCACGGAAGCTACCGCCCTGACCAGCGACGGCGACGCCTACAACGCCAACCCCACCGTTTCGCCGGACGGGAAGCAGATCGCATTTGAGTCGGACCGCGACGTGGGGATCGGCTCCGAGATCTACGTGATGAAGATCGACGGCAGCAACCAGGTGCGCATCACAAACGACTCGGCCTGGAACCAGAACCCGGCCTGGTCGCCGGATGGCAACGTGATCATGTTCGCTGCCAACTACGGCGACGGGAACATCGATCTGTACTACATCAACACCGACGGCAGCAACCGCGTCCGCCTGACACAGCATCCCGGCGAAGACGGCGGTTTGGGCGGGGGACACGCCGGGCGGCGGGTCTATTATATCCGGGCGTGGGGGGTGGGCGAGATCGACCCGCGCAGCCTGGCGCGGCCACCACGCGGCTCAGAGCCGGTGACCAACGCCGTCATCTTTGCCACCAACTCGTTCAACTGCCCGGACTGCCTGGAGACGGGGATCTACACGGTTAACTTCGACGGCTCGAACCTGATCCGGCTGCCAATAGACGGGCTGTACCCCGCCTGGGGGCCCGCCTTCCGGCGGCTCGCCTTCGTCTCGAACGGCGAACTCTGGCTGGCCAACGCCGACGGCTCCGGGCCTGTGCAGATGACGCACGCCTACCGGCAACTGTACGGGCTGACCTGGGGCGATGAGACGGGGGACATCCTGGCCGGATGCACCCCCTATGGGCAGCACGACGCGTGCCAGATCGACCCGGAAACGGGTGTGATCAACAACCTGCTCGAAGAGATCACCTACGGGTCGGGCATCCCTTATCCCTCCTGGTACAACGAAGAGAGCTTCCTGCTGGGCACACTCCAGATCGACCTGCTCGGCCAGGTGGTCAGCTCGCTGCCCTTCGGCGGGCGCATCTCACCGCCGATAGGGACCGACGACAGATTGCTGCTGGCAACCATCGTCGACCGGCAACTGGTCGTCATGAACCCGGACGGCACCGGGCAGCTCAAGCTCACCAACGACTCACCGACCAAAGGCTTCCCGGTGTGGTCGCCGGACGGGCAACTGGTCGCATATTCCGCCGCGCCGGGCGATGGGCACGTCTACCTGTACATCGTCAAGGCCGACGGCAGCGTACCTCCCAACCCGCTGGTTGCGCGGCCCATCGCAGCCGGGCCGACGGCCCGCCCGGAGGTGCTGGAGACCTACTACGGATACAACTGGGCACCTTAAACCCGTCGACACGAGGAATGGGGGCACAGAGCCACGCTCCGTGCCCCTTTTGTGTCACACGGGGTGATTGCGGGAACGACAGCATGATGGTAGAATGTCCCGCAGTTTGCCAGTTTTAGACATTCATGGCAAGGCAGAGTGGGGACCTGCCGAGCCGCTGGGAGTACGAGGTGAACCAGCCGGTCCTGGTGTTGAACGCCAACTACGAACCATTAAATATCTGCACGACAAGGCGCGCGGTCGGACTGATAATGACCGGGAAAGCCGTATTACTGCTAGACGGGCGAGGCGCTATAAAAACCGCCTCGTCGTCTTTTCCGCGCCCTTCCATCGTGCGCCTGCAATACATGGTTCACCGGCCACGCCCGCGCGTCAAGCTGACCAGACGTGAGATCTTCCGCCGCGACAACTACACCTGCCAGTACTGCGGGCAGTACTCAAAGGCCCTGACAATTGACCACGTCATACCGCGCCATCGAGGCGGGCTGCACACATGGGAGAACCTGGTCACGGCCTGCCCGCTCTGCAACCGACGCAAAGGCGGGAGAACTCCCCAGGAAGCGGGGATGCCCCTGCGCTCCCGGCCATACAAGCCAGCAGCGTCAGCCGAATACATCTTCGGGCAGACGGTGAATCTACCCGACGAGTGGGGCGACTACATCAGGGGTTGGTGATCGCGCGGTGACCAAGCACAGAAAAAGCGCCGGGGAGGGCTGACAGCCCTCCCCGGTTGGTGTTGTGAATATACAGGGCCGGTCTCTAATCGACCTCAGGCTCAAGGAGACCGTAGTCACCGTCATGCCGCCGGTAGACGACGTTCACGTTGGCAGTTTCAGCGTTGACAAAGACGAAGAAGTCGTGGCCCAATAGCTCCATCTGTTCTATTGCCTCTTCCTCATGCATCGGCACAACGGAGAACTTCTTGCGGCGTATCACGTCGCCCATTGCTAATTCGCTCTCGTCCAGTTCAATGGCCGTCTCGTAGGCGGCGAAGTCCTCCTGGTAATCGCCACGCCGCCGATGCTTCCCTTTATAGCGTTCAATCTGGCGGTACATCTTATCGACGACGGCGTCCACAGCCGCGAACAAGTCATTGGTGCGTTCCTCAGCCCGCAGGATCATACCTCGCCGATGGCGAACGGTGAGCTGGGCGACCTGACGATCCCCCATGCGATTAGACTTCTGTTCGGTCAGGTCAACCCGCACGTCAACGATGTCGGGAAGATAGCGATCGAGCCGCTCAACCTTGCGCTCGACGTATGATTGGAGTCGCGGTGTGACGTCAACGTTGCGCCCATGTATCTCAATGTCCACAGGCAAAGCTCCTTTCATCGCTTGCAAAGGCTTCGACGGGGCGAAGCGGCGGTCTAAAACGTCGTGCCTGATTGTTAAATCGCTCGAGCCAGGGTCACGCCCGCAACCGACTTCGCGCCCGCAGCAAGCAAAGCTTCGGCACAGGCATTCATCGTCGCTCCCGTAGTGCAAACGTCATCGATCAGAAGGACCTGACGATCATGCACCAACTCGGAGCGGGCGGCAAATGCGCCGCGCACATTTGCGCGCCGCGCTGCGTAGTCCTGTCCAACCTGGCTGTCCGTCGGGCGGATACGCTCCAACGCAGCAGGGGATAAGCGCGGCATCCCCCACAACCTCACGAGTTCGTCCGTGAGCAGGCCGGCCTGATTATAGCCGCGCTCGGCCTGACGGGCGGCGTGGAGCGGAACCGCACACAGCACGAACAATGCCGAGGCAGGCGGCGGCACAACCCCCGCCAGCGCCCCGGCCAGCGGAGCGGCTAACATCTCGCCTCCCCTGTACTTGAAGGTATGAATGGCCTGCCGAACACGCCCTTCAAAGCGGAATCCGCTCTGCACACGGGAAAAAGCCGGGCGCTCGTCACGGCACCGCCAACAGAGGCGCGCACCGGAGTGCAAATCGCCGCACACCGGGCAAGCGGCATCGCCAACAGGCACAAACTCGGCCAGGCAGGCCGAGCACAGTTGATCGCCCCCGACACGCTTGCAGACCGCACAGCGAGGTGGGAAAAGCAGGTCAAGAACGGCCCCAGCCAGGCCCCGAACCTGCCCAGACAAGTTCACTCCTGTTGACGGCATGCTCCAACTCTCTCGGCGATGCTAGAGGCCGTCGGTAGGCTTGGTAGCCCCAGTCAAAGATGCTCCAGGGGGCGCCCAAGCAACGCATTGCACGGGGGACCTCCGGCCCCCGAGCCGCTCACACGCCTCGCCCCCTGTCACTCAAGCTCAGAACTTCTTAAGGACAAAAGCCCTGTAAAGCTGAATCGCCGCCGGTCCCAGCAGCACCAACCAGATGGTCGGGAAGATCAGCAGGACCATTGGGATCATCATCTTGATCGGGGCCTGCTGCGCCCTCTCCTGAGCACGCTGGCGACGCTTTATGCGCATCTGCTCGGACTGGATCTTGAGCACCCTGGAGATGCTGACACCGAGCTGGTCAGCCTGGATGATCGCGCTGACGAAGCTGGTCACGTCGGCGACATCAATGCTCTCATCCATCGCTTTAAGCGCATCACGGCGGGTCTTACCCAGCGCAATCTCCCGGATGACGCGCCCAAAGGAGAGAGCCAGCTCGTTATCCCACTTCTCATACACCTTGGCCATGGCCTGGTCAAAGCCAAGCCCAGCCTCGACACAGATGGACATCAGGTCCAACGCGTCGGGGAGCGCCTTGATGATGTCATCCTGGCGACGGGTGATCTTGCTCCTGAGCCACAGTTGGGGCAACATGAAGCCCACCAAGCCGCCACCAACGCCGCCCAGAACGATGTAGAGCGGCCCTTTGCGCGAGAACATAACCAGCATCAAGACGGCCAGGCCAATCGTCGCCGCAAAGCGCATCGCCCAGAAGATCGACGGAGTCAGGCTGGTAACGTCACCCGCCAGTTGCAGATTCCTGGCCGTGTTCTGCAAGGCCTCCTGCGGGGCAAACTGGGTCGTGATCTTGGCGATCTGCTGCAATATCGGCATGATGACACGCTGCGAGAACGGTACCGACATCTCAATCGCCTCGAGGTTGGCGGTTATCTCATCAGCGCTGACATAGTCGGCCAGACGATCCGCCAGCGGGTCAGACTGGTTGGCGTTGGTCACGCCAACCGCGATCAAGCCGACCGCCACAAGAAAGGCGATACCGCCCAGCACAAAAGGTAAAATCTGGAGAAGATTGATTTCTTCCATAAGACTCCGGCGGCACGCGCCGCAGCCGCACACACTGCCGCGCAATGCTGAAAGCCGCCTTAGCTCCTTTCTTCAATCCAAACACGAACCCCACAACGCAACAAACCGGCGGCCATCCGAAGAGACACCCGGACGCCACGGTGAGCAGCCACTCATGCTCAGTTGCCGCTACACCTCAATGTCGATGATACGCTGGATGACCGCAAGACCGACAGCTTCCAGGATGATGATCATCGCCAGGATCGGCCAGCCACAGGGAATTCCGACAACGGGCATGTCCGCCCCAATCGGATCACCCAGGAAGAGTTGCTGCATGTACTCGGCGTTGATCAGGTAGAGGAGGATCATCAAGATGAACGGCAGCAGGCCAATCAGGGTGCCGGTCGCGCGCCCGGATGCGGTCAAGGTACGGATCTCGCCCTTGATGCGAATACGCTCGCGGATGGTGTGGCTGATCGTTTCCAGGATCTCAGCCAGGTTCCCGCCGACCTCGCGCTGGATGTTCACAGCCGTGAATACCAGGTCGAGGTCTTCGCTCTCGATACGAGCCAGCATGTTGTTGAGCGCGACCTCCATCGGGATGCCGATCTGGAGCTCGGCCACCACGCGTTTAAACTCGTCTGCGGCGGGGTCAGGGGCCTCCTCAGACACAGCCTGCATTGCCTGTGGGACACTGTAACCCGCACGCAGCGAGTTCACCCACAGGTTGAGGATATCACCAAGCTGGTTATTGAAGGCGTTGAGACGCTGCGCTTTGCGGACCGAGACGTAGATGCGCGGCAGGAAAAACCCGCCGATCACACCAAGCCCGGCCCCGGGCACACCACGCAAAATGAAGCCCGCCCCACCGAGCAGCGCGGCTGCCACAAGGTGCAGCAGCAGGAACTCGCTGACCGTCAGCTTGAGGTCGGCTTTACGAAGCTGCGAGCGCACACCGGCGGCAAAACCTCGCCGGTCAAGCAGGTTGTCGAGCCGGCGAGCGATCTCCTCGCGCGCCGTCATCGCAGCAGAGGCCTTGTCGTCCATATCGGTCTCGGCCGGCTGCCATTCGCTCTCAACAAACGTATCGAGTTCCTCAAGGCGCTTGGAAGTTTTGTCGCGACGGAATAGACCCATCGTATGTTACCTCCCTAGCCAAACCCTACCCTCACGCCAAAAAGCAAACATCGTTCCCAATCAGTGCCACCTGCAAACGTGAACTCCCACGCAGAGGCAGCGACGCCCTGGCCGGGCAGGTCACCCCGGCCAGATGCGGCGAAACACCAACTGGGCTACTCATCGGGCACCCGCCCGGCTTCTACCCGGCAGGCCCACCCGGACACTACTCAGCGATGCCCACGCCCAATGCCGAAAATCGACGGCGGCAGTTCGATCCCCGCGAATCTGATCTTATCATAGTTCTTGGGTCGCAGGCCAGTCGGCTCGAAGCGCCCGACGATGCGTCCGCCATCCATGCCGGTTTGCTCGAACTTGAAGATGTCTGCCATCGTCACCACGTCACCCTCCATACCCTGGATTTCGGTGACGCGGGTGATCTTACGCGATCCATCACGCAGGCGGTCCTGGTGACAGATGAGATGGACGGCCGACGCGATCTGCTCACGGATGGCGCGTATCGGCAGGTCCATCCCGGCCATCAGGCACATGGTCTCCAGACGGGAGAGGGTATCGCGCGGGCTGTTGCTGTGCGCCGTGCCCATCGAGCCGTCGTGGCCGGTGTTCATTGCCTGTATCAGGTCGAGCGCCTCGCCACCACGCACCTCACCCACGACGATCCGGTCAGGGCGCATACGCAGCGAGTTGATCACCAGGTCACGGATGGTGATCTCGCCTTTGCCCTCGATGTTGGGCGGGCGGCTTTCCAGGCGGACAACGTGGTCCTGGCGCAGCCGCAACTCCGCCGCATTCTCGATGGTTACGATGCGCTCATCGGGAGGGATGAAGCCCGACAGGATGTTAAGCAGCGTCGTCTTGCCGGAGCCGGTGCCACCGGAGACGACGATGTTGAACCCGGCGATCACGCAGGCCCGCATGAACTCCATGATCTCGACGTTCGCGCTCCCGAAGTCAATGATGTTCTGGACGGTCAGGGGATTCTTGGAGAACTTACGGATGGTGAGCGCCGAGCCATCAATCGCAATCGGCGGGATGACGGCGTTCACACGGGAACCATCGGGGAGGCGGGCGTGGACCATCGGCGAGCTTTCGTCGATACGGCGTCCCAGCGGCGCAACGATACGGTCGATGATGCGTCGCAGGTGGTCTTCGCTCTCAAAGTGAATCGGGGCCACTTCGAGCAAGCCGTTACGCTCGATGTAGACCTTCTCATACCCGACCGTCATGATCTCGGTGATGGTCTCGTCGCTCAGCAGCGACTCCAGCGGGCCGAAGCCCAGCAACTCGGCGACGATCTGCTCAAGCAGGCGCTTGCGCTCGTTCTTGCCCAGCGCGATGTTCTCTTCCGCCAGGATGGTGTGGAAGAGCTCCTCGATCCGGACACGCAACTGCTCCGACTGGCTGTCAAACGTCTGGCCCGGCCCCAGCTCGTCTAACAGGCGACGCTGGACAAGGTCCTTGACATCCACCTGGCCGCTGACCATCTCATACATCGACTCACGGCGCTGGCGCAAATGCGCCCCGCCGCCAGCACTTGGCCCCGCGCCAGCATCCTGGGGCTGCCCCCCCTCGGTTTCCTGGCCACGTTCAATACGCTTTAATAGACTCACAGTGCACTCCTCTCTTTACCTACACTACCGACCGATCTAAACCCGTCGTCTTCGATCTGGGGCATCCGGCTCAGGCAGCTGGTCATCCGCCGCCTCAACCCGCTCTCTCACCAGTTGCACCAGCCTGTTCAGCTCACGGACAGCGGGTGCCCGTCGCGTATTCTGCGAGATCAAGGGCAAGCCGTCGTTGACCGATTCAACAGCCGTCATATCGGTCGGGATCTGCGCCGCGATTGGCTGATTGAGGAACTTGACGATCTGATCGGGTGTGATGCGGCTGTTCCTGTCGACCCAATTCAGGATCAACAAGACGTTGTCCATCGGGTACTCCAAAGCAGTCAACTCGCTAAACAGAATACGGGTATCCTTGAGCGTCGGCATATTCGGCGCGGTGACGGCTAGCAACAAGTCGGCGGACTCGATGGCGGCTGCCAGAACCTCATCAAAATTCACAGACGTATCAACAATCACATACTCAAAATCCCGCTTGAGATAAGCCAGCAGGTTGGACATCGCAACCTGAGAAACAGCCTCACTGTCGCTTGGGTTGGCCGGGGCGGTCAGCAACTTGAGACCGCTTTCGTGCTCGACGAGGATTCCCTCGGTTGCCTCGGCGTCAAGCTGGTCGGGATCGAGCGCCATCCTGGCTAGGTTAATGATCGTATACGGGCTACGCGTATTCAGGAAAACGCTGACATCCCCGAACAAGAGATTGCTATCGACCAGCACGACCCTCTTACCCGCATGGGCCAGTCCCACGCTCAGATTGACGGCCATCGTCGTCTTGCCGACGCCGCCCTTGAAGCCGATCACAGTGATGATCGTGCCTTCAACACTGGGCATCGGGTAGCCATAGCCCGGCATGCGGGCCATCTGCTCCGGCATGGCTACCGGCTCAACTGCCTCCAGGGGCGGGATTTGCTTGAAAGCCCGCCGGATGGCCTCGGTCAGCTCCTCTGACTTAGGCGGCTTGGGGACGAAGTCAACCGCGCCCGCCCGGAAGGCCTCCTTCAAATAATGCGAGTCGTCCTGAACGGTGACAACGATCACCTGGGTACGGGGCGACTCTTCCCGCAAGCGCCGTGTGGCCACGATGCCGCCCTCGCCCGGCATGTTGATGTCCATCAGCACGACATCAGGCCCAAGCTCCGCGACGCGGTCAAGGGCCATTTCCCCGGTATCGGCAAAACCGACAACCTCGATGTCGTCTTCGTAATCCAACAGACGCATCGTGTTATCACGGGTGGTCTCGTTGTCATCAACGATTAAGACCTTGATCTTGTCAGCCATATCCCATCCTCATCCAACGGCCTAATCGGCCCGCGCTCGTCTGCGCACCCCGGGGTATCAGTCGTCAGGTCGAGACTCAGGCATGCCCGGAGACACCCGCAGAGACGGCTCCAGACTGTAAGACAAGCGGGGTGGTACAGTTACATTATACGTCTCGAAAATATATTGCAAGGTCACGCTCGAAGTCGCGGCATCCGGCACGTCACGCACCGAACGAACCGCCAGGGCGATGTCTACCTCAGCATTGATCGCCCACGCGATCACGACGGCCTCCTGGGGCGAAACGCCCAGTGTGATCACCTCTGGGCCGGGGCGGGTCCCCTCTCGCTCGTCAGCGTCGACCCCAACAATCTCCCCGCCTTCCGGATACTCGCCAACGTACAAGACCATAGCGTCGGTCACCGCGCGCTGGGATACCAGCCGAGGCCGCTGTGCTTCGGCGGGAACGACGTTCGCCAGTTCCCCCGGCGGGATGGTATCAATGCGACCCAACGCAGCCCCCTCGACCGGTGCCACACTGACGCCGGTACGCTCTCCACCGTCGTAGGTTCCATACTGAACCTCGAAGACCCAGTTGGGCAGAGCCGTCTGGAACTCTTCGTCGACATCGACAACCACAAACGAGAAAATGAGGTCGACGCCGTCGCCCGGTTGGACGCCATACGCCACACCGGAAACCTCGTCTATCGGGAGAGAGACCGCGACTTTCCCGGCAGGAAGGAGGGCAGCCGTATCCGACCCAACCGCCGCCAACTGAGTCAGGTCTTCGACCAGCAGGGCACGCAGGAGCGGCTGCTCGCGCTCGATGTCGGTGCGCGTCACCCGCCCGACGACCTGCTCGCGGACCACCTCGGCCGGGCTTTGCCCCTTTTCCACGATGACGGCATCCACCGGCACCGCAGCAGCGGGCCACTCCCGCACGCCGACCGCGTTGTCCAACGCGTTGGCGGGTATCTGAAAGCCGCGCGGGAGCCGCTGAAGAGCGACAACGACCTGGATGGTCTTACCGGGGTCAAACACCACCTCACGAGCCTGATCACCGGCCGCTGCCGGTGCCTCGGCACGCGGCGAGAGCGCCGGGACCACCACCAGGAGGATCAACGCGGTGATACCGATTGATGCTATGGCAACCACAACGCCGAGCGCTACGGCCCGCCCACGCGCCATCAGACCTCCTCAGAACACATCTGACCAACAAAAACTGCTGCTGCCATAACTATACTAAAATCACACAGTGTGTCAAGAAACACGGGCAGCACAAACGAGGCTGATTCATTTTTGCAATATTCTAACATGACGCCGCCTTCCCGGCAGGTGAGTCTGGCACATGCAACCTTCAGGGATCGGAGAGCACGAGCGGCAGGGAGGCATCAAGGTCCGGCGCGCAAAACCACATTGCACCACCTCGTTCCGCCACACCCATATACAAAGGAAGCGAAGCCCCTCAACAGAGGCTTCGCTTCCTTGCCCGAGTCGATACGGGACGTTTGAAGAGGAACCGGATTAGATGTTGGCGATGATGTTGCTGAATACGTTGCCGATTGCGGGGCCAAGCAGAGTCAGGATTGCGATAACGACGACGGCCACCAACACAAGGATCAGCGCGTACTCGACGAGACCCTGGCCCTCTTCACGTGGAAGGAACAACATAGCTATACTCCTTCATCGAAATATAAAATCAATAACCGTCTAAATTGTACACTAATTCTCAACTCTTTGTAAACAGAAGTTACGCTCCTGTAATGCTTTATTCACGAAACATTTATATTTTCTTCAGCTACGCCGAGGTTTCTTCACCTGTTACCGGGGTCACAGGCTCCAACCACCTCACCCGCGTGTGCCCACCGTGAAGCCGGGGCGGTGTGGCCGGAAGCGCGCAGAAGCGTGCAGAAGCGCGCAACTGCGTGACTCCCGACCTAATCAAACGCGTCTACCTCAGCAGCCTGCCCCGCAGGCCCGATGGGGATTTCGATGGTGAAGGACACCCCCGGCCCGGGACCGGGGCCAATACGCAACTGGCCCCCCACCAACTCAAGGCGCTCTCGCAACGTACGCAGCCCCAGCGCGTCGTCACCGCCCGCATCGGGATCAAGCGGGCCGGTGCCATAACCACGCCCGTCGTTCTCGACCGTAGCCCGGGCGAGTTGATCACCGACCTCAAGCGTCACCGTCACCGAATCGGCCTCACCGTGATCGCGGGCGTTGACCATCAGCTCCTGGATGCCCCGGAATATCAAGACCTCCTGATAGCTTTCCAGGCGGCGGTCCTGGGGAGGGACGTTCTCCTCGACCTTGATCCCGGTCTTTTTCTGGAATTCCTGGCAATAACGCTTGAGGGTTGGCTCCAGGCCGAGGTCGGTGAGCATCATCGGGCGCAGGTCAAAGATAAACTCACGAACACGCTGAAAGGCGTCACCGGCGGCGTTCTTGAGGTTAAGCAACTCATCGTGGGCCTTCTCAGGGTCGCGATCAAAGAGCTTCTGGCAGATCTCGGCCTGCAAGATAAAGTTAGTCAGCGAGTGAGCGGGGCCGTCGTGCATCTTGCTGGCCAGCCTCTCACGCTCCTCTTCCTGGGCTTTCATCTCGCTGAGAAGCACCTGACGGGCGTTGAAGGTGTCGCCCTTCTCTTCCTCATCGGCTTTTGAGAGCAACTCGACTGCTTTCCGGACTACGGCAACCGCCTGCCGCGCAGCGGCTTCCTGCGCATGAAGCTTATCCATTGAGCCGCGAATGGTCAGCAGATTCAACTGGGAATTCAGGGCCTCGGTGTAAGCCTCCTTAATGTTGAGGCGCGGGGTCTCATCAAGGGCAGTCTCAATACGCCGCACCTCCCCCATGATGGCCGCGTTACGCTGGGCGAGCTGCTCCCCCTGTCCACGTGCCTGATCGAGCTTGGCGGTGAATTCCTGCAACTCGGTGTTGAGGCGCTTGACCTCAGTCTGTAGATACTCCAGCGCCTCTTCCTCGCCAGTCTGGGTTTCTTCAGCCTGCATGTCTACCATGTCAATCTCCATTAAAAGCCACTATATCCCGGCAAGTCGTGCCCAAGGCCGGACGACACGCTGCCCGGCGCTCGTGGTCAAGCCTCATCCGTCTCGTCCGTGTCCATCCCGGGCTGCTTGCCGGTGTCCTTCAAACGCACCCACCCCCGGCGGAGCGCGAACACAGCCGCCTGGGTACGATCCTCAACCGCCAGCTTACGCAGAATGGACGTCATGTGATTCTTGACCGTCTGGTGACTGATCTGCAAAGCCTGGGCGATCTCTTTATTGCTCAGGCCACGCGTGACGTGCTGTAAAATCTCCATCTCGCGCGGGGAAAGCGGGGAGAAAGGCTCGCCCAGGTCAAGGTAATACTGCCCGGCGACGGCCTGGATGCCCTTCTCTATCCACTCAGCGATGCCTGCCCGGTCAAATACCTGCTCGTGCACCACATAGTGACCCCGGTGAACGTGCCGGATCACTTCGACCAGCTGGTCAGGCTCAATTTCCTTGGCGCAATAGGCCGAGGCCCCGGCCCGCATGGCGTGGATGACCTGCTCGGCGTCATCGTAGGCGGTCATCATGATAATGGCCGTGGGGTGCCCCTCAGCGGTCAACGTGCGGGTCACCTGGATGCCGTTCATAAGGGGCAGGTTAATGTCCATTATGACAACATCCGGCCTGAGTTCACGAACAAGCCCCAGAGCTTGCTGGCCGTTCGCACCATGTCCCAAGACCTTGATGTCGTCGTGCAGCTCGAGGTTGACCTGTATTCCTTCGCGGAAGATACGGTGGTCATCTACGATGAGGACACTGATCTCACCGCCAAGCTCTACGCTCCCGTCCCGGCTCATCGGCAGCCCCAAATGCGTTCAATCAACTCGATAGCGCGTCCCTCACCTGTTGGTACGGGTGAGCAATCATTATTGCAGAATTCTTAAGCCGGACGTGGCATCCGGCCCTGTAGTTTGTGCGCACTATTCAGTCTACCACACCCACATATGATGGGCAAGCATATTACTCGCCAACCATAATCCGGTAGACCGTCATCGGCCCCAGACCGGAAGATCCGGCGTATCCGCCCTGCCCAGCAGTTGACCAAACCGGGCAGAAAACCGGGTCGGCGAGCATGTGCCGATAGGCGTCGCTCCACCTGGGGAAGACGACCAGGTACGCGGCGTCGCTCGCCAGGACGTACGCCTTCAGCCGCGCGCCGTCGGTCATGAAAGGGATCACGTCCGGGGAAGCCAGCCCGGCCAGGTCAATCAGGGGACGCGGCGCGAAGTACCCCAGCGCGCCGATGTCGTGTGCGGCGATGGTGGTCTCCGGGCCGGTGTTCTCCGCCACCCAGCGGGCGGCTGCGACCATCTCGTCCTCGATAAACGACACGTCACGGGCGTAGGCGGGCGCGCCCAGCACCCCCAGCATCAGGGGGAAAAGCAGAGCGGCAGACGCCAGCCACGTGACGCTCGTCAGGCGGAGCGGCAACCGGCGGGCACGAGGACGGGCGAGTTGAAGCGTGCCCCGCAGCCCGGCGGTGACGATGACGGGGATCACGGGGATCGCGTAGCGCCCGTGCTGGTAGGTCACCGGCAGGCGCGCGGCGTATAGACCCCAGTGCAGGGCGACCCAGATCAGGGGCAGGATGGCCGACCAGTTGACCGGGCGGCGGCGGACATCCCTCCACAGGCCAAACAGCAGGCCGGGCAGCAGCAGCAACTGCGGCCCGACGAAGCTGACGAATACCTGCTCAAACAGGCGGCGCGGGTAGGGGATCGCCCACAGCGCGGCGTACTCGGTCTGCTTGGCGTAGAAGGTGTTGGGCCACAGGACGCCGCTGACCGAGACGTTCAGGCCGAAGTAGGGAACCAGGATCAGGGCCAGCCCGATCCCGGCGAACGCGCCCCAGCGCAGCCGGGCGACCATCCTGCCGGGCAACAGCAGACCGTACAGCCCGGCGATGCCCACCGCAAGCACGCCCTCCGGGCGGGCCAGGACCAGCAGCCCGCCCCAGATGCCCAGCAGCAGGCCCTCGTGCCAGGCGTGCTCGCCCCGGGCCGGGTCGTGGCGGCGCAGCCACACCCAGAACCAGACCAGCAGGGCAGTGAACAGGCCCGTCTCCATCCCCGAAGCCGCCGCCCAGACCAGGTGCCACTCCAGCGCGACGGCCAGCCCGGCGGCCAGCGAGACGAGCAGTGGGGACTGGTCGGCACTGCCCGGCGTGTCGCCGCCGACCAGACGCGCAGCGCCCAGCGCCGCCGCGATAAGGGTCAGCAGCCCCATCCCGTGAGTCCACCAGCGCGGGTCGATGGGCAGCAGGTAGGTGGGGGCCAGCAGCAGCGGCCACAGGATCGAGGTCGCGCCGGTGCTGGGCACGCCGGGCACAAAAGCCCACCGACCGGTCTGTGCCAGGCTGCGGGCGTAGGTCTGGTGAATCCAGGCGTCGTCCAGTGGGAAGCCAAAGCGGTGGTAGCCGCAGCGAGTAAAAAGCAGATACAGCGCCTGCGCCGCCACACAGGCCAGCACGATCACCCCGTCACGCAGACGAGGTGTTACAATAATAGAGTGACGCGCTTGGGGTAGGGACGGAACCATCGGACGGCCTCGGTCGTCATACTAGTGAAAGCAAGTCTGATAGGACTCACGCAGTTGGGAGACCGGCAATCCGCAGGTGGGAAGATTTCAGTCCGCAAATTACGCGGATTACACAGATTTTCCACACCCCTGTCCCACTGTGGTGTGGCCGGAAACGCGCAGCAGCGTGCAGAAGCGTGCAGAAGCGCTCAACTGCGTAACTCTTATCTGGAGAAAGGGTACACCGTTTATGCGTAAAACGCTATTGCTGGTAACAGGTGTCGTGGTGCTGGCTGCCGTCCTGGGTGGGTGTGCGCCTGCCCCGACGCCTGCACGCGATAACGAGCAGCCCTCCTTCGACCCGGACGAGCCGGTCAGCTCAGACGACGAGGTTCAGGAGCCGGGCACCGAGCCTGAGTCAATCGAGGGTGAGGTGATCGTCGGCGAGGCGGTGGTGGAGGACATTGAGATCATGTTCCTGGAGTCCTTCCCGTTGCAGGTTCACGTCGTGGTGAACGGCTACCTGCCCGACGCCTGCACTCAGGTGGGCGAGATCACGACGACGCGCGCAGGAAACACCTTCGAAGTCACCATCGCGACCATCCGCCCCGCCGACAAAGCGTGCGCGGCAGTCGTCGTTGACTTCCAGGAGACCATCCCGCTCGACGTGTACGGGCTTGAGGCGGGGGAGTACACTGTAATCGTCAACGGCGTAAGTGATACATTCAGGCTGGAAATGAACAACGAACTTGAGGACGAGCCGGTATTCCCGGCACCAGCCACACCGGAGGGTGATCAAGGGCAAAGCCAGACGGGGCGGGGCGGTGGAGAGCCGACCGGTCTGGCGCACATCGCCGGGGTGGAAGTGCAGACGACGAGCAACCCGCCGGTGGTGGTGATCCGGGGGTGGCTCTCGGATGCCTGCACCCGCCTGTACGGCATCACCGAGGAAAGAACCGGCAACAGGATTCTGCTGACGGTCGAGACGACGCGCCCGAAGGATATGGCCTGCGCCCAGGTCATCAAGGAGTTTGAAGAGCACTACACTCTGCAATCCGCCCTGGAGCCGGGAGACTACGTCCTGATCGTGAACGACGTTACGGTCGAGTTCTCGGTGCCGTGACGCGCGTCATCCGTCAGGGGGCCGGACACGGTAGAGGTACACCGGGCGGCTCCGGCTCCCGTAGGTCTTGATCAGCTCCAACTGCCCGGAGGTAGGGCCGTCGGCGTAGAGGCTCCACAGCCCGGCGGCCACGTTGCGATCCACAACCAGATAGGCAACGTCGTACCGGTGGGCAGCTCTCAACAGGGCCGCCTCGTCGCCGTTTGGCAGTGGCACCCCGCCCCGCCCGGTGTGCGTGTAAAAACCGGGTGGATTGTTGGTCATCACGCGGGCGTCGGGGGGCACATACATCGCGTCAAGCGTCGCGCCGATCTGGTCGTAGACGGCGTCGCTGCCATTCCAGGCGACGGTCTTCAGATCGGGCAGTCCCACCACACGCCCGATCACGAGATACGCCGTCAGCAGGGCGGCCAGGGCAACGGCTGCCGCGCCGAAGACCCGGCCCGACTCCTCGAAGTGCCAGCCGGACCACCGGCGCACCACCCGGCGCAGCAGGTCGTCCAGCCCCAGAACAGCCGCCGAGGTGATAAACGGCGCCAGCGCCCCGGCGGAGTGGAAGTAGCCGCCCCCTACCCCAGGGAAGGTGAAGGCGAACGTCATGGCCGCAAAGAGCGCGACCGCGTAGAGGGTGGCAGGCAGGAGCCAGTCCTCCCGCCAGCGCCGCCACAGGCCGATGATCGTGAGCGGCGTCAGGAAGACCAGGTTTTGCACCCCGACAAACGTCGCCAGATTGCCAGCCAGGGCCTTCCACTTGCCGCGCAGGATCGTCCCCCACCCGGCGGTGAAGTAGCGGGTGGGCGCCAACTGCGAGGGGTAGGTGAACAGGTCGTTGTGCTCAAGCAGCCACAGCGTGCTCAGGCCGCCCGGCGGTTGGATGCTGCCAAATGCGCCGACGTTGCGGGCAAACCAGGGGGCCATCACGATCAGGTACCCAGCGGCGGCCAGCCCGGCATGCAGCACGCGCCGCCCGAACACCACCGGATTGCGAGGCAGCAGCGCCACCAGTCCAACGATGGCGAGCAGTAACAGGCCGTCGGCGCGGGAGAGATGGCCCAGCGCGGCGCACGCCCCGGCCAGGAGCCACGCCCATCCTTTTTCCCGGCGGCGGGCCAGCCCGGCCAGCGCCAGCGCCCCGGCCCCGCTCACGGCGAAGGGGGTGAAAGACTCCGGCAGCGACCAGTAGATGACGTAGTACCCGCTGAAGATGGTCAGCAGACCGGCCAGCAGGGCGTGACGCCGCTCGCCGAGCTGCCCGGCGACCAGGTAGGCGATCAGGGGCAGGATCGCCGCGACCAGCACGAAGATCGCCTGTGCCGATCCGAAGGCCGCGCCGCGCCCAAACAGGACGATCCCCAGTGCCGCCAGGAATGAAGGGAGCGGCTGCCAGTAGGCAAAGGCCGGGACGGGCAGCGCCGGGGGAGCGTTGACGTAGTTCCACAGGTACGGCTCAAGAAGCGGTCGCCCCCGGGCGATGGCCACACCGCCGTTGAAGTAGTAGTACGCGTCCACGTAGCCGGGGCTGCTGACCAGAGCCGCCACCAGCCCGTTGACCAGCGCGCCCAACCCGTACAGCAAAAGCAGATCGCGCACGCGCCGGGTCATGGAGACTCGCCCTGAAGCTCGTAGAGGGTGTAGGAGTCGAATTCGTCCCAGATGGGAACCAGCACCGCGCCGCGCAGTGAGTCCAGCGCAGCCAGGTCGGCCTCGTCCAGCGGCTCGTGCGGCTCCTCGTTGACCAGGAAATCCAGGCCCGCCTCGAAGATCAAAACGTGCGTGATCCCCTGCTCCCGCCACCCGGCGGCGATTGCCAGCGGGTCAGGCTCAAGCTGGCGGGCGTGCCACCACTCGTCGATCAGCGAATCGGGGATGCAGTCGCGCTCGCAGTAGTAGATGCGCGGCTCCCAAAGGAACTGCACCCGCGCGTCCTCAGGCAGGGCGTTGACCTGCTCCATCGCAGCGTAGTGCGTCCCCAGCCGCTCACGCAGGTAATCATCTTCACTCCGCAGGCCGAGCGTCACCCGCACCGGGTTGGTGCGGACGAAGGTCAGGGTCGAGCCGAACACGGCCAGCGCCAGGGCGATCACGACGACGGCGCGCACCAGCCGCAGCAGGTCGCGCAGGGGGGGAAAATCGCGCAGGCCCTCGACCGCAAATGCGCCGACCAGGGCCAGTGCGGGGAAGATTGGAAAGAGCAGGCGGGTCTGCACCAGGAACCAGGAGGTCGCAATGCCGTACAGCCATGCCAGGTAGGGGGGCACGGCGAAGATCAGCAGGCGGCTGATCAGAGCGCGCTCGGTCCTGTCACGCTGCGGCCAGCCGACGGCTGCCAGCGGCAGCAGACCGAACAGCAGCGCCCCGGTTGCTGCGTTGTACGGCGAGATGCCCTCCGCTCCGAAGATGGCCGCCTGAAGCGGCGCTAACACCAGATCGCGCAGACCGTAGCCGGTGCCAGGGCGCAGATAATACCAGCGATCAAACCGGTCAAAGCCTGCCGCCCCCAGGAAAGGCAGGAATGGCGAGCCGTCGAGCAGCGTATTCTTGAGCGGCCAGGACGACCATACGGCCAGTGCGACGGCGGTCACCATGGCACCTGCGCGGGCCAGCGTGATGACCCGCGCGCGGGGGGCGATCCACAAAGCCAGCACGCCGATCCCGACCGCCGCGCCAGCCGCCGTGTACTTGGTTCCCATCGCCAGCCCGACGAAGACCCCGGTCAGCACCAGGTAGCAGTCGCGCTGCCTCACTGCCGCGCCGTTCCAGGCCAGCAGGGCGACCAGCGCCGCCAGGGTAAAGGCCATCAATGCCAGGTCGTTGTAGGCCCAGTGGAACTGTGCCCACACCGACTCGGAAGCCAGCAGGATGGCCGCCGCAAGCCAACCGGCGGATGGCCTTCGCAGACGCTGCCCCAGGCCGAGCATGGTCAGCAGCGTGAGCACGCCAAAGCCGCCGTGCAGCAGGGCCGCCGCCTGCGGGCGGGCGAGGATCATCAGCCACAGGTAAAGCATCTCGACGACCTGGGGAAAGCCCAGAAAGTGATTCTCCGGGAAGCTGACGATGCGCCCCGCATCGAGGTAGTGGCGCGGCCCGGCCAGGTGATAGGTCAGCGCGTCCCAGGTGGTAGGCGGGGAAAGGGCCATCAGCAGCGTCAGGCCCAGCAGGAACAGGACGCCGCGCACGACCCAGTGCACAGCCGCGCCCGGCAGCCGGGCAAAGGCCAGGGTAAGGCCCTCGCTTACGTCGCGCCACCAGTCACGCGCCCAGCGCAGCAGGCCAGCCAGCATCACCAGCATGATCACCCAGGCCAGCCATCCGGGTGGGAAAAGCCCTGCCAGGCCGATCACGAGCACAGCGATGCTGATCACGCCCAGGCCGAGCAAGGCCCGCAGCCCGGCGCGCTCAAGGGCAGAAAGCGCAGTGGCATCCCCCACGAGCAACGTTCCCAGGCCGCCCGCCACCACCAGCAGCAGAGCAACCGCAGCCACGTCGAGCAGGCTCAGCCCCAGCGAGGTCGCAAGATGCAGGGTAAAAGGGTTGTGGACGTAGGTGTAGGCGAGGACGACCGCGGACAGCCACGCGAAGGCAAGCAGAATCCCGATCCGTTCCCGGCTCATGGGACGGCTCCGGTCACGGCCCCAGACTCGGCGCGGGGGCGGATCAGGAGCACGATCAGCAGCATCAGGAATGGGAACGGCACGTGCATCAGGTTGGCTTCGACGTACTCGTCCACCGTCGCCAGGAACAGCCACCACAGTGCCACCAGCAGAAAGAGCATCATGGCGAGCACTGCCCACACGCCCCAGGACCGGCGGCGCATCACGTCACGAAACAGCGCGAACAGAGGGAAGAGAAACACGACGAAGTGAGTCGTGGCGGTGCGCGGCGCGATCAGGTGCGTGATCACCAGCGTCAGGCCGATCACCCAGTCCAGGCGGGCGTCCTCATGCCGCCACAGGACGCGCCACCACTCGTACAGCAGGTAGATCGCCAGCCCGGCGTCAAGCACGCGCTCGACGATCCCCGCCGCCGCATCCAGAGGAATGATCTCGCGCGTCAGAATGTAGAGCACGGATGGAGGTGAGTAGCCCGGATACTTCATGAGCTGCGCCAGCCACCCGACGAGCCAGGTCGGCAGCAGGATGAAAGAGAGGGCAAACAGCACGGCCAGAGCCGCGCCGAAAGCGATCGGCAGATGCCAGCGACGCTCGCGAAGCGCCCACAGCAGCACCAACGGGATAATCAGAAACTGCATCTGTGGCTTGATGGTGGTCAGCGCCAGGAGCACGCCCGCCCAGACGTCGCGGGTGGGGTCGGGTGGGTCGGTGCGATACACCAGCCACAGCGCGACCACGGTCAGCAGAAAGACCGGCAGGGCAAGCTGCCCCAGGATCACGGCCCGCGCTGCCGGGTAGAAGAACACTGCCCACAGGACAATCGTTCCCAGCAGCAGTGGGCCGGGCCACCAGCGATGGTAACACAGGAGCAGAAAGGTCGTCGCCAGCACCACGCCCAGCAGCGTCACCTGCCAGGCGGCCTGCGCCCAGGCGTAGGTCGGCAGGAGCGCATACGGCACGAGCAGGAAGATCACGTAGAAGGGATAGGCGAACAGGCTTGGGTCTTCGTCCTGCCCCGCCGGGTGCCCCCAGACCGCAGTCTGAATCCAATGGCTGGTCTGCTCGCCGTAGGGGTCCCAGCCGCGCGTGAGGTACAGCCGTGCCCCGGCCCAGCGGGGAAGAAAATCGTTGGCACCCGGCACGCGGCTGGTGAACACCTGGTGAAAAAGCCAGGTGTAGAAGACCAGCGCAATCAGCCCGACGACAACGAGCGGAATAGTCCACCTGCGGCTCAACGACATGGCCGTCCTTTCTCGCTCATCCCGATGCCGGAGCCTCCTCGGAGTCCCGGCACTGGCGAAAGAAAGCCACCAGCATCCCGACGATAAACAGTGTGCGCAGCAGCACGGTCACGCACAGTCCCCACGTAATGCCCCGCGAGAGCATCACCGGCCACTCCAGAAAGTTGATCACGCTGAACAACAGCACGGCCAGAACGCCCTCGCGAGAAGGGAAGACCAGCAGCATCAGGGGGATGATCATCGCCATCCACTGGGGACTCCAGCCCTTGGCCCACAGCAGGAAAACACACCACGTCACCCCGAAGAAAGCCACCAGCGCCCGGTCGGTGCGGCGCATCGGGCGGGTGAAGAGATACACGTACAGCGCGCCGAAGATAACCAGCGTCACCCAGCCGGGGATCAGCGGCGGGTTGCCCAACATGACGCCCGCCATGGCCGGGTCGAGCCGGTCGATCAGAGGGCCGAAGTTGCCCGTACCGAAGTTGCCGTCAATCAAGGCCCAGATCGTCTGCCAGCTTGACTTGCCCAACTGGGATCGCAGCGAGGCCAGTGTGAACGTGGGGCTGATAATAATAAACGGCAGGTAGGCCAGCACCCCCAGCGCGGCGATGATGGCAGTATAGACGGCTGCCCGGCGGGGCGGCCTGAAGCGCCACACCACCGGCGTCAGCAGGCCGGGCATGACCTTCGTCAGCACGCCAGTGGCGATGGCGACCGCCGAGCGGGTCTCTTTGCCCTCAAGCAGCAGCCACAGCCCCAGCAGCATGAAGAACTCCGTCACCGCCTCGAACGTCCACGTCATGAGGACAAGCGGCACGCCCAGCAGCGCGTAGACCCAGGCGATATCCGGGCCGTGATCGGGGCCGTACAGCCGCTCCCCCAGGCGATAGATCAACCACAGGTTGCCGCAGTCGGCTATCACGTAGAGCAGCGACAGCGCATAGTAGTAGGTGTGGTCGGCCAGACCGCGCCACACGATCAAAAACTGGTGCAGTCCCAGGTTGAGCCAGACGAAAATCGGCGGGTACTCCGACCAGTAGCCGATAAAGGGCAGCTGCCCGGTCACCTGGGTGATCTCGGCCAGGCGGAAGAAGTTCATCAGCTCGCCGTACTGCATCAACCCGGCGAGATCCCTGGACATCAGAAGCACCACGCGCAGCCCGATGAACAGATACAGCAGGATGCGGAAGTCTCGCAGGGACGGAGACACCGAGCGTAGCCGATCATCGGGCTTCAAGAGGGTCCTCCCGCACGAACACGACGGCCACCTCATCCGAACAGAGACACGCCCACCTCTCATCGACATCCAGCAATCGCGCCAGGGGGGTGCCTGGCTCGACCAGGACGGTGTTGATCCCGGCCTCGTCGAGGTTGTCGTCCCAGCCGGGTTGGGCAAAGTAGGTCTGCAAATAGACACGCAGCAGCTCGTCGTCGTAGAGATCGGTGCGCCCGTCCACGTAGACCGGGTAATCGCGCGCCGCCCAGATCAGGAAGCCGCCCCAGTTGTAGCTGTTGAACAGCAGGCCGGGCGGCTTCTCTTCCTCCAGGCAGGCGATGGCCTCAACCGGCAGGCTCTCCCGAAGCGCCTTCTCGTACGTCTTCGGGTCGAGCGCGTAGGCGATCTTGACCAGGCCCGCAGCAACCACCATAACCAGCAGCATCCAGTTGACGGTCGTGAACAGGCCCCCGACGGGCAGGCGGTTCCACTTCAGGCGGTAGCCGCGCTCGTCGAGCCAGGCGTTGACGTGGGCCACCAGCACCGGCGTGACCACGATGGCGAAGATGGCGATGTTGCGCCCGGCCAGCAGCGCGCTGTAAGCCGTCCCGGCCACCATGACGGCGTCGCGCCAGTCGAGACGGCGGGGCGAAAGGCCGACGGCGACCAGCGTCCCCAGCAGCATCCAGATGAAGGGCCAGGCCTGCGGCTGGTGGAAATTAGGCGAGGCCCACTCCTGGATGAAATCGCGCAGGACGCCGATCCCCACCGTGCGGAAGGGATAGGCCAGCATCGACGGGCCGTAGGGGTTGAGTGAGACAGCCGCCGCCGAGACCAGTCCGACGATGACCAGCCGGAGCACCGGGCGGAAGGTCGGGCGCTCCTCTTGCTGGCCGCCCTTGCCCAGGATGCCGTCCATCAGCCAGCGCGCGCCCTCGCCTACCGTCGCCAGCACCATCAGGATGAAGCCGATGGCAAAGCCGCCGTGCAGGTTGGCCCACACCGCCATCAGTGGCGGGAGGAACCACAGGCGGTCGATCCCCTTCTGCTGGTAGAGCCACAGCAGGTAGAGCACCACCGCGCTCAGGAAAAACGACATCATCTGCGGGCGCGGCGACCAGAAGACCGCCGCCGTCGCGGCCCCCAGCACCACCCCGAAAGCGGCAACGATGGGATCGCCCTCACATTGGCGGTAGACGAAGACCATGCCCGCCGTCGCGAGGAGGCCGGTGTACAGCGCCAGACCCAAATTGCCCAGCAGCGCGTAAGCGCCGTACAGCAGCACCTGCGAAAGCCATGAGTGGTTGATCCAGGGCTGCCCGGCGCGGGTGTGGGAGAAGCGGTCAACACGCAACAGAGTGCGTTCCTGCACCTGCCACTCGCCCGCCCGCAGATGCCAGAACGCGTCGGTATCGAGCGGGGTGCGCATCGCCATCACGAAGACAGCCAGGATCGTGATGACGGCCAGCAGGCGCACTATGGTCAGAGAGCGCAGGAATCTCGACACGATAACCTCTTACTCCGGAGGGTCAGGAGCACCGCTCGCCTATTATACACAGGGGAATCGATTCTATGGAAGTAAGAGAGACCTGTCCCGGCAAAGTGCCGAGCAACGGGCCGGGCAATGGGCCGGGAGGCCCCCGCTACGCGCCGGGTTTTTGCACGTAGGCGGTGACCAGATCGCCGAAGTTGATGGGGAGCGGCACCCTGTCCAGCCCGGTGAACCCGGCGACGCCGTCAACCAGATCGGCCAGAGGGACGCTGTAGGGCCGCAGGCGGGTCGTGAGGTACTTGAGGCGCAGGAAGCGTCCCTGCGGCCTGATACGTGCCACGCGAAAACCGGCCCGCTCCAGCATCGCGCCCAGCGTGCGGCGGCTGAAGTAGTAGACGTGCATCTCCATCAGCCACGGCCAGCGCGTGCCCATCAGACGCGCAAACAGGCTATCGATGTCCATGGTGTGCACGGCCATCCAGCCGCCCGGCTTGAGCAGCGCGTAGGCGTGGCGCAGATCGGCCAGTGGATCGGAGAGGTGCTCGATCACATCCCACATCGTCAGGGCATCGAAGCTCTCCGGCTCAAAATCGGTGTTCTCCAGCACACCGCGCACGACGTTCAACCCGTGCTCCTGGGCATAGGCCGATCCCCACAGTGACGGTTCCAGCCCCCAGGCATCCCAGCCCGCGCCAGCCGCCACCTCGACGAACACACCGACGTACGCGCCCACGTCCAGGAGCCGCCGCCCGTTCGCCGGGCCGGTGCAGCGTTGGAAGGCGCGCAGGTGGTGGCGGAACGTGATCTCGCGCGCGCCGCGCTCGCGGAGGTAGAGAGGATCCTCAACCGACTCGTAATTCTGCCTGATCACCTCGAAGGTGGGGCGCGGGTTGGTGAAGACGAAGCCGCACTGCGCGCAGGTCACAATCGGCGGGTGGACGCCGTAGCCGGGATGTGTGCACCGGAAGGCTTCCCAGCCCATCCCGTTCAGCGACGCCGGTCGGGTGTCGGGGAAGCGCAGCGTGTACCCCGTTGACCCGCACAGGTTGCAGGGAACGTACTCCATGCGGCTGCCGGTGGCGGTCACGTCACGCAGAGAGGATTGAGTCATCACTAAAGAGCCTACCCGGTGAGATAGTGGGATTTCCGCCGCAGAAAGCGCCTCGCCGTGAGACGCACGACAGTGTACAAAGCCCTGACGATCTCCTGCTGCGAGACCTTGGACCGGCCCAGCTTGCGATCCTCAAACGTGATCGGCACCTCGCCCACCTTAAAACCGGCCTGCTGGACGAGAAACAGCATCTCGATCAGGAACGAGTAGCCGCTGCTGAAGATGCGGTCGAGGGGGAGCGTCTCCAGCACCTCACGCCGGTAGCAGCGGAACCCGGCCGTCGCATCGCGGGCGTGCAGACCCAGCATAAAGCGGGCGAAAGTGTTGGCCCCCCAACTGAGCAGACGCCGCAAGAATGGGAAATCAGGCGTGTCCCCGCCCGCGACGTAGCGCGAGCCGATCACCAGATCGTAGCCGCCCTTGCTGGCCTCGACCATCGAGGGGATGTGGCGCGGGTGGTGCGAGAAATCGGCGTCCATGGTCATGATGCGCTCGACCGGGCGAGACAGCGCCAGCGAGAACCCGGCCAGATACGCCGTTCCCAGCCCCAGCTTGCCCGCGCGGTGGATCACGGAGATGCGCTCCGGGTGCGCTCCGGCCAGTTGATCGGCCAGATCGCCGGTGCCATCGGGAGAGTTGTCGTCCACGACGATCACACCGGGACGAACCGGCAGGTCGAGCAGCATTGGCACCAGCCGCTCGATGTTCTCGCGCTCGTTGTAAGTCGGCAGGACGATCAGAGTGTCAACCACGTAATAACACTTTCGGCTTTTTCGCCCGGTCAGGGAAACAGCGTCTCGGACTACGGGGCGATCTCGTAATAGGGGTCAAGCGCCAGGATCACGTCGTACACGCCACCGGCCTCATCGACGCGGCCCTGCCGGGTGTAAAGCTCGGCTAGGGCCACCCACGAGGCAAAATCATACCGGCTAGGCCCCGGCGCGTCAAGCAGCGGAAGCAGCATCAGGCTGCCCCGCCGGGCGTAGACGGCGACATCCCAGCCCTGCAACTGGACGGTCAGCGGCCCGCCGATCTCGTAGGCCCAGGCCGCCGCGTCGAGATCCCCCTCCGCCTCGGCGATCTTCCCCAGCACGATGTTGGCCCGTGCCTCGCCCAGGAAGAGCGCCATCCGGGCGTCGTGCCCGGCGGAGTCCGGGTCGTCGAGCGCCAGGTGTACCTCGGCCCGCAGGGCGTAGGCACGCCCGTCCGCCCGGTTCGACGCGACTGCGCCGTCGAGCCAGGTGAGCGCCGCGCCGGGATCGTCCTCCAGGCGCAGGGCGACCTCGCCCGCGCACAGAGGATCGCCCTCCGGCGGATCGTCCCCCGCAGCGACCGGCCAGCACTCCGCCGGGAGCGCCGCAAGCGCGTCGAGCGGCAGCGCCGCGATGCCCTCCGTCTCCAGGAACGACGCGCGCACACCCTCGCGGATGGGCGTCGCGTCCCAGTACCGCGAAGTGGCCCACTCCGGGCGAAGCGCCAGTGCGTCGCGATACGCCTGTTCGGCGGAGGCGCGGTCGCCCATCTCCTCGGCAAGCGCGCCCACCCATAGATGATAGTGCGGGTTCCGGGGCCGGATGCGGGTCGCCTGTTCCATCTCCTGCCGGGCCGCAGCAGGGTCGCCAGACCCGGCCAACAGCATGGCGTAATTGGCCCGCATCAGGTCGTAAGTCCCTTCCCGCGCAAGTGCCGCTTCGTATGCCGCGAGAGCGTCGGGCAGATGGGCGTCGTCACCAACCGCCAGTTGGCCGACGTACTGCGCCCGCTGCGCGGCGTAGAAGCCCATCGCCGGGTCGATGCGTTGGGCGGCCTCGATCGCGTCCAGCGCGCCGCGCAGGTCGCCGGAGTCGGACAGACGGATCGAGCGCGCGAAGTGATACTGTGCCCAATCGGAGAAAGCCCAGCCGACCGCAGACAAAACCAGCAGCGCCAGCAGCGCCGCAGGCATGAGCCAGCGCCGGGGTAGAACAGGGTGGCGATTCTCCACCGCCAGCGGCGTGACCAGGTAGCCGACCAGTGCCAGAACCGGCAGGATGATAGGCGTGGCCGTCAGCGTGTCGAACAGGTTGTGGGCGGCAAAGCCCAGCAGCGCGGCGCACATGCCCGCCAGGCGGATACGATCCGGGCCGTTGGCGGCACGCCAGCGCCGGTACCCAGCCCACGCCACCGCGCCGATCAGCCAGACAAGTGCCAGAATCCCCGGCAGCCCGGCCTGGGCCCAGATCAGGAGTGGGATGTTGTGAGGGGTCGTTATGTGGTCGCGGGTGATCTGCGGGTTGCGGTACAGTCGCAGGGCGCGACCGTAGCCGCCCGGCCCGACACCGGTCAGTGGATCGGACAGGCCGATCTGCCACGCGCTGCGCCACAGATCCAGCCGCTGGACATCGCCGGAGCGGTGACCGGCCAGGTTCTGGCGCGCCCAGCCCAGCCCCAGCAGCGTGACAATGACAATCACGCCGACCAGTGCAGCGCAGACTCGCCAGTCGCGCAGCAGCCGCGCGGCGCGCTCCCGCCAGCCGGGGACGCTCGCCAGCGCCAGCAGGGTAACCGCCGGGAGAGAGACCGCCAGTGAGAGCAGCCCACCCCGTGAGAAGCTCAGCCCCTCCACAATCAGCGCGCCGACCAGCCACAGGATCAGGCCCCGGCGCGTGTCCTTGACGCGCGTCGCGAGCGCCCACGCCAGCCCGACCGGGATCAGCAGCGCCAGGTAGCCGGAGAGGAAGGTTGAGACGGTGAGCGTGAAGCTCAGGCGGTAGATCACCGGGGGGATGGGATCGCGCAGCCCGCCCAGCTCGAACCAGCCGTGCCGGAAGATCGGCAGCCAGCCCAGCCCGAAGTACCACGAGATGAACTCGAAGATGCCGACCAGCACGACCACCGCCGCCGCGAAGAAGACCGGCTCAAGGATGGCGCGGGGACGGTAGGCGCGCATCAGGTCGACAATCAGGTAGAAAAACAGCACGTGGACGCCCAGTTGCCAGAGCGCCTCGACGCTGACGCGCGGGTCGACGGCGAAGACCGTCGCCAGGACGTTGACCAGGAAGTAAGCCAGGATCGGCCAGTCGAGCGGCGTCGCGGGCAGCGAGCGGCCCCGCCGGAGCAGCGTGACCACCCAGCCGACCAGGATCAGCGTCACGATGGCGTGGTGGGCGATGCGCGGCCACAGCCGCTGGTCGGTGATGAACGTGCCGCCGAGAAAGGTGAAATAAAGAACGGCGAGGGTGATCAGGCGGCCTCGCCAGCGCTTGGGTGATAAGCGATCAGCCATAAGTCCTCAGCCACCGGCAACCAGCCACCAACCCATCAGGCCAGCATAAGCCGAAAGTTGACCGGCTGATGGCTGCTCTACGTCCCCTGCAGGCGGATCACCTTGCCGACCGTCCGCAGCAGGATCAGGACATCCAGCAGGATCGAGCGGTGCCGTATGTAGTATAGATCATACTTGAGCTTGATCAAGGCGTCTTCGTCGCTGCTGCCGTAGCGGTAGTTGATCTGCGCCCAGCCGGTCAGGCCGGGACGCACGCTCAGGCGGGTGCGGTAGAAGGGGATCGTCTTCTGCAGGTGCTCGACGAAGAACGGGCGCTCCGGGCGCGGCCCGACCAGGCTCATCTCGCCCTTCAGCACGTTGATCAACTGCGGCAGCTCGTCGATGCGGCTCCGGCGCAGGAAGCGCCCGACGCGCGTGACGCGGGGGTCGTCCTCAATCGCCCAGATGGGGCCTTTGACCTTCTCCGCGTCGGGGATCATGGTGCGCAGCTTGGTCAGCTTGAAGACCCGCCCTGCCCTGCCGAGGCGCTCCTGCCGGTAAAAGATCGGCCCCGGTGAGTCGAGCATCATCAGGAGGGCGAGGGGGGGCAGGACCAGTCCGAAGACGAGCAGCCCGCCCAGACTGAGGGCAACGTCTATCAGACGCTTGAGGAGGGGATAGGGGTCAAAAGGTGAGCGCCCCTCCAGCGGCAGGACGACGTTCCAGTGCCCGCGCACATACTCGACCGGGACCATGCCCGTCAACTGCTCGTACAGCAGCGGCATGGGCGTGAGTGGAATCCCCAGCTCGTAGCAGTCCATGATGGCCTGGAAGAGCGCGCCGTCGACGTTGCCGCGCGTCGCAAGGATGATCTCGCTGGCGTTCAGCTCGCGGGCAATGCGGGCCAGATCTGCGCCGTAGCCGATCACGTCGGCCTCGACCACCACGTCGTCCGGGTCGATGGGCGCGCCCTCGTCGACGCAGCCGACCACCTCGTAGTCGTCGGCGGCGTGCTCGCTGATGGCCTCGATGATGCTCATGGCCGCCCAGCCCACCCCGGCGACCACCACGCGCCGCCGCCAGGGCTGCCAGCCGATCAGGAAGGGCCGCGCCAGCCGCCACAGCGCGATCAGCACGTAGGAGGCAGCCGCATAATATAAGATGAAGAGGCGAGGCAAAGCATCACGCGGGGAGAGGAAGAAGATCAGCAGGTAGATCACCAGCAGTTGCAGCGTGATCTGCAACAGGCGCATCTGGCTGCGCAGCCACCGGGCCGTCAGCGCTAGGTCGTAGAAGTTGTTGGCGGAGGCCAGCATCAGCCACAGCAGGCTGAGGATCACAAACCAGTGCGCCTGCGCGAGAATAAACACACGGCCAAACGGTCGCTCCCCGACCCAGGCCCAGACGCGCAGGGCGATCAGCACCGACAGATTGACGGCCAGCAGATCGCCGAAGCCCAGCAGCAGGCGGCGCTCGGAGAGCGGCAACCGTATCCCCCGCCCGCGCCGGGGGCGCTCACGATCTCTTGGACTCACGTTCGTCTTCCCGCCTTATCCACCAGCGCCACACCCCGACGAAGAACCCCGTCCCCCAGGCGACGTGCAAAATGGCAAAGGCCAACAGTATCACCGGGAAGTAGTGCCAGCCACGTTGTGCCGACTGCCGGGCGGCGAAGAAGAGCGCCAGCAGCACGTAAGCGGCCAGCGCGATGCCGTACAGCCAGCGCCACACCCGCCCGAAAGGCAGCAGCAGCGCCCCGACAACCAGCCCTAACACAAAAAGCGGCGCGATGCCGTGCCGGAGCCTGAAAGACGCGGGGTGCATCTTCAGGACGCGCGCCTTCCAGACGCCGTACTGGAAATACTGCCGCCACAGTGCGCTCAGGTTCTGGCGCGAGTAGTAGGTCGCCTTGATCTCCGGTGAGTAGTAGATGCGCCCCCCGGCAGCGCACAGGCGGTAGTTAAACTCGTAGTCCTGGTTGCGAACCAGCGCCTCGTCAAAGCCGCCCAACTCGATCATGCGCTGCCGCTGCCACAGCCCGAAGGGCACCGTATCGGTTTCGCCCTCGGTTTTTGTGCCGCGCCAGCGCCCTGTGCCCACGCCGAATTTCGACTCCATGGCGGCAGCAATGGCGCGTGCCACGTAGGTCTGCCCTTCAATCGACCACTGCCCGCCGACGTTGTCCGCGCCGGTACGCTGCCACACCAGCACGCAGCGGCGAATATAATCAGGCGCGGCCAGCGTGTGCCCGTCCATCCGCGCAATCAGATCGTGCCGCGCTTCCCTGATGCCAACGTTGAGCGCCGTCGAGACGATCCGTCCGGGGTTGTCCACCAGCCGGACACGCGGGTCGTCCGCCGCGATCTGCCCGACGATCTCGCGGGTGCCGTCGTCGCTCATCCCGTCGACGCACAGCACCTCCACCTCACCGGCGTAATCCTGGTTCAGCATTGCGCCCAGGCTGCGCTCGATGAACTCCGCCTCGTTGCGGATCGGCATGATGACCGACACGGACGGCCACTCACGCTCGCCCATTGGATAGCACCTCGCCAGCCTCAGAAGAACGGCCCCACCACAACCAGCCCATCGCCGCCAGCGCCACCCCGCTGATCACTGCCCCCACCCACACGCTCGCGGGCCGGTAACGGAACACCACGACGTGTTGCCCCTCCGGCACATCGACCGCGCGGAAGGCCCCGTTTGCCCGCCGGATCGCGACCGGCTCCCCGTCGAGCGTCGCCCGCCAGCCCGGATAGAACGTGTCAACCAGCACCAGCGCTGCCGCGCGCTCCGCCTCGACGGAAACCCCCACGCTGTGCGCTTCGTCCCACAGCAGTGACGCGCTGCCGTCCGCAGAGCGCTCGCAGACCAGATTGTCGCTCTGGGCGGTGCAGCGCGCCAGTGCCGCACGCGGCCAGGGATCGGGCACGCGGTAAGCGTAGGTCGGGCCGGAGTGGGCCAGCAGATCCAGGTCAGAGCGGGGGCGTGGGGTGAGCAGCACGCCGACGTTCATCTGCTGTATGGCGGGGAGCGAGCCGTCCAGCGTGTTGAGCAGAGCGTCGTGATGGCCGACCCGCAGCGGGTCGAAGTTGTTCGCGGCTGGCACACCGTCGAGCACACCCAGGTTGGGCAACAGGGAGTCGCGCAGGGCATCCCAGTGCGCCCGGTCGTCGGGTTGAAAACCGGCGGCGGACAGGAAAACCTCATACCGGGCGTTGTGGTCGTCCTCCGGCAGATACAGCGTGCGGTAGCCCCGGACATACGGCGCGATGGCGTCGGCCAGTCGCGATCCCTGGTGGTAGTACGACGCTTCAATGGTTGGAGCCAGCCCCCGGTGCGCGACGGCCAGATCGGCGGCCAGCAGCGCGAGCACGAGCGCCTCCCAGCCGGGACGCCAGTGGGGACGCCGCTCGACCTGGGGGAGCAGCAGCGTCAGCAGCCCCAGCAGGATGATCGTGCCACCCAGGCGAACACCCGCGCGGATGAAGGTCGGGTTGATCGCGTCACCCAGCCCGCGCGCGGCTACCAGCGCCGTGACGGTGCACGCCACCCCGCCCGCCGTCGCCAGGCGCGTCCAGTACAGTCCCCGCTCCGAGGTCTGCCACCGGTCGGCCCCGACCGCGCCCAGGACGCTCAGGCCGAAGACGGCCAGGATCGTCCAGCGGGCCGGTCCCTGAAACAGGTCGAAGGTCGGGACGTGCTCAAACAGCCAGGGGAAGACAGGCGTGTTGCCGCCCAGCGCCAGCACGAAGACAGGAGGCAGGCTGAACAGGAAGAAGGGAACCACCCGCGCCGCCGTCGAACCGTCAGCCGCGCGACGCTCGCGAATCCGGCGCGCGACGCCGTGCGCGGCCATCACCAGCGTCAGCAGGCCGACGTAGACGGCGTCTTCCCAGTACGCGCCGTAGCCCCAGTAGTCGCCGCCTGCCGGGCTGCCGAAGGCGTTGGGCGCAACCAGCGTCAGGAAGTGCCAGGGCCAGAAGGAGTGCGCGAAGGCGAAACCCGGCTCGACGCCCGCAGCGCGCTGCGAGGTGCGGGTCAGCTCAAACGTGGGAGCAAGTTGAAGCGCCGCCAGCGCAAAGCCCAGCACCACCGCCCCCAGCGCAAGAGCGGCCCGCCTCAGCGCCTGGGGCGAGAACGCACCCTCGCCGGTTGATGCCCGCCAGAGGGTATAGACGCCCGCCAGCGCCAGGCTGTAGAAAGTCGTCTGAGCGTGACCGGCCAGCAACTGCATCCCGACCACCCCCGCCAGCAAGACGACGGCTCGCCGCACCGGACAGCATCCGGCACCCGGCAGAAGCAGACCGTCGAGCGCCCAGAACAACCAGGGCAGCCAGGACACGGCGCTCGTGATGCTCAAAAAGCCCAGCCGCCCAACCAGGTAGCCGCTCAGGGCGAAGGCCAGCGCGCCCACCCCCTGCCCCAGGAGATCGACGCCCAGACGGCGCAGATAGACCATCATCCCCAACCCGGCCCACACCAGATGGAGCGCCGCCACCCAGCCCATCGCGTACTCGGTCGGGACGATCAGGTAGAGCCAGTTGGGCGGGTAGAGCGCCGCCGTCTGGTAGTTCGCCAGGAGGGGCGCGCCGTTACCCAGCAGCGGATTCCAGAGAGGCAGCCGCCCGCCGCGCAGCGCACCGAAGGCCAGCTCACGCCAGGGATAGAACTGCAAGAGGGGGGTTCCCCAGTAAAGCACCCGGCCCACAAACAGCCGGTGAAGCAGCGCGATCACCCCGCCCGACAGGACGATCAGCGGCACCCGGCGGTGGAGGCGGCCCATCAGCGATCCCGCGCGGAGTAGATGAGAACCTCGCCCCGCGGCGACCGGAACACCACCTCGCCGGACAGGGGACACATCTCGCCGCCTTCGGTCAAAGCCCGCTCACGCGGGCCGACCAGGACGTAATCGACGTCCTCATCGTCCACGACGGAACAATCGGTCCCACGGTAGAAGTCATTGACGGCCTGCAGGCGGCGCGTCGGGTGGAGCGTCTCAAAGGGATGGCCGTAGACGACACGCCGTCCCCGGCCAGGGATGTACAGGCTGAGCTTCGGGGAGGCCAGAATCAGCGCGTCCGGCTCGGTCTGGCCCTCCAGCCAGTCGAGGGCCGCCTGCTCCTCCTGGCTGACAAAGTAGGGATACCCCTGCTCGGCGTCGAGCGTCCCGACCAGGGGCAGCACAATAGCCAGCACCGTCGTGGGCAAAAATACGCTGAAGCCGACCAGTATCAGAACCTGCTGCCAGCGCCCCCTGACCAGCGGGGCAACGACGCGGCACAGCCCACGCGCGGCATAGACTGCCAGCGGCACGGTCAGGCCCATTGCGAAGCGGCGCTGTAAGTTAAAAGGGACGTAGAGCAGGATCATCATACTGGCCAGCCAGCTCAACAGGAAGATATCGCCCTCGTCCAGCAGCCGGCGCGATCCCCACAGCCCGACTATCGCCAGGGCCAGCAGCGGGCCGAAGGCAACCAGATACTCCCAGACCGGCGGGGAGGGAGTCCGGTTTTGCTGCATCCACCCATGCATAACGGGGTTGGCAGCCGAATAGGCCCAGATATTGTAAGCGGCGAGCGGCGTGGCGAAGATCAGGACCACCCCCCCCCAGGCAAGCTCCCGGCGGGGGAAACTCCGGCGGCGATACCACAGCCGCAGACACAGCACGCCAAAGCCGATCCCAATGGGGAGCAGCATAAACGGGGCGGTGCCCACCATCATCAAAGCGGCGAGGGCCAGACCGACCGTGCGGCTGTCCAGCGCGGGCCAGCGGTCGGTCTCGAAGAGGGCCGCTGCCGAGAGCGTGTGAGCTATCCACACACCGACCGCTATCGCCCAGGGAAAGTGGGCGTTGGCATAGGCGGCCTGGAGCGGAAATGCCTCCGGCAGGATCAGGAGGTCAGGCGTCACATGCCCGAGGGTCAAGGCGAGCCAGCCAAACCCGCTTCCCACCACAGCCAATCCCCAGGCGATGCGGCGCTGGCCGACGTTGCCTGTCCAATCGGCCATGAACTCGTAGATAGCCAGGAACATGATCATGCTACCCGCCAGGCGCGCCGCGTGGAACACCAGGATCAGGGGGAGATTCAGAGCGCGTGCCAGATGGCCCAGGCCCAGGTAGAAGATAAACAGAAACACACCCCGGTGCGGTTCCGGCGTGTAAGGCAGATGGAACTGCCAGCTTCCGGCCATACCCTGGTACATCTTGGCCTGGTAGCTTGCCCCGTCAATCGGGTTGACCAGCACACCCACGAAGTGCGCGTCGGGAACCGCCACGGCATAAGCCCACATGAACGGGATGGAGATCATGAACAGCAGCAGGATGCTGACAATGAGCACCCAGCGCCACTCGGTATTCTCGATCATCATGGTCTGTGACATCTTACCCTGCCCATCCTGTCGTCTCCTGGATCACGACACCTAGCCCGTGCTATCCCCCCTACTCCAAAATACACCTCCAGCAATGGAGATGCTACCTCACTCCACTAACCAGTAGTATAATATCCTTACACATCTGGGCAAAGAGGCGCAAGCAGACCACTCGCGCCCGCCTGTCCCGGAAAGCCGACTGAGCGCGCGTCAACGTGAGAGCGAAGGCCATACAATTGCGACTTCACAGGACAAGAAAGCGATCTACACCACAAGTATAAGGGACGGAAAAACGGTCATATATGGGGTCTTTTCCCCATGACCATTACCCGGCAAGCGCCAACCGCACCAGCGATAGTGGAGATGAGTCACCTGTGAGCCAGACATCAGACCTGTACCATCTGCAAAAACTGGACAGTCAGATCGACGCAACCCGCCAGCGCTTGGCCGAGATCGAGGCGCAGCTCAGCCAGAACGAGGCGGTGCGAGCGGCTCAGGCTGCGCTCGCCGAAGCCGAGGAAACGCGCCAGACGTGGAGAACGCGCCAGATTGACCTTGAGCTGGCGCGTTCCCAGTTAAAGGAAGAAGCCGGAGCCATTGACAAGCGCCTCTATTCCGGCAAAGTCCACAACCCGCGCGAGCTGACCGACCTGCAAGACAAACTGGCCGAACTGCGCCGCCGCCTTGAGAGTCTTGAGGAGCCGCTTCTCGAAGCGATGTACGGCGTCGAAGACGGGACGGCGGCCATCGAAGAAAGACAGGCAGCCCTCGAGCGCGTGAAACAGGAACAGGCTCAGAAGCTTGGCGAGTTGAGCCGGGAACAGGATGACCTGTCCGCCCAACTCGCGGAGCAGGAGGCCAAAGCCACCCAGATACGGGAAGGCGTCGACGCAAGGCATCTGGCGCAGTATGACCGGCTCCGGCAGCGCCTTAGAGGGATTGCCATCGCCGCACTCAAGGGGGACGAGTGCAGCGTATGTGGCTCTCAGGTGATCTCACGCGTCGTCCAGCAGGCCCGGCACGGGGAGGTCGTTACCTGCCCCACCTGCGGGCGCATTCTGCATCACCCTTAGCCCCCGAAAGCGAGGCAAGTGACTCATGGATCCAATATCGCTCATCATCGGTGCTGTCGTAGCCGTCGGGCTGGGCGTCCTGATCTACACCCAGCGCCAGCGCCTCGGCACGCTCCAGGCTTCGGTGCAGCGTGGGGCGGCCACCACGCGCGCGCGCCTGTCGCGCAGCGTGGACAGCCGCTACCGCGACGCCGTGATCGACCTGGCTAACAGTTGGCACGTGGCCGGGCACCTCATCCCCCTGGAGCAGATCGCCGTCCTGCCCCGCTTCTACACGTTACCCCGCCCCCACAATCCGCTGGGAGAAGCAGAGGAAACCGGCTACGATGGCCCGCTCAACATGCTGCCCGTCACGCCCGACTGGCCGCAGGCGCTTGCTCCTTATAACCTGCCGGGCATCCCCCTCGACCGCGTGCTGCGCGGCCCGGACAGCCTGGCGCTGCTCGGCCTGCCCGGCAGCGGGCGCACCATCACCCTGGCATTGATGGCGTTGCTTGCCGTCCGCCAGACAGAGGATGATCAGGAGGGCGGCATCCTGGGGGAGGCCCGCCTGCCGATCCTCTTCCACCTGGCCGACCTCGACCTGTCGCCTGAGACCTGGGGAGCGGAGAAGCTCGATCCCCTGCTTCCCCTGCTGGAGGCCGCCCGCGCGTGTCTTCGCGGCCTCGCCAGTCACACCGTCAGCGCGATCCGGAGACCGTTTGCGGCAGGGAGAGGGCTGATCCTGATCGACGGCTGGGACGAACTGTCTCCACTCAAGCGGCAACAGGCCATCGAGTGGCTGCGCGTTTTGATGACCACTTACCCCGGCAACAAGCTAGTTGTCAGCGGGCCGGTTCGTGGCTATGGCCCGTTACAGGAAGCGGGGCTGGCCCCGGCCTTCGTGCTACCCTGGAGCACCACCGAGTTCGCCGAACTGGGCCAGCTATGGGCCGAGGCGTGGCCGGAGATCGGCGGGACGGAGAAAGCCTCCGCCCCTGAGCCGGATCTCGAAACCGTGCGGCGGGCCTTGCGCGGCAGCCGCGCCAGAAGCCCGTTCGACGTTACACTCAAGCTGTGGGCAGCCCTCGCCAAGGACGACCCCGGACAGGGCCGGCGCGGCTGGTACAGCGCCTACGTCGACCGCGTGATCCCCGCCCCGGAGCTTCGCAGCGCCCTGGAGCAGGTGGGCGAAGCCCTGCTGTCAACGCGGGACGAAACCGGCCTGCCCAGCGACGAGGTCACCGCGCTGGTCCACACAGCCCGCGACGCGCTGGAGATCAAGCCCGCCACCAGCACGCCCGACTTCATCTACACCATCATCAACGGGACCCGCCTGCTCGCCGAGCGAACCGGCAACCGGTTGAGCTTCACCCAGCCGGTCGTCGGGGCGTACCTGGCCGCCGAAGGGCTGCGCGACGAGCCCTTCCACGAGCCGCTCCTCGAAGACAGGCCGTTAAACCATCTGGTGATGACCTTCCTGGCCCAGATGCAGGACATCACGCCGTACGTCGAGCAGCGCCTGGAACAGCGCGGGACCGTCCTGCACGACGGGCTGCTCGCCCTGGCCGAATGGGCCGCCGACGCCGATCCCGAAGCGCCCTGGCGCAGCGACCTCTTCAAGCAGCTGGCAGCGTTCATCATCACCCCCGCCGAGTTTCCTCTGGCCCGCGAGCGGGCGTGCGCAGCGCTGGTCGCCTCCCGCGACCGGAACGTAAACTTCATCTTCCTGGAGGGCCTGAGAAGCTCGGAACCCCGTGCGCGGGTCCTGAGCGCAATCGGGTTGGGCGCAATAGGCGACCCGGAGATGGTGACCCCGCTGGGCGAATTCGCCGCCGACTCCGACCCTGACGTTGAGGCTGCGGTTGCGCTGGCACTGGGCGCGACTGGGACCAAACCCGCGCTCAACTACATGATCCAGATCCTGCTGTCAGGCACCGACATGGCCCGCAGGGCCGTCTGCGAAATGCTGTCGATGGACATCGCAAGCGAGGGGCACGAGATCCTCAGAGATGCGGCGCAGGAGCAAGATCCGGCGACGCGCAAGGCGGCGGTGTACGGCCTCGAACGGATAGGTGAGGAATGGGCGGTGGAACTGCTGCACACAGCCGAAGTGCGCGACGATCAGTGGATCGTGCGGGCCGCTGCTACCAACGCGCTGGAGATGCTGCAACAGCCTCCCGACGACGGCCCGCGCCTCCCGCCCCTGCCGGAGGAAAGCCCCTGGCTGATCGAGTGGCTGGCCGCGCGTGACATCGGCGTCGCGCCGGGGCCGGAGGGGATACAGCAACTGGTCCGCGCCCTACAAGAGGGCGACGACGCGCTCCGCGCAGCCGCCGCCGACACCCTGGGTGCTCTGGCGCGGCCTGAGGGCATCATGCCGCTCTACGCCGCCCTGCGCGACAACCATCCCGACGTGCGGGAAGGCGCTCATCGCGCGTTGGGCGCGATCAGCCTCGCGACGGGACACACGCTGCCGGGCGTCCTGTAATTGGGCATTGTTATTTAGCGGGCGCGCATCTATAATCGAAGGGCAGACACTAATCGAAGGGCAGACACTGGTACAATTGCAGTAACAAACAGCATCCTCCTCAGTTAAATAACAGAGAGCACCTGGAGCGCACGCAAACTTTAAGAGGAGACGATTTCACAGCAGCAACCACACCCGGCATCGCGCCAGGTAAGAGCAAACAGGTAGGAGGAACGTCAAGATGATCCCTGAAATGCCAAAGGAGAACAACGCCTCGCAGGAGTCTGGGCAGACAGAGGAAGAAACGCTGTTTGACCTCAGAGCGCCCGAAAGCAAGCTGCTTGACCCGGTGTGGATCAAGAGCCAATCGGACGAAGAACTTTTGGAGGCTATCCTCAGGCTTTTCCTCGAACTCAGAGCCAGAATGGCAAGCCCTACCATGCAGGTCCCTGCCGACGATGATACCGTGCCGCCTACCTTACTCCAGCAGCAAGCCGATGGACTCACAACGGTCAAGATCAGCCCCGAAAGTGCATCGCTCACCTTCGTCGAGACCGACGTTGAGCGGTATCGCCGGTTGCCCATCGCCTCGACTAAAAAGCTGGACGAGCAGGCAGAAACCACCTGGCGCATCGCCCTATTCAATCCTAACCTTGCCCACAAGCCCCTGGGACTGGAGATCTACGACGAAATCATCATCGGACGCGCGTCAGGCGGCATCACGCCGGACCTCGACCTGACCGACTACGACGCGGTCAACCTGGGTATGTCGCGGCAGCACGCCCGCCTCAAGCCAACCAAAGATGGCCTTTACCTGACCGACCTGGGCAGCACAAACGGCACGTTCTGCAACGGGACCAAGCTTAAAATCGGCGATATGCGGAAGCTGGAAAACGGCGACACGATCTCATTCGGCAAAGTCCACTTCATGATGACGGTCGTCGCCCAGCCCGGCGAGTGAACGGCAAACCTCAAAATCCCTAACCACTACCAGAGGTAGTGGCTTCTCCGGGATTTTGTCCCTTCGGGAACCGGTTTGCTTGGACACTCCATCAGGGCTTCGCCCTGCGGAGCCTTCGGCTCCGGCCATTCCTCCCCCACCACAGGTGGGGGCTTCCTGGAAATGGAGTGAATCCCCCGGTCACGCCAGGTTATGACCTCACCCTGTCCGGATAACCGCCCCCCAGCCTGACCAGCAGGTCTTCATGCTGTTCGTGGTCGGGCGTCACGAGGACGCCATAGCGGGCATGACGCCCGGCGTACATCCGCGCCACCGCCCAGAAGACAAAGCGCCACCCTCGCACCTGTCTAACCGGCACGAACGTCGCCTCAGGCCAACGACGCCGGGGACGGATGATCGGCCCTTTGCGGCGGGTGGGTCGTCCCAGCCGGTGCATCACCTGTATACCATCCGCCCCGTCGATGTCCTCCCGCCGGAGCGTGACCGGCCAGCGCCCTGCCAGCAGCACGGTCAGCGCGTCCGGTTCCAGGCGAAACGCGGCGGTCGCGAGCAGCACGTTACAGCCGGCCAGCACCGCCTGCCACAAGATCAGCAGCACGACCGCCATCGCCAGCACCCAGCCCAACAGCAGCCCGCCCACAGTCTCGTCGGCGGCGGGCCGGAGCAGGCCCCGCACCGTCACGACGCAGATCCAGACGACCGCCGCCCCGCTCAGCGCCGCCACCAGCGACGCGCCAAGGGCCGCCAACCGGCTACGCCAGCGCGCGCCGCGATACACGTACACTTTCGTATCTGCCATGCCGGGAATTCACTCGGTAGGATTGGGACACAGCATCATGCGATGCTGGTCGGTGTGGTATTCGTAGTACTGGTCGCCCAGCGCCAGCACGATCCGATAACCGACCGTAGGCACCTGGACGTACTCCCCGCCCTCCTCCCGGCACCCCAGGCTGGAGTCAGACCACTCGACCGCTTCGCTGCGCACCAGGACGATCTCCTCCGGCGTCACGCCCAGGCGCTTCGCCAGGTCGACCTTCGCCTGCTCGATGAACTCGGCCACCACCGGGTCGGGAATGGTCCCCGGCCCAATCGGGTCGCCCTGGTTGAAGCACACGACTGCCGTCCCCGTCAGGTCGGTGTGAACGTTGTACGTCGCATCGCCCACCGCCAGCGTGAACAGGTAGCCGGGCGTCACGACCTGAGCGTAGTCCTGGCCGGGTTGGGGGCAGCCCAGGCTGGTGTCGCTCCACTGGACGGGAAGCGGCGTGTCGACAACGGCAATCGATTCCGGGGGGACGTTCAGCGCGGCGGACAGCGCCGCAATCGCGGCCTGCGTGGGGACGTTTGGATCGACCACCAGGACGGTCGGAGGTGGAACCTCGGTCAGGGCAACGGTCGGGGACGGGAGGTCAAGCACTTCGGTTTCAACGGGTGCAGGCAGGCCGGTTAAGACCGGCAGCGGGGTGGGCGCTTCGGGTACGAGGCAGGCGCTACACAGGGCAGCCATCATGGCAAATACTATGGCAAGCGTTGCCTGCCGCCTCATCAGGCCCTTTCCTTAAAAAGATAAACCCTCTATCACACGGTTGGTAGATGCCCTCTTGAGCGAGGTCTCATCGTGCGGCCCTATGACAGGGTCGGTCAACGGGCCGGAAGAAATCTGCCAACAACGAAGCCAGGTCGACTAACCCTCGGCGCCGGACACATGCGCCCTGATCAGGCTGTCAACCTCGGCAGCCCGCAAATGCAGCACGCTGATCAGCTTGTTACGCCCGTCCATGCCAGCCACGATCTCGATATCGTCCGGCGCAACATCAAACACCCCGGCCAGGAAGCTGACCAGCTCCTCATTCGCCTGCCCTTCAACCGGCGGGGAGGTCAAACGGATCGTGATCGTGCCATCGTCCTGAATCCCGACGATCTCGGTCTTGTTCGCCTTGGGGATGATTCTGACCGTAAACGCCGCGCCGCGCGAGGCATCGGTGATGTCCAGGTCGCTCAGGTCGCGCATGCCTCTTCACCTTCCTTGAATAAGTGCAAAAAATGCGGTTGCAGGCTCCTGTGTCTGCCAGGGTGCCTCAACGTATCAACCCTGACGCCGTTTCTCGTTAGAACCCTGCTGCCAGTATACCCAAGGCACGCGCGAGTGCAAATATCAATAATGTTGCAACCAGCGGACTGAAGTCAAACATGCCCGTCCGGGGCAGCAACCGCCGGATCGGCTCCAGCAGCGGCTCGGTCACCGCGTACAGGAAGCGTGCGACCGGGCTGTACGGATCGACCGGGAACCACACGATCAGCACACGGGCAAACACGATCAGAGCATACAGATTGAGCAGAGTGGCGAGCAGTTGCAGGAAGACCCTCACTTTTACCACCTATCTTTCTGACGGCATAGACCACACGTCTATCCCGCCATCACGCCTCACGCGGGCCAAAGAGCACCGTGCCCAGGCGCACCATCGTCGCGCCCTCCGCGATGGCGACCTCGAAATCGGCGCTCATCCCCATCGAGAGGTGCGGCCAATCGTGGGCCGGGAAGCGCTCACGCAACGCCTCGCGCAGCAGACGCATGCGCCGGAAAATCGGGCGAACCGTCTCCGGGTCAAGCGTGAAGGGCGGCATCGTCATCAGGCCGTGCAGCCGCAGACCCGGCAGCGCCATCGCCGCCCCAACCTGGCCGAAAAAGGCGTCGCCCTGCGCCTCGTCGTCCGGCCAGCCGGAAAGGTCGTAGCCGTACTTGCTGGCCTCCCCGCTCAGGTTGACCTCGATCAGCCCGTCGAGGGTGTGCCCCTCCCCGGCGGCGGATTCGCTCAACCGCCGGGCAACTTTGAGGCGATCAATCGAGTCCACCCAGCGGAACAACGCAGCCACGCTGGCCGTCTTGCGGCTCTGGACGTGTCCGACCATGTGCCAGGTGACACCCGGCACGCGCTCCTTCACGGCGGCGATCTTGCCCTCAGCTTCTTCTACGCGATTCTCGCCAAAATGTCGCAACCCGGCCTGATACGCCGCCTCGATCATCTCCGGGCCGTGAGTCTTGGTGACGGCCACCAGCAGCACGTCGGAGGGGTCGCGCCCGCTCCGCCCGGCTGCCTCCGCGATGCGCTCCTGCACCTGCGTGATCCGCCGTTCAATCGACTCCATTGACGCACTCATACCTCTCTCCCGTCTCGCAGGACAGCCAGCAGCCCAAAACGCCCCGTTCTGCCCGCCTCGGCGCGGTGCGAATAGAACTCGTGGGTGTTGCAGGCGGTACACATCCCGGCAACCTCAACCTGCTCGACGCCCGCCTCGCGCAGCGCGCGCCGGTTGGCCTCCCACAGGTCGAAGCGCGGGTTCCTGCCGTTCGGAGAGGGTCGGTGTATCAGGCTGTCGGCGTCGCCAAAAGCGTCCTGCACCTGCGCCACGACCTCCGGGCCAACCTCGTAGCAGCACGGACCTATGGCCGGGCCGATCCCGGCGATGAGATCCTCCGGTCGGCAGCCGAAAGCGTCGCGCAGCGCCTCGACGGCAGCCGGAGCGATCCCCGTCACCGTCCCGCGCCAGCCTGCGTGGGCCAATCCCAGCGCGTGCCGGATCGGGTCGTACAGGACGACCGGCACACAGTCGGCAAAGCGCATGATCAGCGGCACGCCGACCCGGTCGGTGATGATGGCGTCGGCCTTGGGCGGCGGCCAGTCCTGCGGCTCACGACCTCCGATCACCAGTACGTCGGCGCTGTGGACCTGCCACGTCGTGCGCGTGTCGGCGTCGCGGACGCCCATCGTCCCCGCCACGCGCGCGCGGTTAACCTGCACGTTCGCCGGTTCGTCGCCCACCGTCGAGCCTACGTTCAGCGACTCGTATGGGCCGCTGCTGACGCCGCCCAGCCGCGTGAAGACGCCGTGCTCCAGGCCGGACATCCCGACGAGCCGGTCGAACCGGTAAAACACCAAACCATCCTGGGTGATTCTATGCACAACCTGAGTCTAACATATCCAACACACGCAGGCCAAAATACCACCCAGGCGAATGGGGGCGGTCCACCCGACATGCCCATGACGGCCTGAAAGGGCAAATCGAGCATTGATCAGCGGTTGATCGGCGCGCTGGCACGTCCCACCATTGTGGCTATATAATGAGGAGAGCAAGGATAGGGACACGGGGCATGGAACACACAACCGCATCCGAGCAACAAGTAGCGGAGCTAAGCCTGCTATCCAACCTGGGTAAGTCTTTCAGTGCAGTACTCGACCTCTCCGAACTGCTCACCCAGGTCATCGATGCTGCCGTCATCCTGACCTATGCCTGCGAAGGGGCGCTGATCCTGAAGGACCCCGAGACCAGGCAAATCACCATCCAGGCGGTGCGTACACCAGCCGACTCCACCGCCCACACCCTCGAACAACCGGTTGATGACCCGCTGGCCGAGCACGTCATCGATCAGACAAGCTCGCTGCTCATCAGCCCCGGCGACGATCTGGCAGAAGTGGCAGACATCGAGCAGGTTGAGCGTGCACTGCTCTACGTGCCGCTGGTCAGCAAAGGCCGCACCATCGGCGTCCTGCGCGTGCAGGACAAGGCCGGGGAAGAGGTCTTCAGCCGTCACGACGAAGACCTGCTGACCGGGTTGGCCGGTTACGCTGCCATCGCGATTGAAAACGCCCTGCTGTACAAGCAGGCTGTCGATACCACGCTTGGGCTGATGCTGCTGGTCGAATCGGCCAACGCGCTCTCGTGGTCGCTTGACCTGGAGCCGGTTCTGGACGGCATCACCCACTACATGATGCGCGGCCTGCATACACACTGGTGCATCATCTCCGCCTGGGACGTTGAGAGAGACCGCATATGCAGGCTCGCCGAACGCCGCCGCGCTCTGTGGCCACCCGGCGAGGAGCTTCGCCTCGACTTCGACGATCACCCCGTCCACCGGCGCGCCCTAGACAGCGCCAAGCCGCTCGCCATTCACCTCGCCGATCCCAAGATCACCTCCTCCGAACACGCCAGCCTGGAAGCACAGGGCTACCGGCGTATGCTCTCCCTGCCGCTCCAGATCGAGGGCCGGGTGGTCGGATTGGCCGAGGTAGCCAGTCTCAGCACCTCGCAGCCGTTCACAGCAGAGGAGATCGGCCAGAGCCTCCACGCAACGCTCCAACTGGCTCCCCTGCTTTTCCAGGAACGTCGTGAGGCGCGGCAGAAGCAGATCACCGAGGCGGTTCAGGCGCTGCTCAGCGCAGCCGGGGCCGACTGGTGCACCCTCTACATCTGCGAGGGCGACACCACGCAGCTTGTACGCCTGCTCGACCACGGCAGCGGGGCCTGGCTCGAAGAGACCGGCCCGGAACTGGTCGTCCGGGATTTCCCCACGCTGCGGGTGATCCTGGGCGAGCAGCGCGTCGCCGTTCTCCGCAGCACCGACGAGGACCTGCATCCCCCTGAGCGCGCGCTCTTCAGCACCGTGGGGGACAGCGCCCTGCTGATCCTGCCGCTCGTGGTCAAGACCAAGACGGTCGGGCTGGCCCGGCTTTACGACCTCGACCCCGCGCGCCAGTTCTCCTCGCGTGAGATGGCCCTTGCCCGCGCGCTCGCCAACCAGGCCGCCGTCGCCCTGGAAAACGCTCACCTGGTGCGCGACCTGCAACGCAGCCTGGAGGAACAGAGGGCGATGCAAAGCCACCTGGTGCGCGCGGCCCGGCTGTCGGCGCTGGGCGAGCTATCGACCGTGATCGCCCACCAGATCAACAACCCGCTGACGACCGTCCTCGGCGACGCCGGACTGCTCGTCGAGGACATCTCGCCCGACGATCCCTCCCACGAATCGGCGCAGGCCATCCTGCGGGCCGGCAAGCGCGCCAAGCGCGTCGTCGAGCGCGTGCTCAACATGGCCCGCCACGAAGACGATGCCGAGCCACGAGACGTTAACTTCACGATCAAAGAGATACTCGCTCTGGTGGGTGTCCAGATCACAGAAAGCAGTGTCGAGCTGGAAGTCGATCTCGCGCCCGATCTCCCCCCGGTCAATGCCATCCCCGGCCAGCTTGAGGACCTGTGGATGAACCTGCTGATCAACGCCAGCGACGCAACCCGGTCGAAGCAGGACGGTCAGGGACATATTCTGGTTCGTTCGGGATTGGTCGCAGAGGGCACATTTGTCGAGGTGAGCGTACAGGACGACGGGATCGGTATTCAGCCGGAAAACATCGACCGGATTTTTGACCCGCTCTACACGACCAAGCCGCGTGGCAAAGGAACCGGCCTGGGACTGTACATCTGCCGCCAGATCGTGGCCGATCACGACGGCGACATCGAGGTCACAAGTTCGCTCGGTGAGGGAACTACCGTGACCGTTCGTTTGCCTGTTGCGTCGCCTGATACAAAGGATCAACCATGGCCAACATCCTAGTAGTAGACGACGATGCGGAGGTGCTGGGCACAGTATGGCGCGCATTAAGCCGCGAAGGGCACGAAGTCCAGTTGTCCGAGTCGACCGCCCAGGCGCGTGAACGCATCAGCCGCCAGCAGCCCGACCTGATCGTGCTGGACATCATGATGCCCCACCAGGACGGGCTGGAATTCTGCCGGGAACTGCGCAGCACCGAAAAGCTCGAAACCATCCCCATCTTGTTTCTCAGCGCCAAGATGCGCACCGACGACATCATCAAGGGTCTTGACGTGGGCGGCGACGATTACCTGACCAAGCCCTTTGACCTGAAGGAGCTTAACGCACGCGTGCGGGCGCTCCTGCGACGCGCCACCCCTACCTCCCAGAATGACTTGCTGGTTACCGGCGAGTTGGAGCTTGATCCAAAAACCTTCCAGGCGTCCACCCCCAGCACCGGGAATGTCCAACTCACCTCAACCGAATACCGCCTTCTCCACTACCTGATGTCCTCCCCTAACCAGGCGCACTCCGTACGCGACCTGCTGGATGCCGTGTGGCAGTATCCACCCGGCACAGGCGACCCCGACCTCGTACGCGCCCACATCCGCAACCTGCGGGCCAAAATCGAGCCGAACAGCCGCCGCCCCTCCTACATTCACACCATCCACGGCGTGGGATACATGGTCAAAGGCTAATCCCCTCACGCAGCGCGTGTGCGGAGCACCACCCGACTCCGCAGGCAACCCACGCAGCCATCCCGTGATCCCCCCGCTCCCGGCGCGGCAGGTGTTCACACGATGGAACCCCAGCCGGGCTACCAGCGTCATATCAGTGACACCCACTCTACTCAATAAGGAAGAGAGAACATGGCTTATCATAGTGTGCGGCATGGTCTGGTTATCGCGGCGGCGGTGCTCACACTGGCGGCCTGCGCCGGTTTTCGAGGCTCAGGGCCGGGGGCGAGCGTCGCCCGCGCCGATACGAAACGCGAGACATCGCCCGCCGTGGAGCAGACCGGGCTATCCCAGTTGGTCGACGGCAACACGATGTTCGCCCTCGACCTCTACCAGGCCATCAGCAGCGAGGCGGACGGCAACCTGATGCTGTCCCCTTACAGCGTCTCGCTGGCGCTGGCGATGACCTACGCCGGGGCACGCGGCGACACCGAGCAGCAGATGCAGGACACGCTGCACTTCCTGCTGCCCCAGGAAGACCTGCACCCGGCCTTCAACGCGCTCGACCTCGACCTCACCGGACGCGAGTACAACGCCCCGAAGGAGCAGGAAGGCCAGCACTTCCAGATGAACATCGCCAACGCCATCTGGGGGCAAGAGGGATACTCATTCCTGCCTGACTTCCTCGATGTCATCGCGCGGAACTACGGGGCCGGGCTGCGACTGCTGGATTTTGCCCAGGAGCCGGAGAAGTCGCGCATCACGATCAACGACTGGGTCAGCGACGAGACCGAAGAGCGCATCCAGGACCTGATCCCGCAGGGTTTGATCACCCCCGACACGTGCCTCGTCCTCACCAACGCCATCTACTTCAACGCGTCGTGGCTGCACCCCTTCGAGGAGTCGGCCACCCGCGACGACGCCTTCTTCCTCCTCGACGGGGGGCAGGTCACCGTCCCCATGATGTCCCAGCAGGAGAGCCTCGGATACACCAGGGGCGAAACCTACCAGGCGGTCGAGCTGCCTTACCTGGGCGAGGACATGGCGATGCTGGTCATGCTGCCCGACGAGGGCCGCTTCGAGGACTTCGAGGGGGCGCTCGACGCGGCGGCGTTCACCTCGATCAGGGACTCAATCCAGTCCGCGACGGTTGACCTGACCATGCCGCGCTTCAAGTACGAATACGACCTCGACCTGGCGAAGGAATTGGCCGAGATGGGGATGCCGGCGGCGTTTGGCGGTGGGGCGGACTTCTCCGGCATCAGCGGCAGCCGCGACCTGTTCATCAGCAACGTGATACACAAGACGTTTGTCCAGGTCGACGAAAGCGGCACCGAGGCGGCAGCCGCCACCGCCGTGATCATGAGAAAGAGTGCGGCCATCGTCGAGGGCGGGCCTGTCGAGGTCAGAGTCGACCGGCCCTTCATCTTCGCCATCTACGATAAGCGGACGGGCACCACGCTGTTCATCGGGCGCGTTCTCAACCCAGCCGAGTAACGCGCAGCCCTCCTCACACGCCGGGCCGCCTGCCGGCGGCCCGTCGTCGTTATACGACCCTTTCGAGGTGATTTTTCATAACCACATCTGTATAATCAGCGTATATTCTCATGATGATGTTGGTAATTCAATTTCCTGGGCTTGAAAGGAAGTAACGTCATGACCAAACGCATCTCCCGCCGCGATTTTCTCCTCCTCGTCACGGGGACGGCAGGGGCGCTCGTGGTTTCGTGCCGCCCGACCGGCGGGAAAGGAGGACCCCCGGAGGACGCCGGGCAGGTCAACTACGACGCACCCGACCCCAATTATGGCCAGGTCACCTACGACAAAGAGACGGTCGTCACCCCCACAGACGAGTTCTTCGCGACCAGCTACGGCGCCGGGCCGAGGGTCAAGCTTGAGGACTGGTCGCTGACCATCGACGGGCTGGTCGACACCCCCCTCACGCTTACCTACGACGACCTGCTGGCGCTCGAAGCCGTCACCGACACGCGCACGCTGGAGTGCATCGGGAACCCGGTCGGCGGCGGCCAGATCGGCACCGCCACCTGGACGGGAGTTCGTCTCAAACCGCTGCTCGACCGGGCAGGCATCCAGGAAGAGGCGATACGCGCGCGCTTTTACGCCGCCGACGGCTATAACACGGCGGTCGACGTGGAGTGGATTCTGCAAGAGGACACGCTCCTGGCCTACGCCATGAACGGCAGCCCGCTGCTTGACAAGCACGGGTACCCGGTACGCATCATGATGCCCGGCCTTTACGGGCAGAAGATGCCCAAGTGGCTCACCCGCATCGAGTTTATCAACGAGCAGTACCTGGGCTACTGGGAACAGCGGGGTTGGAGTGACATCGCCGAGGTGAAGACCAACTCCCAGATCGTCATGCCCCCCAAACTGACGACCGTCCGGGGCGAGTTTGCCATCCAGGGTTGGGCCTATGCCGGAAAGCGCCGCATCACCGGGGTCGAGGTGCAGATCGATGACGGTGAGTGGATCGCCTGCGAGCTGCTGGAAGGCCCCTCGCCGCTGGCCTGGACGCAGTGGTGGACCACCTGGACGCCGGAGCATACGGGGACGTTCCACGTGGCCGTGCGGGCCACCGACGAGGACGGCTTCACCCAGGACGAAGGGAACAGGAAGGTCAGATCTGCCTATCCTGAGGGGACGAGCGCGATCCACAGTGTGGATTACGAAGCCGAACCGCCGCCGGACGCGTGATCACCGGCGGTAGTGCGAAGCGCCTCCCTACCCCGGCCTGTATCAGTCCGCAAATTACGCGGATTACACAGATTTACTACATTATTCACTCGCTGCGGTGTGGCCGGAAGGGCGCAGGAGCGGCGCAGAAGCGCTCAACTGCGTAACTCCTGAGTCGATTCACCAACCGGTTGACCGGCGTGCGATGCCATCTGCCGCCGACGCAGCCATAAACGCAGCCTGGTAAGTCCCAGCGCAATCAGTGCCACCGCTATCCAGACGCCGATTTGGAGCAGGGCACTGCGGGCGAAGTAGTTGTCGGCGTCGGAGATGTAGGCAAAATAGTCAGGGTCGGTCCAGCTACCCTCATCGCTGCACCAGAAAAGATGATGACAGAGAGGTACAAACAAATACATAAAATCCAGACCCGCGACGAACCAGGCCACCGCGCTCGGGATTTCCACGCGCCGCCACAAATAGTAAAACGCGGTCATGACGATCAGCAGCACGATACCGACCGCGACAAAAGCCAACTGTCTGTAGATGTAGATAATCCCGGTGCTTCCTCGCGCCAGCCAGCGTGGGTAGCTTTCGAAGCGAATCAGAGAAGTGAGCAGGCACGCCAGCGAGAACCCATCTATCATCAGCACGACATACGCCAACGGACGTTCTGCCGCAAACCGGCCCAATCCAACGGCCAGCGCCAGTCCAACCAACGTCGCGGCGGTGACCTGAGCAGCATTCTTAAAGGGCAGCACCGGGTCGTTGACCGTCATCACTATCGCGGGGATGGCGATAAGCAAAGGAATGGCACACAGCACCCACAGACGCCACCATTCCGGCGCGCGGTAGGACTTCACCACGCGCCCTAACACGAAATTGGTCACGATGTAGGGCACCATCACCGCCCCACCGGCGACCAGCCCCGACATCCAGTAGCGACTCGCCGTAACTCTGCCAAAGGGGGTGGTATCAAATCCCGGCCCCATGTCGTGAAAATAGAGGAAGATAAAGTACCGGTCGAGCACGGCGAACCAGAGATAGAACAGATAGATCACGAATGCGATGATCGGCACCGCGAAGATCACTTCCATTCGCCATGCCTTGAAGCCGGTCAAATTGGTGGAGTCTGCCTTCAAAGGTGAAGAGATCATCTCATCCCTCCGACACACAGGGGGTCAGTTCAGCGACGCCACCCACTTCCGCCCACACGTCCCACCGAGGCCGGCCCACGATCAGCCACGCTTATGGTGCGTCACAGCCTTTCCGCCTCACCGCCCACACGCGCCGCTCTCGTCGAAGTACCATGATTCGACATTCCACGTCAGCGGGTCGTAAGGGCCGGGCCGGATTCCGCACACGTAGGGCGCGCTGGCCGCGATGCGGGGCCGGGCGAAAAGCGGCATCTCTGGCACCTCCTGGGTGAAGAGCGCCTGCTGCTGCGCGTAGAACGCCTTCCGCTCGTCCAGGCTCAGCGCGAGGTTGGCCTCCACAATCGCGACGTTGGCCGCCTCGCTGCACCATCCGGCGAAGTTTTGCCCCTGGTAGTCGTTCTCAGAGCCGGGGACGTTGTTCGGTGCAAGCAACTCGACCAGTTGCTCGCTGGTCAGCCAGCGGTCGGCCAGATCCCAGCGATGCACGACCGTCAGCTCAAGCGGGTGGCGGTAAACGTCCGCGCCCACCCATTGGCCGATCCCGCCGGGGTCGGGGCGGGCAACGCCGGAAAGCAGCGCCACGTCAAACGCGCGGTGGGTGATCGGGCCGTCCGGCGCGAACATCATGCCCGGCTCGACCGGCTGCACGTTCAGGTTGACGCCGACCTGGGCAAGACCGGCCTGCAACCGGGACGCGATCTGCTGGCGCAGCGCGTCGCCCGCCGGGATCAGCAGCGTCGGCGCGAGCGGCGTCTCGGCCTCGATGCGCCACTCGCCGCGCTGACAGGCGTATACCCCGCCCTGACCGTGATACTCGCGCGTGCCGTCGCCGTCGAGGTCGACCCAGCCCGCCTGGTCGAGCAGCGCGGCGGCGGTCGCCGGGTCGTAGGGATAGACGGTCAGCGCTTCCGGGCCGGGGTAGGCCCAGTGCTGCGGCGGAATCCAGCTATCGAGCGGCACGCCCGCGCTGCCAAAAGCCCCCTGGCCGAGCGTGGCGCGATCCACCGCGTAGACGAATGCCTGCCGCACGCGCGCGTCGGCGAAGTACGGCACCTGCCCGGAGAAGGGATCGGGATACGTGTTGAAGATCGCACGCTCGTAGACCGGGCCGGGCCGGATGTAGAGCCGGGCCTGGCCGTTGTTCTGCGCCTCAAGCAGTGCCGCAAGCTGGTCAACGCCCAGGCTGCCGTCCAGCGCCACGTCGCAGCCGCCGCCCAGCAGCTCAGCGACGATCTGGTTGGGATCGGGGATGAAGCGCAGCCTCAGCACCGGGATCAGCGCCTCCGCGCCGGGATAGTGGGGGTTGGCGGCAAAGACCATGCTCTGATCGTCCTGGCGCACCTCCGAGAGGTAATATGGGCCGAGGGTTGGATTCAACAGCCGGGTGTAGCCCTCGTCGGCGAGCGCCTGCGCGTCGACCTGCTGGCCGAATACGTGATGGGGAAGCGGTGGCTGCGACGGGACGTAGGGATACTCCGCGCCGGGTGCAGCCGTCACCTCGATGGACGCATCGCCGACCTGCACGTCGAGCACCTCGAAGGTGGGCGCGGACGGCAGCGCCGGGAGTGAGAGTCCCAGCGCCGGATCGGTGACGGGGTCAAAGGGCTGCCCGTCCGACCAGACCAGGTCGCTGCGGTAGTGTAGCCTGACGGTGATCGAGCCGTCCTCGTTGACCCGCAGGCTGCCGTCCTCGACGCCGGGCAGCGAGAGCAGGCTCCCCGGCTCGGCGACGTAATCCTCGCCGTAGACGGCGGCAGGCGGCGAAACCAGCCGCAGGATGGCCGCCGCCACCGGGTCGGCCAGGTCGTACAGCGTGTCGGGGTCGTCCGGCGCGCAGATGACAAGCTCACTCTTGAAGGGGGTCGCAGTCGCGGGAGGGACGGTCTCGCCGGGCTGCTCGCCCGCAGCGCCGGGCTGTCCGGTTCCCGCCTCACCCTGTGCAGGCGTCTGTCCGGCCCGCCCGCCAAGAACTCCACAGGCCGCCAAGCTCAGCCCGACCAGCACTCCACTCACCCCGGCGATCCACCGGCGACGATTACGCATATCATCTACCCTCGAAGAACGCGGCAGCAAAACCACCACACAAAAAACCGCCGCGAAGGTGCTTCGCGGCCACAACCGGGCTTTCCGCCCTTTAGCCCTGCAAACGCCGCCCGTACTGAGCCTTATAGTACTCCAGATATTCCCCGCTCTTGATCTTGCGCCACCACCACTCGTTTTCGACGTACCACCTGACCGTCCGCTCAAGCCCCTCGTCGAAGCTGACGCCGGGTCGCCAGCCGAGCGCGCGGGTCTTCCCGCTGTCGAGCGCGTAGCGCCGGTCGTGGCCGGGGCGGTCGGTGACGAAACGGATCAGCGATTCGGGCCTGCCCAGGACGGCCAGCATCTGACGGATCACGTCGATGTTGTGGCGCTCGTTATCGCCGCCCAGGTTGTAAACCTCGCCCGGTTCGCCGTGCTGGAGGACCAGGTCGATACCGGCGCAGTGATCGTCCACGTACAGCCAGTCGCGCACCTGCCTGCCGTCGCCGTAGAGCGGCAGCGGTTCGTTGTCGATGGCGTTGGTGATGAACAGCGGCAGCAGCTTCTCCGGGTACTGGTACGGCCCGAAAGTGTTGCTGCCCCGCGTGGCGACCGTGTTCAGCCCATACGTGACGTGATAGGCGCGCACCATCAGCTCGCCGCCCGCCTTGCTGGCCGAGTAGGGGCTGTTGGGTTCGAGCGGGTCACCTTCCCTGAAGCGCCCCACCGGGATCGAGCCGTACACCTCGTCCGAGCTGACCTGTAAGAAGCGCCCGACGCCGTGCTTATAGCACTCATCGAGCAGCGTGTACGTGCCGACCACGTCGGTCTGGATGAACGCATCCGGGTCCAGGATGCTGCGGTCGACGTGCGTTTCGGCGGCGAAGTTGACCACCGTGTCGATGCGGCTGGACTCCAGCGCGCGCGCGACCGCACCCCGGTCGGCGATGTCACCACGAATGAACTTATAACGCGGGTCCTGCGAGACATCTTCCAGGTTGTCCCGGTTGCCCGCATAGGTTAACTTGTCGTACACGACGACGTAGATGTCCGGGTATTTACCGAGCATGTAGCGCACAAAATTGCTGCCGATAAACCCCGCTCCGCCGGTGATCAGAACGTTGCGCATGGTATCCATCCTCAAGCCCCGCCGGGAACAGCCCCTTCCCGGCGAGACCCACATGTGACCTCCAGGTCATCGCCCTGGCTCCAGGGATGCAATTGTAACCACAAATGCGGCGGTTGGCACCCGCTCAATGGTACGCCCACCCGACCACAGCGCCACGAAAACTATACTAAAGGCGTCATAATTGACGCTTACCAGACCATCGGCTATACTGAATAATAGCAGGCAGATAGGCGCATTGTGGGCGGACAGGGCATTTCGTCGCAGTGAGGGGCGGGCCGACGGTCAAACAGGTTTGTTTGCGGAGATTTATGGAAAGTACACCTCTTCCATACTAGCCACATAGCCAACACCGGGGAAATGTGCGGCCTCTGACCCACCATTACCTCACATACGACAAAGCCTGGGGCGTCTCCTGCAAGCGATGGAGCGCGCCGTTTTCTCTAATGTGTGTCCCCCCACACTGCACGGCGAGCCGGCAACGCGTGAAAGGTAATGGTTGGGATGTTTTCCGAGGCCAACGAAGAAGAAAGCCCGCAGTTCTCCGACATGCTGGAGGATTCGTACAACTTCGTCCCACCTGCACGAGGCGACATCCGCGACGCCGAAATCCTGGAGATCCGTGAAAGTGAGATCGTCGTTGACCTGGGCGTGAAGCGCGACGGCATCATTCCCCCCCAGGACATCGAACGACTCGATCCCGACTTCCTCGAATCGCTCCAGGTGGGCGACATCGTGCCGGTCTACGTCCTCAACCCCAACGACCGGGAGGGCAACCTGCTGGTTTCTCTCAACCTGGGCCTGCAGGGCAAAGACTGGCAACGCGCACGCGAGCTGCTCGAAAACCAGGACGTGATCGAAGCCGAGGTCACCGGCTATAACCGGGGCGGCCTGCTGGTGCGCTTCGGCCTGCTGGAGGGCTTCGTGCCGGCCTCACACACGCTCGACCTCAAGCAGGGCCTCAACACCGAAGAACGCCGCGAGGTGATGAGCAGCCTGATTGGGGAGGTCATCGGTCTGAAAGTGATCGAGGTCAACCAGGGGCGGCGGCGGCTGATTCTCTCCCAGCGCGAGGCGCAGCGCGAATGGCGTACGCAGCAGAAGAAGCGCCTGCTGGACGAATTGAACGTGGGTGACGTGGTCACCGGCCAGGTGACCGGCATCCGAGACTTCGGCGCGTTCGTCGACCTGGGCGGCGCAGACGGTCTGATCCACGTCTCCGAGCTGGCGTGGCACCGTGTCCCCCATCCCAGCGACGTGCTTGAGATCGGCAAGGAGATCGAGGTCTACGTGCTGGAGCTTGACCGGGATCGGCAGCGCATCGCGCTCAGCCTGCGCCGCACCCAGCCCGATCCCTGGGAGATCGTCGAGCAGAACTACCGCATCGGCCAGATAGTCGAGGGGCAAGTCAGCAACGTGGTTGACTTCGGTGCCTTCGTCGTGCTCGAAGACGGCATCGAGGGGCTGCTCCACATCAGCGAGATGACCGACGGCACGCTGGTCGAGCCGTACTCCTACCTCAAGCGAGGCGATCAGGTCACGGTGCGCATCGTCCGCATCGAGCCGGGCCGGAGGCGCATCGGCTTCACCCAGCGCGATCTGGGGCTTGACCAGCCCACCGACAAAGTGTCGCCGGAAGCGCTCAGCCAATCAGAAGAAGAGGGAGAAACAGACGGCGGCCCGGCGGAGGTCGTCGAGGAGACAGATGCCGGTCCGTCCGAAGCCGTCGAGGAGACGGATGTCGGCCCGGCGGAGGTCGTCGAGGAGACAGATGCCGGTCCGTCCGAAGCCGTCGAGGAGACGGATGTCGGCCCGGCGGAGGTCGTCGAGGAGATAGATGCCGGCCCGGCGGAGGTCGTCGAGGAGATAGATGACGATCAGGTTGAGATCGCCGAAGAGGCTGACGACGGGGATTCGCTCCCCGGTGGTGTGTCCGCCACTGCCGAAGAAGACGACGACGAGGAAGACGCTTCACAACAAGATTGACCCCCTCCCAGGCACCGTCTCCCCTCAGCCGTAACCGTCTCCGGCCAGCAAGCACTACCCTTCTCGCTCACCCGACACGTCAACCTCGCCCTCTTCGAAGTGCGTGATCAGGCGCTCCACGACCTCGCGGTTGCGGTACGGCGTGAACGGGTGCTCCTCTTCACCGGGTGACCCGGTGCGGTGCCAATCGGATGTTCCAGAGCCATCCGGCGTCCGGGCACTTTCCTCTGCGGCCTGAGTGGTGATCTCGCGCACAATCCGGGTGACCTCCACCGCGACGTAGAAGCCGAGCACCAGCGCCAGCACCGTAAAGGCACCGGCCACGATCAGCAAGACCACGTTTCCCACGATCATCAGCCACTCCCGCCGTCAGTTTACACCGGTTGGGCCGGACGAAATCGTGTCCAGGCCCCGATCAACTTCCCAGGGGTAGATGATCCGCGCGTCGGTGACTGCCCCGTAAAAATCCGGCCTGAGGTCGGAGAACAGCGAACGATAGGGGTTGAAGTGCAGCACACAGGTGGCCGGTTTGCCGCCCGCCGCCTCGACACGCCCCCGCACCGCCACCATGTTGCGCCCGCTGCCCCACACGTCATCGACGATCAGCGTGCGGCGGCCAACCAGCAGGTCGTCTTCAGGAAACTGGAGGAACCGCGGCCAGGCGGCCAGCGGCTCGGCACCGATCTCAGCCGAAAAGCGCACGGCTGCCGTCAGCACCCGGCGAATGTCAAGCGCTTCGCAGATCATGCCCCCAGGCACGATCCCCCCGCGCGTGATCATCACCATCGCGTCGAACGTCCCCGCGTCCCGCAACTGGCCCAGGAGCACATCGATGAGCTTGTCAACGTCGTCCCAGCTCAACAACTCCCTGCGAATCGGTTCTCGTGGCATCGGATCTCCGGTCAACTTTGCCCAGATTCGGCGCACCTCACGCGCCGCGCTCATTATAAGGTGGAGCGGCGTGGGCTGTCAACGCGCGCGGGCCTGCGGCGGTTGACAGCCCCCCCTCAAAGTGTTACACTCGCGCCACAATCAAATAAGCAGCGAACGAAAAGACTTGCTCTTATCCAGAGAGGTGGAGGGACCGGCCCTGTGAAGCCTCGGCAGCCGCCGTCTTTGCTGCGACGGAATGGTGCCAATTCCGGCAGAGGAATTTGACCCTGGAAGATGAGAGGAGTGCTGCACTGATGTGCCTAGCGCCTCTTCTCAAATACGGGTGAGGCGCTTTTCGTTTGCGTACAAGCAGGAGGCACAAGGAGCGATGAACCGTAATATTGTAGTGGCCGAATCGACGGAGACCCACATCGAAGAGCGACCGGTCGAGATCGTCGAGCGCAAGGGGATCGGCCATCCCGACAGCCTGTGCGATGGGATCGCCGAGCGTGTTTCGGTTGAGTACACTCGCTGGTGCCGGGAGAACCTGGGCGCGCCACTGCATCACAACTTCGACAAGGTGCAACTGGTGGCCGGCGATGTCGAGATCGGCTATGGACACGCGCAACTGCTCAAGCCGATCCGCATCCAGATCGCCGGGCGCGGCACCCCCGTCGCCCCAGATGGGCGCAAAGTCCCCATGGACAGCATCGCCATCCAGGCCGCCAAGGCCCACATCCGCGACACAATGAAGCACCTCGACCCGGATGAACACTGCGTGATCGACTGCTACGCCGGGCGCGGCGCGAGCGAGCTTATCCAGGCGGTTGACAAAGTCACGGCCAACGACACCAGCTTCGGCGTGGCGCACTGGCCGCACTCCGGGCTGGAGAAGTCTGTCTACGAGGCCTGCCAGTACATCAACTACGACCTGGTCAACCAGTTCCCATTGGGAGAGGACATCAAGGTCATGGGGGCGCGGTTGGGGGACGAGATCATCCTGACCTGCGCCATCCCCTTCATCGCCACCGAGATCAAGGACGCAACCGAATACAGCGAGATCAAAAACGCAACACACAAGGCGATTGAAGCCTACGCCAGGGATGTCGATAAGCGTGTGGTGCGCGTCGACGTGAACACCGCCGACGAGGAAGGCACCGAGAACGTCTACCTGACCCTGACCGGCACCAGCGCCGAGATGGGGGACGACGGCTCGGTCGGGCGCGGCAACCGCGTCACCGGCGTGATCGCGCCTTTCCGCTCGGCGTCACTGGAAGCCGCCGCCGGGAAGAACCCCATCAGCCACGTGGGCAAGCTGTACAACGTGCTGGCGCTGCTGGCGGCGCAGGATATCATCGCAGATGTCGAGGACGTGGCCGAGGCGCAGGTCTACATCCTGAGCCAGATCGGCAAGCCGCTCGACCAGCCGCTGGTGGCGACGGTGACCGTCAAGACGAAGAACGGGCCGCTGACACCCGCCATCCGGAGCGAAGTGGAGCAGGTCATCGAGAGGCACCTGACCGACATGACCGGCCTACGCGAGAAGCTGGCGCGGATGGAGGTGAGCCTCTACTGATGCCGACGACGAGGGGGCAGGTGACATGACGTGACCTGCCCTCTCCTTTTTCTCTACCCACAGCCTATGCTGTGATCCCCGCAGGGCGCGTATGGTATACTCGACCTAAGGACGACGGCCCGGCTTTCTCCGGGTCTTTTTGGTAGGCACCGGCAGAGCGAAACACAGCCCGATGAAGATCCTGGCCCTGAGCGACTGCGTCGTCGAAGCGATCTACTCGCTGAACATTCGCGAGATGTACGGCGATGTCGATCTGGTGATCGGGTGCGGCGACCTGCCTTACTACTACCTGGAATTTGTCACAACGGTGCTGCCCGTGCCGGTTGTGTACGTCTACGGCAACCACGACAAAACCCAGTTTACATCCGACGGGCGCATCCTCACCGCGCCCGAAGGGTGCATCCCGCTCGAAGGGCACAGGGAGACCATCAAGGGGCTGCTGCTGGCCGGGCTGGGCGGCTCGATGCGCTATCACCCGCGCGCCATCCACCAGTACACAAACGGGCAGATGTGGACGCGCATCGCGCGGCTGACGCCGGGCCTGATGATCAACCGCCTGCGCCATGGCCGCTACCTGGACATCCTGGTCACCCACGCGCCGCCGTTCGGCATCCATGACGGCCAGGACTTACCTCACAAGGGCTTCAAGAGCTTCCTGGCCTTCATGCGGGCCTTCAAGCCGACCTACCTGCTGCACGGGCACAAGCACCAACACCGGCGCGACATTGTCGAATGCACACGGTATCACGAGACGACGGTAATTAACGTCTACCCCAAAAAGGTGATTGACTGGAATACGATGAGCGAGGGTGGCACTGCGTGCGGGTGAGCCGCAGGCGGGATATGCTGCGTGACCTCTCCGGTCGCACCGGGGCGGGCCGACCATCAATAAGCGTCTTGCTCACCGGTGGAGTTCAAAACGGCCGTCATGAGGGTGCGGACGATGATCTTGACGTCGAGCCACAGCGACCAGTTCTCGATATACCACAGGTCGTACTTGGTGCGCTCGGCAATTGAGGTGTCGCCACGCAGCCCGTTGATCTGCGCCCAGCCGGTCATTCCGGCCTTCTCGCGGTGGCGGTCCATGTAGCGCGGGATGCTCTGGCGGAACCGCTCGACATACACCGGGCGCTCCGGGCGCGGCCCCACCAAGCTCATATCGCCCAGCAGAACGTTGATCAACTGGGGCAGCTCGTCAATATCCTTCGAGCGCAGCCACGCACCCAGCCTGGTGCGGCGGGGGTCGTTCTGGACCGTCCAGCCCGGCCCATCCTTCTCCGCATCCTGGCGCATCGAGCGAAATTTGACCATCTGGAAGGGGCGTCCATCCAGGCCCATGCGCTCCTGGCAGTAGAAGACGCGCCCCGGCGACTCAAGGCGGATCAGCAGCGCGAAGAGCATCAACAAGGGCGAGAGCAGCACCAGGCCCGCAACCGCGCCGACGATGTCCAGGGCACGCTTCAGGCTCAGCTTCCAACCGCGCAGTTGAATATCGCGCACGTTGAGCAGGGGCAGTCCCCCCAGGTCGTCGATTGTCACGCCGGTGGTGATGAACTCGAACACGTCAGGGAAAATCTTGATCGCGACGCGGCCACGGTGGCACATGCTGACCAGCCGCACGATTTCGTGGCGGTCGCTGCCCTCCGGCAGAGCGATGATCACCTCGTCCACCTGGTGCCGGTCGATGATCCCGGACAGATCCGCAGCAGGGCCAAGAATCGGCACACCGGCGATCTTGCCTTGCTCCTGGTCGCCGTTGACCACGCCGACCAACTCGTAGCCCAGGTAAGGCGACCACCGCATTTTCTGGATGATGGCCTGCGCAGGCTCGCCGCCCCCGACGACCAGCACGCGGTCACGCCCGATCCCCTGCATGCGGAGGTAGTGCCACAACCGGCGATGCGCCTCGCGGCCCAGCGCGATCAGCCCGATGTCCAGCAGCCAGGCGTAGAGGATCATCGCGCGGGGAAAATCAAGCTCCATGATGCTGTTTTTGAAGGTCAGCGCAGAGATGGCAACCGAGAGCATCATACCGACGCTGACGGCCCCGAAGATGGTGTAAACTTCGTCGGCGCGGGAGGCCGCCCGCGCGGCGTGATACAGCCTGTTGGCGTAGAAGACGACGATGATGGTCAACACCTGCACCACCAGCATCGGCATGTAGGCCAGGAAACCGGCCACGTTGGTCGGCGGCGCGGGGAAAGGCACCTTGAGCCGCAGGTAGTAGGCCAGCACGAAAGCGGCCGCCGCCATCAGCCCGTCCAGCGCGATCATTGAGACAGTGTACAGCGTTCGAAGGCGCGCCTGGCTCATCCCTCACCCCCCCTGTTGGCTGTCAGGATCTCAGGCCACAACCGGCGCCCACCCCGCAGCGCAAGCGCGCCCATCACGGCCAGATGCACCGGCCAGGGCGTTTCGGCGCGGTAGTGCTTCAGGTAGAAGAGCAGCATCGCCCGCACAAACTCGTACTGTGCGCGGTCGCTCTGGCGGCTGGCCGCGCGCTTGACGTGCCTGACCCGCACCCTGGGATAGTACATCACACTCCACCCCGCCTCCTTGATGCGCTTGGCCCAGTCGAGGTCCTCGCCGTACAGGAAGAACCTCTCGTCCAGCAGCCCGACCGCGGTGATGGCGTGTTTGCGCACCATCATGAACGCGCCCACGACCGAGTCCACCTCGGCGACCTCGTCCTCATCCAGGAAGGTGAGGTTGTAGCGGGCAAAGGTTTTGCTGCCTGGGAAGAGCTTCGAGAAGCCGAGCATCCGCCACAAGGCGACATCCGGCGAAGGAAAGCTGCGCCGACAGGCCAGGTCAAGCGAGCCGTCGGGCAGGACCAGCTTCGGCCCGGCGACACCAACGTCGGGGTTGGTATCCATGAAGGTGATCATCTGAGCCAGAGCATAGGGGGGAAGCTCGGTGTCGGGGTTAAGCAGCAAGGCATAACGCGGTGCGGCCGGCGAGATCGTCTCGGCCCTGTCGGCGTAACCCAACGTGCGCAGTCCCAGATTATTGCCCGCGGGGTAGCCGACGTTCCCGTGCCCACCGATCACGGTGACATCCGGGAAGGTGCGGGCAACCATTTCATCGCTGCCATCGACCGACCCGTTGTCGACGACAACCACGCGGTAAGAGAACTCGCCCTCGCTGGCAAAAACGGTTTGCAGGCAGCGCCGCAGGTAGTCCCGCGTGTTCCAGTTGACTATCACAATTCCCAGGTCAAGCATGGCGACGCGATTGTAGCGCGAGAGACATTAGGCGGCAAGACGCAAAAACGCTCACCCTTCACGGCACCGATCAGCAAAGTGAGCCGTCAGCGCGTAGAGCGCCGCCTGATGGCTTCACAGCACACCGGCAAAGAAAGGCTAGGCGTCCGCCGAGCTGCCGGACTCCAACTGAGCGAGCCAGTCCTCCTGAGCAGCCAGCTCCCCACCAACGATGTCCGCTCCGGTCAGCCGGTGGACACGGTCGAAGTAGAATGTGGCCTCGGCGCGGTCGAACGTCATCGGGCCGGTGATGTGCTTGCGGCACACGTAGCCGCCCCGCTCGCTGTCGGCGTTCAACTCGGCAACGGGATTAAGGCGCAACTGGACGACCTCGCCGCTTTTATCCAGCCGGACGTAGATGTACAGCCCCTCGTAGGAGGGCGAGCGGCCCCAGCCGGAGAACAGGTCCTTCAGGTAGTCGAAAAAACCCATATGGCGTATCCCCCACAATGCACAGGTGTACTTCTCGTATATAGACTAACCTAAAAAGGCTCCCCAGGGAAGGAGAGCCTGCCGGTCTCTTGCGCGTTGTTTACCTATGCAAAGCGCGCCGGTCGAAGCGAGGGGCGATACGCCGCCCGGAAGAACAGCAGCGTCGCCAGCGGCCAGAGCAGGAAGTGAGTCAGCATCACCATGATCGAAGTCGCCGCGACGAGCGTCTCCACCCGCAGCGTGACCCACACCCCGATGCTGGCGAAGCAAAGCCCCATCACAAACGTCACGACTGCCAGCCCCTTGCCGAGGCCGTACAGCCCGTCTTCCATCTTGACGATCCTGACCGCGATCCCGATCAGGCTGACGCCGATGGCCGCCAGTGCACCGAGCGCGGCCAGGTTGACGGCGATCTCAAACCCGCCCGTCAGGTCGAGCACGCTGCGCACGCCCCCACTGTTGAACGAGTAGCCGAACACCGCCTGGCTGACGCTGTCCACGATGCAGTTAGCAACCAGCCCGCCGATGCCCAGCGCGAAGATCCGGTCGAGACGGGGGACGCCAAAGCGCCAGGTCAGCAGCCGCTTGAGCGTCAGCAGCACCCACAGGCTCAGCGGGAGCATGACCAGGTTGAACGCCAGGAGCAGGATCATCTCCGCCCGCGGCCCCTTGCCCACGCACAGAACGTAAGCGAAGTTGACCACGAAGATAGTGATGACGGTCAGCAGGCTGGCTACCGAGGCCATCTCGTAGCGCCTGCGTCCCAGGTGCGCGTCCTTGAGTCCCTGCGCGGTCGTGTCCGCCGCGCCCAGGTCGGCCATCGCACGCGCGTGCGCGTCGGCGGCTCCCTGTTCGGTGTACTCGGCGAGCGCGTCCTCGTAGTGCGCGGTAAGCTCGTCGCGCACGGCTGCGGCGACCTCGGACGAAAGCCCCTCGGTCGCGGTGTCCAGCCAGCGCGCGAGATCGGGATGGATGTTGCTCATGATGCGTCCTCCAGGATCAGGTTGACGACGCGGGTGTAGCGCTCCCACTCGCCCCGCTCCCTGGCGAGGGCCTGCCGCCCGGTCTCGGTCAGGCGGTAGTAGCGACGGGTGCGCCCTTTCTCCTCTTCCTCGAATGCCTCGATCAGGCCCTGCTTCTCCATGTTGTGCAGCGTCGGGTAGAGCGTCCCCTCGGCAAAATCGAGCACACCTTCCGACCGGTGCTTGATCTCCTTGGCGACGCGGTAGCCGTGCGCCGGTCTCTGGGAGAGCAGGTGCAGGATCAAGAGCGGCAAACTGCCTTTGAAGTTCATAGTTGACACGCTCCAATCCACATAGAAGTCACATACCCCTTGTTTCGATGCATCGAACTTCTCAGTATTATACATCGAATTTCGAGGTAATGCAAGCGAAAACGACGGCAGCGCCCGCACGGATAATCGAGCGAATGCCCGTTCAGATGGGGTATGTTTGGCCGGGGTGCTAGTGCATGCCGCGTCGGCGGGTCAGCCCACCGTTGTGATCGGCTCTCCACGCCCGGACGGCGGCCAGCGCCTCCGGTGTGCCGATCTTCTCCAGTGCCTCTGCGGCGAGGTGCCTGACTTCAACCAGGGGGTCGTAAAGTGCCTTGATCAGGTCGGGGATGGTGCCGGGGTCGGCGATCTCACCCAGCGCGAGGACGGCAGCGAGGCGGGTATCGTCATCGGGGCTTCTTCTCAGGTCGTCGAGGAATGTTGACTTCATGATGGCGTTGGTGCGCGCCCGGGGCGGCGGGTGTGTCTTCTTGTGCGTTGCACCGTCGGGATGTACCAGCTTTTCAGGCGGGATCGCCCCGCCAGAGTCCTGTTTTGCCCTCTCCAGCGTGTTCACCATTTGATCCACCCTCTCATACAAATCTGACCCACAGGGAAGCCCTGCGGTTCTGCTTACGAACCAACGCCCTGTCGCAGAGATGCCCAAGACCTTACGACGCCGGTTGTTCTCAGGTGTAGCTATGTTGGAGGGCACACTATGTACTTGCAGTATAAACGTCGGGGGGTGGGGCGATGTAGTGTTGCCTGTCACGATCTGGCCTGATGTTTGTCACGGGTTGCGCGGGGCCGGAGAAGGCGGGATACGATGGTCCGGCCCTGGCGATATTGATAGAATTACATAGATTTGTTACGAATATCACCCCTAATATATGCAGATTCTGGCTGTAAAACTGTGTAAATCTGTGTTAAGATTGGGCGGGTTGGAAGTGCGTTGGCAGCGACAGCCCCCCTACCCCGGCACGGGTACGGGCGTGGAGTTGCCGCCCGACGCAGGCAACAAAGGAGTCAGACTCAAATGTGGCGTAAACGGGTGCAGTTGGGCCTGATCCACACGGCGTTGGCGATCACGCTGGTGCCGTTCACCAGCACGCTAAACCGCGTGATGATCCACGAGTTGGGCTTTTCGGCCACGCTGGTGACGGTGCTGGTCGCGCTGCCGTATTTCTTCTCGCCCATCCAGGTGGCGATTGGCTCCTACGCGGATCGCCATCCCATCTGGGGGCGGCGACGCACGCCCTACATCGTGCTGGGCCTGCTGATGTGTGTCGGGGGCGCGTTCGTCGCGCCGAAGGCGGCCTTCGCGCTGGCGGGCGGCGGGCTGCCCGCCCTGGCGTTGAGCGGTGCGGCCTTCGGCGCGTGGGGCATGGGGTACAACTTCGCGGCGGTCTCGTACTTCTCGCTCGCCTCGGAGTTGGACGAAAAAGGCCGCAGCCGCACCATCGCGACCATGTTTTTCATGATGGTGGTGGGCATCATCCTGACGGCCATCACGGTCGGCCACCTGGTCGATCCTTACACGCCCGACGCGCTGGTGCGCGCCTTCTGGCTGGTGGGCGGCGCGGCGCTGGCGATAGGCGTGATCGGCCTGATCGGGCTGGAGCCACGCTTCGACGCCCGGACCGCCGTCACCGAGAAGCGGCACACCTGGGCGGACATGACCCGCGCGATCCTCGACAACCGACAGGCGCGGCTCTTCTTCTGGTACATGATCGTGCTGCTGGCGGCCATCCTGGGGCAGGACGTGCTGCTTGAGCCTTACGGCGGGCAGGCGTTCGGCTTAAGCCCCGCCGCGACGACGCGCATCACCGCCATCTGGGGCACGTGCATGCTGATCACGTTGGTGCTGGCGGGCGCGTTACAGAGCCGCCTCGGCAAGAAGGGCGTGGCGCGTTGGGGGGCGTGGGGGGCGCTGATCGGGTTTGCGCTGATCGCGCTCAGCGGCCCGGTCGCCAGCATGGGCGTGTTTTACGGCGGCGTCGTCCTGCTGGGACTCGGCACCGGCCTCTCGACCGTCTCCAACCTCTCGCTGATGCTCGACATGACGACCGCCGAGAACGTCGGGCTGTTCATCGGGGCGTGGGGCATGGCTACCGCGGTCGCCCGGCTGCTGGGGCAACTGCTGAGCGGGGTGGTGCGCGACGGCGTGACCGCGCTGGTCGCAAGCCCGGTCACCGGCTACGTGGTCGTCTTCGTGATCGAAGCCCTGTTCCTGGTGGTTTCGCTGGTCATACTGCGGCGTATCGACGTGCAGGTGTTCCAGAAGCGGGCCGGTCAGCCCGCCACGCTGGTCGAGCGCGCCGCGCTGATGGGTAAGGCGGGGGGTTAGAGCGGGACACGCCCTCGTTATATGGGCTGAGGAGCCTGTCGTCGCTTCTATCCGTTGAGCACCCTGGTGTGAGGGCCGGGGTGCTCCTTTTTAGAGCAAAACACAGCAGGCACGCAGCGTGCATACCTGCCCCAAGGACACCCCTGCCCGCTGTCCCGATTCTCCCCCACCGCGTCCCATGCTATAATGCCTCACACGCCAGAGGAACAGGACAACGGGACAGAGAGGGGGACCATCGCATGCAGGTCGACCTGGAGCTATATCGCCACGACGTGACCACCTCGCGCAAGCCGCCGATCCGGCTGAGCGTGATCGACATCGCACCGGAGCACCCGCTCAACACAATCATGATGGTGCACGGCTTCGGCGGCAACGCGATGCAGTGGATCTACCAACTGCGCGCCTTCTCGGACATGAACCGCTGCATCGCGCTCGACCTGCGCGGGCACGGGCACTCGGACAGGCCGCCGAGCGCGTACACGGTTGACGAGATGGTCGAGGACATCGCCGCCGTCTTGGCCGAACTGCGCGTCAATGAGCCGGTCGTGCTGATGGGGCACTCCTTCGGCGGGGCGCTGGCGGTGACCTTCGCACACCGCTACCCGGAGCGGGTCAGCCACCTGATCCTGACCTCAACCGCCGTCAAGTTCAGGCTGCCCTTCTACACGCGCGCGCTGCTCGCGCTGCCGACTGCGATCCTCAACCTGATCCGGCCTTTCGTGCACCACCAGATCTCGGCCCCGCCCGCCGTCATCAAGCGCTTTTTCCGCAACGGGCTGGCCCGCTGGGATGGCTCGCAGGTGATGCGCGAGCTGCCCATGCCGGTCCTGGTGATCCGGGGCGACCGCGACCTGGTCTTCCCGCGCGCCGCTTACGAGGAGGTGGCGCGCCGCATCCCGCACGCCGAAGACGTGAACGTCGGCGTATCGAAACACATGGTGATTCTGGAGCGTCACGACGCCGTCGAGCGGGCGGTGAACCGCTTCCTGGGGCTGGGCGGGGAGCGGTGGCGCACCAGCCGAGACGACGTTGAGAAGGATCTCAAGCTGCTGGCCGAGCGGCCCTGGCTCAAAGTGTACGAGGAGGGCGTGCCGTTCACGCTCAGCATCCCTGAGCGCCCGCTCCACACGCTGCTGACCAGCGCCGCGCGGCGTTTTCCCAACCGCCCGGCGACGGTCTTCATGAACCGGACGCTGACCTACCGCCAGGTCGAGCGGCAGTCGAACCGGCTGGGGAACGCGCTGCGGGGCATGGGCGTCAACACCGGCACACGGGTGATGATCCTGCTGCCCAACACGCCCCAGTGGGTGATCGCGCTGTACGGCGTGCTGAAGGCGGGCGGGGTGGTGGTGGGAGCCAGTCCGATCTCACCGCCGGAGGAGATCGTCCGCGAGGTGAAGGACTCGCAGGCCCACATCCTGATCACGCTGCCCCGCTTCGCCGGGCTGGCCCGCCGGGCGCTCGACGAGACAGATCTCGAACACGTCATCTACACCAACGTCACGGACTACCTGAAGTGGTGGCACAAGATCGCTCTCGCGCTGTTCGGGGGCGAGGAGAGCCGCCACCCGGAGCAGCCCCTACACGAAGAAGAGCGCACGTGGGTCGACCTGATGCGCAGCTACCACGCCAACCCGCTTGGGGTGAACGTCTCGCCGCGCAAGCTGGCCCTGATCCAGTACACCGGCGGCACGATGGACCGGCCCAAGGGCGTGATGCTCAGCCACCGCGCGCTGGTTGCCAACGCCTTCCAGACGCGGCACTGGTACCCCGGCCTGGAGGAAGGCCGCGAGCGGGTGTTGTGCGTGGTGCCCTTCGGCCACATTTACGGCATGACGGCGGCCATGAACCTGGCGATAACGGTCGGGGCGGCCATGATCATCCTGCCCGGCTTCGTCACCGCCGACGTGTTGAAGGCGATCAAGCGCTACCGGCCAACCATCTTCCCCGGCGTCCCGACCATGTACGTGGCACTCAACAACTTCCCCGGCGTGCGGCGCTACGGCGTGCGCAGCATCAAAGCCTGCATCTCCGGGGCTGCGCCTCTGCCGGTCGAGGTGCAGGAGACGTTCGAGAAGCTGACCAAAGGCCGTCTGGTCGAAGGCTACGGGCTGACCGAGGCCGGGCCGGTCACGCACGCCAACCCGCTGTTCGGGGCGCGCAAGGTCGGCACAATCGGACTCCCGCTGCCCAACACCGAGGCCAGGATCATCCACCTGGGCACGGACAACCCGCTGCCGCCGGGCGAGATCGGCGAGCTGGTCATCCGGGGGCCGCAGATCATGGACGGCTACTGGGGGATGCCCGAAGAGTCCGAGCGGGCGCTGCGCGAGGGCTGGCTGTACACCGGCGACGTGGCCCGTATGGATGCCGAGGGGTACTTCCAGATCATCAGCCGCAAGAAAGATATGTGGTACCCGGAGCAAGAGGATAAAGAGCCACGCCCGGCCTTCCCGCGTGACGTGGAGGAAGTGCTGTACGAATTGCCGGAGGTCAAGGAGGCGGCTGTGATCGGCGTGGGTAACAAGGCGGTCGCCTTCGTCACCGTCACGCGCCACATCGAGCCGGGCACCATCTCGAACTACTGCATCCGCCGCCTGCCCAAAGAGTTAATCCCGGCGCTGGTGTTCATCGTCGACGAGATGCCCAAGTCGTTTGTGGGCAAGATCATCCGCTGGGCGCTGCTCGATAAGATCCCGGAGCCGCAGCGCAAGGCACTGGACATCGTCAGCGACCACATCGACGAGATGCTGGAGTACCCTTTCAACAAAGGGCAGACTTGAGAAGAACACAGCCCCTTCTGTTCAGCACGGGCTGATTTGTGGCTGTATCAATCGTCTGGGGGTGACAAGTGATCACACAGTCAGAGAAGCGAGGTATCCTGAGGGAATTTGACGAGGCCAAGTTTCGAGCAGATATATTGGTTCCCTTACTCATTAAAATGGGGTACGAGAACGTCCAAGAGACACATGGACGCCAAGAATTCGGCAAGGACATAGTATGTTCTAAACCATCTGACTTCGGAGGCAGGCAGTATTATGCAGTCGTGGCAAAAGCAGGCGACATAAGTGCAGCAGCAGGAGGTAAAGCCAATCTCGCCATCGTCAGAGACCAAATCAATATGGCATTCCAAGTTCCAGTTGAAGACGTGAGAGGAAAACAGAAGGCTCCTGTGAATGAAGTCATTGTCTGGACAACAGGAAACATATCAGACAACGCGAAAACAATAATAATGGCAGCTCTCGACAAGGACTTTAGGAACGTGCAGTTCGTAGACGGTGATGCTACTATCGACCTTTTGGAGCGTCATTATAAGTCATTCTTTACCATACGCGACCCATACGTTTCTGAATACTATGCATCAACTTGGGAAACTTATAGCCGAATAGAAGAACTGCGAGTCCTCGGCTGTTCCAGTGAGCAGCATCAGGTATCTTCGATCTTCGTACCTCCTGTACTGACACCTATCACAAGACAACACGCAAAGCAAACTAAACAACGCGAAAAGCGGTACTCTTTCAACAATATCTTGAGGATGTCTGAGAACACGGTCATCCTCGGCGATGTTGGATCCGGCAAGTCGACACTTCTAAGGAAAATGCTACTTCACATAATTGAGAGCAACGAGAAAGCTGCTCGGAGAGGCCCAATTCCAGTTTTGGTGAATTTCAAGAACTTAGACTTGTCTGACCCTCAAGCTATAGAGAGCGCACTTAGCCAACAGTTTCATCGCTTTTGTTCGGTCGGCACTGAACAAGGACTTGATGAAGATTTGACAGAAGGCTCCGTGATAGTGTTACTCGATGGTCTGGATGAATTGCAATCTGAGGAGCGCATAGAAACCACCCTCAACCTCGTTCGAGAGTTCAGTCATAGATATCCCACCGTAAGGATAGTCCTAACTTCACGGCTACTAGATATCTTCGATCAGCCAACTGTTCTGTCCGGTTTCCGCGTTCTCAGGATCAATGAGCTATCCCCCTCGCAGATGATCGAATTTGTAGAGAATTGGTATGGTGAAAACAGTCAGGCTGGCAGGAAGCTGGCGAGGTTGGTAAGTGGACCAACCGCTCTTCACGGACTACCTTCTACGCCGCTGACACTTGCATTGGTAGCCAGCCTACATGAAAGTGGTCAAGAGATCCCAGCTAATCTGACTGAGTTATTTGCAAAATATGTTGAACTCGCATTAGGCCGCTGGGACACGGGTAGAGACATATCGTTACAGATCGAGTGGAGGATAAAACAGTTCTTCCTTCGAAAAATAAGTTGGTCAATTCACGAGCAATACGAGACACAGATCACCCAATCCGACTTTGACAAGGAAGTGCAGAGGTTCAGCCAGGAACGCGGCATAGAGGAACTTATTCCTGCCATCCTTTCCAAGGAGATAACCGAACGATCCGAACTGCTGTTTTCAAACGATGAAGGCGCCTATGAGTTTAAACATCGCTCGTTCCAAGAGTATTTTGTTGGGCTTGAGATTGATAGTCGCCCTGATGCGGAACAGGTTATTGTCAACAACTTCCTCGACCCCTGGTGGTCATACGCGACATTTTTCGCCTGCGGTCTGTGCCCCGACAGTGAGAACCACCTCAACCGCATTATGGAGCAGGTAACACCATCTTCTTCCGATGTCCTCGTTTATTCAATGAATCTGGGAATGGTAGCTCAGGCCACGTACCTAGCTCCAAAAACTGTTAAAGCCGCTGTGGTTAATCAAGTGCTTGACTTGCTTCCCGAAGCTTGGGACAAATTCTGCAACAACTATGCAGAGCTTGATGAGAAACCTAAGTTCAAGGCGCAAGCTATTCCACATCTCTTTTTCGTTGGAGTATTCGGCATCATTGCGGGCGCAACCCTAGGATCCAATACTTTGTTCCCCGTACTCTCCGACCTAGCAGAGCATTATAGCTCTCTATCCTACGATGCTCTGTCCGGAAGGGAGAAGAAAAAGGCAGAGTGGTCTGCTTTCTTCCTAGCTGCGGCATGTGCTGAATGTGACAACGTTACGGCTTTTGCCACTCTATTTGAAAGCGGAGTCATCAAAGACCCAAGCTTCCTTGCATTTGGGCAGTTTCTGGCAGAAACAATAGGGGAGCGTACTTGGCTTCCAAAAGAGGATATATCGAGAGCAAAATCCCTGGTGAAAAGACTGGGTAAAAAGATCGATAGTTACCAGGAATACTGGGCAAGCATCCGGCACAGCGATCCGCTCCCATTGCCACCACCTGATACCTCGGCCCAATAAGATAGTTGTACGTTCGAATGAAATCACAAGATGCCCGGATAGAGAGTCACTTGCAAAATCCGCCGGGAAGCCTATCCTGTAAGTAGGAGAACATCGCCACACTCACACACCGGAGGCACACCGCTTGAACCTACGCTTTGGCACAGTCGGCGCACCGCAGGGCACTCCCCGATCCGGCACCCCGGCAGCGATTGCCTACATCCGCGAACTGGGCCTGGACGCGCTGGAGATCGCCTGGGTGCGCAGCGTGCGTGTCAAGGACGAATCGTGCCTCACGATGCAGGCCACCGCCGAAGAGCACGACGTGAAGCTCAGCGTCCACGCGCCGTACTTCATCAACCTCAACAGCCAGACAGCCGAGCTGATGGAGAAGAGCGACGCGCGGCTGCTGGCCGCCGCCCGCAAGGGCTACCTGGCCGGGGCGAGAGCCATCATCTTCCATCCCGGCTCGTATCACGACCAGCCGCCTGAGCAGGTCTACGAGCGGGTCAGACAGAAGCTGGTCGAGATCCAGGGGATACTGCGCGAGGAGGGCGTCGAGGTCACGCTCCGCCCGGAGACGATGGGCAAGAGCGCCGTGTTCGGCACGCTGGACGAGCTTCTCCAGCTTTCCAAGGAGGTGGACGGCGTGGCTCCCTGCGTCGACGTGGCCCACCTGCACGCCCGCCCCGGCGACGGCAGCTTCAACAGCTACCAGGAATTCGCCGCCATGTTCAAGCGGGTCGAGAAGGCGCTGGGCAAACGGAAAGGCCTGCACGACATGCATTTCCACCTGTCAGGCATCGAGTACGGGCCGAAGGGTGAGAAGAACCACCTTATTCTGGAGGAGTCGGACCTCGAGTGGCGGGCCTTCTTGCAGGCCTGCGTGGATTTCGACGTGCGGGGCACATTGGTCTGTGAAAGCCCCAACCTGGAGGAAGACGCGCTGTTGATCCAGGAAGCGTACCGCTCGCTGGCCGGATAGTCCGGCCTGCCCGCCCTTTCGCAAGTTGGCTTCCGGAGTTGTGTTACCGGTTATCGGATGAGAGGTGTTTTGATGAGACGTCCCAGTCCTGCTACTTTTGCCCAATACAGTTACATCCTGGCCTTTGTCTCGTCGGGCGTTGTGACATTCGCCATCATACTGAGCATGCTCAAAAGCCCCCTGGTGCATATCATGTGGCTGGCTTTGATGACCAGCGCAATAGGCACGTTTCTCAGCTCTGCCGCCCGCAGCGACTTCAAACACAAACAAAGGTCGGTCACGGAGGAAATCAGGCACAAAGCGAACGTCGGCTTCCGCGTGAACCTGGCCTTTCTGATCTTGCTGCTGATCCTGGCGCTGATCGCCATCGTTGGCGCGTTGAACATCTTTCGCGGTTTCGGGTTCTAGCAGAGAATCATCCCGGCCCCTAGTTCTCTCTGCCCTGATCGAGGAGTGGACAGTCTATGCAACTGATTCGGTATGATCCCGGCGAGGCCGCCCCGCTGGAGGGAGGCGCAAACACGATGTACGTGCCCATCCGGTCGGGCGACCGGATGACGGCCATGCTGCTGCAACTGGACCGGAAGGGTGACACCGGCAAGCGCGAGGTCGCCGCCGACGTGATGATGGTCGTGATCTCCGGCGAGGGTAAGGTGCGCTCCGGCAGCGAAATCGCCGACGTGCAGACGGGGGACGTGCTGGTGCTGCCCGGCGGGCTGATGCACCACATCTGGACGGCGGACAGCCGCCTGCAGGCCGTTCTGGCGACGATGCCGAGCGGATAGCCGGCGGAGCCGCTCCCCCCCGGAAGCAGCAAACTCAGGCCAACCCGCGCCGCCTCAACCCTCGTCCGGGTAGAGCGCGCGCCACACTTCACGCACGCCCTGCTTGAGATTCGGCCCCGGCGCGTTGAGCGTGATCTCGTCCACCGCCACGACGCGCCCTTTACGCAGCGCGCCGATCCGATCCCAGCCGGGGCGGCTTGACACGCCTGCCGGGTCGATCTCCCCCACACCCGCCCAGCTCAGGACGATCACCTCCGGGTCGGCGGTGATGATCTCCGCCTCGTCGATCCGCCGTCCCGCCGGTTGGGGGACGAACTCGCCGCCCAGCGCCTCGACGATCTCGGCCACCCACTCCGGGGCGTTCATCAGGGGATCGAACCACGTCTCGACGTAAACGCGCTGCCGGGGTTTGCCCCGCGCGCGGGCCTTGAACGACTCCAGGTGCGCCTCCATCTCGGCGACCAGCGCGTCGGCCCGCTCCGGGACCCCACACAGATTCCCCAGCCAGCGGATGTGGTCGTACACGTCGGCCAGGGTTTGCGGGTAAAGGCACAGCACGTTCAGGTGCGCCCGCAGCAGCTCGTCGATCCGGCCCGCGCGGTAAGGTGTGCCCGCGATCACCAGGTCGGGGCGCAGCGCGGTGATGTCCTCCACCCTGACCGACCAGGTGGTCTCCAGTTGCGGCAGATCGCCCACGTCGGCCAGGCGGTGGCAATACCGGGTCACGGCGACCAGCCGGTCACGCACATCCAGCGCGACCAGCGTCGCCGTGACGCTCGGTTCTAATGAGACGATCCGCTTGATCATATCGTCTCTAAGCTCCAGACTGCCCGGCGCATCCGGCGCCACAGCCGCGACGCTCACGCGCGGGCCTGAGTAAAAACCACGATGCGCCGGACTCTACACCCTTAAACGGCAGGCTCCTCGACAAACTGCTGCCGCTTCTCCTCGACGGCGTCCAGCAGCTGCTGGAAGGAGTCGGCGAAAGCCTTGACGCCCTTGTCCAGCAGCTCGTCGGTGACGGCCTGCATGTCAATCCCAACCGCAGCCAGCTCGTCCATGACGGCCTGTTCGGCCTCGATGCCCAGCTCCAGCGTGTCGGCGACCGTCCCGTGATCCTTGAAGGCCACGATGGTGTGCGGCGGGGCGGTGTTGACGGTGTGCGGGCCGATCAGCCGCTCGACGTAGCGCACGTCGTTGTAGGCCGGGTTCTTGGTGCTGGTGCTGGCCCACAGCGGGCGCTGCACGCGCGCGCCCTTGTCGGCCAGCGCCTTGAAGCGCCCGCTTCCAAAGGTCTCTTTGAAAAGCTGATAGGCCAGCTTGGTGTTGGCGATGGCGGCCTTGCCCTTCAGGGCTTCCAGCCGTGCCTCGTCGCCGCCCTGCTCGATCATCTCGTCGAGCAGCTTATCGACCAGCGTGTCGGCCCGGCTGACGAAGAACGACGCCACCGACGCGATGCCGCTCGGCGGCTGCCCCGCTTCGACGCGGCGCTCCAGCCCCCTGATGTAGGCTTCCATGACGCGGATGTACATGTCGCGGCTGAAGATCAGGGTGACGTTGATGTTGTACCCGGCGGCGATAGACCGCTCGATGGCAGGCAGGCCCTCCGGCGTGGCCGGTATCTTGGTCATCAGGTTGGGGCGGTCGACCACCTCGTTCAGCCGGACGACCTCGCTGGCGGTTACCTCGGTGTCGTAGGCCAGGAACGGCGACACTTCGAGGCTGACGTAGCCGTCCAGGCCGTCGGTGCGGTCGTAGACCGGGCGCAGCATGTCGGCAGCGCGCTGGATGTCGGCGACGGCCATCGCCTCGTAGATCTCCTCGGCCGTCTTCCCGGCCAGCGCAAGCTCGCGCAGTTGCACGTCGTAGGTCGTCCCGCCGGTGATGGCCTTCATGAAGATCGTCGGGTTGGAGGTCATCCCCAGGATGCCCCCGTCGATCAGCGCCTGTATCTCACCCGATTCGAGCAGGTCGCGGGCGATGTTGTCGTACCAGAGGCTCTGTCCGTGTTTGTAAAGATCGGTGACTATGTTCGGCATGTATCTCTCTCCGCAGAAAAGGACATTGGATTGCCAGATTATAACCTGTTGTTGCGTGCCGTTGTAGGCCGGATCGCTTACCGGGCAGACTTTCACCGTCGGGCCTCACCCGGCAGAGTGGGTGGACTTGGCCGGGGACGGGTGGTACACTCCGAACATGGCCGATTACCCAGACATCGAAGCCCTGCACGCCGCGTTATCCCGCTGCCGCCTGTGCGCCGAGGCCGGTCACCGCATCGAGTCCCAGCCGATCTGCTCCGGAAAGCAGTCGGCGCGGCTGACGGTGATCGGGCAGGCCCCCGGCGCGTCAGAGGCGCACCTGGGCTACCCCTTCGGCGGCGATGCGGGTCAGCGGCTGTTCCGCTGGCTGGAGCGCGCCGGGTGGGACGAGGAGACTTTCCGCCGGACGTGCTACATCACCAGCGTGACCAAGTGCTTCCCCGGCAGCAATCCAAAGGGTGAGGGCGACCGCGTCCCCTCGGCTGCCGAGCGCAAACTATGCCGTCCCTGGTTGGAGGGCGAGCTGGCGCTCGTGCAGCCGGAGGTGATCGTGCCGGTCGGCAGGCTGGCGGTTGACCTCTTCTACCCGTCAAAGGTCAGGCTGACCGACGTGGTCGGCGAGTCAATCATCAACCCGGAGGGGCGTCACATCGTGCCGCTGCCGCATCCATCGGGCGCGTCACGCTGGCTCAACGACCCGATCAACGCGGGGCGGGTCGAGCAGGCGATCTACACGCTGCGAACCCTCAAAGCCGACCTGGGCCTGTGATTTGGAAGGCCGAAAGCGATTTTCGTATGGAAGCGATACCCCCACCAAGCGAGTACACTCCCGGCCCCCCGCCAGACCCGACCCCTGAACCGGCCCGCCTGGGGCGGTGGTCCCTGGCCGCGCTGCTGTTCCTGACGTACCTGCCGTTGCAGGCGCTGGTGGCGCTGCCGGTGGTGATGATTTTGATATCCAACGGGCAACTGAGCACCCTGGAGGACCTGGAACGCTTCATAACCTCGGAGCCGGGCATCTGGCTGTCGATACTGGCGGCGGCGGTGGCGGCCCTGGCGACCATCGCGCTGGCCGGGGCGTGGCCCCGGCTGTGGTGCCAGCTGAGCGGCTCGCAGGACTTCGGGCCGTCCGAGTGGCTGGCGTGGCGGCGGCCTGAGCGGATCGGGCTGTGGAGGGTGGGGCTGATTACCCTGCCCTTCCTGCTGATCACCACGGCCGGGGTTGAGCGGCTGGCCGGGTCGACAGAGGTCAGCGCACAGTTGTACCTGTTCAGCCAGCCCGGTCTGATGATCGCCTCGACGCTGGTGGTGTCGACGGTCGCGCCGCTGGCCGAGGAGTTCCTGTTCCGGGGGGCGCTGTACAATGCGCTGCTGCCGCGCCGCCGCGAGGGCGTGCATCCCTGGCAGCGACACCTCGTGCCCCTGGTGGTGACCAGTCTGCTGTTCGCCGTCGTACACCTGCTGGCCGGATTCGAAACCGCGCCGTCGATCATCCTGATCACCCTGTTTTCGCTGTACCTGGGCACGCTGCGCGCCGTGACGGGGTCGGTGCAGGCCCCCGTTTTGGGGCACGTGATCTGGAACCTGGCCGGGTCGCTGGCGCTGATATTGACCAACCTGACCGCCTAGCGCCCGCCCCGGACAAGGGACGATTTCCCAATTTGCCGTACTTTGGGGTACAGTACTGTACACGTCTGTTCCGATAGCCAAAAGGAGGACAAAATGCAGTTAACGGTCGCTGAGGTCATCAACGAGTTGTTCTACCCGATCCTTGGCCTTTTAGGAGTCCTGCTCCGCCCACTGGGAACACTGGGGCTGGGCTTCGTCGCCGGGCGGGTGGTGCGCTATACGCTGGCTTACAAGCTGCATATGCGCTTCTACGTGCCACTAGTTTTCCTGGGCGCGGTGCTCCTCTTCGGCATGATGGCCCACGCCCGCTGGAGCAGCCCCGGTGCGCTGGCCGCGCTGGGAATCGGCGCGTTTGTGGGGTACGTCTTCATGAAGATGGATCAGGCCGGGATGGGCGAGGAGTACGACACCTACGAAGAGGAGGAGGCATAGCCCCAGCGCCGCCCACTGCGAGGGGAGACCCTATATGAGTCAGCCACCTGGCGACGACGACCGGGACGAGGGCGGCTTTGAGATCGAAGAGCCGCCCATCGACCCGGAATCGGATACCAAGCCGCTCAAAGCGCTTCCAGAGAGACGCCGCCCGGAGGGCGCCCCACCGCCGGGCAAACCCCCTCCGGCGACCGTCTTACAGGAGTCGCCGCCGGGGTCGCGTCAGGCGCGCGGCCCGCTGCCGCCGAGGATGGGCGACACCAACCGGGTGCGCCTGATCCCCAGGCTACCCAACCCACCCCCCTGGCGGGTCATCCTCCAGGCCACCGGGCCGAGCAAGACCAGGATCGGGCTGGACGTGCGGCAATCGCTGGTGATCGGGCGGATCGACCCGGAGGGCGAGCGCAACCCCGACCTCGACCTGACGCCGCACATGGCGCGGGAGCACGGCGTTTCGCGGCAGCACGCCGTCCTGCTCCCCACCCCGGAAGCGCTGTACCTGGCCGACCTCGAAAGCGCCAACGGGACGTGGGTCAACGGTGCCTACCTGGAACCGGGGAAGCGGCACGGGCTTGCACCCGGCGACAAGGTCGAATTGGGGCTGCTGCAACTGGTCGTCCGGTCGGTAGTGCCGCTGAGCAAATAGGCACTTGCCCTCCCCCGGAGGCCGGGTACAATCGTTTCCATCATGGGGTTAGAGGAACTATCCAGGGCTGCCGACGTCCTCAGCAGGGCGCGTCTGGTCGCCGTTGCCAGTGGGGCGGGCATCTCGAAAGAGAGCGGCATCCCGACCTTCCGCGAGGCGCAGACCGGCCTGTGGGCCAGGTACGACCCGCAGCAGCTTGCCACGCCGCACGCCTTCCGGCGCAACCCCGACCTGGTGTGGTCATGGTACATGTACCGCCGCGACCTGGTCGGGGGCGCAAAGCCGAATCCGGGGCACCACGCCGTCGCCGAGCTGGAGGAGCTTGTCCCGCAGGTCGTCGTGCTGACTCAGAACATAGACGGCTACCACGCGCAGGCGGGCAGCAGCGACATCGTCGAGCTGCACGGCAACATCCGGCGCTACCGCTGCTTCGCCGACTGCCGGGGCAGCCCAACGCTGATCGACCTGGATACGATAGACTACGACGGGGAGCGCGCGCCCACCTGCCCACACTGCGGGGACTACATCCGGCCCGACGTGGTATGGTTCACCGAGACCCTGCCGCCCGCCGCGCTGCAACGCGCCTTCGAGGTGGCTGCCGCGTGTGACGTGATGCTGGTGGTGGGCACGTCGGGGATTGTGAAGCCCGCGGCTTCGCTGCCCGCGCAGGCTAAGCACGCCGGGGCGATGGTGATCGAGATCAACGCGCAGCCGAGCCTGATCACGCCGGTGGCCGACATCTTCCTGGAGGGGCCGTCGGGGGAAGTTCTCCCCCGGCTGGTAAACGCCGTGCGGGCGCAGCAGGAGCGTTAGCCGCTGCCGGAGTTGATCAGAGGGGTGAGAAACTTGATGAGAAAAATCAGATGGTTTACCGGTATCGTCATTATTATTATCATGCTGATCGGCGCCGCCTGTGCGCGGGGGCCGGACGAGACAGCCGCCGAGGCCACGCCGCCGCTACCCTCCGTTGATCCAGGGGCCGGGGCCGAATCCCCCGGCGAGGTGCCCCCGGCAGACATCCCGCCGGAAACCCTGGCACAGCCCGACACACAGGCCCTCCCCCCGTCGACTCCCAGCCTGACGCCGCTCCCCTCGCCGACCAACTTAAGCGAGGAATACACCGCCGCCTCGCCCTCGCCGCAGCTCGGCCTTCCGACACCCGCCTCGCCCGGCACGCCGCCGCTTTCGGGATCGTTTGATGTATACCTGGGCGCACCGGACGGCAACGGCTACCAACTGCTGCGCTGGGTCGAGACCACCACCAGCGAGAAGGCGACCGAGGTCGCCATCCAGACCGACGACGGCAAGGCGGTGCGGGCCGGGCAGTACGTCTACTACCACGCCCAATGGACACGCCAGCCGCGCCGCGCGAACACGGCCGGTGCGGTTGAGACACTCACCTTCGCCGAGCCGCCGTCAGGCGCGTCCTACTTCCAGCTTTTGCCCAACGCCACCGGCGACTACCTGGCCTGGCTGAGCGTGTCGGGCGATGGCACGTCGTACACCATCCACCAGTCGTCGTCGGATGGCCGCACCGCCGGTGCGGTCGCCCAGGGGGCCCTCGATCCGGGCATGACGATCCGGCTGCTCCGCCTGACCAACGACGGCAGCACCGTCTTCTACGACCTCCGCCCGGCCAGCGCGACCGGGGCGACCGTCTTCAACCAGCGCTACGACCTCTACGCGCTCAACGTGGCGACCGGCACGTCGGCGCGGCTGCCCGGCGAGCCTGCCTGCGGGGAGGGGCGCGGCTGTGACGCCCACATCTCACTGGACGGGGCCTACCTGGTCCGCGCCCTGCCGACCGTCCCAGGCGGCGTGCCCATCGTGGTGACCAACCTGGCTAACGGGTCGGTCGTGGGCCGCTTCGAGCCGCAGGGCGTCCCGGCGGGGGCGGCCTTCGAGGTAGGTTATCCCTTCTTCACGCCCGGCGGCGAGCTGATCTACGTCATCAGCTACGGCCCGCCTGAGCTTGAGAACTACCTGTTGGTGTGGGCCAACCTCGTGACGGGCGAGCAGCGCGTGGTCGCCGAACTGGGCATCGACCGGCACCGCCCGCTGGGCTGGACCGGCGGAGGAACCTGGCTGCTGACCACGCGCGAACCGGCGGTGTATGACACCTGGCAGATCAACATCGAAACCGGCGAGGCACGCCAGATCGCAGGGATGCTGTTCCTGGGGCACATCGAAGTGCCGTAGACACCTCAACCCGGCACCGGGCGTGGGGCAGTCGTGGCCCGGTCGTTGGTTGTGCATTTACCCGAACGGGCACCTTTTGGTGTACAATACGCCCGATGTTTGCCAGAATCGCACGTCAATTCCAGCGCGCCCTGCCCCGTTGGGCGCGCCCTGAGCATCCGGTCTACCACCTGGAGACCCAACGCCGGACCCAGAACCGCAGCCTGATAGCCCTGCGCCTGGGATGCATGCCGGTCATCTTTGCCATCACCGGCCTGGTGATCCTCTCGATCATGGTAGTCATCATCTTCTCCGATCCCTTCTGGGACATCGGCGAGGCTTACCTCGGCACGCTGTGGCTGGTGGTGGCTGCGATAATGTTCATCCAGGCCATCGCCGGGGCGGTGGTCAATATCCTGGTGATCGCCCAGGCGACGCCCACCATCAGCGGCGAAGTCGAGCTGCAAAGCTGGCGGCTGCTGCGCACCACAACGCTTCCTCTGCGCGAGATCATCCTCGCCAAGCTGGCCGCTGCGCTGTCCCAGTTGCGCGCCCCCTTCACCGGTCTGGTCATCCTGCGCACCATCAGCCTGGTGACCGGCCTGTTCGGCATCGCCTATATCCTGCGCAACGCGTTCTACTACATGGACGCCGGAGAGCGGCACGATTTCTGGACCGAAGGGCTGTGGCTGCCCATCACCATCGCCATCGTGACGTTCCTGGTATTTTACGCGCTTCAGCCAGTTATCCAGTTCGTGTTGAACGGCACGCTGGGGGTGCTGGCCTCCGCCCTCGCGCGCTCGCGCTCGCGGGCCGTGGCCGCCGGGCTGGCCGCCCGCCTGGGGGGCTGGGTGGCCTCGATTCTGCTCAACGTGGGCGCGATCTACTTCCTGATCTACCTGCTGGTTATGAACTGGTCGACGCCTTACTCCGCACCGATGCGGGCCTTCCGCGATAGGCCGGAGCCAAGCGACCTGGCGATTGCCTGGGTGCTCAGCCTAACTGCCATCGTCTACATTCTGGCAGTGCTGGCCCTGCAGATCGGCCTCACCCTGCTGGCGCTGCGCATGATTCAGCGCCGCGCCCGCCACCTGGAGGTGTGACCCATCGTGACCGGCCAGACTGCCCAGGTACATTCCCCCTCCCCCGCCAGACGCACCGGCAGCCGCCGCAGCCGTCGGTTGGTGCGGGTGGGCTGCATCCCGGCCACGCTCCTGCTGACCGTGTGCCTCCTTCCCCTCTTCAACCTGATCACGCTCCAGCGCGCGCCTTTCTGGGTTACGAACCCGCGCGAGTACCTGGCTGACCAGTGGATGCTCCGCACCCTGATCATGCTGGCGATCATACAATTGCTGGGCACGTGGGGCCTGGGGTTGGCGACCGCGAGCGGCGGGACGGTCGCCGCCCGGGGACAGGGAGGCTGGCTGCGCCCCCGCCTCTGGATCGCCCGCCGCCGGATGTTCGTCTTCGCCCTGGCGTTGGTACTCGTGCGGCTGATCCTGCTGCTGGGGATCGTGCTGGCGGTGGTGTGGAGTTACGTGCACCTGTTCGGCGTGCGCCTGGACTGGGTGGACCTCTCCGACCTGCGGCGCGCTTTTAGGGCGTGCCCCATCTGGATGGTTGGGGCGCTGATGTTCGGCCCGCTCTACTGGATCGTGGGGCCGTTTCTACGTCTGTGGTACAGTTCGGCGCTGGGCGCGCTGGCCGCGACGTGGTCAAAGCAGCGCCAGGAGCAGGTCTGGCTGGCGTTCAGCGCGCGGCTGGGCGCGGGGCTGGCCGGGGTGCTGGCGTTGTTGTGGGGCGGTGCGCTGATCACGCTGATCATCCTCTCGATCTTTGACCCCCACTACTCAAGTCAAAGCGTGTACCCGGAACTGTTCCCGCGCCAGCCGCATTACATCGCCCAGATCATCGGCGCTGCGTTGGTGGTCCTGTTCTGGGTCATCCTGTGTACCACCGGGCAGCTTGTCCTGCCGGAAGTGTTCATCTGGCAGGCGAAGCGCCAACTGGCTGCGCGGGAGGACTGACGCGCGCTCCCGGCGTGGAATCACAAAATCCGCCGCCCGTCGAACCGGCAGCGGATTTCAGTTGCAAGGGGCAGGCGGCCTAGCATATCAGGCGGCCCCACGGTCCGGTGAGGTATAAGACGGCCTGTGCCAGGCTCAGGCTGTGCTGCCAGGAGGCATCGTCCATGCAGTGCACGTGAGCGACATCACGGTATTGGCGCGCCCTGATAGCCTGCATGTCAACCGGCGCGCACTGCCCTCCCCGTGTGACGATGCGAACGAACGTCAGGAACGCCTCCCGGCTCTTGCGCGGTCTGGCCCCGGCGACGCGTTCTTCGAGCACCTCGCGGATCAGGTTATCCAGCACAACGTCCGATTCAATTGTCTCCCAGGGGGCAGGTCTCTTTCTCACGGCGATGGCCACCTTATTGTCTCTGCCGGGATCGGCCTGACAGCCGAACCCGGCAGGTGAGTGCTTATTTTGCCCGATTATACCACATGTTTCGCCCCCGCCGAGAGCAGATCGTTACAAAAATCTGTCTCCCGCCCGACGGTTCGCGGCAGGCCGAATTGTGGGTATAATCTCGCCTCGGTTGGCGGGAGGGCGACCGCCGGGGCAGCACCTCGCCCCACGAAAAGAACCGGTCGCCTTAAGTGCTGACAAGGAGTTGCGCGTGCGGATTTTCATCACCGGCCACAAAGGACAGCTTGGCAGGGCGTTGCAGGCCCGCCTGAGCGATCACACGCTTGAGGGCGGCGACCTGCCCGAATGGGACATGACCGACGCCGAGGCCACCCTGGAGAGCCTGCGCGCCTTCCGCCCGGACGTGGTCATCCACGCGGCGGCGCTGACGGCGGTCGATTACTGCGCCGATCACCCGCTGGAAGCGGTGCACGTTAACGGGGTGGGGACGTACAACGTCGCGCTGGCCTGCCAGGAGGTCGATGCGCTGCTGGTGGCGATCAGCACCAACGAGGTGTTCGACGGCCAGTCCGACCGCCCCTACCAGGAATACGACCGGCGCAACCCGGTCAACCCCTACGGCTATTCCAAGTTCGTGGCCGAGCAGGTCATCGAGCGCTTTGCGCCGCGCTACATGATCGTGCGCACGGCGTGGCTGTACGCGCCCGGCGGCACGAACTTCATCCACAAGATCATCGCCCGCGCCCGGTCGGGAGAGCCTCTGCGCGTGGTCACCGACGAGGTTGGCTCGCCCACCTACGCCCTCGACCTGGCCGACGGGCTGGCCCGCCTGATCGCAACCGGCAGGCCCGGCATCTACCACCTGACGAACGCCGGTGCGTGCTCGCGCTACGAGTTCGCCAGGGCGATCCTGCGCCTGGCAGGCATCGACATGCCGGTCGAGCCGATCACCTCCGACGCGTTTGAGCGCGCCTCGACGCCGCCGCCCTACGCGCCGCTGGCCAACGTCTTCGCGGCGGCAGCCGGGGTGGTGATGCGCCCCTGGGAGGAAGCGCTGGCCGACTACATCGCCGCGCACGAAGGGGAGTTGGGCGGTGAGTGATCGACCACCGGTGTCGGTGGTCATCCCCAACTGGAACGGGATCGACCACCTGCCGACCTGCCTGGACGCGCTGCGGCGGCAGACTTACCCCGACCTTGAGGTGATCGTCGCCGACAACGCCTCGACCGACGGCTCGCAGGCGCTTCTGCGGCGCGACTACCCGGCGGTGCGGCTGGTCGAGCTGCCGGAAAACCGGGGCTTCACCGGCGCGTGCAACGCCGGGATCGAGGCCGCACACGGCGAGATCGTGATCCTGCTGAACAACGACACCGAGGCCGCGCTCGACTGGGTCGCCCAGGTAGTCGCCGCGTTCGAGCGCCACCCGGAGGCGGGGAGCGTCGCCAGCAAGATGCTGCTCTTCGACCGGCGCAACATTCTACATACCGCCGGGGACTACTACGGCGTGGACGGTCTGCCCGGCAACCGGGGTGTGTGGCAGCCGGACGGCGAAGCCTACAACCGCGAGGAGTACGTCTTCAGCGCGTGCGGCGGGGCAGCGGCCTACCGGCGGGAGATGCTGGAGCAGATCGGGCTGCTGGACGACGATTTCTTCTTCTCGTGCGAGGACATTGACCTCGGCTGGCGGGCGCAGTTGGCCGGGTGGAAGACGGTCTACGCGCCGCAGGCGGTCGTGTACCACCGCCTGGCGGCGACCGGCGGCGGCGCGACGGCCAGCTACTACGACGGGCGCAATACGCTGTGGGTGATCGCCAAGAATTACCCCGGCCCGCTCCTGCGCCGGTACTGGCCGCAGGTCGTCGGGGCGCAGGCCCGGCGGGCGTGGGAGGCGCTCAAGGCGTGGCGCGGCCGGGCAGCCCGCGCGCGACTGCGGGGCATGCTGGCCGGTCTGCTGACGCTGCCGCGCGCACTCAGAAAACGCAGGCCGATCCAGGCCGGGCGGACGGCGTCGCTGGAGTACGTCGAGTCGATCCTGGCGCGGACCGGGTCGGGTGGGGGTGGGACGTGAGCGCCGAGGGCGTCCGTCATGTCATCTTCGACCTGTCTGAGACGCTGATCTCCGGCCTGGCCGGCATCGAGAAGGTGCTGGGGCCGGAGCTGGGCGTGCCGGAGGAGTCCATCTGGCCGAGCATGGGTGGGGCCGGGCTGGACGCGTTCTTCGAGGGCCGCACCTCCGAGCGAGCCTATCTGGAGCAGCTCATCCGCCGCGAAGGGTGGCCCACCGACGTGACACGCCTGAAGGCCGTGATCCGGGCCAATTTCCACCACGAGGTGAACGGGGCGCTCGCCATCCTGGCGGATCTGGCGCGCCGCTACAATGTGGTGCTGCTCTCCGATCACGGGCGGGAATGGGTGGCCTACATCAGAACCATCCACACCTTCTTTGACCTGTTCGGGCACATCTTCTTCTCCTTCGACCTGGGAAGCACCAAAGAGAACCCGGCCACGTTCCGGGCCGTGCTGGATGCCCTCCCGGCAGCGCCGGAGGACTGCCTGTTCATCGACGACAGCCCGGCCAACGTCCGGGTTGCCGGGTCGGTCGGCATACCGGGCATCCGGTTTGAGAGCGCGCGGCAGTTGGCCGCCGAACTCGCAAGCAGGGGCGTGCTGTGATGCCGGAGGCGGCGAATCGTTGGCAGGTTGCGCGTCAGGCGGTATCCTACGACCGCGACCGGGCGCGCCGCGAGGGCTGCCATACCCTGGCCGGTTCCGATTGGCCGGTCGCTGCCAGAAAACGACAAAATGAGCGAGGCTACCATACATGACCGATCCGGAAAGAATGCCGCTTCTTTCAATTATCATCCCGGCCTACAACGAAGAGAAGCGCCTGGGCGACAGCCTGGCGCAAATCGCGGCGTTTGTTGAGCAGCAGGATTACAGCGTCGAGGTGATCGTTGTCAACAACAACAGCAGCGACGCGACGCCTCACATCGCGCAGGAGTTCGCGGCGGCGCACCCCTACACGCGCGTGATCCACGAGCCGCGCCAGGGCAAGGGCGCAGCCGTCAAGAAGGGGATGCTGGCCGGGCGGGGCGATTACCTGTTCATCTGCGACGCCGACCTCTCGATGCCCATCGAGGAAATCGGCAAGTTTCTGCCGCCCCACCTGGACGGCTACGATGTCGCCATCGCCAGCCGCGAAGCGCCCGGCGCGCGCCGCGTCGATGAGCCGGAATACCGCCACCTGATGGGACGCGTCTTCAACTTCATCGTGCGCGTGCTGGCCATCCCCAAGATCCACGATACGCAGTGCGGGTTCAAGTCCTTCCGGCGGGAGGTGGCTCACGAGGTTTTTCCCTTGCAGACGATTGACGGTTGGGGCTTCGATGTCGAGGTGCTGTTCATCGCGCTGCGGCGCGGCCACCGGCTCACCGAGGTGCCGATCACGTGGTACTATCGCCCGCAGAGTCGCATCCACCCCCTCCGTGACGCGGTCAACATGTTCGTCGAGGTGATGCGCGCCCGCATCAACGGCTGGCGCGGCCTGTACGACAGGGGCGAATCGTGAGCGACGCCCCCGTCGACCTGCTGTGCTACGAGAAGGAGTTCCTCGCCCAGGGCCTGGCACTCGTCGCGGGCCTGGATGAGTCGGGGCGCGGCGCGTGGGCCGGGCCGGTGACCGCCGGGGCGGTGATTCTCCCCCTCGACCACGCCAACCTGCTCGACGAGCTGGACGGCGTGCGCGACAGCAAGCTGTGCACCGCGCTCCAGCGGGACAAACTGTACGACCTGGTCCAATCGGTGGCGGTGGCGGTGGGCGTCGGCGTGGCGTCCGCCGAGGAGGTTGACGAGATACGCGTCGTCCCGGCCAGCAAGCTGGCAATGCGCCGCGCGCTGGAGGCCCTGTCTCTCACGCCGCAGGCGCTGCTGATCGACGGCGGTTACATGCGGCTGCCCGATGTCGACCTGGAGCAGCAGCCGCTCGTCAAGGGTGAGCTGAAGTCGATCAGCATCGCGGCGGCGAGCATCATCGCCAAGGTGACACGCGACCGGCACATGCTCACGCAGAGCACGACCTACCCGGACTACGGGTTCGCGCGCCACAAGGGATACGGCACGCCCCAGCACCGGGCGGCGCTGGACGAGCTTGGCCCCTGCCCCATCCACCGCCGGACGTTCTGGCCGGTGCGTGAGCGGCTGATCACCAACCAGATGATCTATGAAGATAGCCCTCGTCCATGACTGGCTGAACCAGCTCGGCGGCGCGGAGAACGTGCTGGAGACGCTGGTCAAGCTCTACCCCGGCGCGCCGGTGTACACCTCGATGTACGCCGCCGACCGTATGCCCGACGCCTACCGCGCCTGGGACATCCGCACGACGTGGATGGATCGCCTGCCGGGCATCCACGCCCACCACCAGCCCTACCTGCCGCTCTATCCGTTGGCCTTCGCCCGGCTGAACCTCGCCGACTACGAGGTCGTCCTGACCAACAAGAGCGGCTTCTGTCACGGCGTCCAGACCGGCGGCGCGCTGCACGTCTGCTACTGCCTCGCGCCGACGCGCTACCTGTGGCAGTTCGAGGACTACATCCGACGGGAGCGCATCGCCGCGCCGGTCGCGATGATGCTCAGACCGCTCGTCGGCGGGCTGCGCGGCTGGGATTACCGCGCCGCCCAGCGCGTCGATCACTTTATCGCCATATCGTCGGAGATTCAGGGGCGAATCGAACAATATTACGACCGCCGGTCGGTTATCATTTATCCACCGGTCGAGACGACACGCTACCGGCCCGCCGGTCGCCACGACGACTACTACCTGGTCGTCTCGCGCCTGATCCCGTACAAACGGGTCGATCTGGCCGTCAAAGCCTGCACCCGGCTCGACCTGCCCCTGCTCGTCGCCGGGTCGGGACGCGACCGCGATCTGCTGGAGTCGATGGCCGGGCCGACGGTCGAGTTTCTGGGGCGCGTGCCGGACGAAGACCTGCCGGATCTGATGGCGCGCTGCAAGGCGTTCCTCTTCCCCGGCCTGGAGGACTTCGGCATCGCGCCCGTCGAGGCGCAGGCGGCGGGCCGCCCGGTCGTGGCGTTTCGCGGCGGCGGCGCACTCGACACGGTGATCGACGGGGAGACGGGGCTTTTCTTCGACCGGCAGACCGTCGACAGCCTGTGCGAGGCTTTGGGGCGCTTCGAGCAGCACACCTTCAGCCCGGAGCGCTGCCGCGCCAACGCCGGGCGCTTCGACACGGCGGTCTTCAAACGTGAGTTGGCGGCTTTCGTCGAGGCGCGGTACGATGAGCGGCGGGTGGGGTGAGACGGCAAAGGACGGGTACAGGCTCGCGCCTCCCGCGAAACAGGTTAGAGGGAACACGATGGAACTACGCGCATTGTGGAAAATCGTCCGGCGGCGGTGGTGGCTGATCGCGCTGCCTGCCCTGGCTGCGCTGGCGTTCGCCACCTACGGCTACCTGAAAGCGCCGCCCCGCGCGGGCTTCACCACCCAGATCCGCTACACGGCAGCCCAGGCTCCCGGCAAGATCAGCGGGCTGTTCGGCTACGAGGACAGCCACTACTATCCCTGGCTGGCCTCCGAGTACGTGATCAACGGCCTGACCGACTGGGTGCGCACCAGCAGCTTCGCCGAGGAGATCAGCGCCGCGCTGGCCGCCCAGGAGATCGACATCCCGGCGGGGGCGATCCAGGGCGGCATCGCAGCCGACAACGAGCGCAGTGTGATGGTGCTTTACCTGAGCTGGCACGACGCCGGGCAACTGGAAGCCATCGCCCGCGCGGCTACAACCGTCCTGCAAGAACGCAGCGCCGAGTACTTCCCCCAGTTCGGCACGCGGGGCGTCGACGTGGTGGTGCTGGACGAGCCGGTCATCGCGCCGGTGCCGCCCCCCATCAGCGTCCGCTTCGAGCCGCTGGTGCGCTTCGGGCTGGGTCTGGCGGCGGGCGTGGCGCTGGCTTTCCTGGTCGAGTACCTCGACCCGACCGTGCACCGGCGGGCCGAGGTCGAGGAGCTGGGGCTGCCCGTGCTGGCGGAGATCCCGCGCGACTGAATCCGGCTCAGGCATATTTCAGGGAGTGGAGGTCCCATGCAGTTACAGACCTACATGCGAATTATCTGGCGGCGCGGCTGGATCATGCTGCTGCTGGCCGTCATCGCGGCGGCGGCGGCCTTCGGCTTCAGCACCATCATCGAACGGCGTGCGCCGGTCTACAAATCGACCATCAAGGTCCTGGTGCAGCCCGCCCGGACCGACTTCGGGCAGGCACAGGCAGCCAAGTACCTGCTGCGCTCCTACGTCGCCTGGATGGACTCCAACTACCGCGCTGCCGACGTGATCGACACCCTCAAGCTTGACATGCTGCCGGAGGATCTGCGCAGCGATGTCACCATCGCCAGCGACGACTCGCGGCTGGTGATCCAGGTTGACGCGGAAAATGCCGACGGCGACGTGGCGAACGACATCGCCCGCACCTGGGCCGAGCTTTTCATCCAGTGGCGCAACGAGGAGAACCAGAAAGTCTACCGCGAGGACCGCATCGACGCCCAGATCATCGACGACCCGCGCTACGTGCTGCACAGCCCCAAGACCAAGATCAACACGGCAGCCGGGGCCATCCTCGGCCTGATGGTCGGGCTGGCGATTGTTTTCGTGCTGGAGTACCTGGAAGCGGGCGTGCTCCGCTCGCCGGAGGACGTGGACCGCGTCCTGTCGATGCCGGTGCTGGGGGCCATCCCCCCCGCCGAGGGCTGACCGGGCCGCCGCGCCGGGCTGCGTGCCTTACAACCCTTCCGGGAAGGAGATCGTACTGGTAGATGCACCGCCCCGGAGCGATCATAGGTACGCGGTCAAAGCCGGAGGTTCGGCCAACTGTAACCGGACTGAATGAGGTCGACAACCGCGAAGCTTATTCGCCGGGTCGACCGGATGGAGATCGGATACGAGGTTGTTATGACTCAAGCAAACCTGATCACGCTGACCAACCCGCGCTCACCGGCCAGCGAGGCGTACCGCGCACTGCGTACCAATCTGATCTTTTCGAGCATCAACGAGCCGCTCCACACGCTGGTCATGACCAGTCCCACGCCGGAGGAGGGCAAGAGCACCGCCGTCGCCAACCTGGCCGTGACGCTGGCCCAGGGCGGGAAAAAGACCCTCATCGTCGACTGCGACCTGCGGCGGCCCCGCCAGCACACCCTCTGGGGCGTCGAGCCGGAGCCGGGCCTGACGAGCATGATGCTCGAAGAGACGGCCGCGCCGCCGCTGGTCGATGTGGGGATCGAGAACCTGCGCCTGCTGCCCAGCGGCCCCCTGCCGCCCAATCCCGCCGACCTGATCGGCTCGCCGCGCATGGACGCCATCGTCGAGCAGCTTAAGCAGGAGGCCGACTTCATCCTGTTCGACGCGCCGCCCGTCATCGCCGTCACCGACGCCACCCTGCTGGCGGCCAAGCTCGACGGGGTGCTGATGGTCATCCGCGCGGGCGGCACGCGCCGCGAGCACGCCGAGCAGGCCAGAGACTTGCTTGAACGGGTCAATGTGCGTATTGTTGGGGCAGTGCTGACCAACGCACAGGTTGACGCCCGCATGGGCGGCTACTACGGCGACTAGACACAACGAGGCAGGCTGGGCGTTCGCTCAGGTGGCCCCAGGAGGGACTCATGGCGTCATACATGGTACACACACGTTTGCGCCGGCTCGCTAACCTGAGCCTGAAGGACTTCAGAGCGCTCGACCGCTCCGGGACGGTGGTGCTGCTGCCGGTCGGGATGCTGGAGGAGCACGCCGATCACCTGCCGCTTGGAACCGACACTTTTGCCGTCGAGGCGGTGACGACGGCGGCGGCGGCGTGGCTCCTGGAGGGCGATACCCGGCTTCATGTCCTGCTCCTGCCGACGGTCCCCTACGGCACCGACCCGGTCGACCTGCGGCGTCCTGAGCTGTTCGCCCATTCGGGGAGCGTGTGGCTCAGCCGCGAGACGTTCAAGGGCCTGATCACCGACCTGCTGGGGCACATGGTACGCTACGGCTTCCGCTGGATCTTCCCGGTCGGCTTTCACGGCGGCAAAGATCAGAGCATCGTGCTGGAAGAGGTCTGCACCGAGATGCGCGCCCGGCACCCCGGCCTGGTGATGTACGAGCCGATGGGCTACGTCAAGGAGGGGGCCGAGGAAGACATGATCCCCGGCCTGGCGACGCTGCTCGGTCGCCCCCTGAACCCGGAGGAAGAGGTCGCGCTCAAGGGCAGCATCCACGCCTCGATGTTTGAAACCTCGATGATGCTCCACCTGCGCCCCGAACTGGTCAACCCGATCTACAAGACGCTGCGCAGCATCGAGTGGAACCAGCTCTACCAGATGCCCGACTGGCCGGGGTACGTCGGAGCCGGTCCGGCCCACGCCAACGCCGACATCGGCGCGGCGGTGCTGCGCTGGTGGGGGGTGCGCATCGGCGAGCTGATCCGCCGGGCGATGGACGGCGAGGACATCGCGCGGCTGCCGCGTCACCCGCGCTGGTACTACGAAGAGGAAGAGGAGATGCCCACCGTTCAGCAGGCCAGGAGCCGACCTGCCGGGCCGGAGATCGACTCGAAGCCGGAGATGTTCTTTTCTTCGGAAGACCTGACCAGCAGGAGAAAGAAAGCGCCGACCGACCGGGACAGGACGCCGCCCGCTTCACTCGCCAAGACCGAGCAGGGCATAGGGAGACCACCGGAGGACGGGGACGACGAATAGCCGGGCCGTGTCCATCCCGGCGCTTGCTCAGGGCACCACCTACGCCAGATCGACCCGGCTTCGCAGCCATCAGGAGAGTAAACGGTGAAAGGACTGATCCTTTCGGGGGGGAAGGGAACGCGCCTCTATCCGCTGACCTACACCCGCGCCAAGCAGTTGATCCCGGTCGCCAACAAGCCGGTCCTGTTCCGCGTGATCGAGGCCATCCACGACGCGGGCATCGACGAGATCGGCATCGTGGTCGGCGACACCGCGCCGGAGATCGTGGAGGCGGTCGGCGACGGGGATCGCTGGGGCGTCGCGGTCGAGTACATCCCGCAGGAAGCGCCGCTTGGCTTGGCGCACGCCGTCAAGATCGCACAGGATTACCTGGGCGACGAGCGTTTCGTGATGTTCCTGGGCGACAACGTGATCGAGGGCGGCATCAGCACGCTCATCAAACAGTTCGCCGGAAGCGAGTGGAACAGCCAGATCGTGCTCAAGGAAATGCCCGACCCGGAGCACTTCGGCGTGGCCGAACTGGACGGCAGCGGGCAGATCAAGCGCCTGATCGAGAAGCCCCAGGATCCGCCCTCCAACCTGGCGCTGGTCGGCATCTACATGTTCGACGCCAGCATCTTCGAGGCGGTCAACGCGATTGAACCTTCGCGGCGCGGCGAGCTTGAGATCACCGACGCCATCCAATGGCTGGTCGGCAGCGGCTACCGGGTCTTTCCCTACGTCCACCAGGGGTGGTGGATCGACACCGGCAAGCCGACCGACATGCTCGAAGCCAACGCCTACGTCCTGGAGGAGCTGACGCCCTGCATTGCCGGGACGGTTGACGCGCAGTCCCGCATCGACGCCCGCGTCACGGTCGAGGCGGGCGCGCAGGTGATCAACAGCGTCATCCGGGGACCGGCCATCATCGGCGAGAACACCCGCATCGAGAACAGCTACGTCGGCCCCTTCACCAGCATCTACCACAACGTGACCGTCGAGAACAGCGAGCTTGAGCGCTGCATCGTGCTGGAGCACTGCCGTATCCTGGATGTCAGGACGCGCATCCAGGACAGCCTGATCGGGCGGCACGCGACCATCAAACACGACGGGCGCAAGCCCAGGGCCATCAAGATGAACCTGGGCGATCACAGCCGGTTGTGGCTGCCGTAGCCGTGCCCGGCGGCGGTTCCACACTGAGACCCGGCTTTTTGGGGAAACACCCGGGGTCGTGATAAGCTGTGGCGCAGACGCGTCCCCCGGCGCTATAATCTGAAGCCGCTCCGTCGGAATGTTTACAGGGAAGTGAATTATCGCCAATGGTACGCAAGCGGGACTATTACGAAACTCTGGGCGTTGGCCGCAACGCCTCCAACGAAGAGCTAAAACGCGCCTTCCGGCGTAAAGCGCGCCAGCATCACCCCGATGTCAGCGACGCCGCCGACGCCGAAGAGCGGTTCAAGGAGATCAACGAGGCCTACGAGGTGCTCAGCGATCCGCAGAAGCGGGCCGCTTACGACCGCTTCGGTCACACCGCCGTCGGCAGTGCCGGGGGAGGCGACCCATTCGCCGGTTTCACTGACTTCAGCGACATCTTCAGCGAGTTCTTCGGCGGTGGATTCCGCACCACGCGCACCCGTCGCGGCCCCCGCCGCGGCCAGGATTTGCAGTACCGCCTGACGATCGAGTTCGAGGAAGCGATCTTCGGCACCGAGCGCGAGATCGAGTTTGAGCGGACGGCCACCTGCCCGGTGTGCAACGGTTCGCGCGCCGAGCCGGGCACCACCCCCACACGCTGCCCAACCTGCAACGGGACGGGCGAGGTGCGCAACGTGCGCCAGACCTTCCTGGGCCAGATGGTCAACATCACCACCTGCCCGGAGTGCAATGGAACCGGTGAGATCGTCACCACCCCCTGCCGCCGCTGCTCCGGGCGCGGCCAGATCCGCGACACCCGCCGCCTGACGGTCAGCATCCCCGCCGGGGTCGATCACGGCACTCAGATCCGCATCAGCGGCGAGGGCGAGCCGGGCACCAACGGCGGCCCGCCGGGCAACCTGTACATCGTGCTCTCGGTGCGGCCCCATCCCTATTTTCGCCGCCGGGGTGACGACCTGCTCATCAAGCTCCAGATCAACGTCGCCCAGGCCGCGCTGGGTCACACGCTGATGGTCCCCGTGCTCACGCCGCTGGGCGAGACCGAGGAGGAATTCATCATCCCGCCCGGCACGCAGTCGGGCGAGGTGCTCATCATCAAGAACAAGGGCGTCCCGCGTCTGCGCCGCGACGGCACGCACACCGGCTACGGCAACCTCCAGGTGATGGTCGAGGTGGATATCCCGGGCCAGCTCACACCGGAGCAGCGTGAATTGTTTGAGCAACTGGGCGAGACGTTGGGCGACGCCGTCATCCCACCGGCCAACGAGAGGGGCTTCTTCGAGCGCGTCCTCGACTGGCTGGGCGGGGAGTGAGGCGGCCCGGCCCGCGCCTGACGATGCCGCAGCGTTGAGCCTGCCGGTTGGCGGTTCCATATCTCTGACCATCCCGGCCCCTGTTTGAAGGGGTCTGCGTAAAACGGGTCGCCCCCGCCCATCGTCCGGGACAGCCGGGTCACCGACACAGGGAGCCATGAGCCGCAAAGTACGCAGCGTTATCATCACCACCCTGGCCCTCTACCTTACGCTGCTGGGCGGCACGTCCTTCACCAACGTGCTGTTCTGGCCACGCGTCGCACACCACGCCCTGCTGACGCTGCTACTGGGCGGCTGGCTGGTGAGCCTGCTTGTGCGGCGCAAGCCCTTCCCCGCCACTCCCCTCGACCGGCCCCTGGCGGCGTATTTCCTGGTCTACGTCCTGGCGACGGTCTTCGCCCTCGACGTGCGCGTCAGCGTCGAGCAGTTGTGGGAACTGGGAATGCACAGCCTGCTGTTCTACCTGCTGGTCGGCCTGATGCGCACCCACCACCCCAACGCGGTCCTCAAACCGATGTTTTTCACTGCGGCGGTCATGATCCTGATCGGCTTCGTCCAGCTTATCGCCTGGTACTTCGGCCTGCTTTCCTTCGGCGGCGGCTGGTTTGCGCTCGGCGGCCTGCGCGACCCCATCCCGCCGGTTTCCTACCGGCTGAGCATCGGGCCGCTCGGCTCGACGCGCGTCTCCGGCTATCTGGCCGTGTGGGTTCCGGTCGGGCTGGCGTGGGCCGTCGCGACGCGCTCGAAGCAGACCCGGCAAATGCTGGCGCTGTGGCTGGCCGGTGCGCTGATCGGGCTGCTCCTGACCCTCTCGCGCGGGGGGATCCTCTCGGCGGCGGTTTCGCTGTCGGTTTTTGCGTTCCTGTTCCTGGTCGGGAGTTCGCGCTGGCGGGATCGGGCACAGGCGCTGCTGTCCGACCGGCGCGTGCGCGCCGCGCTGATCGTGATCGTCCCGGCGCTGGCGGTTGTGCTGGCCGCGGCGGTGATTCGCCTGGACGCAGTGCGCAGCAGCCTGACCGGCTATTCGAGCGCATCGGGCGACGCGGTGCGCCTCGACATGTGGCACAGCGCGTGGGAGACCGGTCGCCACGACCCGCTGACCGGGGCCGGGCCGTATGGCTTCGGGCGCGGGCTGCGCCTGTACCGTGACCCACAGCTCGCCCGCGATTACCTGCTGCGCCCCGACAATTTCCCCCTGTTCGTGTGGGCCGAAGCGGGGATTCCGGGCGTGCTGGCGCTGGCCTGGCTGGCCGGGACGGTGGTCTGGGTGGGTTTCCGGCGCTGGCGGCAGGCCGACGGCCCGGAGCGCGTCCGTGTGGCCGGGGTGTGCGCCGCGCTGCTGGGGTTCAGCGCCCACAACCTCGTTGACGCGTTCTCCATCACGCCTAACCTGCTGCCGGTCTTCACCTTCGCGGCCTACCTGGTCACCCCCCTGAAGGGTGAGCAACGCGAACCGGGTCGTATCCGCCGCGTTCTTCCGGCGGCGCTGCTGGCCCTGCTGATCACCGCCGCTGCGGGGTGGGCCTTATCCCACCGCGCCTACTACTTCTCCGTGCAGGCCAACAAATACGAAGCGCAGGGCGACCTGCCGTCCGCCCTCGACGCCATCGACACCGCCCGCCGCCTCGACCCGGCGCTCGGCCTGTACGCCGCCCAGCGCGCCCGCTACCTCGGCACGCTGGCCGCGCAGGACGAAACCTATCTCCCGGACGCGCTCGCGGCCTACCGGGAAGCCTTCCGCTACGAAGACACCCACGACGTGATGCACGCCAACCACGCCGCGCTGCTGGCGCGTTCCGGCGACCTGGAGGCGGCGCTGGCGGAGATGCAGCGCGCGGCAGACATCCTCCCGCGCGACTCGCACTACTCCCTGTGGGTCGGCGAGTACGCCGAGGCGCTCGGCGACGACGCGCGCGCCTACCGGTCATACAGCCTGGCGCTGGAGCGCCACCGTTACTGGGCCGCCTCGGACTACTGGAGCGCCACCCCGCTGAGAGAGAGTGTCCACGCGGACTTCCTCGCAGAGCAGGGCTTCACCACCGTGCCCGTCGAGCAGCTTCGAATCATCTCCTCCGAGTGCTGGCCTCGATTGGCGGGCCTGGAAGAGTCGGCGGCCTCGACCCAAACGCAGTGCTGCGACGCCGAGATCGCCCTGTACATCGAAGGCGATCCGGAGGAAGCGCTGCGCCTGCTGGACCGGGCCCTGAAGGCCGACCGGCGCGACGGGAATCTCTATTCCCTGCGCTCAGAAGCGCACCTGGCACTGGGGAATCTTGAGCAGGCCGAGCACGATGCCCGCATTGCGATTTTCCTCGGCCACCGGCGCGCCTACGTGACCCTCGCCCGCCTGGCCGAAGCCCAAGGCGACCTCGCCACTGCCGCCTACGCCTACCAGCGGGCCGGGCCGATGATCCTCATACGCCAGGGGTGGAGCTACGCGGTTTACAGCCGCAAAGACGCTTTCCCGCTGCTCCCCATCCTCGTCGCACCGTCGCCCGACCCGTCGTACCTGGCATTGGTGGAGCTGGCCCACATGTATGAGCGGGAAGGCGAGCACGAGAAAGCCCAGGGCGTCTACGACGACCTTTTGCGCTACGATCCCTATCTCCCGCTGGAACCATGAACGAGCCTGCAAAGAAGCGCCTGCTGATCGTGGTGATCGTCCTCGCCGTTCTGACGGTGGGGCTGATCAGCCTGGTCACCTACCGCATACTGGTCGCCGCGCGCGGCAACGCCTTCGACTTCTACACGCTCTGGTACGGCGGGCGCGTCTTCTGGGCCGGTGAAGACCCCTACAGCCTGGAGACGGCGCGCGCCATTCAACGCGCGGTGTTCGGGCGCGAGCTTCCGGCGGCGGCCAACCAGCAGGGTTTTGCCTACCCCGCCTACGCGGTGGTGATGCTGGCCCCCTTCCTGGCGCTGCCATTCCCGGTGGCCGTCTCGATCTGGTCGGCGCTGCAACTGGTGGGCATTGCGCTGGCCGTTGCGCTGACACTCGACGGCGTGGGGTGGCTGCCGCGCCCGGTGTGGATGGGGCTGCTGGTGCTGGCCGCCTACGTCTTCCGCTACGCCGGGATCGTGTACGTGATCGGCCAGACCAGTGTGGCCATCTGGCTGGCGGTGGCCGGTGCGGTGACGCTCTACCGTCGCGGGCACGACGCGTGGGCCGGGCTGTGCCTGGCACTCGCCGCCCTGCGCCCCGAGCTGGGCGGCCCGGTCGGGCTGGCGCTCGCCGTCCTGTCCCTCGCCGAGCGCCGCCCGCGTCTGGTGACCGGCTGGATCGGCTGGCTGGCCGCGTTGAGCCTGCCCGCCTTCGTCCGCCGCCCCACCTGGCCGCTCGACTTTCTGGCCGGGGCCACCGCCTACGCCGGTTACGCGCCCGTGCTGTGGCCTCCCGCGCTGTTTGCCCCCTGGGGATGGCTGGCGGGGATCGCAGTCACGGCGGCGGCGGTTTATTCCTTCTGGCGCGCCCGCCGCGAAGCCAATCACCGCCCGGCGCTGGCGGTGGCCGCGCTGCTGCCACTCGTCCTGGTGGCCGTCCCCCAGACGGGTAGCTACACTCTGACGCTGGCCCTCTTCACGGCCCTGGTCGCCGTCCGCCCCGGTGCGAGGCCGGGTGCGCGCGGGCTGGCCGCCGTGCTCGTGCTGGCCCCCTGGGCGATCTGGGAGTTGCACCTGAAACAGAGCACCCCCCTGGCAATCGAGCAGGTGATCATCCCCCTGCTGGCCGCCCTGACGCTCGCTATCAGCCTGGCCCCCCGCCGCCGGGCAGCCCCGGAGCGCACAGACCACACGCATTGAACGAAACCAAATCTGTGTCATCCGTGCCATCCGTGGACTGAATACCCCTTTTTGGGCTTAGCCCCTTTCGCCTGTACAATATCCCCCATGTCCGACTGGATCGAGATCTCCCTGACCGTCGACGGCGAGGGCGCGGAGGCCGTCGCTGACGTGCTGCGCCGCTACGTCCACCGGGGTGTTGCCATTGAGTACGCCTTCCCCGGCGAGATCTGGCCCGAAGAAGCCCCATCCGCAGAAGGGCCGCTGCTGGTGCGCGCCTACATCCCCGCCGACGACCGCGCCGCCGATACGCAGCGCGCCATCGAGGAGGCGCTGTACTACCTGGGCCGCCTCCACCCGATCCCCGCCCCCGACTTCCGGGTGGTCAAAGAGGAGGACTGGGCCGAGGCGTGGAAGCAGCACTATCATCCCATCCGCGTCGGCGAGCGCCTGCTGATCAAACCGGCCTGGGCCGAGGTGAAGGCCGGGCCGGACGACATCGTGATCGAGCTTGACCCCGGCATGGCCTTCGGCACGGGCACGCACCCCACCACCCAACTGTGCCTACAGGCCTGCGAGTGGTTCGCCCGCCCCGGCCTCTCGATGGTCGATCTGGGCACCGGCTCCGGGATTCTGTCCATCGCCGCCGCCAAACTGGGCTGCCACCGCATCCTGGCGCGCGATATCGACCAGACCGCCGTGCGCGTCGCGCAGGAGAACGTGACCCGCAACGGCGTCGCCGACCGTGTCACCGTCCAGCACGGCTCGCTCGAAGGGCTTACCAGCACCGCCCGTCACTTCGACCTGGGCATGGCTAACATCACCGCCAGGGTCATCCTGAAGATGGCCCAGGAAGGCATCCAGCACATCATCTATCCCTGGGCGAGGTTCGTCTTTTCCGGCATCATTGAGGATCAGGCCCCGGAGGTCATCGCCGCGCTGGACGCCATCGACCTCAAGCTGCTCGGCCAGCGCCAGATGGGGGACTGGATGATGCTGATCACCCAGCGACGCCCGGAGTAAGCATGCCCACCACACCCAGCCGCTCCAGCCGGTCACAGCGCCGACCGGCCACCCACCAGGAACTGGATGGCCTGCTGCACGAGCTTGACATTCGACTGCCGGGCACGACGGAGTATAAGCTGGTCAGCCGCTGGGCGGCCAAGCACGTCTGGCGGATCGATGCCAGCGGGCATCCCTGGGCTTACGTCAGGTACCTGCTCGGCCCGGCCACCCGCTTCCCCGACCGCTGGCGGCACCTCCGACTGGGCGAATTGCTGTACGAGGCCCGCATTGGGCCGCGCATCCTGGGCCTGACGCCGGAGAGCGAGGCGCTGGGCGGTCGGGCCGCCGTCGTCGAGGCCGGTCTACACCCCCTGCCCCGCGAGGAGCTTGAGGCCCGCGCCGACGAGGCCGTCGCCCTGCTGACCCGGCTGCACACGTACGAGCCTCTGTACAAGGCGCTGTGCCTCGATCTGAACGACGTAGACCTGACCGCCCTCCATCCCCTGGCTACATACCTGCGCGAGACGCACGAGCGCTGGTTCGATGCTGTGACGGGCCGCTGGCGGGAAGCGGGCCTGCACGAGATCAACGTTCTGAGCGCGATCGTCGAGGATCTGTTCGAGCAGTTGGAGACGATCCGCAGCCACACCGGGCGGATCGGGGTCGTCGTCGCCGCCCACAATGACCCCAATCACGGCAACTTCATGGTCAACCGCCAGGGTGCGCTACGTCTGATCGACTTTGAGGAACTGGGGCTGAATAACCCGGTGGCCGACCTGGGCGTCTTCCTGACCTGGTACGTTGACACAGATCGCCACTTTGAGCTGCTGGCACATTACCCGCTCGCCGACCCCCGCGCGATTCTCGGTCGCATGCGCGTCTGGGTGCCGCTGCGCTACCTCAACGTCGCCGCGCACTGGGCAGCCCGCATGGTGCGGGCCAGGGACGGCGGGGCGTGGTCGTTCGCCGTGGATACGGTCGACGAATGGCTGCGCGGGGCGTGTGAGCTGGTTTTTGACGGCACCGTGCCCGCCCACCTCGACGCGCTGCTTGAGTCGGTCAGAAGTTCCCTGTTGGCGCGGGGGGGTGTATCGTGGGGAAACACGGACAAAGAAAGCAGCTAAACGTTACCCGCGACGTGGAATCAAAAACTGGCATCACGATGCCAGTTTCGCCATCCTGATCGCCTTTCTCTACAAAGGCTGACCGCTCTGCCGCTAGCCGTTTGCCGAGTCAGATCCTGGACGGGTCTGGTGTTTTTTATAGCGGTACGTAATGCGGCCTCTGGTCAGGTCGTAGGGCGTTATCTCGACGCGCACGCGATCCCCCAGCAGAATGCGGATGTAATACTTGCGCATCTTGCCGGAGAGATAGGCCAGCACCTCGTGACCATCGTCAAGCTGTACGCGGAACTGCGTGCCAGGCAGTGCCTCGACGACCGTCCCTTCGACCTCGATCTTATCTCTGGAACCCATGTAACCCTTTAACCAAAATCTATCAGCAAACAATCAATCCTGATCAGCCACCCCGACCGGACTTGGCTACGCGACGACGGGCTCGACGGATAGCCTTCTTCCTCTGAATCCGGCGCAGTTCGCTCTTGCTGACGTGCCAGCGCTTGCGGCGAACAGTGCTCAAAATGCCGCTCTTGGCTACCTGCTTACGGAAGCGCCTGAGCAACTGCTCCTGCGACTCACCGGGTTGGAGCGTCACGCTCAATACCATCACCTCCTTGCCTACATCACCGTGTTATACCGTATCTATTTCTGCCAGCGGCTCGTCGGCGGCATCCGCGTCCGGGTCCGCCGGACCGTCCACCGCCATCTCCTGCGCCGAGAAGCCTTTAAGGCTCAAACCGATACGCTGCCTATCCGGCTCCAGACTGATGATCCGCGTGGTGACGTGCTCACCCGGCCCGACGGCCTCCTCCGGCGTTTGCGGAGGGGGATCACCCATCTGCGAGATATGAAGCAGCGCCTCAATACCGTTTTCCAACTCTACGAACGCCCCAAATGATACCACACGAGACACGGTCCCATCAACCACCTGCCCAACGCTGTACGTCTCCGCGATCTCCTGCCAGGGGTTGGGCTGTAGGCGCTTCAGACTGAGGCCAATGCGCATCCTTTCGTGATCGAGTTGCAGAATGTACGTCTCGACCTCCATACCGACGCTCAGAACCTCGCTGGGATGACGGATGCGGCTCCACGATAGCTCCGAGATGTGCACCAGCCCGTCCGCGCCGCCCAGGTCAACAAACGCCCCAAAGTCACGCAGGCTGCTGACGCGTCCCTTGACCACGTCGCCCTCGCTCAGGTTCTCCAGCAAATGCTGCTTGGCCTGCTCGCGCGCCTGGCGCTGCGCCTCACGCTGCGATAACACCAGACGGCGGCGGCGCGGGTTGACCTCGATGATCTTCAGGTCAAGCTGCTGCCCGATGTACCCGGAGAGGTGGTCTATGCGCGCCTGGCTGTCCAGGCCGCGCGGCAGACCAACCACGTGCGAGGCCGGGACAAAGCCGCGCAGTTGGCCATAAGGTACAATCAGGCCGCCCCGATTGGCGGCCACGACTTCGCCACTATACAGTTCATCCTTCTCCATCAGCGCGCGGGCTGCATCCCAGTCCTGGCTGGCATAGGCCTGCTGGATGGAGACAAGCAGGCTGCCGTCCTGATCCTCCGTCCTGATGACCATGACCGTGATCTCCTGCCCGACCTGGTAGTCACAGTCGTCACTCAGGGCGTCCAGATCACTACGCGGGACGACGCCGTCGCGCTTCAAACCGACATCCAGGATCAGGCCCTGACCGTCGATTGCGACTATCGTCCCGGTGACCAGATCACCGCGCTCGATGGTTTCAAGTTCGTCTTGAGCCTCAAAGGATTGTTCTAACAGCGTGGCAAAATCGACTTGCGAGTCGTCAGAGGATAATGGGGTCTGATTCATGGCTAAAGGATATGCTCCCGGCTGTGCTCCCACAGCAGCATTCGGAGATGCCCCGTCCTGCCGACGGGGTCAACAACATCTTGCCTCCGTGCAATTTACATCGGCCACCTTGAGGTCAGGTTGACACATGGACAGCCTCGTCTCGCCGCGGACAGGCGATATTCTAACGCACCTGTAAATGAGTTGTCAATTGCGATGGCCCGCCCAATCACAGCCCAAAAACCACCCCGGCAGGCCAGGAGAACGAGCCGTCTCACCGCCCGGAACCGGCGACCCCCACCCTACCCCAGGGCCGGTCAGGGGGTTGGGCGGGGGTCAGAGAGGAAGAAAAAGAGAGTCCTTCTTCAAGAAGACAACGCTTCAATGACGGGAAGCCCGGCCAACGCCATGGCGATCTCCTCTTCAGGATACTCGTAATCGCGCAGCTTCCCGGCGTTGTAGTCGATGTATGCCTGCATGTCGAAGTGGCCGTGCCCGGACAGGTTGAACAGGATGGTGCGGCTCACGCCCTCTTCCTTGCAGCGCTGCGCCTCCCGAATCACACCCGCGATGGCGTGATTCGCCTCCGGCGCGGGGATGATGCCCTCGGAGCGCGCGAACTCGATCCCGGCAGCGAACGTCTCAAGCTGATGCGGCGCGATGGCCTCGATCAGGCCCAGCCGCAGCAGGTGGCTGACCAGAGGGGCCATGCCGTGATAGCGCAGCCCACCCGCATGGATGCCCGGCGGGACGAACTTGTGGCCCAGCGTGTGCATCCTGACCAGCGGCGTCAGCTTGGCGGTATCGCCAAAGTCGTAGGCGTACGGCCCCTTGGTCATGCTGGGGCAGGCCGCCGGTTCGACCGCCACGACGCGCAAATCCTCCCCGCCGCGCAGCTTGCGCCCGATGAATGGGAGGACCAGCCCGGCGAAGTTCGAGCCGCCGCCCGTGCAGCCGATCGCGATGTCGGGATAGTCGCCCGCCATCTCAAGCTGCTTGAGTGCCTCCTGCCCGACCACCGTCTGGTGCAGCAGCACGTGGTTCAGCACGCTGCCCAGGCTGTACTTGGTGTCGTCGTTGTGAGCCGCGATCTCCACCGCCTCCGAGATGGCGATGCCCAACGACCCCAGCGAGTCGGGATTTTCGGCCAGGATGGCGCGCCCCGACTCGGTCTCCTCACTGGGACTGGGAAGGACCGTCGCACCGTAGGCTTCCATCAGCGCGCGGCGATACGGCTTCTGGTCGTAGCTCACGCGCACCATGAAGACCTTGCACTCAAGCCCAAAGAACGCGCACGCCATCGACAGCGCCGATCCCCACTGCCCCGCGCCGGTCTCGGTCGTCAGCTTGGCGACGCCCTCTTCCTTGGAATAGAAAGCCTGCGCGATGGCCGTGTTCGGCTTGTGCGAGCCTGGCGGGCTGACGCCTTCGTACTTGTAGTAGATCTTGGCCGGTGTGTCGAGCGCCTTCTCCAGACCGCGCGCCCGGATCAGCGGGCTGGGCCGGTAGAAGCGATACACATCGCGCACCGGCTCCGGGATCTCGATCTCGCGCTCGGTGCTGACTTCCTGACCGATCAGCGCCATTGGAAACAGCGGCGCCAGATCGTCCGGCCCGACGGGCTGCCCCGTGCCCGGATGCAGCACCGGGGGCACCGGCTCAGGCAGGTCGGCCGCGATATTGTAGTACACCTCCGGAATCTCGCTCTCCGGCAGGACGTACTTCCGGGTCTTATCGTTGTCACCCATTGTGATGCCTCCTCAACGAAGTTCAGAATAATCGTCCAGGTCCCCTCTTGTCGATTAGGACCTGCGCATCGCCCTGATCGACCGGGCCGGGGCCGGACTTCGCTCCGCCGGGGCCGGTTCACAAACGGGTTGGCCGCTTCATCCTGTGTTCTGTGTGCACCTCCTCATCACGTCGGGGGCAGGCTCATCCCCTGCCTGTCCTTCGTTCTACGAGCGATACAGATCGATCACCCGCTCGCCCAGCGGGCTGACCAGCCCCATCGCCTCGCGCGCCTGGGCGAGCGTCTCCTGGGCGATGGGCCGCGCCCGCGCCACGCCCTTCCGCAGGATGTCGATCACGTCGTCGGGCCGCTCTTCGAGGAAGCGCCGCCGCTCGCGGATCGGGTCGAGGAAGGCATTGAGCTTCTCGGAGAGCACCTTCTTGCACTCCACGTCGCCGATCTTGCCCGTGCGATAACGCTCCTTGAACTCCTCCACCTGCTCCCGATCCGGGTTGAACAGGTCGTGGTAGATGAACAGCGGGTTGCCCTCAACCGTGCCCGGATCGGTGGCGTGGATGCGCTTGGGGTCGGTGTACATGTTCATCACCTTCTCGTGCACCGTGTCCGGGTCATCGGAGAGCAGGATCGCGTTGCCCAGGCTCTTGCTCATCTTGGCCTGCCCGTCGACCCCGACCAGCGTCGGCGTGTCCTCCGGGATCATCGCGTCCGGCTCCGGGAACACCTCGCCGAAGCGGTGGTTGAAGCGCCGGGCGATCTCGCGCGTCACCTCGATGTGGCTGGCCTGGTCCCTGCCCACCGGCACCAGCGCGCCCTTGACGATCAGGATGTCGGCGGCCTGCAACACCGGGTAGTTCAGCAGACCCGCCGAAGGCTCCTCGATGTGCAGGTTTTGCATCATTTCCTTGAGCGTCGGCACGCGCTGCAACCTCGGCACGGTGGTCAGCATCGAAAAGAGCAGCGTCAGCTCGGCTGTCTCCGGGACGTCGGATTGCAGGTAGTGCGTTGCCTTGTCAGGATCGACGCCCGCCGCGTAGATGTCCTTCACCACCTCAAGCGCGTTCTGCCGCGTCGCCTCGATGTCCACCTTCTCCGGGTGGGTGGTCAGCGAGTGGTAGTCGGCGATCAGCAGGAAAAGATCATGTGTGTCCTGCAACCTGGCGCGGTTCGCCAGCGTGCCGACGTAGTGCCCCAGGTGGAGCTTCCCGGTGGGCCGGTCGCCTGTCAGTATCCGGGTCTTCTTCTTTCCGTTCTCTGCACTCATATGGTTCGCACATTCTCCTTGCGTTCGCTCATCTCACAAAAAACGCCCGTCCCCCTTAAGGGACGAGCGTCCATTTGCCCGTGGTGCCACCCTTGTTAAGCCGGATTCCCCGCCAAAGAAAAAACCCTGCGGTGAGGCGCAAGGTGGAAAAGCCAGCTTCACTCTAGCGAATACACGATGGTATCCTGCGCCCTGGTAACGGTGGCGTCTCCGGCCCAGGCTACTGAACCATTCCGGTCGTTCGCCCCGGCAACTCCCCGGCCCATTCGGCACCCGCGCCCGTACCGCACTCACACCCACCGGCGGCTCTCTGAACGTCGCTTTGGTGTTTACTATTCCGGTTCGCCGTTGTTCAGGTATGTCTCTTTACTGTCCGACAGTGTAGCAAAGTTCCCCCAGACTGTCAATAGCTTTTCCCTCCCCGCAATTGCATCCTACCGCGCCGCACCGTAAAACAGCCATCCACCCCCGAAATCCGTGCCATCCGTGGGCTGAAGCTTCCCCCCGCCCGATTTGCGAAAAGCCCATACCCGGATATACTGCATGTGACGACCCTGTCGGCTTGAAAGATTACGTGATTTAGAGAGACGGACGGAATAGCCACAGAAAGGAGAGAGGGCGCACTCCTCCGCCCGGCAGGGCGGCTCCTTGCGCCGATTCCTATGAGCGACGAGCCATCTAAGAGCCACGAGCCAACAGACCGGGAAGAAACCTACGTCGTCCCACTTGACGCCAACGAGTTGATGGAGACGGTCTTCGACCGCTTCATGGCACATTACACACCCTTCGGCTTCCACGCCCGGTCGGAGGATGTCACCTATCGCCCGCTGCCATACGAGCCAGAAGAAGACGACGAACTGCTGATCAAGGAACCCTGGCGTCTGATGCTGGAATTCTACGTCGAAGACCGACGCATGTTGATGGGGATTGACCTGTACGGCGATGTCATCCTGGGGCGCGGCCACAGCCGGCCGGGCCGCATCATCATCGACCTCGAAGCCTGCGAAGCGCAAAAGCTGGGCGTCTCACGCGAGCACGCCATGCTGCGTCCCACTCCGACCAACCTGTTCGTGATCGACCAGGGCAGCACCAACGGCACCACCGTCGATGGGGTGCGCTCCGGGGTCGGTGTGGCGATGGCCCTCAAGGACGAAGTCCTGCTGGGCCTGGGCAACATGATACTGATGGTGCACATCCAAGGCATGCCCAAGACTGCCGGTAAGGAGAAAAAATAGCCTCTATTGGCCTGGCCGGGCACCTCGAAGCTCCTTGAGGCCGCGCTCAGTGCCCCCTCAGCGCCTCCGCCAGACGCGGCTGCAGATCCGTCGAGCGTAACCGCGACACACACTGGCGCGCGCACCCGGCAGCTTCCTCCCAATCAGAGTGGCCGCCCAGCGCCCGCATCGCCTCCAGCCGCTCGATGGACATCTGGGCCTCGTCGCGCAGCCATCCGCGCCCCTTGTAAAGCGTCAACGCCTGGTTCAGATCCTCGACCGCGCGCTCGTAATCGTGAAGCGCGAGCGCGTTGCGCCCCCGGAAGCAGTGACCCAATCCCCGGTAGTGTGGGTTGCTCAGGTGGTGCGTGCGGGGCAGCGTCTCCTCCAACAGCCCCAGCGACGCCTCATGCTCGCCGACCTCCAGCAGGCACAGCGCCCGGTTGAGCCTGCAACGCGTCGCGCTGTAGAGCAGCCCATCCGCCTCAAAGTACGCCGCCGCCTGCTTGTAATACCCCGCCGCCTCGGCCTGCCGCCGCATCCGGTAGGCGATGTAGGCCCGCCCCTCAAATTCGTCGGCTTTGTTCGTCCAGACCGGTCGTTTGACCAGCATGGACGCCAGCACCGCGTTGGCCTCCTCCTGCCGTCCCAGTGCCCACAGTGCCCACGCGTTGGAAGCCAGGAACCAGAACTCCCACTCGCCCAGGTCGTTGCCGGTTAGCGTGTCCTCCCCGACGGCCAGCGCCTCCCGCGCGTAGCCCACCTCGTCGATCTTCAACCAGCAGCGCGTCACCAGCAGGCGAGCGCCCAGCCGAAGCGCGTGGCTGTGTGTGCCGGTGACTCGCTCGGCGGTCGATAGCGCCCGCATGCCGATGTCCATCACCCGGTTCAGGTTGCTGGTTGCGGCCAGCACCAGCGACCCCTCCATCAACTGCACGAAAACCTGCCACTCCTGGAGGTCGTGCTTGCGGATCAGGCTGTACAGGCCGGACAGTTGCAGCTCGGCTGCGGAAAATTCTTCGCGCTTCACCAGCCCATCGAGGCGTGCCACACCCAGGCTGAGATCCAGCCACACGGGCAGCGGCAGTTGACAGCGCTGGGTTTCCAGCCACCGGCCCAGGCTACTCACTGTCGATCCCCGCCAGCTCGTCCCGCAGGTCGGTCGAGCGCAGGTAGCCAACGCGCCGCCAGGCGTCGCTCTCCCATGCCCACCGCTCCGCCGTCCCACCCCACTGCCGGGCGACCCTCAGCCGCTCCAACGCCAGTTCCGCTTCCAGCCGCAGCCATCCCAATCCATCCAATGTGTTCAACGCGCCCGTGAACCACTCGACGGCCTCCGCATAGCACTCAAGCTGAGTCAGCGCCCGCCCGATTGCGCCCTGCGCCATCCCGACGTGGGCACGGTTCAGCGAGCGCCCGGCCGCCGAGTACGCCGCCTCCAGGGCCTCCAACCCCTCCTCGACGCACCCCATCTCGACCAGCGTGCTCCCCGCGTTGATCTGCATCGCCACGCCTTCAATTGTGTGACCCATACGGTTGAAGCCCTGCATCGCGGTCCGGTAGTCGGCCAGCGCCTCCTCCAGCCGCCCAACGCGGGCCAGCGCGTCGGCGCGCATGAAGTGGTGAAACGGGCGCGGCCAATCCTCGCCCAGCTCGGACAGGATGGCGAAGATCATCGCCAGCGCTTCCTCGGTCGCGCCGCCATGCATCAGGTCGTAGGCATAAAGAATCTTGAAGCGCACGGCTAGATCCCTGGGCAGGTAGCCCGGCATCTCGTTAAAGGCCGCCAGCACCTCGGCGGCGTAGCCGGGGCCGTCGGTGTCCAGCCACGCAAACAGCAGGTCGATGCGCAGGTACAGTTCAAGCACCTCCCCCGCGCACAACACCGACCGCGCCCGGACGGTCGATTGGGTCGCGATGTCCAGCCCGCGCGCCAGGTTGCCCAGCCAGTATGTCTCCGCCGCCATGCGATAGTAGTCGGTCGCCAGGCGCATCCCCGGCTCGCCAAATGCGTCCGTCAGTTCGTGCAGCACCGGGATCGCATCCAGCGCGGCCTGGTACTCGTAATCCAGGAACGCACGCCTGAAGGCATCGAATTGCTTAACCAGCTCCCCTTTGCCTTCTGTTTCCAGGCGCTCGTATTCGCGCTCAAACCAGTTGTACAGCGTGGGCATGGCTCATGCTCAACCGGCGACGGGATACCATCCCGCGCCCAAACGGCCCGATCTGACCGGCCTGTCTATGCCTATGAGTATACACAGATCAAAGACCGGGATCGACTGTGCTGCCACAATGCGCCCCGGTCGGCTGCTCGATTCGTCGCCCTCACCCGGCTAATACGCCCGCGCGAAGTACGCCTTCCCCTGTGCCGGTTGGCCGCACACCGCGCACTTCTTTCCCTTGGCCGGTTCCTTTTTGTTGGCATCCAGCGGGAAGCAGCGCGACGTGGCTTTGGTCTCCTCCTGGATCTTGCCCTCGCACTCCGCCGTCCCACAGTGCCAGATCAGCGCCCACCCATCCTCGACGATCTCCTTCAGCTCGTCGTAGCTGTTGGCCTCGTGCATGTGGGCGTCACGGAACTCGGTCGCCTGTTGCAGCAGGTTCTTCTGCACGTCGTTCAGCGTCCGCGTCACCTCCGGGATGATCCTGGCCTGCTCCACGCTCCGCTTGCCGTCTTTGCCGGGCACGTCCCGCCGCGCCAGCACCGCCTTACCGCTCTCCACGTCCCTCGGCCCGACCTCCAGCCGCACCGGCACGCCGCGCATCTCCCAGTCGTTGTACTTGAAGCCCGGCGTCACGCCCTCACGGTCGTCCACGTGGACGCGCATCCCCACACTCAGCAGGCTGTCGGCCAGCCGCGCCACGCTGTCCATCACCACCCGCTTCTGCTCATCGTTCTTGTAAATCGGGATCACCACCACCTGGATCGGTGCCAGTCTGGGCGGCAGGCGCAGGCCCTGATCGTCGCCGTGCGCCATGATGATCGCCCCGACCATGCGCGTGCTCAGGCCCCACGAGGTCGTCCAGCAGTACTGAAGCTCGTTGCCCTCGTCCAGATACTTGATGTCGAACGCCTTCGCGAAGTTCTGTCCCAGGTTGTGCGACGTGCCCGCCTGGAGCGCCCACCGGTTGCGCACCATCGCCTCAATGGCGTATGACGCCTCCGCCCCGGCGAACTTCTCGCTGTCACTCTTGCGCCCCTTGACGACCGGGATCGCCGCCTCGTTGATCGCGAAGTCGGCGTACACGTCGAGCATACGCATCGTTTCTTCCTGCGCCTCTTCGTAAGTCGCGTGGGCGGTGTGGCCCTCCTGCCACAGGAATTCGAGCGTGCGCAAAAACAGCCGCGTCCGCAGCTCCCAGCGCACCACGTTGGCCCACTGGTTGATCAGCAGCGGCAGGTCGCGGTGCGACTGAATCCACTGCGAGAAGGCGTGCCCGATCACCGTCTCCGAGGTGGGCCGCACGACCAGCGGCTCCTCAAGCTCCTTGCCACCGCCGTGTGTGACGACCGCCAGCTCCGGCGCGAAGCCCTCGACGTGCTCGGCCTCGCGCTGCAAAAAGCTCATCGGGATGAACAGCGGGAAATAGGCGTTCTTGTGGCCGGTCGCCTTGAAGCGCTTATCCAGCCCCGCCTTAACGTTCTCCCACAATTCGTAGCCATACGGCTTGATGATCATGCAGCCGCGCACCGGTGCGTAGTCGGCCAGATCGGTCTTCTGCACCACGTCGGTGTACCAACGCGAAAAATCCTCGCTCTGCGGGGTGACGCCCTTTTCTGCCATGCTGGTTTCTTCTCCTCGTCGAATTGCGTAGGGACACGGTTTATCGTGTTGCTACAAGTGTATCGCGTTCTCTGCGTTGGCAAAAGTGCGCCTCGGCCCCCCATCGCCACATCGTTAGTCGTGGCTAGGCCAGCCGAGGAATGGTAGACTGTCTTAGCCATGCCAAGCAAAACCAGGGGATAGAGAATGTGAGCCGGTTACTATTTTGCCTTCTTCTCTGCTTGTGGTGTCCATTGGGAAGTTCCACTGCACAGGCTCAGGGCGACCCGGCGAGTGAGGTCATTCGACTCGTGAATGAGCTGAGAGCTTCTTACGGTGTTCCTCCCTATCAGGTCGATGAGGTGCTGATGGGTGTTGCTCAGGCTCAAGCGAGTTGGAGTGCCGCAAACAACCATATCGGTCACGATGGGCCGGGTGGCAGTTCGCCCAACGATCGAGCCCAGGCAGCAGGCTATGGCAATGGCGCAAGATCATATGCTACGGAAAATGCCGCGCATGGTACGGCAAGCATCAACACCCCCGCCCTCGTCGTAAGAATGTGGCAAAGCGACTGGGGCCATCTCAATGCCATGGTCTCATCCGACTACGAGCATATTGGGGTTGGGTATGCAGAAGCGAATGGCTACTCATGGTACGTCATGATGGTTGGATGGGTCGCCGGAGATTCTCCACCGGGCAGCACCGGGGAGCAGGAAACCGTCCCTAAAACTGTCCCCGAAGCCGTCCCCGATATTCCTTTCGTGCTGAGCGAACCTGACGAGACCGGAGCAATCTATCACAAAGTCCAATCCGGACAGACGGCCTGGACAATTGCAGCTTTCTATGGCATTGATGTAGCCGAGTTGCTGGCACTCAACGGCCTGACAGAAGACTCGATTCTGCATCCAGGTGACATTCTGCTTGTGCGTGCGCCAACACTACCCACCAATACTCCATCACCCCAGACCCCCACCGAAGCCACGCTCGAATCTCCTGTAGTACCGGGACAGACCACCGGCGTGGTGCCAACGCTTGATGTAACCGATTCGCGAACTTCCAGAGGAGCAAAGAAGCCTTCGCTGTACCTGATTGTAGGGTTAGGAATATTGACATTGGCAGGCATCGCAGTGGTGAGAACTTTAGCTTCACGCAAACAATAACAGGACTTACGCAGTTGAGCGTTCCCGGCCACACAGCGCCGGGTGAAAAGTGCCCAAAATCTGTGTAATCCGCGTCATCTGCGGCCTGAAACCTCCCGACTGCGGGCCGGGCTTGCCCCGCGACTGTGCGCGTGGTAGTATCATGGCGCTCCGGCGTAAGTCTCCGGCGGGACACAACGTCTCTATACCGGCTGTAGTTACATCATCTTCGAGGAGTCAAGAGAATGTCAGAACCGTTTGTAACATCCGACGAATCATTTGAGCGTGACGTGCTCGATTCGGCAGAGCCGGTGCTGGTCGATTTCTGGGCCGAGTGGTGTGCCCCCTGTAAGATGATCGGCCCTCTCGTCGCCGAGATCGCCGAGGAGTACGACGGCCAGATCAAGGTCGCCAAGCTCGACGCCGATGAAAACCCGAACACCATGCAGGCTTTTGGCATCATGGGCATCCCTACGCTGATCCTCTTTAAGGACGGCCAGATCGCCGAGCGCATCACCGGCTTCATGCCCAAGGATCGCCTGCTGGAGAAACTGCTCCCGCACCTGAGCTGACCTTGCCCGCCGCACCGACATCGACCTGCCGCCGAAGCCAACCCTCTGGCGGCGTTTCGTACCGGCAACCGTAAAGGCAAACGAAAGGGAGAACACCATGCTGCTGAGAGGTATCCGTGATCGCATTGGATCGGTCGTCGGAGCCGTCATCGCCGCCGTGCTTTTCCTGATCTGCGGGGCGCTGCTGGCCTTTGTCATCTCGCCCCAGCAGGCGCTTGAGTGGCGGCGCATCGAGAACCTGCCGGAGCTTGACGCCGCCGCCTTCGCAGCCACTGCCACCGGCGAGGAGGTCGCCGTCACCGGCACCCTCAACGGCAACGAGACGCTGACCGATGACGGCCTGATCGCCTACCAGCACGAGCGCTGGGATGTCAAGCCGCCCGACGACGAGGACGACTCACCGAGCGGCTCGTGGGAGACGATTGAGAGCGTTGTGCCCGCCCTCGCCATCGAGATCAGGGGCGGCACGCTGACTACCACCCCCGTCGATTCGGCCACCCTGGGCGGCAGCATGCACGAAACGCTCGTGCGCGGGACCGGGACGCTGTCCGCCTCCTACCAGGGCCAGAAGCTCCCCGAAGGCTCCGAGCGCACGCGCGGCTTCAAAAACGGCGACCTGGTCACCATCGTCGGGCGCAAGGCCACCACCGGCGACCTGATCCCCGCCCGCATCTTCGGCGGCGACCGCGTGCAGATGGTTGAGTCGATCCGCAGTGGGGCACGTATGGCTTTTTGGATCGGCATCGGCATGATGATCTGCGCGCCGCTGGTGCTCGTGCTCGGCGTGGTGGGCGGCCTGCTCGGTCGCAGGAGGGGGTAAGCACCATCCCCGCCGCCGGACGGTCGGGAGATGACCGGCCATGGCAGCAACGACCGGCCCGGCCCACGACCCATCCGACCCCGCCACCATCGACGTCATCTACACCGGGCTGGCGCTCTCCCCGCCCGTCTCAGGCGAGCGCCCGCCCGTCCTGCTGATCCTCACCGGCCTGCCCGGCACCGGCAAGACCCACCTGGCGCGCGCCTTATGCGAGGCCACCCCCTTCACGCTCGTCGGCAGCGACCCGGTGCGTGCCGCCCTCTTCGAGACGCCGACCTACACCCCCCGCGAGAACCACGCCGTCTACAGCGCCGTCGATGCGCTGCTGCGCCGCCTGCTGGGCGAGCGCCGCGACGTGATCTGCGACGCCGTCAACCTGAGCGAGTGGCGGCGCGCCGGACTCCGCCAGCTTGCCGGTGATGCCGGTGCCCACCCCCTCACCATCCTGACCACCGCCCCACCCTACCTGGTCTGGCTGCGCCTGGCCGACCGCCGCGAAGAGGAGCAGCCGCCCGGCAGTTCGGACGCCGACTGGCAGATCTACAAGAAGCTCTCCCCCCGCATGGGCCGCGTCGAGCACCCCCACATCCTGGTCGATACCAGCCGGGATATTGATCACGCCCTCGACAGGATCTTACGCCAGATTCGCAGCTTACCCGCCGGATGACTGGCTTCCGGAGCGTAAATAGGCTATAAACTACGCTCGTTTGGATGGCTATCGGGCCGGGAGCCGCAATTCCAGGCACCGGCAACGCTTTACCACTTTACACAAGGAGACATGAGTCTTCGCTCCACAAGGCGAAGACCCTCTAGGAATTGAACCCGATGACGGACAAAAAATCGTACCTGATCACCGGTGGGGCGGGGTTCCTGGGCATCAACCTCATCCGCTATCTGCTGAAGCGAGGCCACACGGTCACCTCGCTCGACTTTGCCCCCTTCGACTACCCCGACGTCAAGGACAGCGTGACCATCATCGACGGCGACATCCGCGACCGGGCGGTCGTCGACCGGGCAATGGAGGGCATCGACATCGTCGTGCATGCGGCGGCGGCGCTGCCTCTCTACAGCCGGGAGGACATCTTCTCCACCGACATCGACGGCACGCGCAACGTGATCGACTCGGCCTTCCAGCGCGGCGTCGAGCGCTTCATCCACATCTCCTCGACCGCCGTCTACGGCATCCCCGATCACCACCCCATCTACGAAGACGACAAGAAACAAGGCGTCGGCCCCTACGGTGAGGCCAAGGTGCTCGCCGAGGAGGTCTGCCTCGAATACCGCGCCAAAGGCATGTGCGTGCCCATTCTGCGCCCCAAGTCCTTCATCGGCCCGGAGCGGCTGGGCGTCTTCGCCCTGTTCTACGACTGGGCCAAGGACGGCAAGAGCTTCCCCATGATCGGCAGCGGCAAGAACCGCTACCAGCTTCTCGACGTGGAAGACCTGTGCGAGGCCATCTACCTGACCGCCACCCTCGACCCGGAGGTCGCCAACGACACCTTCAACATCGGCGCGCAGGAGTTCGCCACCATGGGCGAAGACTGGCAGGCCGTCCTCGACTACGCGGGCCATGGCAAACGCATCATCCCCTTCCCCGCCGGGCCGGTCATCCTTGCCCTGCGCATCCTGGAGGCGCTCGGCCTGTCGCCGCTCTACAAGTGGGTCTACGAGACGGCTGCCACCGACTCCTTTGTCGGCGTCGAGAAGGCCGAGAAGGTGCTGGGCTTCAAGCCTCGCTACTCCAACAAAGACGCCCTGATCCGCAACTATCAATGGTATCTGGACAACCTGGAGCAGTTCGAGCACCAATCGGGCATCTCGCACCGCGCCCCCTGGAAGCAAGGCATCCTGCGGCTTGCCAAGATGTTCTTCTAGCCCGCTTTTGCGCCGCTGCTGCTGCGCCGCTCCTGCGCCCGCCCACTCCGACACCCACCGGGACGCGCTTCCCGGCCCTTTAGCAGAGTCGAGGCTTTTTCCGTAAGCCTCGACTCTCGGCTTTTCTGGAGAACCGGTAGCCAGCTCGCCCACTTGCAAAATGGGCGAGAAAGGTTAAAACTCTGGTAGGGGGTGTTTACCACCCAACACAGGATTGATGGGAGGATCACCTTGGAACCCCTCGATCTCTCTTTTACCCTCACTCATGAGGATTACTCGCGTGTCATTCGAGCATTTACGCTGCGACAACCGTTGTCTTTGATCCTCATCGTTGTCTTTAGCCTTATGGCCGGTCTTACGATGTGTGTCGGTCTGGGGGCTGTTGTGCTCAATTTGGCAGGTAGGGAACTGATCACCGGCACTTGTTCGCCTCTCTTCCTGTTAGTGTGTATCGGTGTCCCCTTGTTCCTTCCGTTCCATACACTGTTTCTCAGACCTTATCTGGCCGGTCAGCAGATCAAAAAACATGAGGATAAGCTCAAACAAATTACCTGGGTGATGGATGACTACCACTTACACGTTGCTTCTGTACAAACGAAGAGTGAAGTGGAATGGGCTATCTTCCACAAAGCAATGGAGACAAAACAGTACTATCTACTGGTCCATGCAATGAATAAACATATGTTTCAATTCGTCCCTAAAAGGGCGTTTGAATCACCCGAACAAGAAGCGATCTTTCGCCGCTACGTCGAAAAGTATGTCGGCCCGTTCAAATGATCGACCGGATTTCGTGACAACGCCGTCAAAATACGCCACACGCTATACGCCATCGGCTATATGCCATCAGCCACACGCGGAGGCCACATGCAAGAACTGCACACCTGGGTCAAGGAGTTCCCCGGCTCGATCACCGTCTGCGACGCCGAGGGCATCATCCTGGCGATGAACGACGAGGCGCTCGAAGTCTTCGCGGAGGACGGCGGCGAGAAGCTGATCGGCACCAATGCACTCGACTGCCACCCTGAGCCTGCCCGCACCGAGCTTCAGCACCTGCTCGACAACCAGGAGCCGAACGTGTACACCATCGAGAAGCACGGCGTCAAGAAGTTGATCTACCAGATGCCCTGGTACCGCGACGGCGAGTTCGCGGGCCTGGTCGAGCTGTCCCTGGAGATCCCCGCCGACATGCCGCACTTCATCCGCGACGATTGATCGGCCCACACCGTTATGTTTGTCCTGTCTGCTTTTCACACCGGAGGTACGTGATGTCCCGTTTACCTGGCTTCTTTGCGATAGTCTTGCTGGCCGCCCTGCTGGTTGCCTGCGGATCGTCTGCCACCCAACTGGGCGAAGAGGACGCGGGCAGCACCGTCGAGCTGAAAACCGGCGATAAGCTGGAGGTCGTGCTGGTCGGCAACCCAACCACCGGCTACCTGTGGGAGGTCGGCTCGGTCGATGAGGCCGTGCTCAAGTCGGCTGGCGAGCCGGAATACGAGACCGACCCCAACGCGGAGGGACTGGTCGGTGCAGGCGGCACGTTCACCTTCACCTTCGAGGCGGTCGCCCCCGGCCAGACGGCCCTGGAGCTGGTCTACCGCCGCCCCTGGGAGGAGGATGTCGCGCCCATCGGGACCTTCGAGGTGACCGTCGTCGTCAAATAGCGCGGATGGTGCTCCCAACACCGGTTACGCGCCACCCGCGAGGGAGGTGACCATCGTCGGGTAGTCCCGAAGAAATCCACAACCCCGGCTGTAAGAGACGGCGGCGCGCAAAGCGCCGCCGGTCATTACGTCAGTACCGCCACTTTTTGCGTCCATTTTGCGATGTCCCATACTATATGGTATGGTCTGACCAACTCCCGTTGGGCTTAATTCAGCCATAAAGTAAGCTAATCTTCATCGTAGCGGCAAGGCCGTCACTCGCTGGAATACAATAGTTTTCATAAGGGGGGCCTCATGAGCAAGAGGGGTGAAATCCGGGTTACCCATACAAAGAGCGGTCTTAAAAGATATGTGCTGGAGATCCGGCACGGAGGACTCAACAAGTACGAAGTTGTTCGAGGCGACAACCTCTACATAGTCGAGCAAAAAGCCGAAGCAAAAATGGCGCAATGGGATGAGATGTGGGAACGCAAACAGGAAGCCGAGAGGAAGCGATTGGAGCGCGAGCGCCGGGCAAAGGAAATTGAGGAAAAGAAACTCCTCGCCGACGAACGCACCGAGGAAGCTCAACAGGCTTTGTCTGCCCTAGAGAATACACTAGCTCATACCCTTGGTGTGGACGACACGGTTGACTGGGAATCTCTGAAAGACTTCTCGGACTACCCCGTGCCCAGACCGGAGAAACCCGCATTACCACAGATTCCGCGAGAACCCCAACTATCAGATCAGAAGTATGAGATTAAGATCGGCTTCCTGGACGATTTCCTCGACGGTGTTTTCACTTCTCGGAGAGTGGCGAGGGAAAAAGAGAGAAAAGCCCGCTTCAAACGTGAGCACCAACAATGGCAGGAGGCAAAAGGAAAGACAACCGCGACAATCAGCAGGCTACAGTCTGAATATCAAGCAGCCTTATCGACATGGGACGCAAAACGCGCAGCCTTCCTAAGAAGGCGCGACGAACGCAATGCGTCCGTTGATGCAAAGATGGAGAGATATTTAGGCAACGATCCTGAAGCCATTGTCGATTACTGTGACATGGTGCTCTCAAATTCGGACTATCCGGACTATTTCCCCCAGTCGTGTGAATTGGACTACAATCCAGAGAGCAAGATCCTGATAGTAGACTACCAACTCCCCGCCGTCGACAGTATACCGACGCTCAAAGAAGTCAAATACGTACAGACCCGGGACGAATTCGACGAGAAGCACATTTCGCAGACGCAGCTTAACGCGCTCTACGATAACCTGCTGTATCAGATTGCACTGCGTACTATCCACGAACTCTACGAAGCTGACAGGATTAACGCTCTAATATCCGTTGTCTTCAACGGATATGTGGATTCAATTGACCCGGCAACAGGCCAGGAAGTACACGCCTGCGTCCTCTCACTTATGGCAGATAAAGAAGAGTTCGAGGCGGTAAACCTCGCCAGCGTTGAACCAAAAGCTTGTTTCAAGAAGCTCAAGGGCGTAGGTAGTTCCAAGTTACACAGCATGGCACCGGTGGCCCCCATTCTCCAGATGGATCGGGAAGACAGCCGCTTCATCGATTCCTACGCTGTCATCGACGGCGTGCGGGAGGGAGACAACCTGGCTGCTATGGACTGGGAGGATTTTGAGCACCTAGTACGCGAACTCTTCGAGAAAGAATTCTCCGGCCCCGGCAGTGAAGTGAAAGTGACCCGTGCAAGCCGCGATGGAGGGATCGACGCCGTTGTGTTTGATCCCGATCCGATTCATGGCGGTAAGATCGTCATCCAGGCCAAGCGTTACACGAACGCTGTTGGTGTTTCGGCGGTTCGCGACCTCTACGGAACCGTGATGAACGAGGGTGCGAACAAAGGCATTCTAGTCACCACCGCCGATTACGGTCCTGATGCCTACAAATTCGCAAAGGACAAACCATTGGTGTTGCTAAACGGCAGTAACCTGCTCCACCTGCTCGAAAAGCACGGCCACAAAGCATGGATCGATCTAAAAGAAGCCAAGTCAACGCTGGCCGAAGACTGGGATAAATAAGATAGCCAGGCCGGGACAACCATAGCGCGGGGCGGCGATCCGCTTTATACTCTGCCAACAAAGCCAGCCATCGGTCATACGCCATGCACCTATCTGAGCTGATATCCCACATCCCCAACATCCTCAGCACGCCCCGCCTCGACGCCGACCCGGCGGTCACCGCCCCCGTCGTCGAGGACAGCCGCGCCGTCGAGCCAGGCGGGATCTTCGTCGCGCGCCCCGGCCTCACCGCCGACGGCCACGACTACATCCCCGCCGCCGTCGAGCGCGGCGCGGTGGCCGTCGTCGGCCAGCGCCCCCCTGACGCGGTGGACTGCCCCGTACCCTACGTCCACGTCGCCGACGCCGGGCTGGCGCTGGCCCACCTCAGCGCCGCCTGCGCCGGGTTCCCCGCCCGCCAATTGGTCATGATCGGCGTCACCGGCACCGACGGCAAGACCACCACCACCAACCTGATCCACAGCGTCCTCAGGGCCGCCGCGCTCAAGGCCGGGATGATCAGCACCATCAACGCCGTGCTCGGCGACGAAGAAGTCCCCACCGGCCTGCACGTCACCACGCCCACCGCGCCCCAGGTGCAGGGCTACCTGGCCCGCATGGTCGAGGCCGGTCTGACGCACTGCACGCTGGAGGCCACCTCGCACGGCCTGGCCCAGCACCGCGTCGCCGCCTGCGATTTCGACGTGGCGGTCGTAACCAACATCCAGCACGAGCACCTCGATTTTCACGGCTCGTGGGAGGCTTACCGCGACGCCAAGGCCGCCCTCTTCCGCGATCTGGCGACCGGCGCACGCAAGCCCGGCACGCCCAAGCTGGCAGTCATCAACCTCGACGACGAACCCAGCGCCGACTACCTGCTCGCCATCCCCGCCGACCGCCATATCACCTACGCCATCGGCGCGCGGTCTGGCGCCGATCTCACTGCCGCCGGTGTCGCCTACGCCCCCAGCGCAACCCGCCTAACCGTCCGTCTGCCCGACGACAGCACGCTGTCCATCGACAGCGCGCTGGTCGGCGAGTTCAACGTCAGCAACGTCCTGGCCGCCGTCGCCGCGACGCACGGTCTTGGCATCCCGCCGGAGGCCATCAAAGCGGGCATCGAGGCGGTCAAGGGCATCCCCGGTCGCCTGGAGCGCATCGACGAGGGGCAGGATTTCCTGGCCGTGGTCGATTTCGCCCACACGCCCAACGCCCTGCGCCGCACGCTGGAGGCCGCCCGGCTGATGATCTCGCCCGCCGGGCGCGTGATCGTCGTCTTCGGCAGCGCCGGTCTGCGCGATCCCGCCAAGCGCGCCATGATGGGCGAGATCGCCGCCCGCCACGCCGATCTGGTTGTCATCACCGCCGAGGACCCGCGCACCGAGTCGCTTGAGGAGATCCTGACCGTCAGCGCCGAGGCATGTACGGCGGTCGGCAGCGTCGAGGGGCAGACGTTCTGGCGCGTCCCTGATCGCGGCCAGGCCATCTACCACGCCGTGCAGCTTGCCCGCCCCGGCGACATCGTCCTGAGCTGCGGCAAGGGTCACGAGCAAAGCATGTGCTTCGGGACGGTGGAGTACCCCTGGGACGACCGTGACGCGATGCGGGCCGCGCTGCGCGGCGCGCCGCTCCGCACCCTACCGACGGCCTCCGGGGATGGCTGAAAAAGCCGAACGCGCCGGTTGCTTTACTCGCCTACCGGCGCGCCGGGCCTGTACCCGCCAATGATCTTCGAGGATGGCCGAAAAAGCCGAACGCGCCGGTTACCTGTTTGCCACCGGCGCGCTCACTGGGTTGCTGGCTGATCACGCAAAACGATTTCCCCCTTTTGCTTCTCAGCCGATGTAAATGGTTGCGATGGCAACGAGGCTAAGAATGAGAAGCAGCATAAATGCGGCTCCGGCAATCAGACCCCGCTGCTCAACGCGGTCTGTGGACTCCTTGTTGGTCAATGTCACGCCTCCCATCGTCACAACCCGAACATCCTTCCGCTACTGAAAAACGCTCCATCATATATAACGTACAACTACCGGTAAAAGTTCCTTTTCCCCGGAGTCCAGCTTCTTCTATCATAAACCAGACCGGGGCGAGATGTAAATCCCTCCCCGGTACCAGCACGCCAGATGTAACGCCTCTGTATGGTCGGGCGCAGTCTACGGGCTGCACACCGCGAAGACGGCAAGTGGCTCCGGGTTCACCACGTACCACACGCCGTCCTCTTCGTCGAGCTCCATTGCGACTGTGAAGTGACAGGTGCGCGTGTCTGTGTCGCCGTTGGCGAAGGTCACCCGCACGTCGAAGTCGGTCCAGGCACTCGCGCTGTTGCCGCTCATGGAGAACTCGGTCCGGTCTTCCACCAGGTCAATGTCCTGCAACGTGCCGCCCAGGTTTTGCGAGGTGATGTCCGGGTTCTGGTAGCGCTCGTACAGGCTGATCAGCGACCCACGCTGTGAAACCTGCTCGGCGATGACGTCGCGCAGGTAGCTCTCCCAGGTCGCCTCGGGTGTGTCCTTGGCCGCGCTCTGCGACTTTGCGCCCACGTCCTCGGCCGGGCGCGGGGTCGGGAGGGGATTCCCCTCGTCCTTCTTGCCGCCAACCCCGCCGCTGGCGCCGCCGAGCACCGAGCACGCGCTCACCACCAGCGCCACGATCACCAGCGCCCCCATCAAAACCAGCCAACGTGTCCCGTGCTTATTCGATCTGTTCATGGCCTCTCTCACCCTTCATAAATAAGAGAATGACTATCCTCATCTATCTTCCAGCTTAGGCGAGAAGCGGACGGCTGTAAATCCTACCGGAGTCCTAAGGCGTGCCGTAGAATCTCGGAGGCAGGAGCAAAAACAAAGAGGGATAGCCCAGGAGCTATCCCCCTTTTTTGCGAAGGAGAGGGAGAGATGCAAATCTCAGTCCGGTATTGCAAAGTCCACGCTGCCCGTCTCCCAATTAGAATACCCCTAACTCCTACAAAAGGTTCAATATTCTCTCACAGATCCCTGCCTTACGGGATGGGCAGCCCCTCCTCATAGTAGCACGGATGCGCTTCCCAGCCCTGCCGGAAGCCGTACCCGGTGATGAGCTCGACATCGCTCTCCGAAAGCCCAAAACTCCCCCTGATCCCCTGCGGCGTCAGGTCAAGCAGATCCTCCCCCGCGCACAGCGTGCGGGACGCCGCCTGGAAGAAGCACGGCTCGACGCCCCGCCCGTGCTCAACCGCCCACAGAACAATGTTCCGCGTGTCGATGGCCGTCAGGCGATGCTCCTGCTGAATCGCGGCGACCTGGACGTACCGCATGTCCTCCAGTTCGGCGTGGGTGGTCAGGTTCATGTTCCTGCACCACACCACCTGAAGCTCCTCGAAGATCGCTTCCTTCTCTTCCGGCGTAAACCGCCACTGGCGCATCGGGTTAGCCAGCAGGACGATGAGCGCGTAGCTCACGATCACGACCGCCCACAAGATCACAAGTTTCTTGGTGTAACCAGACAAGCCCGTCGATCCTCCCGCTTTCAGATTTCTCACACGCAAAACGCGCCCTGGGGCCAGAGTATAGCACGTTCCCTCGCAATCGACCGGAAGTGTATCAATCCGCGCAAGATGCCCAACGGTCGCGACTATTACCAATGCGGGGTTTTATGTCTGCGACTGTGTCCAATGACACAAATACTTCAACGATTTGTAACGGTTTGGGGTTGTAGCACAGGCTCAAACACGCCATTAGGACATACGTCGACGCAGTGTTTGCAGCCGCTACATTTCTCTGAGTCTTTAACGACTACATGCTTATGAAACCAGAAATCCACTTTCCCCAGTACGCCGTATTTGCACTCGTCGATACACACCCAGCAGGCTTCGCACTTGCTGGTATCCAAACAGATGTGTTTTGTGCTTCTTCCTCGCGACCTCACTGTGTTCCCCTCCATAATATGTTTTTGCTCTCCGGTCAACGGTTCCCAAAGCGTGGCATATTTCGCAGCTTTGCGTTTCGGCGCAAGTAAAATATCCGCTGCCACCGCCTGATGATATGTATAGCTATCCCAAGAAGAAGAATAAGCCCGACTACATTATGTACATCGATCCAGTTGTGATATGTCTCGACCGCCAACGTTGCTCCCGGCATGGTGATCCAGGGGTAAAATCCGGCCCACATTACAACCAGCGTGGCAATGAGCAACAGAATTTGTTCACGCGTGGTTGATTTGATTCTTTTGGACAGGTCCACACGCCATCGCTTCACCACCATCCTGATGTATTTCCAATGCGTCTGGATGTGAGCCGCAAATCCGATTGAAAAAGTAATGGCCGCTGCCTGGTGAATGTGCAGCCAGAACGTTTTCACATGCCCAAGCCACTCTTTTCGATATGCTCCGTCTCCGACATGAAACTGAGTAAAAAGAATCAGCCCTGTGCCGAAAACAATAATGGATACAAACAGGTTCAAAATGTTGAGTGTGCGATTTATTCTTGCCTTTTTCCCCATCAGGTTCTTCACTTCTTGTTTTTTCCCTGATACAATTCATCGAGCCAAACATCACAAAAACTGACATGTCAGTTCAGTACAAAGAAAAAAAATATTGTTCAACACAGAGCGGCCCGATTGGATCAACAATCCAACCGCATCTGGCGGTGTATTCTCCCGGCTTTCAACACAATTTCTCCACTGTTCCGCATTGCGCCGTTATACCCCTTTGATCCTCGATTCGATAAACGTAAGTCTTTCAGCAATTTCTTGCGTTGACATGGTATGTTCATCGTCGAAAAGATAGTACTCCACCGTCTGCATCGTGCCGCCAATCATATACACCACGGCAAATTTCATGTCCTGCTCGCTCATATCCTCCCAGCCCGACTCCGATTCCATTTCGCTCGCTAACTTGTGTATCAGCATCTGCATGAATTCCCTGACAATGTCTCCAGTTTCCGCATTCTTGGCCTTCGCTTCCTTGAATAGAATCGTATAGAAGTCGCGGTTGTTAGAAATCTCCTCCAACAGTTCCTCGTGAAGGGATTGCATGGTTTCCCGCTGCGAAAGCGCTTTCCCGCCATCCTTTGCCTGTTGTCGCGCATGAAGCGCCTCATGGAATCCAAGCAGATAGCTTTCCAGAAGCGCTCGGAAAACTGATTGTTTGTTGTCGAAATACTGATAAAGAGTAGGCCGGGCAATGCCCGCCTTCTTGCAGATAACTGCAATACTCGTGCGCTCATAGCCATGCTCTGCAAATGCCGTCAGCGCTGCGTCGAGGATTTGTTTTTTTCTTTGGTCGGCTTTCATGATTCTCCAAACTGAACTGACATGTCAGTATTGTATTCAAAATAATGTATTCTGTCAAAATCTCTGAGGTCATCCAGGATGCCGGTCAATACCTCGTCGGTATCGGAAACCACCGTTCGTGCTCCGGGCATACTGAGTATGTAAAATCCGCGCAATCCGCGCAATCTGCGGTTTGAACCCCTCCGCCCCTCACCCCCGCATGCTCAACCCGATCCGCCCCCGCTCCACGTCCACGTTGATCACCGTCACCTCGACCACGTCCCCCACCCCGACCACCTCATACGGCGACTCGACGCGGTAATCGGCCATCTTCGAGACGTGCACCAGCCCATCCTCCTTCACCCCGATGTCCACAAACGCCCCAAAGTCCACCACGTTGCGCACCGTGCCCAGCAGCCGCATGCCCGGCTTCAGATCCTCCATGTGCAGCACGTCCTCGCGCAGAATGGGCGGCGGCACGTCGTCGCGCGGGTCGCGCCCCGGTCGCTGAAGCTCGGCCAGGATGTCGGCCAGCGTCGGCCCACCGACCCCCACCTCCGCCGCCAGGCCCTCGATGTCGTGCGCGGCCTGCGCCTGTCCCAGCTTCTCCGCCAGGTGCGGGTCGTCCAGCGCCAGCCCGAGCCACTCCATCAGCCGCCCCACCGCCCCGTAGCTCTCCGGGTGCACGCCCGTCCGGTCGAGCAGGTTCTCCCCCTCCGGGATGCGCAGGAAGCCCGCCGCCTGCTCAAACGTCTTGGCCCCCATGCCCTTCACCTTCTTGATCGCCTCCCGCGCCCCAAACGACCCCCGCGTGTCCCGGTGCGCCACGATGCGCTCGGCCAGCTTCGGCCCCAACCCGGCAATGTATTGCAGCAACGCAGGCGAGGCGGTGTTCACGTCCACCCCTACCGCGTTGACCACGCTCTCCGTCACCCAGGCCAGCGCGCCGCCCAGCGCCTTCTGGTCCACGTCGTGCTGATACATCCCTACCCCGATGCTCTGCGGGTCGATCTTCACCAGCTCCGCCAGCGGGTCCTGGACGCGCCTCGCGATGCTCACCGCCCCCCGCAGGCTCACGTCCAGGTCGGGCAGTTCCGCCCGCGCCAGCGGGCTGGCCGAGTACACCGACGCCCCCGCCTCGTTCACGATCAGGTACCTGAGCGTTTCCCCTGACGCACCCGCCCCCTCCCCGATCAGCGTCGCTACCAGCTCCTCCGTCTCGCGGCTGGCCGTCCCATTGCCGATTGCGATCAGGTCGATCTCGTAGGCCGCCACAAGCTCGTGCAGCACGTCCAGCGATTCCCGCCGCTCCTCCTGCGGCGGATGTGGATAGATCGCCCCCACGTCCAGCACCTTGCCCGTCGCATCCACGACCGCCAGCTTGCACCCCGTCCGGTAGCCGGGGTCGATGCCCAGCACCGTCGCCCCCTTGATCGGCGGCATCAGCAGCAGGTTGCGCAGGTTGGTCGCGAACACGTTGATCGCGTGCTCGTCCGCCCACCGGGTCAGGTCGCGCCGCACCTCGCGCTCAATCGCCGGGCCGATCAGCCTCTCGTAGGCATCCCACACCGCCACCAGCAGGTCGTGCGCCAGCGGCGAGCGCCGGTCAGAGGGGTAGATCTCGCGCAGCGCCGCGACGATCTCCTCTGCCTCCACCCGCACCTTCACCCGCAGCGCGCCCTCCGCTTCCCCCCGGTTGATCGCCAACACCTGATGCGGTCTCAGCCTCCCCAGCCGCCCCCGAAACTCATAATACAATTCATAGGTGCGCTTCGGGTCCTGCTCCGCATCGGCCAGCGACGCCTCCAGCTCGCCGTAATCCCACGTCAGCCGCCGGGCGACCTCCCGGCCCCGCGCGTCTTCCGAGACCATCTCCGCCACGATGTCGCGCGCGCCCTGCCAGGCATCTTCCGGCGTCGGCACGTCCTCCGAGAGATACGGGGCGGCCACCTCCTCCAGCGCCACGTCGAAGATCGCCTGCCCCACGATCAGCTCCGCCAGCGGCTCAAGCCCACGCTCGCGCGCCACCTGCGCCCGCGTGCGGCGTTTGGGCTTGTACGGCAGGTACAGGTCCTCGACCACCTGGAGCGTCTCCGCCTCTTCGATGGCCTCCTCAAGCTCCGGCGTGAGCTTCCCCTGTTCCTCGATGGTCTTGATCACCGTCTTCTGCCGCGCATCGAGCCGGCGCAGCGCGTCCAGCCGCTCCCGGAACTCGGCCAGCACTTCCTCGTCCAGCCCGCCGGTCACTTCCTTCCGGTAGCGCGCGATGAACGGCACGGCGTTGTCCTGGTCAAACAGGTCGACGGTGCGCTCAACCTGGGAGCGCTTCAGGTTCAGGTGTTTGGACAGCCGTCCAAGCAGGTCTTTCACGATGGATTCCTTCTATGCAATTGGGTTACTGTCGGGTGACGGCGCAGAGCCTTCCACCCGCGCCGGGTTGCCCCCAGTATAATACCGATCCCCTGCCCAGGGATGACGATCCCCCAACGCCCACCGTACGGGCCGGATGCCGGGTGCCGATCCCCGAATCAAAAACCGGCATCGTGCCCGCGCACAATGCCGGTTTATTGCTCAACCATCACCCCGCAGGGTGCGTTCAGTCGATCACTTCGCCCTCGACCACGTCCTCGTCGCCGGGGCCTGGCTCGCCCTCCTCGGCGCCGCCCGCCGCACCGCCGGCCTGCTCGTACATCGACGCGCCCAGCGACTGAAGCTGGCGCAGCAGGTCGTCGGTCTTGCGACGCAACTCGTCCACGTCGTCCGACTCCATCGCCTTACGCACCGCTTCGGCCTTCTCTTCGGTCGCCTCGATGATGTCTTCCGTCAACTGCTCCCGGTAGTCGCGGATCATCTTCTCGGATGTGTAGACCGCGTTGTCGGCCTCGTTGCGCACCATCTGCTGTTCCTTGCGCTGCTGGTCTTCGGCCTCGTGCTTCTTCGCATCCTCCACCATCTTCTCGATCTCTTTCTCGCTCAGCCCGCTTGAGGCTGTGATGGTGATGCTCTGCTCGCGACCGGTGGCCTTATCCTGCGCGCTCACGTTCAGGATGCCGTTGGCGTCAATGTCGAACGACACCTCGATCTGCGGCACGCCGCGCGGTGCGGGCGGAATCCCGTCCAGGATGAATTTGCCCAGGCTCTTGTTGTCGGCGGCCATCGGGCGCTCACCCTGCAATACATGGATCTCCACCTGCGTCTGGCCGTCGGCTGCCGTGCTGAAGATCTGGCTCTTCGAAGTCGGGATCGTCGTGTTACGCTCGATCAGCGGCGTCGCCACGCGGCCCAGCGTCTCGACGCTCAGCGTCAGCGGCGTCACATCCAGCAGCAGGATGTCCTTCACGTCGCCGCCCAGCACGCCCGCCTGGATGGCCGCGCCCAGCCCGACCACCTCGTCCGGGTTGACGCCCTTGTGCGGCTCCTTGCCGAAGAACCCCTGTACCGCCTGGCGCACGGCGGGCATGCGCGTCATGCCGCCCACCAGGATCACCTCATCGATGTCGCTCGACGAGAGACCCGCGTCCTTCAGCGCCAGCCTGCATGGCTCAATCGACCGCGCGATCAGGTCTTCGACCAGTTGCTCCAGCTTGGCCCGTGTCAGCGTCATCTGTAGATGCTTCGGGCCGCTGGCGTCCGCCGTGACGTACGGCAGGTTGATCTCCGCCTCCTGTTTGGTCGACAGTTCCTTCTTGGCGTTCTCGGCCCCTTCCTTGAGGCGCTGTAGCGCGTTCTTGTCGCTCCGCAGGTCGATGCCCTGCTCGCGCAGGAACTCATCGGCCATCCAGTCGATCACCCGCTGGTCGAAGTCGTCGCCGCCCAGGAAGGTGTCGCCGTTGGTCGCGCGCACCTCGAAGACGCCCTCGCCCACATCCAGGATGCTGATGTCGAACGTGCCGCCGCCCAGGTCGTACACCGCGATGGTCTCGTCGCCGCGCCTGTCCAGCCCGTAGGCCAGCGAGGAGGCCGTCGGCTCGTTAATGATGCGCAGCACTTCCAGCCCGGCGATGCGCCCCGCGTCCTTGGTCGCCTGGCGCTGGCTGTCGTTGAAGTAGGCCGGGACCGTGATCACCGCCTGCTTGACTTCCTCGCCCAGGTACTCCTCGGCATCCCGCTTGACCTTCTGCAGGATCATCGCCGAGATCTCCGGCGGTGAATATTCCTTCCCGCCCATCATGACCCGCACGTCGCCGTTTTTGGCCTCGGTCACCTCGTAGGGCACCAGCTTGATCGCCCGCTGAACTTCGGGATCGCTGAACTTGCGCCCCATGAAGCGCTTGATCGAGTAGATCGTGTTCTCGCTGTTAACCACGGCCTGTCGCTTGGCGACCTGCCCGACCATCAATTCGCCGTTGGCCATCGCTACCACCGATGGGAACAGGCGTCCCCCTTCCGCAGAGGGAATGATGATCGACTCGCCGCCTTCCACCACGGCAACAGCCGAGTTTGTCGTCCCCAGGTCAATCCCAATAATTTTCCCCATCTGCTAATTCACTCCTTTTTTCGCTGTCTGGTATCTGATTAGTTCTATTGCCTAATACGCCATAATGTGCGTAACGGTTTTGTCAATGCCCTCTCAGTCGAACTCGCCCACCACGTGCACCAGCGCCGCCCGCAGCACCCGGTCACCTAACCGGTAGCCCTTACGCAGCACCACGCCTACCGTCCCCGGCTCGTGCTCGCTGCTCGTGATCTGGGCGACCGCCTCGTGAAGCTCCGGGTCAAAGGGCTGCCCCTGTGCCTCGATCTCGCTCAGACCCATGTCCTCCAGTTGCGCGTGCAGCTTGTGGTGGATCAGCGCGATGCCGTTGGCCCACTCGTGCCCTTTGAGACTGTCCGGCAGGTTCTTCATCGCCAGGTCGAGGTCGTCCAGAACCGGCAGCAAATCGCCGATCACCACTCCCCGGAACATCATTTCCCACTGGCCGCGCTCGCGCTCCGCGCGCTTCTTGAAATTGGCTAACTCGGCGCGGGCGCGCTGCCAGCCGTCCAGGTACTCGGCAGCCTGTGCCTCGGCCTGGCTCAGCCGTGTCTCCAGATCGAGTTCTTCCTCTTCCTCGAAAGCCTCAGCCTCTTCCTCTACAACAAACGTCTCCACTGCCTCGGCTTCCTCCACGTCGTCCGTTTTATCTGTTATCGGTTCGGCGGTTCCCGTCTCTTTCACATGTTGTTCTTCGTTCACCGTTTCTCCCTGTTTGCCTGGTAGGCGTTCGATCATATACGGCTCTCAAACCACCTGGTATTTTAACCACCCCTCATTAGATGCACGTTAGAATCCCGCGAATCTAACGCGCTTCTTATGCGCCCGCTTCTTGCGCGCCCGCTTCTTGCGCGCCCGCTTCTTGCGCGCCCGCTTCGGACGCACAAGCGACCTGCCGGGTCGCTATTCGGCCCCCGGTTCGGCACGCTCACTCTCGCCATAAACGTCGATCAGCATGTCGCTCATCAACCCGGCCACGTACCGCACCGCCGAAACCGCCCGCCCATAGTGCAGCCGCGTCGGGCCGAGGACGCCCAGCGCCCCCGTCGCCTGCCCGTCGATCCCGTACCGCGACAGCACCATGCTCGTGTGACTGAGCTCCTCCCAGCGCCCCTCGCCCGCGATCACCACCTGCACGCCCCGCGTCCCCGGCGAGAGCGCCTCCAGCAGGATGCCCTCCAGCAGGCTTTGTTCCTCCAGCAGGTGCAGCGTCTGGCGCGCCCCCGCGCTGTCAACCTCGGCCAGCGCCCGCCGCATGTCTTCCCGCTCCTGCGGATCGGTGACCTCCATCCGGTCGAGCAGGTAAGCCGGGTCGAGGATGTTGATCAGCCCATCGTAGTACGCCACCGGCTGCCGCCTGCATATCTGGTCGAGCAGGTCGGCCGTCAGCTCCATCACTTCCTGGTCGAGCGTCGGCTGGCGGGCTGCCCTGGCGCGTATCGCGCCGGCCTCCAGCCCGGCGCACAGCGCGTTGATGCGCGTCGCGGCCTGACTCAGCGCCTCCTGCGAGACCGGCTCGGCCAGCGTCAGCATCTGCTGGCGCACGTCGCCCCCGTCCAGCACCAGCACCATCAACACCAGCCGCCCGTGCGTGCTGATCAGCTCCAGATGCTTGAAGCACGCCTCGGCTGCAACCGGCGAGGTCACCAGCGACGCGCTGCGAACCGTGTGCGCCAGCACCGAAGCCGCCAGCCGCAGCCACTGGTCGATGTCCAGGTCGGCCTGGTGGAACTGGTGGCGGATCATGCGCCGCTCGGTCGGAGCAAGCTCGCTGTCCCCGATCAACCGCTGCACGAAGTAGCGGTATCCTTCCTCGGTGGGGACGCGTCCCGCCGAGGTGTGCGGGGCGGCGATCAGGCCCACCTCTTCCAGCGCCGCCATGTCATTACGCACCGTCGCCGAGCTGACGCCCAGACCGTAGCTCTCAACCAGCCCCTTGGAGCTGACCGGCGTCGGCGCTTTGACGTACTCGCGCACGATCAGCCCCAGGATGGTTTCTTGCCGCTTGGTTATCTCTATCATATTCTCATACTCGTTTTTAGCACTCTATGCCATAGAGTGCTAACTCATCCGCTCTGTGATCCTACCACGACGCATCGCGGCTTGTCAAACCTGCCCAACCGGTACAGAGTCGGCTTGCTTCGTTCACCTATACGCCTCACCGTACCCTCTGACGCGCAGCGTCAGCCCCGCCGCAGTGGGACAGAGGTGTAGAAAATCTGTGTAATCTGCGTCATCTGCGGACTGAAACCCGTTGATCCGTGAGACGCCAGCGTCCCAACTGTGTAAGTCCTATCCGAACCTCGATTAAACCGCTAAAGCTCATCCTTCACCCTCTTGGCGCGCGATTCTCGCCTATGGTAGAATGATCACGTGGGAGTTACGCAGTTGTTCGCTTCTGCGCGCATAAGCGCGCATCCGGGCACACAGCAGCGGGTGAAAAGGCTGTAAAATCTGTGTAATCGGTGGACTGAATCCCACCGGCCCGCGCGACGCTGGCATCCCAACTGCGTAAGTCCATTCACAATCGACCTATCGAACTGACAAACGAGCATGTATTGGTAATGCCTGTTAAGGAAACTCTATGAGCGCTGTAACTGCCTCTTCCAGGCCACCTGATGCGATTACCCGGCGCATGCGTGAGCGCCGCATTGCCGATCAGATCGGGCGGATTGGTCTGGCCCTGATGCTGATTCTGGTGGCCGTCATTTTTCTCGTCGTTCCTTTCCAGGCCATCACCTGGATGCAGCAGCCCTACCTGGGCACCTTCCTCGAGTACCCGCTGGCAGCCAATCTCGATGTGACCCGGCTGTTCATCAACACCGGCCCCACCATCGGCGTGGCCACCGACCTCCGCCAGGATGACACCGTCCTGGCAATCGACGGCGTGCCGGTCAACAATGCGCGTGACCTGTACCGCATCGTCCGGATTCACCAGCCGGGTGACCAGGTCACCCTCGACGTGCTCTCCGGGACCGGCAACCAGCGCCAGGTCTTCGTCCTCCTGGAGGAGCTGCCCCTCAACGTGGGGCTGACGCTGTTCGCCATCGCCTACCTCGCCGGCCTGACCTATCTCGCCATCGGCCTGTGGGTGTATCGCAGCCGCCGCGACCAGGCTGTCGGGCGTGCTTTCCTGACGCTCTGCATCAGCATCGCCCTGCTGCTGGGCACGACCTTTGACCTGTGGACCACCCACACCTTCGCCCGCCTTTGGGCTGCCTCTATCCCCTGGGCGGGCATGGCGCTTCTGGTCTTTGCTCTGGTCTTTCCCAGCGAGTCGCCGACGATCGCCCGGCACCCTGCGCTGCGTCACCTGCCCGCCATCCCGACCGTCCTGATTATCGTCTGGGCGCAGTTGCAGCTTAACGGCTCGCACGCCGAGGTCGTCAGCGCCTGGCAGGTCGGGTACGCCTACGCAGGGATCTGCATCGTGGCCTTTCTGGTGTCAATGCTCGCCCGCGGCATCTTCGCCGTCTCGCCCACCGTCCGCGAGCAGAGCCGCGTTGTCCTGGTCGGGGCGGCGCTTGCCTTCGTGCCCTTCGCCGTCCGGTACGGCTTCAACCTGATCGACCTCCGCATCGGCTGGGTGCTGCTCGCCTCGATGCTCTTCCCGCTGACCATCGCCTACAGCATCGTCCAGTACAGCGTCCTCGATACCGGGCGCATCCTGAGCTTCACCGCTACCTACGCCATCATGGCCGCCATCGTGACGGTCGGCTACGGCCTCGTCGTGGCCGGACTCAACATGATCGCCAGCATTGTCCTGCTGGGCGACGTGACCGCTGCCAACCCGGCGCTGGCCGGTCTGTTAGCCTTCGCGCTGGTCCTGGCCTTTCAACCGGCCCGCAGGCGATTACAGGGCATCATCGACAATCTTTTCTTCCGCTCACGCAGTGAGTACCAGGAGCGCCTGACCGCTTTCCGCCACAACCTGACCCTCGCCAGCGGCCTGGGCGAGGTCGTCCGCCTGCTCAAGCAGCAGATCCGCGAGACGCTGATGCCCACCCACGTCTACGTCTTCCTGCGCGACCCGCAGACCAACACCTTCATCGCCGTCGGCGAGGGCAGCCGCCCCGACACCGACATCCGCTTCGAGGCGCAGAGCGGCCTCGTCCACGCCCTCAGCACCACCCGCGACCTGATCTTCCTGGAGCTGAACAAGCCCCTCCCCCCTGAGTTGATCGAAGAGCACGCCCGGCTGGCCGTGCTGCGCACCCCCGCCCTCGCCCCGCTCCAGGGCCAGGACCGGCTGGCTGGCTGGGTCGCCATCGGCAACAAGCGCTCCGGCGAGCCGTTTACCATTCAAGACCTGCGCTTTATCCAGGCCCTCGCCGAGCAGGCTTCGCTCGCCGTCGAGCGTGCCCAGGTCATTGGCGACCTGGAGCGCCGCGTCCGCGAGCTTGACGTGCTCAGCCAGGTCTCGCAGGCCGTCAACTTCACCGCCGACCCCGACGTGCTGCTGGAGCTGATCTACGCCCAGACCAGCAAGCTGATCGACACCACCAACTTCTATATCATCATGCACGACCCGGAGCGCAAAGGCCTGAGTCACGCCTTCTTCCTGGAGGGCGACAAGCGCTACCCGGAGCGTGAAGGGCGGCCCTGGCCCGATGCCGAGGGCCTCGCCGCCGAGGTCGTCCGCACCGGGCGGCCCATCCACACCATTGATTACGTCGCCGAGTGCGTCGAGCGCGGCGTTCCTCCGCACAACCGCAAGCATCGCGGCTGGATGGGTGTCCCCCTCAACTCCGGGGCGCGCACCCTCGGCGCGATGGTCGTCGCCAGCTACATGCCCGGCATCATCTTCACCGAGGAGCAGCTTAAGGTCTTCTGGGCCATCGCCGACCAGGCCGCCACCGCGCTCGATAAGGCCCGCCTGTTCAGCGAAACTCAGACCCGCGCCCGCCAGCTTGCCACGCTCAACGAGATCAGCAAGGAGCTGTCCTCCACCCTCGACCTGGAAAACCTGCTGCGCCGCATCATGAGCAGCGCCGTCGAGATCCTCAACGCCGAAGCCGGGACGCTGTACCTGGTCGATGAAAACGAGTTGGTCTTCCGCGTCATCTGGGGGGGCGCTCAGGACCTGGTCGGCAGGCGCATGCCGATCAACAAGGGCATCGCCGGTCAGGCCGCCACCACCGGCCAGCCGGCCGTCAGCAACAACGTGCTTCAGGATAAGCGCTGGTTCAGCGAGGTTGACCGCGAGAGCGCCTTCCAGACCCAGGCCCTGCTCGCCGTCCCGCTTCTCCTCCACGATTCGGTGATCGGCGTCGTGCAGATCATCAACAAAAAGGACGGCTCACCCTTCGTCGAGGAGGACATCGCCCTGCTGACCACCTTCGCAGCCCAGGCCGCCATCGCCATCGAGAACGCCCGCCTCTACGAGGCCACCGACGCCGAGCTTGAGGCCCGCATCGACGAGTTGCAGAACATGCTGCGCATCGACCGCGAGCTGAACCGCACGCTCGAATTTGACCGCGTCGTCCAGATCACCATCGACTGGGCGCAGCGCATCACCGGCGCGTCGGCCAGCGCGCTCGCCATGCTCGACGCCGAGCAAGGCGGCATCAACATCCTGGCCTCCATCGGCTACAGCCAGGAGTTCCTGGATAAGTACCGCGATACCCCCGTCCCCCTCGACGAGGGCCTCGTCGGGCGCGTCCTGACCACCGGCAAGGCCGAGTTCGTCACCGATGTCCGCCAGGACCCCGACTACGTCGCCGGGGCCGAGCAGGAGACCGTCGCGCAGATCACCGTGCCTATGCTGCGCGCCAACCGTCCCATCGGCGCCCTGGTGCTCGAAAGCCACATCGAGGGTCTGCTCGACGAGCGGGATTACGAGTTCGCCCAGCGCCTCGTCGAGCACGCCGCCGTCGCCATCGATAACGCCCGCCTGGTCACCGAGATCGAGGAGGCCAACCGCTCCAAGACCGAGTTCATCTCACTCGTCTCCCACGAGCTTAAGAACCCCATGACCTCCATTCGCGGCTACACCGACCTGCTCAAGAGCGGTCAGGTCGGCGAGATCAGCGACACGCAGGGCCAGTTCCTGGGCACCATCCGCTCCAACGTCGACCGCATGACCCGCCTCGTCTCCGACCTGGCCGACTCGGCCCGCATCGAGACCGGTCACCTGCACATCGAGATGGGGCCAACCTCCGTCCCCGCCGTCGTCGAGGAGACGCTGCGCGCCATCCAGGGCCAGATCGAGGAGAAGGAGCAGGAGCTGGTCGTCGAACTGGAGGACGATCTGCCCTTCATCTACGCCGACCACACCCGCATGGTGCAGGTGCTCACCAACCTGGTCAGCAACGCCCACAAGTACACGCCCGACAAGGGTCGCATCACCGTCGCCGCCAAAGTCGAGACCATCACCGACGAGGAGTCCGGCGAATCCCGCGATATGGTGCATCACTGGGTCAGCGATACCGGCATCGGCCTGACCGAGGAGGAGCTGGAGAAGCTCTTCACCAAGTTCTTCCGCAGCGAGCGCGGCAAGGACATGGCCCAGGGCACCGGCCTCGGCCTCACCATCACCAAGAGCCTGGTCGACTGGCACCACGGCACCATCTGGGTCGAGAGCAAGGTCGGCGAGGGCACCACGTTCCACTACACCATCCCGGTCTTCGACGAGGAGCAGTTTGCCGCCGAACACGACCAGGTCGCCGACTGACTGGCCGATTAAGCATGGCAAGAGACAGTTCTGGCGTGCAACAAGCAAGCCGAAAAACCATGCCCAAAATCACGATCCCCGGCGATGAAATCGCCGGTTTCTGCGAACGCCATCACATACGCAAATTGTCCCTGTTTGGCTCAGTGCTGCGAGATGACTTCGGCCCGAACAGTGACGTAGACGTTCTGGTCGAATTTGAAGCGGGTCATGTGCCGGGCTTTGCGTTCTTCGAGATGCAAAGCGAGCTTTCCCGGTTGCTCGGTCGGAAGGTAGACCTGCACACGCCAAACTTCCTGAGCCGCTATTTTCGCGATCAGGTGATGCGCGAGGCCCAGGTGCAATATGTCCGAACCTGAGGACCTTGTCCGTTTGCGTCACATGCTGGACGCAGCCCACAAAGCCGTCACCTTCACACAGGGCCGTGTCCGCGCCGATCTGGATGATGACGAATTGCTTGCCCTGGCCTTGGTTCGCCTGCTTGAGATCGTAGGCGAGGCATCAAAAAGCGTTTCTCAGTCAGCCAGAAAAAAGTGTCCTGAGATTCCCTGGAAGCAGATCGCAGGAACACGTAACCGGCTGATTCACGGCTATCACGACGTTGACCTTGACATCATCTGGCAAATTGTCACCGATGATCTGCCGCCTCTAATAGAAGCCCTGGAATCTGCCCTTGGCGATTTGAAAGCGAACGACGCCTGAGACGAAGCCCTCCACACGATCCCACGAGCAAAGAGTAAGACCCGATGGAAGCATCCCAACAACCCACCCGCACAACCACCGCCCCACCCCACCTGTGGGTCGGCCTCCTCCTGATCGCCGTCGCCTGGCCCCTCAACTGGCTGCTCGACGGTCTGCGCACCCACATCCTGTTCTTCTTTTTGTGGCTCGGCTACGCCCTGACCGTCGACGGATTGGTCTGGCTGCGGAGCGGCACGTCACTTTTACGCCGCAGTTGGCGCGCCTACGTCGGGCTGTTTCTGGTCTCGGCCCCCGCCTGGTGGCTCTTCGAGCTGCTCAACCTCCGCACCCAGAACTGGCACTATCACGGGCGCGAGTTCTTCACCAACCTGGAGTACTTCGCGCTGGCCTCGCTCAGCTTCTCGACCGTCATCCCCTCCGTCTTCGGCACCGCCGAACTGCTCGGCACGTTCGGCTGGTTCAAGCGCCCCCACCACGGCCCGGTTGTCAAACCCACCCCCCGCGTGACGCTCGCCTTCTTCCTGACCGGCTGGCTGATGCTCGCCCTGCTCGTCGCCTGGCCGCGCTACTTCTTCCCCTTCGTCTGGCTGTCGGTCTACTTCATCCTGGCCCCCATCAACATCTGGCTGGGCCACCGCTCCCTCATCGCCCGCACCGCCACCGGCGACTGGCGGCCCATCCTCACTCTGTGGGCCGGGGTGCTGATCTGCGGCTTCTTCTGGGAGTGCTGGAACTTCTACGCCTACCCCAAGTGGATCTACCACATCCCCTTCGTCGACTTCCTGCACGTCTTCGAGATGCCCCTCCTCGGCTACGGCGGCTATCTCCCCTTCGGCCTCGAGCTTTTTGCCCTCTACCACCTCGTCACCGGCCTGCTCAACTCCGGCCTCGACGACTACGTCCACCTCGGCTGACACAACCCGATCCGCGCCGCCGCCCGCAATGCCGCCGGAGATCCGCGTTTCCGGTATACTGCCCCCGAAAGGAGGCTCCATCTCATGAAGCGCAACGTGCGACCGGGTATCTTGCTCGCCGCGCTGGCGATCGCGCTGGCAGGCTGCGCCACCGCCCCGCCCACAGCGACACCGCCCCCCGCCCCGACCGCCACCCCCACGCCCACGCCAACCCCCACCCCGACATCACAACCCACGAAGGTGACACCACTCGTATGGCCCACTTACACACCTGTAATTACGTTGCCCCCGCTCCCACCACTTGATGATTCTATGACGGATGCTGACATCCTGTTTGGCAGCAGCACACCCGATTGCCAACTGCCTTGCTGGAGGGGACTGGTTATCGACCGGTCAGGCCAGGATGACATCCGGGCGATGTATGAGGAGGTGTTTGGGATCGATGAAACATACGACATCTTTGGCGCTACGACGAGATCTACTACGATCCCCGGAGTATTTGAGGTAAGTCTGTCTCAAAGCAGCGAGTCGGGTAATTATCTAAACGTAAACGCGTATGTTTCGAAAGAGACCGGCACCCTTCGTGGCTTAGATATTGCATGGGACGATCTCGCGATTGGTGAGTCTACGACTCCGCTACGGGTCATTAGAGAGTTAGGCGAGCCTCTCCTAATGCTTGCCGCAGTTCACGGAATGCAAGGGTACATCGATCCAGATCATGACCCTGGTTGGCTTCATCTCACGATAGTGTACGAAGAAGGAATTGCCTTCTATTATCTTAACGATGTCATAATACAGAACCGGCGCTCGGCCAACCGCATCGTAGAGCGCTCCGTCCAATTTTGCCTGAGTGAAAACGATGGGGTCGGGTCGGTCAATCTGATGCGACCACTCGCCGGTGGACTGGACAGCCTGACACCCTACCAAGAGCTGTCAATCGTCACAAGCGCGAGCGGCGTAGAACTCCGTCCTCTGCAAGAGGTTTTTGGCATCAGCATCCAGGAGCTTACACAGCGGGGGCTTCAGGGTGAGGATGTCTGCCTCGATGCAATTATCTATAAAGTTGAAGGCAACTGAAAGGCGCTGGGACGGCGACGCATTCCCGTCCCACTTCTTGCCCGCTGCTCGGTTGCCCCCGAAAGGAGGTTCCATCTCATGAAGCGCAACGTGCGACCGGGTATCTTGCTCGCCGCGCTGGGGATCGCGTTGGCAGGCTGCGCCGCCGCCCTGCCCACAGCGACGACCCCCGCCACATCCACCGTAACGCCGACCGTCGCCCCGACGCCCACCCCGACCCTCACGCCCACCCCAACCCTCACCCACACTCTGACACCAACGGTGACGCCTGTGCCTCCAACACCGTCTTTCGACAAGACAATGCTCGACGATGATTTTCTCTTCGGCGGCGAGTCGCCCGATTGCCAGCTACCGTGCTGGCATGGTTTATTGGTCGGTAAGTCAGGAGTTGATGATATACAAACCGCATGGGACGAAGTGATCGGATTTAAGGGGTTGGGGGGCGCCTTTCCAGATAACGCGATGTCCACCGAAGTGTCGGATATCATTATGTTGTTTAACAAATGGGATCTTGGCGAACAGAGCCAATTCTACATAGCCCTGAAGTCTGATACGGAGACCCTATCATTAAGGATGATCTCATTCGGCTGGTGGGGTGATAGGTTTACGCAATGCATCTCTCCACAGCGAATAGTGAAGGAATTAGGCCAACCTACGTATATGATGGTGAGTCTGGAAGAGACAGTTGCCCCGGATCGGGGCATTGTTCAGATGCAAATCATATACGAGCAAGGCATTCTTTTCGAAACCACGGCGTTGGTACCAATTACCAGACAGGTTGACGGCTCAGGTATTGCAGAACTTTGTCTGGACAGTGTGCGTGACTCGGCAGGGGTGTACATCGGTAGGCTTGATCTATTCGAACCTTCTCAAAATGGAGTAGACGAGAGCCTAAGAAACATTGAGAAGTATATACTGTGCAGTGCCCACGAGAAAGCCTTATTCGCCATACTTTATAACAGGCATCTGCTCCAACCATTACAAGAAGTGTTTGATGTCAGCCTCGAAAAGATCACCGCGCTGGCGACGGAACAGGAAAACGCCTGTTTGTACACACAGATTCCCGCCGACTGATACGCTATCCCGCCGCCAGCCCCCGGCGGAGAAGTGCACCTTCAGTGCACATTCCATTTTCAGCCCGGCCAATTCATTGCCGGGCGCTTTCCGGCGAGAGGATACCACCCGCAGGTCGGCGGGGGTGAGGGCCGCTAACAGCCAACTGCTAATGGCTGACCGCTGACCGGCTGACCTGCTGATAGCTGACCGCTAATCCCAACCCACCCCTAACCGTTTTAGAACAAATGTCCAATTGACATCCCTCCATCCCGTGCTATAATGGGTAGAACGTTAGTTCTGGTTAGCGCCTGCGAGGCACGACGCTCACGTCGGCGGACGGTCGCCGGACTTCGCATCGCGCGGAAAGGATTGTTGCGCACAGACGGGCAGCCCCCATACACGGTCGCGCTCCCCGTCCAGAACGCGTGGCGTGTGGGGAAAGTGCGGCTGCCATCCCCACCACCGGCTCCATTGACACCGGAACATTGCATCGTAGGGGCACGGCACGCCGTGCCCGGTGTAGGGGCGACCGGCTGGTCGCCCTCCACCGGAGTACGTCACGTTTGTTCGGACGGATGGGCGTAGTGAGAAAGTGCGGTTGCCATCTCACGCAGGCCGGGTATGCGCGTGCGTTCCGCGCCACCAGCGCCGAACCGCACACGATGGATGAGGCGGCAGCGTAAGTGAGCCACGCCGACCTGTAGGCAGTTCACTACCCCGGACGTGCGCCCCGGCGAACACGCCATACACATGCAGTGTGAAAATCAAATATCCGGTGCCGCTTCACGGGCGAATCCCCCCTGAGAACTGGTATAATCCCGCCCATGACGACCAAGCACCCAACCCTGACCCGCATCCTGACCCTCGCCGTTCTGGCGCTCACGTTATCGGCCTGCAACCTGCCTTTGCGCCGCCCATCCGCCTCACCCTCCCCCGACGCCCTCAACACCCTCCCCGCCCAGACACCCCAACCCGATGCGCCATCCACCTCCCCCGCCGATCCCACCACCCCCACCCCGACGCCCAC
>CAZRXG010000007.1:76699-160784 GCA_964603985.1 uncultured Anaerolineae bacterium | reverse complement strand
GGCCTGGGGGGTGGAGGTGGAGGCGGAGGGGGCGGCGGCTCCCCGGCCTCCTCGCGCCGGACGGGCGTCACCGGGGGAGCGGACGGCTCCGGCGTCGTGGCGCGGGTGGCACGCTCTTTGACATCGAGCAGCGCCCCGACGCGCGACGTGCCGGGCACGACCTGCGGCTCGCGGCGGCGACCGAAGCTCAGCCATGAGGCCAGCCTGGCCAGGTCGGAGCGGGTGATCACCAGACGGCGCACGGCGATGTCGAAGGGCAGGAGCAGCGTCGCGGCCAGCACCAGCCAACCCCATATGGGCTGGGTAGCGCGCTCGATGCGCAGGTTGTGGGCGAAGATGCTAGCCGTGTCCTGCACGATGCCGCCGCCCGTCAGCCCGGCGATGTAGGCCAGGTAATCAGGATCGCCCTCCAGCGAGCGGTACTCCGGCGAATAGGCCAGCACCCAGCCGGAGGTCTGCGCGAGGGCGGCCTCCGCCTGCTCACCGTCGCCCAGGCCAGCGCCCGCGACGCGCACGAAGTACGCGCCCTCCTCGCCCGGCGTGAACTCGCCCTCGTAGCGGCCCGGCGCTATCTGGCGCAGCGTGAGCGGCGTCGAGGTGAGGTCGGGTGACACGACGTTGGCCTCCATCTGAAGGCCGTTCAGGTACGAGCCGTCGTCGGCCAGCGCATCGACGACGATGCGGGCCGTCTCGCCCTCCTGCACGACGCGCACCTCGACGTTCTGGGTGGCTCCCTCGGTGATCGTCCAGCGGACGGCCTGCGACCAGAAGCGGGCGTAATCAGGCCAGGCGGCCCAGTTGACCGCCCAGCGCCCGGTCGCGTCGGAGGTCCAGGCCACCGCGCGGCCCAGCCCGTACTGCCAGGCGGCCAGCAGGGGGTCTTCTTTGTCGGTGACCAGGATCTGCTGGGCGGTCGGCTTGATAGTCGTGCCCACGTAGCCGAGCAGCGAGGGCGTGCCCTCAATACCGCTCAGGATGGGGCTGGAGCCGGTCAGCGCGGGGTAGAACTCGCCTTCGATAATGTAGGCCCGCGTGGCGAGGATGGTCTCCTCGGTGAAGATCTCAGGGATGGTATCGACGTTGTAGGCGTAGTGGAAGCGCCCGCCGGCCAGTTCAGGCAGGTCTTCGATAAAGGGCGCGTAGCCCTGCCCGATGGCGATCACGGTGAAGGTGATGCCGTGCTCCTCGTACATCTCCTCGACCAGATCGGCGATGCCCTCCGGGCTGGCGCCGCCGTCGGTCAGCAGGACGACGTGCTTGAGCCTGCCGGGGTCGTCGGGGAGGGACTTGCTCACCGCCAGCACCCCGGCGTAAATGTCGGTGCCGCCGCTGGCGCGCAGCCCGCCGACCAACTGCCCGATCTGGCCCCGGTTGGTGGCCGGGCCGAGCGGCACCACCCACGAGGCATTTTCGTCAAAGGCGACGACGCCGACGCGGTCGAACGGGCCGAGCAGGTTAATCGAGCGCAGGATGGCCTCCTTGGCCAGCTCGATCTTCTGATAGCCGCCCAGGCTGGTGTCGGACATCGAGCCGGATTTGTCGATGCAGTAGACGACGGTCAGCTGCGGCAGGCGCTCCTGGTCCTTAAGCTGCATCTCGACGGGCAGCGTCTCTTCAAGCGGCGTCTTGAAGTAGCCGCCCACGCCGTAGGCGTTCGGCCCGCCGACGACGACCAGCCCGCCGCCCAGGTCACGGACGTAAGCCTGGAGCAGGCGCATCTTGCGCGGCCCCAGGTTGCGGGCCGGGACGTTGACCAGCACCACGCTCTGGTAGTTGGAGAGCGTCGCCAGGTCGGGGGGCAGGGTCACGCCGGTGGTGCGATCCACCTGGAGGCCCTGTGAGAGCAGCGCCTCGGCCAGGTTGCCCATCTCGAAGTCGTCGTCGGCGACGATCAGGACGCGCGGCGGCCCGACGATCTGGGAGAAGGCGGATAGCTCGTTGTTCTGGTAGAAGACATCCTCCTCGGCGGGGATGATCTGGGCGCGGAAGGAGGTCAGGCCCGGCTCGGAGGCGGTCAGCGTGAAGGCGTAGCGGTTGACTCCCTCAACCAGCGCGACCGTCTCCTCGACCAGCACCTGCCCGGCGCCGATCACGCGCAGCAGCGCGGTCGTCTCGACGTTGCTCTCGACCGTCACGGTCAGGTCGAAGACCTGGCCCTGGTTGAGGCGGGTGGGCGCGTCCACGTCGGTGACGAGCACCTCCGATCCCTGCATGGCGCCGAAAGGCAGGGCCACGACCTCGATGCCCGACGCAGCGGCCAGCCGGGCGGCCTGCTCCGCGTCGCCGACGTTAGCCAGCCCGTCGGAGAGGATCACCATGCGGCGGGCCGCGCCGGGCGGGTAGAGCGCCATCCCCAGCCGGATGGCCTCGGCCAGGTCGGTGTTGAGCGGCAGCACTTCCGACTCCAGCGGGCCGACCTCATGGACGGGCGACATGGGGCGCTCGACGAGCGCGTCGGAGCCAAAGACGACGATGGCGGCCTCGTCCTGCGGCCCCATGCGTCCGATGGCGTTGGCGGCGTACTGGCGGGCGGCCTCGACGGTCGGGGCGGACATCGAGTCGGAGGCGTCGATCAGGAAGACGACCGCCAGCCGGTCGGCGGCCTTGACGATCTGCAAACCGGCCAGCGCCAGCACCAGCAGGATCACGATCAGGGCGCGCAGCAGAAGCGCCAGCACGGCACGGACGCGCGCCCACGCTCCTCTGGGACGGCCCAGCCACAGAAAGTAGGGCAGAGTCAGCAGGCCAAGCAGCGCAATCGGGTAAGTCAGAGTCATGGTTTCAATCCATCACAGGCGTCTACAACATCATTTCCATTGCCGAAGTCGCCGGGACAAATCCCACCTTCCTGTAGACCGGCTCACCGGCCTCGGTGGTGCGCAACTGGATGCGCCCGGCGTCGGTCGCCCTCACGAAACGGATGATCTCCTCCATCAGCGCCGTCGCGATGCCCTGGTCGCGCCAGTCAGAGATCGTGTACACGTTCAGGACGAGCGCCTCCCGGCCTGCCAGGCTCCATGGCATAGGCGGTCGGTCGAAGAACACCAGCCAGGCCGTGGCGACGACCTGATCGCCGACCTCGGCCACCCAGACCGCGAAGTCATCCCCCGGCAGGTGCTCAAGCAGGTAGCGCCGGATCGCCTCCGCCAGCTCGGTCGCCGGGTCGTCGGCGGCCAGCGTGCCGACCTCGCGCACAAAATCGAGGCGCAGCCGGGTGAGGGTGTCGATGTCGTCCGGGTCGGCCCGGCGAATGGTATACGTCACTGCGTGCGGCTCCTATCTATACCGGATACCGCCGAAGATGGTGGGCCTGATACTAATCGGCTCCAGGCTCTCTGGCGCATTCTCTCTGCTCCGTCCGTCCCCATTGTACAAAAAACACGCCCATAATAACGACTATCATCCCGACGATCTGGACCGGCGTCAGGCGATCCCCCAACCATCGCCACGCGAAAACCGCCGTCGCCAGGGGAATGAAGTTGAGGATGGTGTTCAGCTCGAAGGCGGTCAGCACCCGCAGGGCGTGGTTGTAGAGCACGTAGCCGAGCGCGGTGTTCACCAGCGCCAGGATCAGCACGATGCGCCAGGCCTGCGGCGCGAAAGCGGGCAGCCCCTCAACTGGCAGGGCGATCAGGAGCGTCGCCACGCCGCCCAGGGCGAGCGGCACGGCGGTCAGGACGAGGGTATCAACCTCACCGCTGCGCGCGACATCGCGCCCCAGCAGGGCGAAGGCCGCGAAGCCCGCCTGCCCGGCGGCGACAAAGACCAGACCGAGGGGGTTGGGAACCGCCAGCCCGGACGAAAAGAAAATCACCCCACCGGCAACGCTGCCCAGGACGCCGAGCACCTGCCAGCGCGTCGGGATCTCGCTCAGCCAGAAGATGCCCACCACCAGGATGATGATCGGCAGGGTGCTGCCCAGCAGCGAGACGGTCATCGGCGGCAGGTACTTGAGGCCCCAGAAGAGCATGCCGTTGCCGATGGTATAGGAGCTGAGACCGATCAGCAGCAGGCGCAGCCACAGGCGGGGCGGCAGGGCGCGGATCGCCGCACGCCGGGGGTAGACAAAGGGCAGCAGAAACACGAAGCCCAGGAGGTAGCGCCCCCAGGCAATCGTCAGCGGGCCGAGACCGTCGAGGGCCTTCTTGACCAGGACAAACGACGACGCCCAGATCAGCGTGACCAGCACCCCCTCGACGATGGCGAGCGGGCGGGACGGCCTAAGCAGGACTGCTTCAGCCCGGTCGCCTATCATGATCCCCCCAACCGGGTTCTTTCGCAGCGCGGCGACGCGCAGCACAACTCACCCATTGCCTGCTACCTCTCACGGCGGGCAAAGACCGGCTCCCCACGCGCTCTCTCGCGGCGAGGGAGGATACTTCCCCGGTGATAGACCCACCACTCGACCAGCAGCACCAGCAGCGCGGCAATCGCCAGCCAGGGCCACAGCTCGCGCTGCCCGACCTCCTCGTCCGCCCCGGCCCCGGCGACATCGGTCTGCCCGACGGTGATGCCGTCCGCCGGGGCGATGGCGCTCTCCCCCGGCGCGAAAAGGTTGACGGCGAACTGCCCGCCGCCCTGACCGGTCGAGCCGCTCAGCAGCTCGACCCCGTAGACGCCCAACTGCGTGGTGGCGGTGAAGCTCAGCGCCCCCTCGCCCACGTCGAAGGTCTGCGTCGAGCCGTCGGGCAGGGTGATGCGGTAGCGGTCGGTGGTGGCCCGGGGGCGGATGACCAGCGGCTCGCCGGGCTGGAGGCCGTCAGGCGCGTCGAAGGGCCGGGTAGGCGCGAACCAGTCGAACAGGTTGGATATCAGAATGGGGAAGGCGATCTTGAGCGGCAGGTCGGAGGCGTGCAGGTCGAAGGCCAGCACCGCGACGCGACGCCCGCCGGTCGTCCCGGCCAGCAGGAGCGGCCCGCCCTCGGCCTCGACCAACGTCTGTGCCCAGCCGGGGGCCTGCACGAGCGCGGCCTCGCGGACGGCGACCTCCTCAAAGTCAACGAAAGCCAGGATCGGGTCGTCGATCTGGCGCACGAAGCGCGTTGTGGTGAAGTCCGCGCCAACCGAGAAGAGGTCGGTGCTGTGCGATGGCTTGACGATCAGGAGGTTGGTGGCGGGCAGATCCCCTTCGGGCAACCAGCCGTCAAATACGATCAGGTCGAAGCTGCCTTCGGGCAGGTCGCCGGGCAGTGATCTCACCACCTCGACGGTGGGCAGCGCCTTGAGCACCTGATCCAGGAACAGGTTGCCCGCCGTGACGAGCAGCACCCGCCCGCCGACCGGCGGCGTGTAGACCGCGTAGGCCACGTCGTCGAGCGGGAGATAATCAGGGGTGGCCCCCTCGACCGGGGATGTAAGCTCGGCGCGGATCAGGCGGGCCGTTTCGGGCAGGTCGGTGATCGTCAGGTTGGTCGTCTGGCCCGCCGGGACGGTCAGGCGCTCGGCGGAGTGCAGCAGCCCGTCAACGCCCAGGCTGAGGATCACGTCGGCGTCGCGGTCGCCGTAGTTGGTGACCGCCGCGAAAAGCTGCGGCACGTCGCCAAGGGGCCGGGTGGCGAGCGCGGAGACGGCCAGATTGCCCGCCTGACGCCCGACCTTCACGTAGCGCACCTGGGCGGGCAGCGCGGGCAGGTCGGCAGGCAGGCCGCCGTCGGAGAGGATGACGATGGTCGCGCCCTCACGCCCGGCGATGCTCGCCCCGGCCAGCGCCAGCGCGGCCCCCCAGTCGGCGGGGGCCTGAGCAGGCTGCGCGCGGTTGACGGCCTCGCGCAGGACGGCGCGGTCGCCGGTGGGCGGTGTGAGCACCTGCGCCGTCGGGCCGACGGCGATGATGGTCATCACCTCGTCGCTGGGCAGCTCGCGGATCAGCGCGCGGGCCTGATCCTGCGCTGCCTCAAAGCGCGTCGCGCCGCCGGGCATGTCGGTCGCGCTCATGCTGGCCGAGGCGTCGAGCAGCAGCGCGACGCTGCCCGCCGCGACGCTCGGCACGGGGATGAAGGGCCGGGCCAGCGCCACGACCAGCGCGGCCAGGATCAGCAGTTGCAGCAGCAGGAGCAGGTTGCGGCGCAGACGCTGCCAGGGCATGTTGGCCTCGCGATCCTGCATCAGGCGCTGCCACAGCATGATGCTGCTGATGGGCACCTCGCGGCGGCGCAGGCGCAGCATGTACAGAATGATGATCGGCCCGGCCAGCGCGGCCAGTGCCAGAAAGGTGGGTGTTAAAAAGCTCATAGTGATTCAGTCCACGAATTTCACGGATTTCACAGATTTACTTTTTCACGGATACATCCTCACCGACCGGGGCCTCAGGGCAGCAAGCCACCTCCGTCCAGCGTCCGATACACCTCCCACGCGGCCAGGAAGTTCCCCTCGGCGTTCCAGTGACGGTCGGACCAGCGAAAAAGTTCGCGATCCGCCTGGCCCTCGGCCTCCTGGAAGGCCGGGCGCAAATCAACGTACACGATCCCCTGCCCGGCGAGCAGCCCGGCAAGGCGATCATAGCCGGGAGCCTGGGGCAGACAGTAGTCCTCCGGGTGGCCGGTTGCCTTGAGGACTCTATTCATATAGCCAGGATCGACCTCCTGCCAGGCCGGAACGGTGAAGACGACCAGCTCCGCCCCGGCAGCCTCAACGTCACGCTTAAGGCGGGCCAGGATGCGTCCGGTGATCGCCCACCCGGCGGTGTATTCGGGCGACTCCGCGCAGGCGTGCACCCAGACATCGCTGCCCGCCGGTAGGGCCTGCGAGCCATCGCCGCCTACCCCCTGACGTTCCAAAGTTTCTTCGAGCAGAAGGAGGATGGCGGAGCGCTCCCGCCAGAACGCCTCAAGCTCGTTCTCGCGCTCCATCTTCTCCTGCGCATAGCGTTGGCGCGCACCATCGTAATCGACCAGCGTGATCTCCCAGTCGTCGGGGCCACCCGGCTCCAGAAAAGGGCGGCTCCTGACTTTGATCCCGCCTGATACCTGCGATTCAAGGTCGAAGGAGTTGTTTTGGACATCGTTGGCGACGTAGAAGCCGACCAACACGAGGTCAGGCCGGTACCGGATGCCCTCCTCGGCAAAGGCAAGGTACTCCTGCAACGTGCCGTACCCACCGACGCCGAGGTTGATGACCTCAACCCTCCTGCGCCCCGAATCCTTGAGGAACCCCTCCAGGCGGCGGGCAAAGGACTCCTCAAACTCGACCGAGTAGGCTTCCATGAACGAATCGCCCAGCACGACAATGCGGAAGACGCTCTCCGGCTTCTTGTAGTTGTGCTCGACATCGCGCCAGCCCTTCGAGTTGTAGGTCACCTGAACGCTGAACTCCCAGTTCTCGTTGGTGTAGCGGGAGTCGGGTTCGAGATGCCAGCCGAGCACCGGATCGGGAACGCGGTAGTTGAAGGGGGAATCGGTGGGGAAATAGAAGCGGCGGAGGATGAGGTCAAGAGCGATGAGCGTCAGGCCAACGGAGGCGATGGCGATCAGCAGATTGATACCCAGTCGGCGTAAGGCCCGGCTACCCATTCGGCACCACTTCCGGCTACCGCGTGATTCAGTCCACGAATTTCACGGATTTCACAGATTTACTTTTCCCCGGCTACAGGACGATGCGTTTATGCACTAAACTCTGCTCGCCGAAATTGAAGAGAAGGCCGAGCCGTAGACCTCCGGCTTTAAGATACGAGAGAATCTGCGCCTCATGCACGGGGGCCAGACTGCTCACCGCCTTCAACTCAACATCGATCTTTTCGTCGACAACCAGGTCAAGATAATAGTCGGCGATCATAGCCCCCTTGTATTCAACCTGAATGTGCTGCTGGGCGACGAACGGAATGCCACGCAGCGACAGTTCACGCTCAAGAGCCTTTTGATAGATCTCCTCCAGGAAGCCCGTCCCAAGTGTGCTGTGCACCTCCATCGCCGCGCCGATAATCTCAAAAGACAGTTCTTTGTATAACAACTTACTCATCCGGCCACCTCATCAATCCGTGTAATTCGTGAAATCCGTGGTTTGAATATCACCGCACGACGCCCGCGCGGCGCAGTTCGTACAGGATCACGTTCTCCCAGGGTGTGCCCGTTTCGACGGCAACGTAGTGCACGTCGCGGCCCAGGCAGTAGGCCGCGATGCCGTCGCGCCACTCGCGCAGGCGGCGGTCGTAGAGGGCGCGCATCGCGCTGTCAATGGTCACGTCCTGGCCCGCGCCGGTCTCACTGTCGATCAGGCGCAGGTCTCCGACCAGAGGCGGCTCAAGCTCGTCGGGCGAGATGACGTGGATAATACCCACCTCGTAGCCGCGCCCCTGGAGCGCGTTCAGCCCGTCGGCGTAGCCGCCCGGCGAGAGCATATCGCTGATCAGCAGCGCCAGTCCCGGACGCCCGCCGCGCAGCGCGTAATCGCTCAGGGCGGCGTTGAGGTCGGTCGTGCCGCCGGTGCCCAGCCCTTCGAGCCAGGCCAGCAGGCGGAGCGTCCGCCCGCGCGTGCGGAACGGCCCCCACTGTGCGGCAACGCGCGCACCGCTCAGCAGGGCGACGGCCACGCGGTCGCCGGTGCTCAGCCCGATATGGCCCAGCGCCCCGGCCAGCCGCTGCACGTAGCGGAACTTGTGCGGGTCGAAGGGGCGAACGTCGAGCGGGTCTTCAGGCGGCCAGTCCATCGACTGGCTGGCGTCGACCAGCACGTGGACGGTCAGGTCTTCCTCTTCCTCCATCAGCTTGATGAAGGGCTTTTCCAGGCGGGCGTAGACGTTCCAGTCGAGGCGGCGCAGGTCGTCGCCGCGCGTGTAGTCGCGGTAGTCGGCGAACTCAATCGAGGTGCCGCGCTTGGTGCTGCGGCGCTCACCCTTCATCATCCCGGCGCGGATCTTGTGCGCGATCAGGGAAAGCTGTTCGAGCTTACGCAACGTCGATTCGTCGAATAAAAGCGTCATACCTTCACCGTCCTACAGGCGCAGCGCGCCACAGGCAAACCAACGCACTTTCCAGCCATCACAGCCGCTCACTTCCCGGCGTCAATCCCGCGCAGCACGCGCAGCACCAGACCGATCACCAGCGGCCCCACCAGCAGCAAACACAGCCCGGCGATGATCAGGCACTCAAACGTGCCGAGCCAGCGCAGCACCGTCTCAACCCCTCGTATTCTCGTCGCGGAGGATCAGGTACATCACCAGCAAGACCGCCGCGACGAACACAACCCCCAGCACACACAACCCGGCGAAGATGACCATCACGCTCATTCCTCAAGCGGCCGCCTCTCAAGCAAGACGTAATCGTCGTCCTGCCACTCGTAGACCTTGACGATCCCCTCGTCCCACTTCACGGTCAGCAGCCGGTAACCATCCTCAAAAACCAGATCCGGTATCCCCTGCAAGTCCCGCAGAGGCAGAGACCCGGACTCAGTCTGCTCTGAGTCGTAGATCTGCGCCCAGCCGCCGTCGCGCTCCGCAACCAGGAACAGCCGTATCTGTTTCCACCCCTCGTAACCAAAACCGGTGATCACCGCCCACGCATCGCCCAGCCAGCGAATCTCCCCCGGGGCGGTCAAACGGGGGTTCTCGGACACCGACCACACGTCGCCCGCCAGGTCGACGACGTATAGGCCGTAGTCGGCGTACCCATAGCACCAACTCACGGCGACGAGGAATACCCCCGGATCGCCTTTGGAGATCCTGGTGGTGACCCCTGGCTGACGCAAACCCGCGTCGTGCGCGGCTTCCTCGAAGATCGTCTCCCAATCGACGGAGGCAGGGTCGGTGCCTGCCAACGCGTCCACCTGCCCGGCAACCGCGTCGGGCAGTGCGTCGTGCCGCCTGTCAAGCGAAGCCATGCAGCGCTCCTCCGGCGTCTTCGGCCTGAACGCACCGCGCACCCGCCAGACCAGTCTCGTCAGCGGGTCGACTTTGGACAAAAGGGGGTTGGGTCGACAGGCGGCCAGCGCCAGCGCGACCAGCAGCGCCGCCAGCGCGGCCTTACGGATTCCCCGGCTCATCGTCGAGCTTCCCTTCCTCGACCAGGACATATCTTCCGTCCTGCCACTCATAGACCTTGATGATTCCCCCGCTCTTCCCGCCCCATTTCACGGTCAGCAGCCGGTAGCCGTCCTCAAAAACCAGCTCCGGTATCTCCTGCAGACCCCACATCAGAGCCTCGCACCCGGAATTGGGCTGCTCTGAGTCGTAGATCTGCGCCCAGCCGCCGTCACGCCCGGCGACCAGGTGCAGCCGCACCAGGTGTTGCCCGTAGCCAAAACCGGTGATGATTGCCCACGCGTCACCCAGCCAGCGCACGTCCGGCGGGGCGGTCGAGACGGAGCCCTCGCCCACCAGCCACACATCGCCCGCCAGATCGACGACGTACAGGTCGTAGCCGGTAAGTCCGTAGCACCAGTCAACGGCGATGAGGAACACCCCCGGATCGCCTTCGGCGGCCACAGTGGTGACCCCTGGCTTACGCACACCCACATCGTGCGCCGCCTCCTCGAAGACCACCTCCCAATCGACGGAGGCGGGATCGGTGCCTGCCAACGCATCCACCTGACCGGCAACTGCGTCGGGCAGCGCATCGCGCCGCCTGCCGAGCGAAACCACGCAGTGCTGCTCCGGCGGCTTCGGCCTGAACGCCTCGCGCACCCGCCAGGGCAGCGTTGCCAGCAGATTGATGCCGGACGAGATAGGGTTGGACCGGCAGGCGGCAAGCACCAGCGCGACCAGCAGCGCCGCCAGTGCGACCTTACGAGCGCCCCGGCTCATCGCCGAGCTTCCTTTCCTCGACCGGGACATACCCTCCGTCCTGCCACTCATAGACCTTGACGATTCCCCCGCTCTCCTCACTCCGCTTCACTGTCAGCAGCCGGTAGCCATCCTCAAAGGCCAGTTCCGGCAGCCCCTGCAAGTTCCGCATCAGAGCCCCGCCATCGGACACAGACCACTCTGAGTCGTAGATCTGCGCCCAGCCGCCGTCGCGGTCGGCGACCAGGTACAGCCGCACCTGGTGCAGATCGTGGCCAAAATCGGTGATGACCGCCCACGCGTCGCCCAGCCAGCGAACCTCCGGCGGGCCGGCGGCGAACAGCGGCCACACGCCGCCTGTCAGATCGACGACGTACAGGTCGTAGTCGCCATACGTATAGCACCAGTTCACGGCAACGAGGAACACCCCAGTTCACCTTCGGCGGCCACAGTGGTGACCTCCGGCTTACGCACACCCGCGTCGTGTGCGGCCTCCTCGAAGACCACCTCCCAATCAACGGAGGCGGGATCGGTGCCTGCCACCCCGTCCACCTGACCGAAAACTGCGTCGGGCAGCGCGTCGCGCCGCCTGCCGAGCGAGACGACGCAGCGCCGCACCGGCGGCTTCGGCCTGAACGCATCACGCACCCGCCAGGACAGCTTCATCAGCGGGTCGATGCTGTTCGAGGCGAGGTCGGACTGGCAGGCGGTAAGCACCAGTGCCACCAGCAGCGCCACCGGCGCGATCTTACGGGTGCCCCGGCTCATCGCCGGGCTTCCTTACTCGACCGGGACATACCTTCCATCCTGCCACTCGTAAAGCACTCTCATAGTTTCCCCACCCGGCTCGATCCACTTCACGGTCAGCAGCCGGTAGCCGTCCTCAAAAAACAGCTCCGGCATATCCGGCGAGCTCCACACCAGAGGCTGAGACCCGGCAGGCGGCTGATCCGAGCGGTAGATCTGCGTCCAGCCGCCGTCGCGCTCCGCAACCAGGTGCACCTGCACCAGGTGCAGCCCGGAGCCAAAATCGGTGATCACCGCCCACGCGTCGCCCAGCCAGCGCACGTCCGGCGAAGCCATCGATCCGGCGGCGGGCAGCGGCCACACACCGCCCGCCAGATCGACGACGTACAGGTCGTGGCCGGAGTACCCATAGCACCAGTCAACGGCAACAAGAAACACTCCCGGGTCGCCCTCGACGACTATGGTGTCGACCTCCGGCTTGCGCACGCCCGCGTCGCGCGCCGCTCCTTCGAAGACTGCCTCCCAATCGACGGAGGCGGGATCGGTGCTTCCTATTCCGTCCACCTGCCCGGCGATTGCGTCGGGTAGCGCATCGCGCCGTCTGGTAAGCGATAGCAGACAGCGCTGCTCCGGCGGCTTTTGGCCAAACGCTCTCTGCACCCGCCAGACCAGCATCGTCAGCGGGTCGGCTCTGGCCGAGATGGGGCTGGGTCGACAGGCAGCCAGCGCCAGCGCGACCAGCAGCGCCAGCAGGGCCAGGCTACGGGAACGACGGGACCCGATCAAGTGTCACCTCCCCGGCCAAAACGTACGTCCCATCCTGCCATTCGTAGGTCGACTCGTACATCCTGCGGCCCACGTCCTGCCAGGTCACGGTTAGCCGCCGGTAGCCGTCCTCAAAGACGAGCACGGGCTGCATCTCAACCGACGTGAACACGAGCGGGTCTTCGCCGTCGGTGGACGAGTAGAGCGTTGCCCACCCGTCGTCGCCCTGCCCGATGATGCGGATGGCCCGGTCCTGATGCCAGTGGTCGGTGCTGGGCACGATGGTGACGACGAGCCACGCATCGCCCAGCCAGCGCATATCAACCAGCCCCCCCAGGTCACGGTACTGGCCGACCGGCCACACCTTCCCCGACTCCTCGATCACGTACAGGTCGTAGAGAGCACATTCGGCGTAATTGCACCACTGCACCGCCGCCAGCCGCACGCCGTCCTGCTCCCCGGTCAGCACGAAGATGACCCGCGACTCCCTGACGCCCGCGTCGACGGCGGCCTGCTCGAAGATGCCGCGCCACTCACCGGTCTCCATCTCGCCGCCGCCCTGCGCCACGAGGAGCGCCTCGACAGCGCCCGGCAGGCGATCCCTGACGCGCGAAGAGGAGACCAAACAGCGCTGCCAGTCCGGTCGCGGCGGGAAAAGGGCAGCGCGCACCTGCCCGGCGAGCGCCTGCACCTGGCCGCCCTGGCAGGCCGAGAGCAGCGACGCGGTCAGCAGCAGCAGGGCGACGGCAGCCGCGCCCCGGCGCTTACGAACCGGCTGCCGGGGGACGCTCACTCGCCGCGCGTCCTTTCCTCGACCAGTTCGTAGTGGTCGTCCTGCCACGCGTAGATCGTCTCAAGGGTGGAGTCGTCATCCTGTAAAACCGCCACGGTCAGGCGCTCGTAGCCGTCCTCGAATGTGAAGACCGGCCAGTTCTTAGCACGCAGCATCAGCGGCTCGACTACCGGGCCGCCGACCGACGGGTAGATCTGCGCCCACTCGCCGTCGTGCTGCGCGATGAACTTCAGGTGGACCACGTACTCGCCCGTGCCGGTGTTGGTGATCACGACCCACGCGTCGCCCAGCCATTGAGCGTCAAGCACGGTGCTCAGTTGTTCGGTCTCGCCGACGTACGTCACGTCACCCGATGGGCCTATGACGTAGATTTGATATGACCAGTTGGTGAAGCACCAGTCGACGACGGCCAGGTAGGTCCCGTCGCCCTCCGGCAGGATGAGCTGAGGGTTAGCTTTGCGGATCCCGGCCTCCTTCGCTGCCCGCCGGAACACCGCCATCACCTCGATGACGGCCAGGTCGGCCAGGTTCTGCCCGGCGAGAGTGCCCTCCAGCGCATCGGCGAGGTTGTCGTGGGCGTCGGTGAACGTTCGCAGGCAGCGGGCCTCCGGGGATGGGAACACCTGAGACCACATCTTTGATTGGCAGGCCGCCAGCGCCAGCGCAGCCAGGGCCAGCAGGGCCGCCACCCCGCCTCTCCTCGTCAGGACACGCATCACTTTTACATCCTCCACTGCGGAACGCAGCCGCGTGGCAGGTGCTTACTTGGCCGGGACGTGGGCCACCAGGTCGGCGATCACGTCGTCGGTGCGGATGCCCTCGGCCTGCCCCTCGAAGTTGAGCAGCAGCCGGTGGCGCAACGACGCCGGGGCGACGGCCTGCACGTCCTCGAAGGCAACGTTGTAGCGCCCGTCGAGCAGCGCGTTGATCTTCGCGCCCAGCGTGAGCGCCTGGCCCCCGCGTGGGCTGGAGCCGTAGCGCACGTAGCGGCAGGCCATCTCCGGCGCGAGGTCGGAATCGGGGTGGGTGGCGACGACCAGCCGGGCGACGTACTCGCTGACGTGTGAGGGCACCGGCACCCGGCGGGCCAGGTCGCCCATGCGCAGGATGGTGTGGCCGTCGGCGGCGACGCCCGCGCGCGGCTCCTCCGCGCCGGTGGTGCGCGTCAGGATCTCGACCAGCTCCCCGGACGAGGGATAGAGCACGTCCACCTTGAACATGAAGCGGTCAAGCTGGGCTTCGGGCAGCGGGTACGTGCCCTCCATCTCGATGGGGTTCTGCGTCGCCATCACGAAGAACGGCTCGTCGAGCTGGTAGGTCTGGTTGGCGACGGTGACGGATTTCTCCTGCATGGCCTCAAGCAGCGCCGACTGCGTCTTGGGGGTGGCGCGGTTGATCTCGTCGGCCAGGATCAGGTTGGCGAAGACCGGCCCCGGCTGGAAGCGAAATTCGCGCCGCCCGCCTTCGGTGTCTTCCAGCACGTCGGTGCCGACGATGTCGGCGGGCATCAGGTCGGGGGTGAACTGGATGCGCGAGAAGTGCAGGTCGAGGGCGTCGGCCAGCGTGCGGACCAGCATCGTCTTGCCCAGGCCGGGCACGCCTTCCAGCAGGGCGTGGCCCCCGGCGATGATGCACATCAGCACGTGGCGCACGACCGCGTGCTGGCCGACGATCACCTGCCCGACCTGCTCTTCGATAGACGCCGCCGCCGCGCGAAACTCGGCGGGCGAGAGTTCTGCCCGGATGGTTGCTTCTGACATATGAGTCCCTTCCTGCTACGTTTTGCGCCGGGTGCGGCCCTACTACGGCGCGCTCTCGTAAAGCACGCTGCCGCCCACGTCGTAGGCAACGACGTTGACCCCGCTGGCGTCAACGGGCAGCATGGCCTGGTAGCCCCCACCACTGATCACGGCGTTGATCTGGCCGCCCGTGTAGAAGACGCGGATTGCGACCACCGCTTCGTCGTAGACCTCGCCGTAGACCACGACCACCTCCTGCCCAGCCTGATCGACGCCCTTCGACGGGTTAACGGTGATGGGGGTGTCAATGTCGATCTGCGTCAAGGTGGTGGCGATCCCGACCACCTCGTAGGTTGTGCCGTCCTCGCCGAGCCGCAGCAGCGCATGGCCGCTGCACGCGACTTTGGTCGCACCAAGCGTATCCTCAAAGTGGAAGACGACCGACTCGCCGCCCGCAACGGGGATGCTCATCAACTGGTAGAGCGTCGCCGCCACCATCTCGCGGTCGGAGGCGCGGGTCAGCACCGCCTCGCGGATGGGGTCGAGGGTGCCGGGCAGCGGGGCCGTGCGAACCGTCGGCTCCGGCGTCGCGGTAGGCGGGGCCTCGGTCGGCTGCTCGGTGGGAACGTCGGTCGGCAGAGGCGGCTCCTCGACCGGAGCGGCGGTCGTCGCCGGGCCGCCGCAGGCGCTCAGGATCAGGATAACCAGCGCGGCAGCGACAGCCAGCCCCCCTACCCCGGATACCGTCAAGTGGTTCGAATCATGTTTCCTGCTCAAGTGTCTTTTACCTCAGTGTAGTTTATTCAGGCTCAAGTTGTGAGAAGTACTCACGCACCAGGTCGCGCAGGCCGAGCGGTACGTAGCCGCCCTCCATGGCCTCATTGACCGCGTCGGCGTAGTCGCCCCACACCTCGTCGTAGGGCACGCTCGACTCACCGGCGGGGTTCTCGACAAAATCGCCCTCCCTGCCGGTCGGCACACCGGCACCGGGGTCGCCGGGGATGTCAACGTCCTCGCCGTCCTCGCCGCCGATGCGCTGCGGGGAGTAAATGTCATCGTAGGGCGTCTCGCCGCCATCGCCGGGGTCGTTGTCGGTGGGCATCTCCTCGCCAGCCACGCCGGGCTGCGCCGGGCCTTCACCCTCACCACGCCCCGCGCCGTGCGACCCGCTGCTCGTCCCCGTGCCTTCGCCGGGTTGGGCGCGTGGGGCCCCACCCATGTTGCCCTCGCCCGGCTGGCCGGGACAATCGCACGATCCGGCGACGTTGCCCTGGCCCTCGCTGAGCTGGTCGGCCAGATCGTCCAGTTGGGCAGTCGAGGTGCCCGCAGCCCTGGCAAGCTGCTCGGCGGCCTCGTCAAGCGCCGCCTGTGCCGAGGCGATATCGCCCTGCCGCAGCGCCTCGGCGGCGTCGGCCAGCGCCCCGGCCAGTTCCGGGTTAGACCCGGCGAGTGCCTCGGCAGCCGCCCCCAGCGCGTCGGCAAGCGCCTGCCGCTCCTCCGGCGAGAGGTCGGCCAAACCCATGTCGGACAGCGCGTCAGCCGCGCCCAGGTAGTCGCCCTCGGCGAGCGCCTCGGCGGCCTTCTGCGCAGCCGTGTCTTCGAGCAGGCCGCTGGCCTCCTGCAACGCCTGCCGGCGCTCCTCGGCGAACTGCTCGCTCAGGTCGCGAAGCTCCTGCTCCGCCGCTTCGAGCGCGGCCAGTGCCTCCTGCGGGCTGACGCCCTGCTGTTCAAGCGTCTGAATGGCCTCGTCCAGCGTCTCGATGACCAGTGCCCTCTCCTCGGCGGTCAGCGTCGTATCTTCGAGCACCTGCTCGCGCAGGGCTTCCAGTTCTTCCAGCTCCTCGGTGATGGCCTCCTCGACCACGGCCTGCTGAGCCAGCACCGCCTCCTGCGGGTTGGGCAGGAACACGGCCAGCGCCAACAGCACGACGGCGATCAGCGCCCCGGCCCACTCGCGCCAGTCGAGGCGCACGGGCAGGTGGCGGGCCGGTTCGACCTGCGCAGCGATGCGCATCGCCTGCCGGTACTGGCGGGTCGCCAGTTCCGGCGACTCGACAGGCAGCGCGCCCATTGCCAGCTCGACCGCCGTAGACATGCGCTCCTTGAGGCCGAAGACCCGGTCGAAGCGCCGGGCCGCGTGGAGTGTGGATCGATGCCACAGCCACACGCCGAGCAGCGCCGCGACCATCCCAATCGACGCCAGCAGCATGCCGAGCAGCAGCACGCTGCGGCGCGGCAGCAGCGGCCACAGCCGCGACGCGACGGCCACCAACAGCGCGATCACCAGCCCGGCGATCAACCCGCGCGGCAGCCACACGAAGCTCTGTCGCAGCCTCAGACGCATGTCCCAGCCGTCGAGGGTACGCTTTAAACTGTGCAGGTTCTTGCTTCTAACAGCCATGTCAGCTCTCAATCTGGCGCACTTTGCGCACCGTCAAGCCCATCATTACCAGCGAACCTATCACATAAACGAAGGTGTAAACGATCCAAGGCGAGATCAGCGTGATATTCGTCCCGTTGGAGAGCACCTCGGTGTAGGTGAAAACCGCCCCGTACTGTTGCAGCGTCAATTCGGTCGCGACGGCGGTGGCAATTGGGTTGGTGGAGGCCAGCAATATCGTGCCGTAGTTCAGCACAGCTTCCAGCACCGGCTGGCCGAGGTTGCTCACACCGTACAGGAACATGCTCAGCAACGCCTGGAAAATCAGCGCGGACAGCGGCAGCGCGACGGTCATCACCAGGGCCAGGGCGTAGGTCAGCACGCTGGCGTTAAGTGTGCGTTTGGTGACCGCCGAAAAGAAGATGCCAACCGTCCCGTAGCCAATCGCCGTCACGACCAGCAGCTCGACCGACAGCAGCACCTCTTCAATCGTCACGCCGCCCATCAGGAAGGCCATACTTTGCAGCGGCACCGCCACCAGCAGCAGCAAAAAGATGTAGGTCAGTGCGGCCACCAGCTTGCCGAACACCAGACGGCGCGCCGAGAGCAACGTGGTGCGCAGCAGGTGGTACGTCCGGCGCTCGCGCTCGCCGCTGATCGCCCCGGCGGTGAAGGCGGGCGCGATGAAGCACACCAGGAACAACTCAATCGCCACCACGCCGCCGAAGATCAGCTTGCCGATCACCCCGCCGGTGGTGTTGAGCGTAATCTCCGCCGAGGCGGAGTAGATCGCGTACAGCAGCACCGTGAAGGCGCTCATCAGGAAGATGTACACCGTCAGCACGACGAACGCCCGCGCCCCACGCATCCGGCCACGCAGCTCCTTGAGGGCGACGGGGTTGCGCCGCACCCACGCGCCGAGCGCCGAGCCTCCAGGCGCAATGGAGGCCGGGTCGAAGGTTGAGGTGGTTTCGGGTGGAGCGGTCATCGTCGTCTTAGCCTTTCAAGTCCCATCAAGCAGCTTTGCACTTCTACTATCCAACATCCCGCCAGATCGATCAATAATGCGTTGGGGCTATCACACCGGCGACCGGCTGCCCATCCACCCCAACCCCCTCTGCGAAGCCAGACCAACGTTCCCCATCACCCCCGCCGGGCCGCCACAAGCAGCCCCGCGTTGTACCGGTTAACCCGGCCGGCAAGCGCCCCCAGCCCGGCCAGCAGCCCCACCAGGAGCGCCAGCCGCGCGATCTCCAGCGCGCCCGCCAGCAGCGGCGTCCGGGCGATGAACCCCCAGACCAGCCCCACGACGATCCCCAGCGCAACCTCGCCGAGCAGCGCGGCCAGCGGGCTGAGCGTCAGGTCTTTGAGGTGCAGGGCCGCCGTCACGCCCAGCACGGCCAGCAGCGGCAGCGCCGCCCAGGGCAGCAATCCGGCGCTGAGCGCGTGCATCACCAGCCTGACGTACGGGATGCGCCCGCCCGGTAAAAGCTCGTCTGCCCGCCCGCCAGGCGTCGCCGCGCCAAGCGCCTGCACCGAATCGCGCAGCGCAGCGAAGCGCGACACGTCCAGGCGCAGCACGCCCAGGATCAGCACCGGTGTGAGCGCCAGCGCAGCGGCGATCAGCCAGCGCAGGTCCCACAGCGTCACGAGCGCCAATCCCCACGCCACCTCCAGCGGGGTGAGATCGGTCAGGCGGCGGGGGTCGCGGCGGTTGTAGCGCATCTGCCGGGCGACGCGGTCGGCGCTTACGACCGGTGCCACAACCACCGGGGCCACCACCGCGCCCAGGCCCAGGCCGATCAGCAGCGCGCCCCAGAAGCGCCAGCCCTCGATCCAGGCCAGCACGTCGAGCAGAAGCAGGCTTCCGGCAGCGATCAGCAGGCCGATCCGTGTCCGCCGCAGCGGCATAGGCTTGAGCCGCCGTGCGTGGCGCAGCAGCGGGTTATCCCACCCACGCCGCACGCGGTCGGCGGCCTTCCCCCAGGCCAGCGCCCCCCAGGAGCGCGCCGACGCGGGCACAGGCCCGCCAGAGCCACCCGCCTCCCCCCGACTGCCATCGCCTGCGGTCATCACCCGGCACCCACGTTACGACACAATGCCCTTCGTCACCCGCATGAAGACCGACTCAAGGTCGCGTGTCTCCTCGGCGAAGTGGAGGACGGGCACCCCCGCCCCGACCAGCAGCACCAGCAGGTTGCTGACATCCTGGTCGTCCCCGGCCAGGCTGACGTGCAGCCGCGCGCGCCCGTTGTCCGGCTGGAGATCCACGACCGAGCCGATTCCCTCGACGGTCAGCAACAATTCTCTGGCATGTTCGACCCCGCCCAGCAGCGTAACCACGATCTCGCGGTTGGGGATGAGCTGGCGCTGCATATCCTCAAGCGTGCCCTCCATCACCAGCTCACCCGCCTCAATGATGCCCACCTGCGTGCAGATCTCGGCCACGTCGGCCAGGATGTGCGTCGAGAAGAAGACCGTCTTGCCCATGTTAGCCAGCTCGACCAGCAGTTGGCGGATCTCGATGCGGGCGCGCGGGTCGAGGCCGGAGGCCGGTTCGTCGAGGATCAGCACCTGCGGGTCGTGGGCCAGCGTGCGGGCCAGGCAGAGACGCTGCTTCATGCCGCGCGAGAGGGTGTCGACCATGTCGTCGGCGCGGTGGCTGAGGTCGACCAGGTCGAGCAGGTCGCGGATCAGGGGCGGGCGCTCGGCTTCCGGGATGTCGTAGCAGGCCGCGAAGAAGTCGATGTACTCCCAGACCTTCATGTCGTCGTACACGCCGAAGAAGTCGGGCATGTAGCCGATCACGCGCCGCACGTCGCGCGGCTGCCGGGTAACCGAGTAACCGGCCACCCACGCCTCTCCCGCCGTCGGCTCAAGCAGCGTGGTCAGGACGTGCATGGTGGTCGTCTTGCCCGCGCCGTTTGGCCCGACAAACCCGTAGATCGCGCCCTCCTCGACGCTCAGGCTCAGATCCTTGACCGCCGTGACGGTCTTGTACTTCTTGGTCAGGTCCCTGGTTTCGATAATCGCGGCCATGCTTTCCCTCGTTTGCCTCGCCTGTAACCGTTACACTACTCGTTCACCAGTGTGATGTCAAAGCGCGTGATGGAGGTCGATGCACCCTCAGCAGCCAGGATGCTAAACTCGACTCCCCCCGCCGGGTCGATATACGGCCCGGCCTCCTGGATGTACGTGTCGCCCCACTGGAGGCTCAACTGCTCCCAGCGCCCCTCGTCGAAGTTCCAGATCTCAACCCGTGGGACCAGCTCCGTCGTCCCGTAATCATAGTACCCCTCCAGGTGGACGATCAGGGCGTTGTACTCCGGGAGGGACACGCCAGCTCGCGGCTCGAAGCGTATCTCCATCGGATCCCCATAGTCGGGCAGGTAAAAATCGTAGGGCGACCCAAAGTAAGTGGCGGTGGGGTTCGCCAGCAGATGCCAGATCATCTGGCCGGGCGTGATCCGGTCCGGCTGCTGCCAGTCATCCGGGTATGACACCTCCAGCTCGACGATGTACAGCGTGCTGTCGATCTGACGGGAGGCGGCGTTGAGCACGTTGGTATCGAAGGGGGCGCGGTCGCTCCAGCCGGTCAGATAGACACCGCCCCCGCTCGTGTTGCCGTTCAGCACGCTGGCGGCCAGGTTGCAGCGCCGCCCGGGGTCGCCCCGCTCGTAGTAGTTACAGTTGCTCATCCCGGCCAGACCATTGGCCAGCGAGTTGTCCGAGTGGAGATAATAGCCGTACTCCCCGTCCGCCGGGAACGGGTCGAGGGCGCTGCCGCCCGCCGAGGCGAACGTGCCCGAATGATCGACGTGCAGCACCTCCCCGGCGGGCAGATTGCCGAGCGCGTACGTCGACCGGCCCAGGATAAGGCTCACGTCGTGCAGACCGACGCTGCTGTGGTTGATCACGTCGCCGACCACGCGCACGCCGCCGTCCGCATACCCGTAGACCAGCGTGCTCGTGATGCGGGGCGGGTCGGCCATCACGCCGTCGATCAGGAAGGGCTGGATCGAGCCAACGTCGATGCGCACACCGTGCAGCGTCACCGCCTGCCCCTGCTCGACGGTGATCTGCCCCCCGCCCGTCAGCGCCCCGCCCAGGTCGCGCGACATCGGGCAGGCCAGATAGCCCGGCTCAATCTGGATGTCGTAGCGCGCCCGGCGCGGCGACCACACGCCAAACAGCGCATCGACTTTAGCCACCTCGCTGCCCGCCGGGATCTGCACCACCGCCAGACGGTGCAGGATGGCCCGCGACCCGCGCAACTGGAAGCCGGTCACGTAGGCGACGGCGGAGAAGAACAATACCAGCGCCGGGATGGTGAACCAGGCCAGCTCGCCGCGCTTCATGCGGCGCAGCACGAAGTAGTTCACCGGCCCGACCAGCAGCACGTACAACGTCAGGAACCCGCACAGGTGCAGCACCGACGGCAGGGACACGCCCGGCACGCTGGCGACCGCGCGCCGCGCAAACTCCCGGTCACGGCTGAAGCCGTAAGCCCAGCCGGGACGCGCCTCACCGCTGGAGAGAATGGCCCGCCACAGGCCGGGCATGCCCTCCCAGGAGTGCAGCGGCTCCAGACCGGGGTCGGCGGCCAGGAAGTCGACGCGCCCATAGCCGATCCTGCGCCAAGCGACGAGCGGCACGTCGCCGCCATAAACCATCACCTGGGCGTCTGCGGCCAGCGGCCCCGTCGCGACCGGCGCTTCGAGCCGCGCCTGCTCGTCGAAGCCCTCCTCCGACCAGGTATCCAGCGGCTCGAGCGAGACGGTGGCCGTATCGCGGGCCAGAACCGGCGTGAAGTCGTCCAGGCCGCTCAGTGTGCGCTGGAAGCCCACCCCGCCGACGATGATCAGCCGCCCGCCCTGGAGGACCCAGTCACGCATCGCGGCGCGCTGCTCTGGCGTTAGCTGGCCGGTGTCCACGTCTGAGACGGCCAGCACGTCGAGCGCCCGCCAGCCCTCGCCCACCGGCGGCAGGTCGTCCGCCGTCAGCAGCGCGACGGCCGTCTCTCCGCTCGAAGGCACGACCAGCCCCAGGCTGACCAGACTCTGCGGCGTGCTGCTCCAGATGCCGATCAGTAGCGTCGAGGCGCGCACCAACTGCACCTTGACGCGCTCGCGGGCCAGCACGCGGCCTCGCTCGACGAGATCAACCTGCACCTCGCTCTCAAAGCCGGTCAGCCCGGCGGCGTAGAAGGTCACTTCCTTGCGCGACCCGCGCGGTAGCTCAAGCGGGCGGACGTACTCGGTCCGCTCGGTCTCCACCTCGACGCGCAGCTCGCCGCTGATGTCGTCGCCATCGTTGGCGGCTGTGACGGTGATGGGGAAGTACGTGTCCGGCTGGACGTAGCCGTCGAAGCCCACCCGGATATCGAGCGTGAGGGGACTGCCCGACTGCCCCGGCGGGGCCGCCTCGATGGGGCCGCCCACCCAGGCGAGAGAGGCGGCGATGATCGTCACAACGGTGAGGATACCTGCGAGCGCCCGTCGATTCACACGCTTACCTGTGCCATCCCGTGCCATACTCCACCCGATCCCTTTGTAATAATACGACAAACCCCCGCGCCGGGTTCCCGGAACACGGGGGCATTTTAGCACAAGTGGGGGTAAAGCACCCAGTCACCACCCGCACGAGTGGCCTACGCTTGTCTGACGGGAGATGGATCACAAAACCCCGCTTCGATGCGAAAGCAGGGCCGGAAATGCACGTCTGTCTGATGGCTGTCCGGCGCTACGGGCGGGGGATCGGCTCGCCCTCCAGCAGCACGTACTCGTCGAAATCCTCAACCGGCTCCCCGTCACAACTGACCACCTGCGTGGCGGGAATCCAGCGCTGGTTGTGCGGGGCGATCAGCTCCAGATCGTCGGGGTCAAACGCCGCCACGCGCAGCCACAGGTGATCCTCGACCGGGTTCAGGTAGCGGCCCGCGATCACGACCTCTGTCGCCGGCAGAGGGGAAAACCGGCGGCTGTGCAGGCCCGGCTCGTTGTAGACCACCTTCGCATCCTGTACCACGCATACGACCGGGCGGACGGCCAGCACCACCTCGTAGATCGCGATGTCCTCGTCGACCATGGTGATGCCCAGCGTATAGACGCGCTCGTCCCAGCCGAAGCTCCGCACAAGCTCCTCCAACTCCACACGGCGCTGCCCGGCGGCGATCTCGTCTTCGGTCAGCGAAATCTGCCGGTTGTCCTCGCCCATCAGCACCGTCTCCTCGGCCTCCCCCTCCGGGACCTCCCAGATGAACGCCACGTCGCGCACCTGCCCGAAGATCACCTCGACCGACACCTCCAGCCCGCTCTTGAACTGCAAGACGGCCCCCGGCGTGGAGACGGTCGGCGTGGGCGGCACGGTGGAGGTGGGCGTTGGGGTTGGCGTCGGCGTAGGCGGGATGACGATCAGGGTGGGTGTGGGCAGCGGCACTTCGGTCAGGGCAGCTTCGGGGGATTCACCCAACTGCGCCTCGGCTGCCCCGGCAGGCTCCTTCCCCGGCCCAGAGCCGGGGGTGAATCCCCGGAAGTAAAGCACGGCCACGGTCACGACGATCAACGCCGCGGCGACCATCAGCAGCAGCGGCAGCCCCACCAGCCCGGCCAGCCAGGCCGGTGACGAGGACGTAGGCTGGTAGTAGGCCAGCACAGGGGCCTGATACCCGGCGAGATCGAGCGAACGCCCCACGACGGCGAACGGGATGGGCTGCGCCCGACCCGCCGCCCCCGACCGGGCAGGATGCACCGTCAGCGCTACCTGCTGGGAAGCGCCGGGGTCGAGGTGCACCTCCGGTGGTTCGAAGCGGTAGCGCAGCAGCCGGTCGGGGTTGTAGCCGCCCAGCTTGAGGTGCAGCGGCGTGTTGCCCAGATTGTGCACGGCCACATAGAATAATCCCCGCTGCTCGCCGGGCTGGACATCCATCCCAAGCTCGGAGTAACCGACCACGTCGATCTCGCGCACGACCTCCAGCATTTGGGTCGGGTCGTCCTTCAGGGCAACCTGCACCGTCAGCGCGTAGACGCCCGGCCGGGTCTGGCCGCTGCGCGGCGGGCGGATCGTGATCAGGACCTCGGACTTCTCGACCGGCCCCAGGCGCACCTCGCGGCGGTTGGCCTTGGCCCACTCGGGGTCCATCCCGCCCAGCTCGACGGTGTATACCTGCTCGATGGCGCTCAGGTTCTCGATCACCAGCGCCAGTTGCAGGCGCGCACCCGGCGCAACGGGCTGTAAAGGTTCGTCCAGCACCAACTGGAAGGCCAGCTCCGGGTCTTCGATCAGGCTGGCCTGCGGCGTCAGGCTGATGCCGGAGCGAAACTGGCGCGGGAAGAAGGTCAGGCACACGTCGCCCAGCGTGATCACGTCGCCCTCGTTCAGCACGACGCGGCTGTTCGGCTCGATCTGCTCGTCGTTCACAAACGTCCCGTTCACGCTGCCCAGATCGACCAGGAAAACCTGCCCCTCGGCTACGTCAAACTGGGCGTGGTAGCGCGAAGCGGCCGTCGTATTCAACACAATATCGTTGCCTGACTGACGCCCCACCGAGGTGGTGGGCTTGGTCAGCTCGTACTCCTGCTGCTCACCGCTCTCGGTCTGAACAACAACCGTGCCAAAAGCCATTGGCTGCTCTCCCGAGGACAAAAGTCGAAAAGGGTCGTTTTCAGTCTAGCATAGAGCCAGAACGGGTACAAGTACGGCCACTCGACGGCGAGTAACGGTGAAACGTGGGGAACGAATGGCCGGACGTAACACACTCCCCCGGCGTAGAAAAGGGGCAGTTATGCTACACTCTGGAGGGATATCCTGAACACTCCCACCAGGAGGGAGACGTATGACGAGAGCCGAACTGGTCCCTGCCGAACCGCCCCAGCTTGAGACGCTGAACAACCTGTACCAGCTCTACCTCTACGATTTCAGCATATACTTACATGACGACCCCTGCGGGCAGATTGGCGAAGACGGCCTGTACGACCCCGGCTTCGAGATGGCGCGCTACTTCGAGGCACCGGGCTATTGGCCGTACCTGAGCCGCATCGACGGCAAGCTGGCCGGGTTCGCGCTGGTCACCGAGCAGGTGCAGCACCGGGTGGGGCCGGGCCGCCTGATCGAGGATTTCTTCGTGCTGCGCTACTACCGGCGCAGGGGCCTTGGGCGTTCGATGGCGCTCCAGCTTTTTGACACGTTTCGCGGTTACTGGGAGATCTCGCAGATCGCGTCCAACGAGCCTGCCCATGCTTTCTGGTGCAAGGTGATCGGCGAGTACACGCAGGGCCGCTACCGGGAGTTCGCCGCCAAGAACTACTACGGTGACTTGTGGCAGGTATTTGACAGTTCGGAGTGGTAGCGTAATTCGCGCTCAAGCGTAACTACGGGAGAAGGTAATGCAACTCAACGATCTGCTTTCCTACGGGCGATGGTTCCTCCTGATCGTCCTGGCCTTCAAGACCCTGGATCTGCTGAGCGGCGTGCCCAGGCTGTTCACCCTGGCCGCCGGGAACCGGCACATCTTCAGGCGCAGGCCCGACGATATCAGCCACCTCCAGATCCCGCCGCCCGACAAAGTGCAGGCGATTATCCAGGCACTCAAGAGGCTGGGCTTCGAGCGGCTGGGCGAGTTCCGGGTCAGCGCAACCCCGCACTCGGAGCCGCTCAAGGGGTGGGTGTTGGTCGATCCCGAACGCACCACCCACGTCGAGACGGCTATGGCGGGGATGGTTGCCATCGCGGTCTTCGTTTCGACCTTCTACGACAACGCCATCCTAGAAACGGGCCATCCCGGCGGCTCGCAGCCCCGCGATGATCCGGATTACCGTGTCCGCATCGTCCCGGAGAGCGTGGAGGCCGCCTACCGGACGCACCGCGCCGGGCTGGCCGATTTCCAGATCAGACACAGCAGGCCGCGTGAAATGCGAGACATGGGAGAGTTCATTGCCTACAGCGTGCTCTACAACACGCGCTATGCCCGCCGCAAGATCGTGCCCGCGCTGCGGCGGACGGCGGTCCGGGTCGTCTCACACGTGTACGGCATCGCGGTCGTGCTGGTGGCGCTCTTTGGAAAGCAGTTCATCCCGCTGACGCCTGAGCAGGTGCTGGTGGCTGCCGTCGTGCTGCTGCTCCCGTCGTTCGTCGCCGATCTGTTGGCGATGGAGCGCCTCTGGCCCCTGAGAATCGGCGCGAGGCGGGGATAGCTCAGGGAGCGCCCACCCTCAGTGGTCGTTTTGCAGGTCGTCGGGGAAGATGACCTGCTCCTTCCCGGCCAGCTTCTGCTCGATGCGGTCGATGATGATGGCGATGTGCTTCTCGTTGGTGACGAAGTTCAGGTTGTCGGCGGGGATGGTCAGCACCGGGCAGATGTCGAAGCCCGCCAGCCACTCGTGATAGAAGCGCTCCAGCAGGCTCAGGTACTCCGCCGTGATCCCGCTCTCGATCTCGCGCCCCCGGCTGTGAATACGCTCCATCAGCACCGGCACGCTGGCGTCGAGGAACAGCAACAGGTCGGGGGCGGGCAGGCTGCCGATCACCAGGTCGTAGATCCGGCGGTAGGCCGTGTACTCGCGCTCGGTCATGTTGCCCAGCGAGAGCAGCGCCCGCGAGAAGATCTCGGCGTCCTCGTAGATGCTGCGGTCGATGATGGCCGACTCCGGCAGCGAGGCCAACCGGCGGTGCTGATCGGCGCGGTCGCCCAGAAAGTACACCTGTAGATGAAACGACCAGCGGCCCATGTCGGCGTAGAAGTCGGGCAGAAAGGGATTGGTGGAGACGGTCTCGTACCCGGCCACCCAGCCCGGCCCGCCGGGGGTGCGGCGCGTCATGCGCGTCGCCAGCCGGTCGGTGATGGTGGTCTTGCCTGCGCCGATGTTCCCGGCCACGAGTAGAAAACGCTTGGGCATGAATCCAGCTCCGGTTCAGTAGGGAAAGGCCCTCACAAACTCGGCCAGCAGCGCGCGGTCCGCGCTCCGGGCGACGAACACCCAGCCGTCGTTCGTCCAGCCGATCATGCGCCCACCCTGGGAGGACCGGACGAGGTAGCTGTGATCGCCCACCAGCCGGGCCGCGCTGACGACGCGCACCGAGCCGCGTCGGCGCAGACGCCCCAACGCGCGGACGGCCTCCCCCACCGACCCGGCCCGCGCCAGCGTCAGGTGGACCTGGCCGCCCGGCCCGGCGTAGGTCGCCTGCCAGGTGTTGGGCTGCGTGGTCCCCTCAAGCGCGTCCTCCCGCCGGAAGAACTCCAATGACTGTGGGGCAAGCTGTTCGGCGGCCAGCCCCTCCGCCGACGGCCTAGCCTTGAAGTCCGCCGGGGCGGCCATCTTCAACAGCAGCAGCGTCAGCGCAACAATGCCGCCCGCCAGCGCGACGCTGAAGGCGACGATCAGAACGACCAATGTAGCCATGTCTCACACTCAGAATCCGTAGAATGCCAGGAATGCAGCCCGCACGGCCTCGCTTGAGGCGGAGAGGACGAACACCCAGTCGCCGTTTCCCCAGGCGGCGTGGTATTCATTGCCGAAGGTGAAGAAGGTGCCGTTGCGCGGGCCGAGGGCCGAATCGTACCCCACGTCGGTCGCCGAGGGGGGAAGCTGGCTCAGCGCGTGCTCGACCTGATCACGCCCCACCCACCTGACGCGCAGCACGATCACGCCCTCCGGCCCCTGGTAGATCGCCTCGTCCACGCCGGTGTCGGGGGCGGGGGCGGGGCCGCTGGTGCGCAGGAACTCGCCCACCGACGGCGGGAACAATTCCTCGACCGGCACGTCGGGCACCACGCACCCGGCCAGCAGCCCGGCGGTGATAAGGACCAGCGGCAGGACTCGCCTGATTCTCACACGCAATTGACGGTCTCTCCTCGGCTGATCTCGCATTGACACTGTTGTACCATAGATCGCGCCGACGTGCCTATTGCGGGTCGCCAGCCACCGGATTTTTACCCACTGCGCACCCAGGACTCAGGGAGTAGTCTCACTCCCCTCTTCTTATGTTATACTGTTGGCGTTGCGTCCACCAATTGCATTGCATCACCTGGGTGCTTGTACTCCTTGTGATGCCACAGCTCTAACAGCCGTGGAGAAATAGCATGGACTTCTGGCAAGAGAACTGCTTTGTGGTTACCGGCGGGGCCGGATTCCTGGGATCCTATGTCGTCAACAAGCTGCAAGAACGAGGCGCGGAAAACATCGTGGTACCCCGCAGCGCGGAATACGACCTGCGCCAGCACGAAGCCGTGAAAGCCCTACTCCGCGACACCCGCCCCGATATTATCATCCACCTGGCGGCCGTCGTGGGCGGCATCGGCGCTAACCGTGCCCACCCGGCCGAGTTCTTCTATGACAACCTGTTGATGGGCATCCATCTCTTGCACGAAGCCTGGCAGGCCGGGGTGAGGAAATTCGTCACGATTGGCACGGTGTGCGCCTACCCGAAGTTCACGCCGGTTCCGTTCAGTGAGGATGATCTGTGGGACGGTTATCCAGAGGAAACAAACGCCCCTTACGGCCTAGCGAAAAAGATGTTGCTTGTGCAGGGTCAGGCTTACCACCGGCAGTACGGCTTTGAGGCCATCTATCTGCTGCCCACCAATCTGTACGGCCCCGGCGACAACTTCGACCCGGCAAGTTCGCACGTCATCCCGGCGCTCATTCGCAAGTGCCTGGAGGCCAAAGAACGCGGTGACGATCACGTTGTGGTATGGGGCACCGGCTCACCCACGCGCGAGTTCCTGTATGCGGAGGATGCAGCCGAGGGCATCGTGCTGGCAGTCGAAAAGTACGATAAGGGCGACCCGGTTAACCTGGGATCAGGTGTCGAGATCAGCATCAAGGATCTGGCCGAGTCGATTGTCGAGCTTACCGGCTTCGAGGGCAGCATCGCGTGGGACACGAGCAAACCCGACGGTCAGCCCAGGCGATTCCTCGACACCAGTCGGGCCGAGCGGGAGTTCGGGTTCAAGGCAGCAACCCCCTTCCGCGAGGGACTGCAACGCACGATTGACTGGTACCTCGAACAACGGGAAAAAGAAGGGGCTTCGTAAGCCCGGCGACGTGCTGGTTTGCCCTGCTTGACAGAACAACACCGCCCACTCACCGGTACATACCGCTCGTGCAGAGACACCACTATGACACCTGCAACACCGCATCAAGAAAGAACCGCCTGTGAGAAATACCACCAGGAGCGCCGGGCGCACTGGGACATGGTCGCCCATCGTCTTGACCAATGGCACGGCTGGGGCGGCTATTACCACCGGCGGCTGGCACAAATCTACCAGTTTCTGGTGCCGCCGGGTCAGCGCGTGCTGGAGATCGGCTGTGGTCAGGGAGACCTGCTGGCCGCGCTCAAGCCGTCGCCTGGCGTCGGGGTGGATTTCTCGGCAGAGATGGTCAAACACGCGAAGGCCCATCACCCAGAACTGTACTTTATCCAGGCCGACGCCCACAACCTCAGCCTCAGCCGGGAGTTTGACGTCATCATCCTCTCCGACCTGGCAGACGATCTGTGGGACGTGCAGACTGTTTTGGAGCAGGTAGCCCGGCTGGCGACTCCTCACACGCGGGTCATCCTCAACTTCTACAGCCGGCTGTGGCAGTTTCCCCTGGCGGTGGCCCAGTGGTTGGGGCTGGCCAAGCCCATCCTGTACCAGAACTGGATGACGGTAGAGGACATCACCAACCTGCTGAACCTGGTCGACTTTGAGGTCATCCGGCACTGGGAGGAGATCATCTGGCCGCTGCCCCTACCGCTCCTCGACACGTTCCTTAACCGGGTCGTGGCCAAAATCTGGCCGTTTACCTACTTTGCCCTGACTAACTTCGTCGTGGCACGCCCTGCGCCACAGCGCGAGCCGTTACCTGAGGAGCCACTGGTATCCGTCATCGTCCCGGCGCGTAACGAGGCGGGCAACATCGCGCAGATCCTCGAGCAAGTCCCTGAGATGGGCGGCGGCACCGAGCTGGTCTTCGTAGAGGGCCACTCAAAGGACGACACCTACGAAACCATAGCGCGAGCGATCGCCGCACACCCGGACCGGCGCTGCGAGCTCTTGAAGCAGGACGGCGTAGGCAAGGGTGACGCCGTGCGGCTGGGATTTGCCCATGCCAGCGGCGATATTCTCATGATCCTGGATGCGGATCTCACGGTGCCGCCACACGACCTACCTCGCTTTTACGATGTACTGCGCACGGGCAAAGGTGAGTTCGTCAACGGCGTGCGTCTGGTCTATCCCATGGAGGAGCAAGCTATGCGCTTCTTCAACTTCCTGGGCAACAAGTTCTTCAGCCTGGCTTTTTCCTGGCTGCTGGGGCAGCCTATCAGGGATACCCTGTGCGGCACCAAGGCGCTGTGGAAGCGCGATTACAACGCGCTCGCAGCCAACCGGGCCTACTTCGGTGACTTCGACCCATTTGGCGATTTCGACCTTCTGCTTGGCGCGGCCAGATTGAACCTGAAGATCGTCGAGATCCCCATCCGCTACCGGCAGCGGACGTATGGGACCACCAACATCCAGCGCTGGAAGCACGGCTGGCTGCTGCTGAAGATGGTCGTGTTTGCAGCCAGGCGGCTCAAGTTTGTGTGACCGCGCACAGACAGAGCAAGGACGAACACCGATGTCTCTAAAAGCCTGGCTGGCTCATCCCCTGATGCGTGGGATGGATATCGACGACCCGCGTACCACCCACCTGCGCAAGCAGCTCATCCGGCAAAAAAGCTTCCTGCGGCATATTTACGACGACTGGTATACAGCTCTGGCTGCCGCTCTTCCCGACGAAACCGGGCCTGTGCTGGAGCTTGGATCGGGGGCAGGCTTTCTCGACGAGTATATTCCCGACCTGATCACATCGGAGATCTTCTACTGCCCGGACATCAGAGTCGTGTTGGACGCGCACTGTCTGCCCTTCGCCGATGGCTCGCTCCGCGCCATTGTTGCCAATAATGTCCTGCATCATCTACCGCGCCCGCGAACCTTCCTGGCCGAAGCTGCGCGCTGCGTCCGGCCCGGCGGCGCGCTGGTGATGAACGAACCCTGGGTAACCCGCTGGTCGCGGCTGGTCTACGGGAAGCTGCACCACGAGCCATTTGACCCGGCAGCGCCAGAATGGGAGTTCCCACCCAGCGGACCGCTCTCTGGAGCCAATAGCGCGCTCCCCTGGATCATCTTCCAGCGCGACAGGGCGCAGTTTGAGCGTGAATTTCCCCAGTGGCAGATCCGCGACATCCGCCCACATATGCCATTTCGCTACCTCCTGTCAGGTGGGGTATCCATGCGAGGGTTTATGCCCGGCTGGTCGACCGGGATCTGGCGTTGGCTGGAGGCCCTCTTACACCCGGCGATGGACAGACTCGCAATGTTTTGCAGAATCGGACTGACGCGGGTAGAGTAACGTCCGGTATGGTGTTCAGGACCCCCATGTTACTGGCGAGAATGTCTTAGGATAAGCTGCATGCCACTTGCACTGCCTTCACGTGAAGCCATTGCGCTTGCTATAGATAACGGCACAAGCAAGGACTACCACCTCGTCAGACTGTACTATTCGTGGTACGCGGGGTGGTTCTTCCGTCATCGCTTGAAGATGGCTGCCGATCTGCTGGGCGGCGCAAAGCTGAATCGCATCCTCGAAGTGGGCACCGGCTCAGGCATCTTCATCAAGGAACTGCTCAAGCATGCTAATTGGGTGACAGGCATCGACGTCCACGCCACCTACCATGGTGTGCAGGCGATGCTGGAGCAGGAAGAGGTAGAGCCAGGCCGTGTTGAGCTTAAGCAGGGTAGCATTTTCGATATCCCTTACCAGGACGGGCACTTCGACGCAGCGGTCTGCATCAGTGTGCTGGAGCACTTCCCCGATCCCGGCCCTGCCCTGCGCGAGATGAGGCGCGTCGTCAGGCCCGGCGGGTTGGTCGTGACGGGCTTTCCGGCCCGCAACCGCATCACCGGGCGGTTGTTCCGGCTGCTGGGGTACGATGACCGGAAGATCCACCCTGCCAGCCACCACATGATTCTCGCCGCCATGCGCGCTGCATTGTCCGTTGACGTGGTGCGTGCCTTCCCGCTCCCACAAGTCCCACTGTACGTCGTATGCCGCGCTCGGAGAGAGACATGACACCATCCGATGAACGCAGCCACCACGAGATCGAACACGGTAGACGCCTGGCCGAGTCGGGCAGCCCCGAGTTGATCTGGAACTGGGCCTCGCCGGCCGGACAGGTGCGCGCCCGGCGACGGGCCAGGCTGATCGGTGACGCAGCCGGGCTAAAACCGGGCATGCGCGTGATGGAAGTCGGCTGCGGCACGGGCCTGTTCACCGAACTGATGGCCGCCTACGGCGCTCACATCCTGGCCATCGATATCTCACCCGATCTGCTGGCGCTCGCACGCAAACGCCACCTGCCGCCCGGCTTAGTGAGTTTCCGTGAGATGCGCTTTGAGGATGGGGACATCGAAGGCCCATTCGACGCCATCACCGGATCTTCGGTGCTGCATCACCTCGACATGATCCCCGCCCTGCGCCGTATGTACGAACTGCTCAAGCCGGGCGGCATGATCGCGTTCGCCGAGCCTAATATGCTGAACCCCCAGGTCTGGGCCGAACGCCACATCCCCGTCATCCGCAACAGACACCACGTCTCGCCCGACGAGACGGCGATCGTGCGCTGGAAGCTGGCCCGCGACCTGGCGCAAATAGGGTACACCGCGATCCAGATCTGCAACGTGGACTGGCTGCACCCCGCCACGCCGGAACCTTTGATCGACACGGTTTACAGGCTGGGGCTGCTTTTGGAGCGCATTCCGCTCATCCGGGAGTTCTCTGGTTCGGTGCTCATCCGGGCGAGGCGCCCGCCCGATACCTAAGCACTCCAACCCTGGTTGACTGGCTTTCACAACATTCCTGGGAGGGGACACCACGAGCAATGCAGGATTCACCGCCTCATACCATCCTGTCGCGCGTACAAACGTTCCTACGCAGACCATGGCACGGGCGGCGCGCCGATGCGCTGGCCGTCGGGCTGTACATTCTGATTACAGTTGCCGTCACCTACCCGACCGTCTTCATGCCGGGCCGAGTCTTTTACGGCCATGGCGGCAATATCTGGTGGAATTCCTGGATGATCTGGTGGCATAAGTACAGCCTGCTCAACGGCCTGGACTACGGCTTCCTCGCACTGACTCAGGCGCCCTTCGGGGTTGATCACGTGCTGCGCACTCTCCAGCCCACCCATTTCCTGATCCTGGGGCTGCTTGCCATCCCGCTCGGCGAGGTGGTTGCCTACAACCTGGTGGCCCTGAGTTCCTATGTTCTGTCGGCCACTTTCACCTACCTGCTTGCCAACCGGTTCACACGCAGCAAAGTCGCCAGCTTTTTCGCAGGACTGGTGTTCGCCTTTTCGGCCTACGCCACCATCCATACCCAGCAGGATATGGAACTGGCTCCTCAGTGGGTGATCCCGTTGTTCTTGCTGGCCTTGTTCAATCTGCAACGTAGGCAGACGTGGACGGCGGCAGTGATGCTCGGTCTCGCCTTCGCACTTTGCAGCTATATCCCGACCTACTACGGGTACTTCGTCTCCATCGCATCGCTCGTATTTGTGCTGGTAGAATCCGCCGTCCGCTGGCGCACCGAAGGCTGGAAGGCCATCCTGGATGCCCGGCGCTGGTTGCTGTACGCTCTGGCTGCCGTGATCGGTGTCGGGCTTTACCTGCCGGAGGCGGCACGGGTCCTCCACGATCTGCGCTACGATATCCCAAGCCCGCTGCGCAACTACACCCCCCTGGACCGGAACGACACATGGTACTTCTACATGGCGAGCCGCCCCTGGAGCTTCTTCCTACCGCCTGAGACCCATCCGTTGCTGGGTGGGCCATCGAGGGCACTCACCCGGAAGATCGCCGACATCCAACGCCTTGACTTCTCACCTCCCTTGCTGGCAGGTTACGATCTGGGATTGTACTGGTTCTGGTATTCCGCCTACCCGGTCTACAACGAGCTTTACCTGGGGTACGTCAACTTGGCCCTTGCTGGCTACGCCATCTGCCAAGCCAGCAAGGGCGCTTTTGGCAAGATATCCGCCAGGCCCAACGGGAAACACTTCGCGCTGTTCTTCTTCGCGCTGCTGTTCATCGTCGCGCTGCTGTTCAGCGCGCCTCCCTACTTGCCCGTCGGTGCGCTGCTGCGTCCCATCTGGCAGCCGCTCCACAAAATCGTCATCCCGATGCCCTCCCTGCTGACCATGACCTTTGCCCTGCCCTTCCGCGCGACTGGGCGCTTTGTCGCGCTCGCCATGCTGGCGCTGGCGATGCTGGTCGCCCTCGGCCTGGAGCGCCTGCTGGAGCGCCCAGGCTCACGCACCGGCCGAATCGCGCTGGTCGCCGTCCTGCTGGGGGTGCTCGTGTTCGAGTATGTGCACACACCCCACACGACGCCGGCCGACGTACCACACGAGTACAGGTGGCTGGCCGAGCAGCCACGCGATACCATCGTGGCGGTTTACCCCTACAACGACCTGCGCCTCACCAGTTTCCAGCGTGTTCACGAGCGCCCGCTTGTCAATTCTCTAACCTGGATCTGGGACAACCTCTACCAGATCGAGGCCCAAACGATCGACGCACCCAACCGGCCTGACTTTGCGCCCAAGCTGGCTGCGCTTGGCACGCGCTACGTGATCAATGGTGGCGACCGGTGGGGCGCGCCGCCGGAAGGCTTATCCCTTCTTTTCACGACCGACACCGCTCAAGTATTCGAAGTGACGGCCGACCCCGCCCCGCTGGTCGTGATCCACACCCTGCGTGACGGCCTGTGGACAAGCGACGCGGCGTGGGCCTGGCAGGGCGACGTATACACCATCTATCTCTGGAACCCGCTGAACGAAGCGGCCACAGTCGACATCGAGTTGACCCTCGCCGGGCAGGAAGCAGGAGGCGAGTTGCTGGCCACCTTTGGCCTGCTGCCCCCTCCCAGGACGGTCATCCGCGACGGCGCGGTAACCCACAACCCGGTGATCGTGCATGACTATCCACCCGGTCCGGTCAAGGCCCGACCGGTGGCCGGTGGGCTGGCCTTCCAGGCGCTCTCAATCCAGCCAGGGGAGACCACCCTGATCTTGCGCTGGTCGGGTGTGAGCCCCGGCGATCCATACCCCAACGTCACCGACATCCGCTTCACCCCAGATCTCCCGGCACTGGAGGCGAGGTAAGTCGTGGAAGGCGCGAAAAGGCGACAGACGCGAAGCGGAGCGAGGATGTGATCCCCGCCACGCCGGAGCCTTTGATCGGCGCGGTTTGCGGGTTGGGGCTGCTCCTGGAGCGCATTCCGCTCATCCGGGAGTTCTCCGGCTCGGTGCTCATCCGGGCAAAGCGCCCGCCCGATACTTAAGCACTCCGGCCCCGACTGATTGGCTTTCACACGTTCCTGGGAACGCAGCGAGCAACACAAGACTCACCGTCCCACGCCGTCCTGTCGCGCATAAAAACGTTGCTACGCAGGCCATGGCACGGGCAGCGCGCCGACGTGGCTATTGCGGGCTGCCGGAGAAGGGGCAATCTCTTGCGACCCACAAGAGTATGTTCAAGTTACACCGCGATCTTTTCCACGACGCGCCGGACAAGAAATCGGGTGATTCTATCCAGCAAATAGAAAACTATGATGCACAGGAGCGGTAGGTAAAATACTTCATCCCAGTCGGGCCTAGCTCTTCTACCCCACAGCGTCATAATGACCAACCAGGCCCAAGGCGTGATAAGAATCCAACTGACAAACACTATTCCGCCCGATACATATAACCCTGCCTCGCGCCAGCGGAGACTTGCCCATATGCCCGTCGACAGCGCCAATCGATGTAGATATGCCTGAGCGAACCCAAGGAAAAGAGTTGCTATCACCGGGGGCAAGAAGCCATATTTTGTAGTGAATATGTAAATAAGAGGCCGGCAGTTGGAGCTTACACACTCTATACCCAATCCGACAGGCCCCATCCAGTGGGACAGGATTGGTATTAGTGACAAAAGTACTCCCAAGTTAAAGATTTGAAGCGGGCGGAGATGATGGGCAACGCCAGCTATCACACCTTTCGCGATTTGCTCTGCCGGTATAGGAGTAATTCGTACCAGGTTTACATATTGAGGGGCTATATACCTGTTGGTAAACAAAGCAGCAACAATCAATACCAGTGAAGGGATGAAAACCATAGAGCCTAAATTAACAACCGTCAAGACTTTTAGTGCATCAAAGAGAAAATTGGCTTTTAACGCTAGCAATAAGAGTAGCGCCAGGTATAAAAAAGCATAGGCCAGTATAACCACAAACAAGAACGGCAATAGAACAATGATTACCGTCATTCGAAATCTATTGGAGCCACCAATTCTATGAAGGTATTTGTAGACCGGATTACTTGTGGATTCCATAGTGTAGTCCCCGGTAGCCGAGACTAAATGCAAAATTGTGCGACCACCGTATTGGTTACCACAATACCGCCCATTACGCCATGCAGGGCTTTGTCACTCTCGGCGAATGGGATAACCTGCCAATCAGGCACAAAACGGGGCGAGGATGTGATCCCCGCCCCGTCGGAGCAGCAAGCGATGTTTCGCGCCTCGCCCGCGATTCGTAATCCCCCCGCCCCCTCAACACTCACTATACCCGCACGCGTAGCACTTCCGGCACCCCTCCTCGTTGACCAGCGCTGCCTGCCCGCACTCCGGGCACAGGTCGGTTGACACGCCCACCGGCAGGCTCATCTGGCCGGGGGCCGGGCCGGGCGCTTCTTCCTCGTCGTCCTCCTCGTCCTCCTCGATGACTGCCAGATGCTCGGCCAGCACCTGCGCGATGCCGTCCGGCAGCGAGCGCACCCGGTTCGGCCCCAGCCCCAGCGACCGCCCCCCGCCGATGCCCTCAAGCTGCCGGGCCACCTCCTTGAGCCGCTTGCGCGGATCAACCGGCGAGTTCATACGCAGGATGTAGCTGATCAGGCGGCCAATCGCCTCGCTGTGGGCAGCCGTCTCGCTGCCCGCCTTGGACGTGTTGACGAACACCTCGAAGGGCCGCCCGTGGCCGTTCTGGTTGACCGTGACAAAGGCCGTGCCCAGCGGCGTCTTGACACGGTAGGTGTAGCCCGGCAGCACGCGCGCGCGGGGGCGCTTGACCTCGTCGGCGAACAGCGGCAGCTCGTCCTGCGTAGCGGGCGCGGGCGGCGAGTCCCCTTTGCCGTCCGGCGACACCATGGTGACCGCTGTCTCCGCCTCGTTGCGATCCGTCCCCTCACGCGACCGGGCGGTCTCCGCCGTCTCCAGCACGACCTTCTCCCGCGACCCGGCCACGTAGGCCGTCAGGCCCTTGCAGCCCAGCTCCCAGGCCAGCAGGTAGGCTTTCGCCACGTCGTCGGGTGTAGCGCTCGATGGGAAGTTGCACGTCTTGGAGATCGCGTTCGAGACGAAGCGCTGCATGGCCGCCTGCATGCGGACGTGCTCCTCGGCGCTGATGTCACCGGCCACGACGAACACCCGCCGGATCGCTTCGGGCACCTCGGCGATGTCCTGGCAGGAGCCGGTCTGGTTGACCCGCTTGACGATGCGCTCACGCGTCGCCTCGTCCAGTCCGGCGTCGATCAGCGCTTGCTCGAACAGCGGGCTGGTGTATTGCAGCTCGCGGCGCGTGCCGCTGTCGTCGAAGTAGCGCACGTAGGCCAGCGCGAAGACCGGCTCGCAGCCGTAGCCCTCCACCCCGGCCACCGTCGAGATGGTGCCGGTCGGCGCGATGGTCGTCTGCGCGCCGTTTCGGATGCCGTGCTGCCTGATCCCCTCGACCACGGCCCCCCAGTCGAGCGGCGGACGGCCCCAGTCACGGTTGTAGGGAGCCAGCGGCTCAGGCGGCGACCAGGTGAGAGCGGAGGAATCGAAGACGCTGCCCTTGATGGCGGGGAACGGCCCGCGCGCCTCCGCCAGCGCGACGCTGGCCCGCATCGCGTGGTGGTGCACGAACTCCATCACCTGCGCGGCGAACTCCTGGCCCTCTTCGCTGCCGTAGCGCACGCCGAGCCGGTACATCAGGTCACCCAGCCCCATGATGCCCAGCCCGATCCGTCGCACGCGCTGCGCGGCGGCCTGAAGGTCGGGAAGAGCCGGTACGTAGGCGTTGGCGTCAACCACATCATCGAGGAAGCGCGTGGCGATCTCGACGCTCTCGCGCAGCTTCTCCCAGTCAACGCGGTTGTCGGCGGTGACGTGTTGGGCCAGGTTGACCGAACCCAGGCAGCAGCTTTCGTTGGGCGCCAAAAACTGCTCACCGCACGGGTTGGTCGACTCAAGCGTGTACAGGTGCGGCACCGGGTTGTCGCGGTTGGCGGCGTCGAGGAACAGCAGCCCCGGTTCGCCGTTGTGATACGCCTGCTTCACGATCAGGTCGAACAGCTCGCGCGCCCGGACCGTCTCCCAGGTAGAGCCGTCGTGCGGGCTGACCAGATCGAACTCCTTATCGTCGCGGACGGCCTGCATGAAGGCGTCTGTGATGCCAACCGAGATGTTGAAGTTGGTGATTGCGCTCTCGTCGGTCTTGCAGGTAACGAACCGGCGGATGTCGGGGTGGTCAACGCGCAGGACGCCTATCGACGCGCCCCGTCTGGACCCGCCCTGCGCGATCTCCCCAAACGCCTGATCGTAGACCCGCAGGAAGCCCACCGGCCCGGTCGCCACGCCGCCGCTGCTGCGAACGCGCGCACCCTTGGGACGCAGACGGCTGAACGAAAAGCCGTTGCCGCCGCCGGTTTGCTGAATCAGCGCCGCGTTGCGCAGCGTCTGGAAGATGCCGTCCGGCGCGCGCCCCATGTCGTCCGAGATGCCCAGCACGAAGCACGCCGCAAGCTGGCCGAGCGGCGTGCCCGCCCCGGTGAACGTCGGCGAGTTGGGCAAAAAGCGCCTGGCCGTCAGCAGGCGGAAGAAGTCCCCGGCGGCTGCCTGGCGGTCGGCACCGTGCTTCTCCTCCGGCCCGGCGACGTTCCACGCCACGCGCCAGAACATCTCCTCGACGGTCTCCGCCGGGAGGCCGTCCGGGCCTTTGCGCAGGTAGCGTCTGGTCAGGACGGTGCGCGCGTTCTCGCTTAACTCGACGGGTTGTTCCAATTCGGGGCGCTTCCCCCCGATGAGAATCTCCGGATTCTTACCCTTGCCAGCCACGACTCACTCTCCTCACCCCAACTTCAACCGGGCCCATCCCGCCGCGCACCACACAATTATCGCCACGCCGCGCGATTTGGACGCGCCGCAATAAAGGCAACACGCGTCAATTTCCCCGATCTCCGATAGATTTGTGTTTGGCCGTGCGCTTTGGCCCGCAGGGCCGGGTAGGGGAAAAAGCGCGATCATCTTATCATGCCAGGGAGTCACCTGCAAACGCGAGCAAGGGGGGAAACCTTAAAACATTTATGCGCCCCCGAATTTTTAAGGTTCGTGTCCCTACTCGGCCCAGGAACAGAACCCGCTCCTCAGATGCGCACTTCCGCACAATGCAAAAAATGTGGTATGATCGCCTACCGGTGGCATGGAGGAACAAGGACAAGCGATGCCGATACACGTGATATTCATCAGCCAGGGCGACATCTGCCGCGCGCCGATGGCAGAGGGCGTGTTCACGCATCTGGTGCGGGAGGCCGGGCTGGAAGACCAGATTACCGTCGACTCATGCGGGACAGATAGGTGGCACCTGGGACAACGCACGCACCGCAAAGCGCGGCGGGTGCTGGAGCAGCACGGCATCAGCTACCGGCGGTGGGCCAGACGCATCAAAAAAACCGACCTGGATAAGGCAGACTACCTGATCGTGATGGACAGCAGCAACCTGGCCCGCATCAAGAAACTGGGGCAGAAGGCCGGGGGAACGGACACCGGAGTCGAGCTGCTGCTGACCTACGCACCGGAAGTCGGCCTGAGCAACGTCCCCGACCCCTACTACACAGGTGAATTTGTGGAGTCCTACCGGCTGGTGGAAGCCGGGTGCCGGGGACTGCTGGCCTACATCCGGGAAAAACACGGTATATGATGATCTGCCGCGCCGCCTGCGTTCGACCCGCTTGCCCCAATTTGGTTTTTGAATAAACTAGAGAGAAATCGGGCGGAGATTCAGTGCTAGCTCCGCCAGGGCCGGAGCTTTTCCAGGCAGCCGGTACCTGAGCGAATCTTCTTGTCGGATTGTTGAGTGTTGTAACGGTATGGGTACGTGCCCGCTTCGCGGAGCAGGGGGGACGAGAGAGTGCTCCAAAGGGGTAAAGGGAGAACGTGTGATGTCAAAGTATCTCGATCTGGACGATTTACCGGAAGACACGGAAAAAAAGGAAAGGCGGCAAACCCTGCCGGTCATCTTTCTCGCCTTTGGCGGGTTTGTGATCGTCCTCGTTCTGACGCTGCTCGTCTTCAACCCACCACCTCCGCCTCCACCTACCACCGACGAGCCAACCGAGGAACCGACTGACGAGCCGACCGACGAGCCGACGCAGGTGATCATCGTCGCGCCGGCTGCCAACACGGCCGGTGATACGGCGGGCGAACCGACCGACGAGCCAACCGAGGAACCGACTGACGAGCCGACCGATGAACCCACCGACGAACCCACCGACGAACCCACCGAGGTGGTTGAGGGGGCGTCGGTCACCGAAGAACCGCAAGTCGGGCCGGATGAACCGGTGTGCGGCGACGGCTATTGCGACACCGCCCACGAAAACAACGACCTCTGCCCGCAGGACTGCCAGTGCGTCGACAACGGCGAGTGCGAGCCGGGCGAGGGCGACGGCTGCCGTGACTGCGGCGCGACCGCCGGGGGCTGCGGCAACCCGTGCTCAGACTCCACACAGTGTGCCGATGGCCTCGCCTGCCACACCGGCGTCTGCTGGGCGTGCCAGTGCGGTGGCGAGGGTGCCTGTGACACCGACGATGGGCATCACGGGGACGACTGCCACTGCCAGGGGCCGGATCTGGTCTGTGGCAAGAAAGTGTATGCCTCCCATCCCAAATGCACGGGTTACTATTAACGAGCGTCTCGGTGGGAGCCTGCACAACGCACAGCCTGTAAGGCAGACGGCGCGGATGCCCCGGCACGAGTGGCCGGGGCATTTCGATCCGTGTCTTCGCGGCCAAGCCTAGTCAACAGCGCCCAGGATTGGATAGAATAGGCCCACGCAGCCACGACCCGGAAACCCTGCTCGATGGGGCACACTTCCATACGCACACCCCGGCCACTGGGCGTCAGGCAGCGGAGGCTTACCCGGAGGAGAACCGGAGCAGTCGGCTTCCGATTTTCCCACTCAGCCTAGGAGGCACCACGTATGAGCGACCAATCGTCCCTGGAGCTTACGGCAGAACAGGCATGCTGCACGTGCAGCCTCGATCACTTCGAGTTTGAGACGACGGAAGAGATCGAGTTCGTGCAGACGATCATCGGCCAGCCGCGCGGCGTCCGTGCTATCGAGTTTGGCATCGACATCGAGACGCCGGGCTTCAACATTTACGCCCTCGGCCCGACCGGCACGGGCCGCACGACGGCCATCCGGCAGTTCCTCGAAAGCCACGCCCGGCAGGGCGAAGTCCCCTCGGACTGGGTCTACGTCTACAACTTCGAGGTTGAGCACCAGCCGCGCGCCATCGAATTCCCGCCCAGCATGGGCAGCCAGTTCCGCGACGACATGGCAACGTTGATCGAGTGCCTGTCCAACGACATCCCGATGGCGCTCGAAGCCGAGGAGTACGCCGACGCCAGGGTAACTCTCGACCAGGGCTTCAACGAGCGGCGCGAGAAGATCTTCCAGGCGGTCTCGGAAGAGGCCGAGCAGGAGGGCTTCACCATCGTGCGGACGCCGGGTGGGCTGATGATGGCCCCGGTCGACGACAACGGCCAGGTCATCCCGCCGGAGCAGTTCAAGCAGGTTGACAAGGAAATCCGCACCGAGATGGAAGAGAAGCACCGCAAGCTCCAGGAGCGCCTGGCCGAGGCGCTGCGCGCGGCACGCGACCTCGACCGCGAGCGGCGCGAGGATCACGACCGCCTGAAGCGCGTCGCGGCGGCCTTCGCCATCGACCAGCACATCGGCGACATTAAAGAGCGCTACGCCGATCACGAGGAAGCACTGGTTTACCTGGATCAGGTGCGCGAGGACGTGCTGGAGCACCTGGAGGACTTTGCCCCGCCGAGCGAGGAGGATAAACCGCCCATCCCCATGCCACCCAGACCCCGCCTCCCACCGAAGGAACGCTTCCGGCGCTATGCCGTCAACCTGATCGTCGATCACAGCAAAACCGAGGGCGCGCCGGTCATCGTCGAGGACCTGCCGTCCTACGCCAGCCTGGTAGGACGCATCGAGGGCGAGGTGCAGATGGGCGCGCTGCGCACCGACTTCACCATGATCAAGCCCGGCGCGCTGCACCGTGCCAACGGCGGCTACCTGGTGCTGCGCGTCGCCCGCCTGCTCACCCAGCCCGGCGCGTGGGAGGGCCTCAAGAGCGCGCTGACCAGCGGCGAGCTGCGCATCCAGGAGTCGATGATCCGCTCCGGCCTGGGGATTCTCACCCCCCAGACGGTCGATCCGGAGCCGATCCCGCTGCAGCTCAAGGTGATCCTGCTCGGCAGCCCGACCCTGTATTACGCGCTCTACGGGCTGGAAGAGGACTTCTCCGACCTGTTCAAGATCAAGGCCGACTTCGCCAGCACGATGGAGCGCACCCCGGAGACCGAGATCGAGTATGCTACCTTCATCGCCGCCCGCTGCCACGAGGGCGACCTGCCGCACTTTAACAAGGCCGCCGTCGGCGAGATCATCGAGTACGGGGCGCGGATGGCGGAGCATCAGCATAAGCTCAGCACGCTGTTCGGGCTGCTCACCGACGTGATCCACGAGGCCGCCTACTGGACACGGAAGGACGGCCAGGACGTGGTCGATGCCGGGCACGTCCTGCGCGCCATCGAGGAGCGGCGCTACCGCAGCAACCTGTACGAAGAGCGCACGCTGGAGAACATCGAGGAGGGCACGATCTTCATCGACACGACCGGCGAGGTGCTCGGCCAGGTGAACGGCCTTTCGGTCATCGGGCTGGGCGATTACACCTTCGGGCAGCCCAGCCGCATCACAGCGCGCGTCTACGCGGGCAAGGAGGGCGTGATCAACATCGAGCGCGAGGTCGAGCTTTCCGGCCCCATCCACGACAAGGGCGTGCTGATCCTGCACGGCTACCTGGGTGGTCAGTACGCGCTCGACCAGCCGCTCACGCTCTCGGCCAGCATCACCTTCGAGCAGAGCTACGGCGGCGTCGAGGGCGACTCGGCCACCTTCACCGAGCTGGCCGCCCTGCTCTCGGCGCTGTCGGACCACCCGATCAAACAGATGCTGGCCGCGACCGGGTCGGTGAACCAGCACGGGCAGATTCAGCCCATCGGTGGGGTGAACGAGAAGATCGAAGGGTTCTTCCAGGTGTGCCAGGCGCGCGGCCTGACGGGCGATCAGGGCGTGTTGATCCCCAGAGCCAACGTCCCCAACCTGATGCTGCACACCGAGGTGCTCGACGCGATGCGCGAGGGCAAGTTCCACGTCTACACCATCGAGACGGTCGACCAGGGGATCGAGCTGCTGCTGGGCATCCCCGCCGGGGAGCGGCAGCCGGACGGAACCTTCCCGGAGGGGACGCTCCATCACGCCGTCCACCAGCGCCTGCAAACGCTGGCCGAAAGCGTCAAGGAGGCCGAGAAGAGCGAAGAATAAGCGCCGCCGGCGAAATCCCGGAGATCCCGACCATGCGCCGGGGTCTCCGGCTTCACCCTTACGCCAGCCGGTCAGCTATCAGCCGGTCAGCTATCAGCCAATCAGCCAAAAGCTATCAGCCATCCGCCACCCGCCAATTTGCGCTCTGCCCAATAGTAGATACAATTTCCCCCTGTCACAATGAACCAGACACACAAGGACACCCTCTTGAATAGCGCCCTCACTCAGGCACTCAAGCGTTTCGAGAAGCTGATCACCCGCGACGCCGAATCGCTGGACGACCCCCAGGAGCGGCAGGCCGAGTTCCAGCGACGCCTGGAGCGCACCCGCCGCCTGATGGCCTTCCTCGGCGACCCGCAGGACAGGCTGGACATGATCCACATCGGAGGAACGTCGGGCAAGGGGTCGGTCGCCATGATGTGCGAGGCGATCCTGCACGCCTCAGGCGCGCGCGTCGGCACGCATACCTCGCCCTATTTGCAAACCCCGCTGGAAAAAGTCCGCGTGGACGGCGAGCTGGCCGCCGCCGAGGAGGTCATAGCCCTGACCGACACGGTAATGGACGGCGTCGGGCAGCTTCAGGCCGGGGCCGCGTACCTGGGCGCGCCCCACTACGCCGAGGCGTGGCTGGGCCTGGCGCTGCGCCACTTCGCCGACCGGGGGTGTAAAATCGGCGCGGTCGAGGTGGGCATGGGTGGGCGCTTCGACTGCACCAACATCGTGACGCCGCGCGTCAGCGTGATCAGCACCGTCCACTACGACCACACCCGCGTGCTGGGCGACACGCTGGCGCAGATCGCCTACCACAAGGCCGGGATCATCAAGCCGGGCGTACCGGTCGTCGTCGGGGAGGCCCCTGCCGAGGCGATGGCCGTCATCGAAGAGGAAGCCACACGCAACGGTGCGCGCCTGATCCGGGTGGGGCAGGACATACACTATCGTCCCATCCAGATCAGCGAGTGCGGCGGTCGCTTCGATTACCGGGGGCTGGGCGTCAGCTTCGACGACCTGACGGTCGGCCTGCGCGGCGCACACCAGATCGCCAACGCGGCGGTGGCGCTGGCCGCGCTGGAGATCTGCGCCCAGGCGTGCGGCATCGACCTCGACGAGCGTGCGATCCGCGAGGCACTGGCCGGGGTGCGCTTCGCCGGGCGGCTGGAGATGGCGCAGCGCGAGCCGCGCGTCGTGCTCGACGGCGCTCACAACGAGGAAAAGGTCGGCGCGCTGGTGGCCGCGCTGGGGGAGATCTTCTCCTACGAGCGCATGATCATGGTGCTGGGCATGCTAGAGACCAAAAACGCCGCGCCGATCCTCGACATGCTGGCCGCGCCCGCCGACGTGATCGTCACCACCGCGCCCAGAGTCAAGGGCAAACCGGCCATCCCGGCTGATAGACTGGCCCGCATGGTGCGCAAAACCCGGGCCTGTGAGGCGGTGACGGGCAAGGATCCCCTCGGCGCACTCAAGCAGGCGCTCTCGATGGCCGCGCCGGGCGACCTGGTGGTCGTGACGGGGTCGCTGTACCTGATCGGGACGGTGCGCTCCCACTGGCACACCGTGGACGAGATCGTCGAGAAGCGCACCATGTTCCCCAACGGCTGAGGCCATGCCTGACGAAGCCCGCCCGCCCGAACACGACGAAGCCGACCAGGAGGACGCCCCGGTTTCGCCGGTGGCCGGATCGCTGTTCCGGCGCACCCGGCGGCCCTCCGATCAGTCCGACGCGCCCGCTTTCCCCGACCTGCCGCCCGAGCTGGCCCTCCAGCGCCCGGACGGGACCGGCCCCTTCACCCGCGAGGACATCGACGAGATGCGCCGCAAGGGCACGACCGCCCGCCTGGCCGCGACGGAGGCCCAGCGCGCCGAGCAGGCCATCGAGCACCTGCGCCGGAAGATGGCCGACATTACCACCGAGTTCAACGAGGGGCGCATCAACCAGGCTCAGTTCGAGGCGATCTACACCCGCTACGGCGAACAGGTGGCGGTGATTAAGGCCATGCTGGAGCAGAACCCGCTCTCTGATGCGTGGCAGCAGGTAGCCGACGAGGGGTCGACCGGGTTTTTGCGGCGGCAGCACGCCGCCCGCGCGCTGGGCTTCGTGCTGTGCAACAACCTGAGCGGCGAGGTCATGCACCGCGTGGGTCACTTCGACCTGCAAAGCGACCTGCTGGTGCCCATCTTGAGCGACCTGGGCAGTTCCGCCGAGGCGCTCGGCGGGGGGCAGCGCAGCACCCAGATCGAAGGCGGGCGCTGGCTGTGCATCGTGCCCGGCGAGCGCACCACCACCATCGTGCTGTTCTCGGCGGAGCCGTCGGCGGAGCAGCTTGAGACCGCCGTCAAGACCCACCGCGACTTCGAGCGGGCCAACCGGCGGGCGCTCAAGAGCGGGCGGATGGACACCCGTCACTTCGTCTTCCCGCAGCGGGAGCTCTTCGAGGAAGAGGAGTAGCGCCGCTTACTCCCCCACCGGCAGCCACACTCTGAACGTCGCCCCCTTGCCCGGCACGCCTTCGCTCTCGACCTCGATCCGTCCCCCATGCCGTTCGACGACCTCGCCAGCAATCGCCAGTCCCAACCCGGCCCCCGACACCCCCGACTTGTGCCCGGCCTTGCCCCGGAAAAACCGCACGAACAGTTGCTCCCGTTCCCCCGGCGGGATGCCCGGCCCCGTGTCGCTGACACTGAACCCGGCCCACTGCCGCCCGTCAAGCTGGCACGCCTCGGTGCTCACCATCACCCGGCCCCCGGCGGGTGTGTAGTTCAGCGCGTTGGTCAGCAGGGTGCTCAGCACCTGCTCCAGCAGGCGCTGATCGGCTTTCACCGGCGGCGGATTGCTTGCCACATCGAACGCCAGTGTCAACCCCTTATTCTGCGCCACCGCCGTGCGGTCGGCAACGTACATCTTGACCAGCGCGTTGAGGTCGACCGGTGTGGAGTGCACCTCCAGGCGGTCCTGGTCGAGACGCGAAAGCGTCAGCAGCCCCTCGATCAGGTTCTCCAGCCGGTCTGTCTCGCGTTCCAGCGTGACGACGTGTTCATCATGCTTCTCCGGTTGCAGGGACAGCAGTTGCAGGTGCATTTTAAGGCTGGTGATGGGCGAGCGTAGCTCGTGTGAGACGTTGGCGACGAACTCGCCCTTGATCCGGCTCAGGGCCTCCAACTGCTCGTTGGCCCTGGTCAGATCCATCGTGCGCCTGGCGACGCGTTCCTCAAGCGTGGCTACCATGTCCTGCAAAGCCCTGATCCGCCTGTCAACCTCAATCCGGACGTAGCCTGCCAGCGCCACTGTTGTAAACAGCACTGCGGCAACGCCTGCGGTTGTCACCGCCGGGCTTCCCTCCAGCAGCAATCTGTCGTCGACCGGCAGCCCCTGGTACCAGGTGTGGGTAATGATCCCGTACGCGCCGATCAGCGCCAGAGTATATAACAACAGGAACGATGTCGGCAGAATGAGAACCGCCGCAAGCACATTGAGCATCAGCGTCATTTGGGCAAAGACGTTCGCATACCCATAGACGGCAAGGCCCAGCAGGTCGACGTGCGCCGCGCTCAGCAGCAGAAAGACGCCGCTCAGCACGGTCTTGCGGCGCAGGAGCGTGACGAGCGACAGGATAGTCAGCACAACCCACAGGCCAACCTCGCTCTCCACCGAAAACGGCCAGGGGGCGGGCTTTGCCTGCACGCCGTGGCGGTACCAGAGCACCACCGCGTACCCCGCCATGCAGATGGGCAATATCAGCCGAATGGCACCCTCTCTGAATGACTCTTCGGGGTCTGTTGAGCGCGGTGTTAGCCATCCGGCCACAACACCTAGCAGCCACTTTGCAGGCATAGGCCCTCGACTGTGCGGGGAGAACGGCGAGTTATTGATCGAGCCGGTGCAGGCTCCGGCCATTAAAAAACCCCCGGCTCTAACCAGGGGTTATTATCTGACAGGCGAGACTTACTCCTGATCGCGCTTCCGATTGTAGCGGCGCAGGAAAGCGGGCACCTCCAGGTTGCTCTCCTCGTAGCTGGGAGGCTCTTCCTCAACTGCCGTGTCGGGCCGCTGAAGCTCCTGCGGCGCGACGGCCGGGCGCTGCACGCCGAAGCGCGGGCGCGCCGTCCGCGCCGGGCCGAAGCCGGTCGCGATCACCGTGATGCGCACCGAGTCGCCCATCGCCTCGTCCACCACCGCACCGAAGATCAGGTTGACGTTGGGGTCGGCTGTCTCGCGGATGATCTCGGCTGCCTGGTTGATCTCGTGCAGGCTCATGTCCGGGCCGCCCGTCACGTTGAACAAAATGCCCCGCGCGCCGTTGATCGTCACATCCAACAGTTCGCTGGTAATGGCCTGCTGGGCCGCCTTGCGGGCACGGTCCTCGCCGCTCGCCGAGCCAACCGCCATCAGCGCCGCGCCGCCCTCGGCCATGATGGTCTTCACGTCGGCGAAGTCCAGGTTGATCAGCCCCGGGATGGTGATCAGCTCGCTGATGCCCTGGATGCCCTGGCGCAGCACGTCGTCGGCCACGCGGAAGGCCTCCTGAAGCCCGGAGCGCTTGTCGACGATCTTGAGCAGCCGGTCGTTATGGATCACGATCAGCGTGTCGACCGCGTTCTTGAGCCGCTCGATGCCCTCGTCGGCGGTGTATTCACGCTGCCGCCCCTCGAAGCTGAAGGGCTTGGTGACCACGCCGATGGTCAGGGCGTGCTGCTTCTTGGCGATGTCGGCGATGATTGGCGCCGCACCGGTCCCGGTGCCGCCGCCCAGGCCAGCTGTGATGAAGGCCATGTCGGCCCGGTCGATCATCTTCGCGATCTCGTCACGCGATTCCTCGGCTGCCTGGCGACCGATCTCCGGGTCGCCACCCGCGCCGAGGCCGCGCGTCAGCTTCTTGCCGACCTGCAGGCGGGTATCCGCCAGCGACGTGTCAAGAGATTGGGCGTCGGTGTTGACGGCGACGAACTGTACCCCGGCCAGCCCTTCCTCGATCATGCGGTTGACGGCGTTGCTCCCACCACCCCCTATGCCGATCACCTTGATGTCGGCGTAAGATGCCTTCGATGATTGCCTCTGCTGTGCCATTGGCCGTTCTCCTGGTTCCTCGTGCGGACGGTCGGATGCGGGTTGCGCACTACCCACTACACCACTCGACATGTAATAACACCTCAGTCACCGTTCGTAACGCTCCGTAGAGCTTAATCTGTTCTCATGATATGAGAAAGTTCAGAATTGCGCAACTGCGAAAGGCCGGTGGTCCCAAACCGACCCGCCCAGGCGCTCATCTCAGCGCGGTCACCAACACGCCGATGACCTGATCTCGGAGCTTGATGGGCACCGCCAATTCGGAGCGCGTTGCCAGTGATCCACCCGCTGAGCGTGTCCACTGTTCGGCTCAGTAACGGAGACCCTATGGCATATAGCCATTTGGTACCAATTGCTGAACAGGCTCAGGTATAAAAGCGTTCTCGTCTAACCGAGCATACGGATCGTAGAGTTCCATTCTTGCTTGGGAATGATACTCGGAGGGAATTGTCTCTAAAATATGTACTTCCCAGTCATCGGTGACGCTTATAAAGACGATTTCATCCCATCGATGAAATGAGATTTCTCTCTTGTACTGAGAAGACTCAGAGAGGGTTGTCGATTCAATGGCGATACCCTCATTACTCACATTCCACGATTTACCAAGCAAGTTCTCGGTTGAGATAAAACCAGTGACAGTATCATCATATAGATACCTCAAGGCATATTCAAAAGCCCATCCACAAGCAAAGGGTGAGGGGGAATCTGGTGATTCAACCAGTATAAATAATGTGTTCTCTTCTGGTGCCGGAGCGACATATGCCAGTGATCGTAAAAAAACAGCATGTCTCTCCCAGGTAGTCTCGAAACAATAAACGGACTCCTGTATGCCTCCTGCTTTAGTGATGCCAATAACCGTTATCATCGTCAGACCCGCATAGAGTACAATCTGCTTAGCCAAATGATTTCGAGCCAGGCAGCGAACACCCCAAATCACACTGCCAAGTGCCAGAGCAAACCCGGTTGAAGATAGGAAATGCACTCGTGTAACGTATTCACCATATGAGGAGATTAGAAAGGCAGAAAACCCCAACCAGGTTGTAATAAGTCCAATTACTACCCATAAGGGATAGTAATACCATATCGATTCTTCGGATTCCGATTCGGATGACTGTGTTTGAGACACTTTTTGAAAGCCCTTAATGCTGCCCCATATTGAGACTAAGACGATCAAAAGTGGTAATCGATGTGGTTGGATGAGATCTGGGCGTAAATAGTGGGCTAAGCCATACAGAAGCCATCGGAACTGTTTTCGAGTCAAACGAATAATATTGGACAGGCTGAATGTAGTAAAAGTGTGGCTTCCATAAGTTGCTGGTGCTAACCCTAAAATCGGTAGGGCAAACCATAGCCCAAAGAGAACTATAAAAAATGACCAGATTACCAGTTTATAAAAACTAGAGCGCGAGTAATCTCTCAGTAAAGCAAATGCAAGTACAGGTATTCCGACCAGTAGTGGAAGACTCGTTTCCCAATTAAATATCGACAGGAAAGCCATTGCAATTGCTGCAAATAGCCAACTTATCTGATTATGTCTGACAGCTTTGAAATAAAAATACAGGGCTAAAAGTGTAACTAGGAGATGACCTATCCGCCCCAGATATTGATAGTAATATAACATGTTCCAATCATAGATTGTGTAAACCAGATAAATAACCGAACAGCTAAAAGCGAAAGCCGATTTTCCTGAAGAAAAATGTTCAATGAGCAAAAACAAAACGTAAGCGGCTGCAATCTTCAGCAATAGATAAAAGATGTAGTTTCCCAATAACCCAGGACCCACCAGCTTATAGCTTATCATCCAGTGGAGTAACCCAATAAAACGTTCACTATTTTCTGGATAAACGGTAGTCCCTCGCGAGACTTGATACAGTACAGTCCATTCATCTATCCCTACGTAGTTGCCATAATAAGTCACCAACACATAGGCAAGCTCAACCGCAGTTAAACTTAGCAAGACCCACAGGCGTTGAAAAGCCATTTCTTTTTTCAAATGTTTTACCGGCAGCGTCATCATTAATTATTCTCCACATCCAAATGGATGCCATTTCGCCCTGTAAATAATCAACTCACCGCGTGTATCGGCTGGACATACGGCACCCGACTGTTGGGCAAGTAAATCAATCGTCTGAAGCTCGCTGTTGGTTAGCAAATTGCTGTGTACGACAATGTACCCTATGCGCCATTCATTAACGGCCTCCCGAAACATTTCTGCGGAGCTATCTATCCGGTGAGATGGAATCTCAGCGGGGTAAAGAAAGGCCATGTTTTCAAATTCAGCGATAAGCCTCGGCTCGGCATAGGGTAATATGCCGGTGACGGTTCTTTTGTGATGCCATACAGCATTCTCGACTAAATACGGATGATTACCCAGCATAATGCCATTTTGTACACTTAAGATGCCTGCCGGATAAACCAGGATTGCATAATCTTCCGGTTCTGAAGCAATCTCCGTATAGAAATCATGTGTTTCGGGAGGATGATTTTCAAACGCACGCCAGGTTTGCGGGTTAGTAAATACTATCGCTAAAAGAAAAGCGAGCACTGCTCCCCACTTAAACAACGGATTAGCCCATGCTTCCCATAGCACCTGCCATTCAGTGGCAATGTATACAATGCCACTAAGAATCATTAAACCATAGAACATCTCTCGATTGTACAGCGGTGAAGATGGATAATTTATGATTCTGGCAAAAAGGCCCAGCAGGTCGGGAAAGATGCCATATGCCACCAAAAAGAGAATGCCTGTAACAATCAGCCAGAAAGGATTTCCCCTAAACTGTCTTCTAACAAGAACTGTAATCAACAGAACCACAAGTAATACAGGGCTTGACAATTTTAAAGCTCCAACTAGGCTTCGATCTGACAGGGGACTCAATACAGAAAAAGGAGGAGTATATCCTTGAAGCGACCGAACCAGGTTGGGAATTGGATAAATCAAAAATAAAATGAGGAGAAGAATACTTGCCCACAACAGTTGATTGAGTTTGTCTTTTACCTGATGATGCCCGGTTTGTTCCTCTCTCCGAATTTGCCAATAGGCCGTCCAGATAGCATATGGTAGCCATAGATTCACCAACCAGGAAATATGCTGTATACCGCTCAGAACCGCCAGATAAAGTGTGATTACAACCAACAGCATACGACCGATAGAAGGCTTATTCAGCCATAAATCCCAAATCAGTAATGCCAGAGGAAGAAGCCACAAACTGGCAGCAATGACATCCGCCTTGATCATTATCGTTGTGTACCATGGTGAAAGTACAAATGTGGTGCTGCCCAAACCGGCGATAACTGCATTTAGTTTTTTCGAGATCAAGAACCGGTATAACCCCAGGAATGTAGCTGCAAACGAGAAAATCAGCAGCAATTTAAAACTTAATATCGGGCTGCCAACGAGCTTGTTTAACAATCCAAACAAAAAAGATTGGAAGATCGGTGTGTTTAAGAGATGATTGGACCAATAAGGAGTACTGTTATAAGCGTGAACGACCAACCCGTCTGGCTTCCCAACCCAAAATTGAGGCCACCAGAGGTGCCAGAGCGAGTAAGCCGAGGCATTCAACTCTCCGCCAATTGCGCGATTGATCTCAAGCAGCAGCTCATCAAAACACAATACCAGCGCAATAAATAGAAATAAACTTGCCGAAAGCAAGTTTCTACGAGACTCTAACTTTTTTGAGATTTCCATGTTTGATTTACCCCTGGGCCATAGAGAGCTGAGGAGAGGGGCGGAAAAACCATCAATCTGTGCGACCCATGAAATCCGTGGGCCGATCAATCCGGCAGCAGCCGCCCCAGGAAGTCGCCCAGCGCCTTGCCGATGTCCGGGCCGCCGCCGCCCCGCCGCCGTGGCCGCCGCCGCGAGAGGCCCACCCCCGGCCCCACGTCGATGCCATGCGCGAAGCACAGCAGCCCCACCCCGGTCGAGTAGGCCGGACCTTGCAGCTTGTCCACCAGCCCGGTTATGTTCTCAGGCTCGGCGACGCGGGCCGGGAGGCGCATCACCTTGTTGGCGCTGTGCCGGATGTTGCGCAGCGCCGCCGTGCCGCCGGTCAGCACCACGCCCGCCGGGAGCAGGCCATCGTAGCCGGAGCGCTTAAGCTCCTGGGTGACGAGCGTGAAGATCTCGTCCACCCGCGCCTCGATGATCTGCGCCAAATCGTAGACCAGGATCTGAACCGGGTGCTTCTCGCCAAACGGCTCGACGGTCAGCCGCGCGTCGGGGTCAACCGTGTCGGGCACGGCGTTGCCGTAGTCGATCTTGATGCGCTCGGCCTCCTCGACCGGCAGATGCAGCACGTGGGCGATGTCGTTGGTGATGTGGTTGCCCGCCACCTCGATCACGGCGGTGTGCCACACCGTCCCCTCGATGAACACCGCGATGTCGGTCGTGCCGCCCCCGATGTCCACCACCACCACGCCCGACTCGCGCTCCGCCTCGGAGAGCACCGCCTCGCCGCTTGCCAATGGATTGAGCACGAAGCGATCCACGCCCATCCCGGCGTCGTTGACGCACTTCTCCAGGTTGCGGATCGAAGACGAGGCTGCGGTGATGATGTGCGCCTCGACCTCCAGCCGGTAGGCGTACTGCCTCAGCGGGTTGCGGATGCCCTCCTGGCCGTCGAGGATGAAGCTGCGCGGGATCACATGCAGCACTTCGCGGTTGTGCGGGAGCGGGATGGCGCGTGCCGATTCGAGCGCGCGCTCGATGTCCTCGGTCGTGACCGCGCTCCGGCTGGGGTTCAGGCCGGTGACGCCGCGACTGTTGACCGAGGTGATGTGCTTGCCCGCCACGCTTACCAGGGCACGCCCGATCTCGTAGCCGGAGATGCGCTCGGCCTGCCGCCGGGCAGCGCGCACCGCCTCGGTCGCCATCTCAACGTCGATCACCATGCCTTTCTGCATACCCTGCGCAGGCTCGATGCCCAGGCCGATGATGCGGACGTGCTCTTTGCTCCTGACCTCGCCAACCAGAGCGACGACTTTCGTGGTACCAATATCCAGGCCGACGACGATCCGTTCTGAACTCACCTGCTTCCAATAATCCTTTTCTAACCGCCAGGCCCGCCAGGCCCCGTCAGGCCCCGCCAGGCACTCACTGCGTGACGCGGTAAAAGGGGGCGTCGGGGTTGCTCACGTCGATGTAGGTGGGCCGGATACCGCGCCCCTCAAGGTTGGCCGCCAGCTCCTCGTAGATATGCAGCTTGCGGTCCATGTCGGTGCCGGACCCAAAATATCCCCGCCAGCCGCGCCCGTCGCGGTAGCTCAGCCCGTGCACCGGATCATAGTATAACACGTCTATGCCGCTGCGCAGCGTCTTAAGCTGCTGTGCCCCACGCACCACCGCCGGGTCTATCGTGACCGCGTCCGCCTCCCGGCAGGCCGGGCCGGGGCAGTGGAAGGGGATCGCCTCCCCCTCGTTGACCACCCGCACCAGCTCCGGCAGATCGCGCCGCATGATCATCAGGTGGCCGTTCACGTCGACCCAGTAGCGCCTCCCGCTCTGCTCCCAGACCAGCGCCGGTTCCCGCTCGCGGACCAGGATCACCACCCGCGCGGGCCACTGCACGATCACCTGCGCCGAGCTGAAGTCGGGCAGGGCCGCGATCCGCCCGGCGACGACCTCCGGGTTCACCCACAGGATGTGGTAGCCCGCGATCCCGCTCTCCGTGAAGATCTCCTCCGCCGGGACGTAGCGCACCCCACCAATCTCAGCCCGTGTCACGTAAAAAGTGGAATTGGTGAAAACGACCACCCCCGCCGCGATGATCAGCACACACAGCAGCAGACTCAGCCAGCGCATCCCAAAGCCGCCGCGCTGCCGGGGCTGCTGCCGGGGCTGCTGCGGGGGCTGCCGTGAGGGCTGCCGACGGGAGCGGCGCCGCCTCTGCGGACGGGCGGCGGGCTGGCTGTCACGGATTCGGCGGGGGGTGCGGATACGCTGGGTCATGGTGGGCCAAATACCCTGCCTTCTCGCGGACGCGGATCACGCCTCCGGCTCGTAGCTGGTCTTGTTGCGGCTCCTGTCCGCGTGACGCTCCAGCGCCAGCCGGATCAGCCGGTCGATCAATTCGGGGTACGGGACGCCGCTCGCCTCCCACAGCTTGGGATACATGCTGATCGAGGTGAAGCCGGGGATGGTGTTGATCTCGTTCACCCACAGTTCGCCGGTCTTCTTGTCGAGCAGGAAGTCACAGCGCGCCAGCCCCGCGCAGTCGATGGCCCGGTACGCCCGGACCGCCAGGTCTCTGGCCTTCTCGGCCAGATCCTCGTCGATGGGAGCCGGGATCAACAGTTCGGCGTCGTCGTGGATGTACTTGTCCTCGTAGGTGTAAAACTCGTCGCCGGGGATGACCTCGCCCGGAACTGAGGCGATGGGATCGTCGTTGCCCAGCACGCTCACCTCGATCTCGCGTCCCACGATGCCCTGCTCGACCAGCAGGCGGCGGTCGTAGCGGGCCGCGTCGTTCAGCGCCTCGATCAGCGCGGCGCGGTCGCCCGCCTTGCTGATCCCGACGCTGCTGCCCAGGTTGGCCGGTTTGACGAAGACCGGGTAGCGTAAGCCGCCCTCCACCCCGGCGACGACCGTGTCGGGGTCGGCCTCCCACGCCGAGCGCAGGACAAGCATAAAGGGCAGCACCGGGACGTTGTGTGCCCTCATCACGCTCTTGAAGATCGCCTTGTCCATGCCCACCGCCGAGCCGACCACCCCCGCCCCCACGTAGGGAACGTCGGCCAGCTCAAGCAGCCCCTGGATCGTGCCGTCCTCGCCATACGGCCCGTGCAGCACCGGGAAGATCACGTCGACGGTCGCGATGTCGCGCAGGCTCACCACCGACCCGTCGGGCACCGGCTCGATGGCGCGGATGGTGCGCTGGCCCGGCTCGCCGAGCAGGGCGGCGGGTGTCGTGTCCTCGCCGCCAGAGGCCAGCGCCTTCATCGGGTCGCCCCCGGCGATCCACTGCCCCTCTTTGGTGATGCCGATCGGCAGCACGTCGTACCTGTCTTTGTCGATGGCGTCCATCACCGAGCGGGCCGACCGCAGCGACACCTCGTGCTCACCGCTCCGCCCGCCGAAGATAATGCCCACCCGGATCTTCTTGCCCATGCTCATCATCCCTCCCTCACCGATCGGGCCACTCACACGCGTAGATCGTTTGCGAGCCGTACAGTTTCAGCGTCACCTCATCCAGCCGCGTGCAGTGCTCCTCCAGGTACAACGTCAGCACCCTGGAGACCGGCGAGATGGTTGACTGGCAGCCGGTCACGCCGTCGTCGATCACGTAGTCCGGCTGAAGCTCGTCTTCGAGGCGGGCCTTGACCAGCGGACGCGCCTCGTGGGGCCGCACGACGCTCGAGACCAGTGACATCTCCGGTGGGTCTTCGTCGGGCACGGCGGTCAACCAGACGCTGCTCCGCGTCGGCCACAACAGGTTTTCGTCGATGAAGACTACCTCGTCACGCATGGCGTGCCACCACAGCGAGCCTGTCAGTACGCGTGAGCCTGGCTCAATGTCCTCCAGTAAACGGGCCGCCGCGTCCCGGTAAAGGCCCGCCGGGTGTGTGGCGATCAGGTAGGCATCGCCCGCCAGGTAAAGCAGGGCCATCACGCCCAGCAGCGCGTTAGCAGCCCGGCGCTTCCCCTCCGGCGCTCCCCTCAACCGTTCTGCCAGCCCGTAGACCGCCGCCACACCCAGCACCGTGTACAGCGGCAGCCACAGCATAGCGTAGCCGATGAGCTGGTAGCCGGCGTTCACCACGGCAAACGTCAGGCTGGAGAGCACCACCAGCAGCAGCAGCGTCCGCAGGCTGCGGTCGCGGACCAGCAGCGCGAAGACCAGCCCGCCGATGAACAGGACGGCCTGGAGTATCGACAGTACGGGGGCCAGCCGTCCGTAGTACCGCCACCAGAAGCGCCCAAACGAGGCAAACCCATTGAGCAGTGCCGCCCCGATGTCCCTGCCGCCCTCCTGGCCGCGGGCCACGTACCCGGCGATGAACCCAACCGGGTCGCCGAACATCTCCCCCAGGATCGGGCCAGACGCCTTCCCCAGATGCAGCCACACCACGAACAACCCGCCCGCCGCCAGCCCCAGAACAAACCACCCCAGTTTACCGAATGCCCGCTCGCGCACCAGACAGATGGTGGTCAGGAGCGCAATCGGCCACGTGAAATGCACCAGGTTGAAGTGGAAGTCAAGCTGGAGCGTCGCCGCCAGCCCCAGCGCCAAATACAGCCACCCTTTGTCTCTCTGGCGGGCCAGGATCACCAATCCGAACGTCACCGTGCCGACCGCCGCTGCCAGCATGTCGGGCCGTGCCCGGTGCCCGGTGTGCAGCGCCACCCACGCCAGCCCCACCAGCCCCGCCGACCACAGACCGGCGCGTCGTGAGACAGCCTGCCTGCCCAGGACGTACGTCGCCGCCACCGCCCCACCCCAGCCGACCAGCGACACCAGCCGCGCGGCGTACAGGGTCTCCCCCAGCAGAGCGAACGCCCCATTCAGCGCCAGCCAGTAGGCGCGCCCGTGCGGCAGCCAGAAGACGACGCCTGCCCCCTGCGGCCAGCTCTCACCGCCGGACAGCGCCCGCTTGTATCGTTCGGCGGTGCGCATGTAGATCGTCTCATCGCAGGTGACAGGCGGGTAGCGCTCCAGCGTCCACAGGTTCAGCCCGAACCAGGCGATCAGACCCACAATCAGACCGACACGTAAAAATCGCGACCGGGAGAGGCCCCCGGTCTGCAACCCGCCTTGTCGTTTGGCCGTCGATGCTCTCAAACACTGCCTCTTTGCCATTGTTGTTCTTCACCGGTCGGGCAAAATGTCCTGCCGCGTCCCGGTGAGCGGACACAATCTTAGCACTTCTCGACACCCCCGGCGAGTGCCAACCTACAAACAGGCGGCGCTAATCACCCTCACCCCGGCAGTCGTAGATCTCCGTCGTCTGGCCTTGCCCCTCCTGCCCGTAGGCCCCAAACCACCGGTCTTCGACCTGCCCCACCGGCACACACGTCGCCCGCAGATATGCTTCCAGGACTGCCGCCGTCGAGTCGGGGACGTTGCGGCACGCCACCGATCCATCGTACACCACGAAGTCCACCTCCAGGTTATCCACGATCACAGCCATCTCCGCTTCTGTCAGCGCCGGGCGCTCGTTCACGCGCATGTACTGCGTCAGGTACCAGTCCGACGTGAAGTGGTTGCGGTCGTGGAATACGTACCACAGTGTCGTGTCGCCCATGACGTGCTCTCCGGGCGGCACGTGGGCCGCAACTGCGGCCTGGTATGCTCCGAAGTCGCGCGGATGGAACCTGTAAGCCAGCCACGCCTGGGCTGCCAGGTTAAAGCCCACCAGCGGGACGATCAGCAGCGCGGGCGCGATCTTCTCTGGCAGGAACGACATCCGCTCCCCCACAACCCGCCCCAGCCGGGCCGCCGCCGCCCCGATCAGCAGCGCCGCGAACGGGTCCCACAGCACGCCGTAGTAGGGATTCTTGTGCGCCATCCCGAAGGTAAACAGCGCCAACGACCCGCCCCACAGGCCCAACAGCAGCCGGTCGCCTCGCTCGCGGTAAGCCAGCGCGCACACAATGCCGGTCAGGGCGTAGATCGTGAATGGCAGCACCCCGCCGCTCAGCCCGCGCACGTAAGTCCCGGCCATCAGGTGAACCTGGCCCACCAGCCGCGCGACCGGGCCGCCGGACAGCAGCCGGTTGTTGCTTGCCGCCAGCGCGATGCTCTCCAGCGCACCGGCGGGGTCGGGCAGCAGGTGCACCGGCACCAGACTCGCGACGCCCAGCAGCCCCGCCAGTCCAAACCACACCACCCTGACCCGCCCCTCCGCCGACCGGGCATTCTCGACCAGAACCAGCAGCGCCAGCGGCAGGCTGAACCACACGCTGTTGGGGTGAATGTCCAGCGCGTAGGCCATCAGCAGCCCCAGGAGCGCGTACCACAGCCGCGTGGGTCGCTCGCGAACTACCAGGTAGGTATACAGCGTCCCCGCCACCGCCGCCGTGACCCAGATCTCCTCACGCGCGATGTGGCTGGCAAAAAACACGTTCAGGCTGGCCGCGAACACAACCGCACCCAGCCGCCCCGCCGCCTCGCCGAACAGCTTCCTGCCGACCAGGTAGGTCAGCCCGGTCGCTACCAGCCAGCCCAGCGTCGAGAACAGCCGCGCGACGGTGTTCGTCGTGCCAAGCGCGGCCAGCAAGACCCCCTTGCCGATGTGGTACAGCCGCCCCTGCACCGCCACGTTCTGCCCGAACGCCTTCAGCGGGCCCAGGTAGTCGCGGCTGAAGCGCCCATACTTAAAGAAGTTGACGCTGATGTTGGAGTGGGAAGCCTCGTCGCAGTGCGGCATCGGGTACTGCGCCAGGCTGGCGACGTTCACCACCAGCAGCACGGCCAACACCGCCAGCAGTACATACGGCGGGCACCTCGACGCGGCTGATTTGACCGGCTGCGGGGACGCGCTGTTCACTCGTCGCCAACCCTATCAGGAGTCAGAAAGCCGCCCATACGCTGCGGGCGGCCCTCGTGCGCAGTGCCGAGGCCCAGATTTGAACTGGGGACTTTTTGATTTTCAGTCAAACGCTCTACCAGACTGAGCTACCTCGGCCAATGACGCCCACTATTTTATCGTATCCGGTCGGGCTGTCAACAAAACATCCACTCCCGCCGCTGCGTTCGGTTTGGCGGTGAAGGCAACTCACTCCCACTGCACGATCACCCGCGTCCCAAGCTCCCCCGCGTCCTCGTTGGGCTGCGTGTGGAAGTCCCAGTAATTGGCTACCGGCATCGTCCACCGGAACAGCCACTTCGATGTCTGCGGGGACAGGTTGACGCACCCGTTGCTGTGTGGCCGCCCGTAATCGTTGTGCCAGTAGCAGCCGTGCAGCGCCACCCAGCTATTGGTGAAGTAGCAGATCCAGGGAATGCCCGGCAGGTTGTAGCCGCCGCCGGTCTGCCCCCCGATCATGCGCTGGCCGTGCCGTTTATCTATCACCCGGAACTCGCCAAACGAGGTCGGCGAATCCGGCACGCCCGTCGCAGCCCGCGCCGTGAAGACCTCCGTGTTGCCCTCGTAGGCGCGCACCAGTTGGTCGCGCACGCTCACCTCGATGCGCTTCTCTTCCGGCGGAATGTGCGGCGAGATCGGCGAGACCTCCTCCGGCGGGATGATCCGCACGTGCGCCGCCTCGAGCCAGAACTGCCCGCCGTAGATCTCGGCCACGTGGTAGCGTCCGTTCTCCATCCCCGTGATGCGGTGCACCTGGCTGTAGTAGACGCGGTGCAGGCCGTAGGCATCATCGCCGGGGCCGTTGCGCGCCCACGTGATCGGCACCACCACCTCCCCCCACGCCCCACCCTCGCCGATGGGCACCGCTGGGTTGGTGGGCTGATCGGCCACCGGCTGCACCCACGAGGAGTAAATGTAGCCCCCGTCGGTCAGCAGCCAGATGGGATTGGTGCTGTACAACCCCTCGCCGTAAGCCGTGCCCAGGATCGGGACCACGTCGTTGTAGTAGTAGAAGCCGGTGTGTTTGGCCCGCCAGGTCGGCTCGACGTAGACCGTCATCACGTTCAACAGGATGCGCCCCAGCGACGAGCCGTCCCAGTTCATCGCCAGTGGGGGAGGCAGATCGACATCCTGCGTGCCAACCTGACGCAGCAGCGCGTCGGGACACACCAGCCCCGCCCCGACCATTCCCACCGAGCGCAGAAACTCACGGCGTGATAAGCGTTTCATACAGCCAACTCCAGAGTAGCGCCAGCAAAGCCTGATCAACAGTCCATCATGTAAGCCAATACCATTATAGTATGATATGCACAATCCGGCTGGATGCCAGTCCGAGGGGATGAGACGATCCCGCCGCGCTCGCTGCGGGTGATGCCCAGGGACGTATGTGTCCCCCCATCTGTCATCCGCCTGTTGTTGGCAGCAGTTCAGAGCAGTGACTCCAATCGAATAAAACAAGTCTTCGCTACGTTGAATATAAAATGGCGGCACAAACGGAGCACCAACTGTCACACCCATATCGAACTGCAAAGGAGTGAAAAGTGAATGCAAACATGAAGACCACCGGAACGGAGGACATGAGAGTAAGACTTTCAACATTGTGGATATTTGCAATGTTCAATTACCTCTATGCGGATGTTATGTCATTAATGGACCCCGAGGCACTGAAACAAGTAATGACAGGATACGTAGGGACTCTCCATATCACTCAAGGATTTTTGTTGGGGGCCGCCGTATTAATGGAGACGGCGATTGCTATGGTTCTCCTGTCCCGGGCGTTGAAGTATGGGGCAAATCGCTGGGCAAACATTATCGTAGGGGCAATACATACTGCGGCTGTTCTCCTATCAATGTTCGTTGGAACGCCGCCAGCTCTTTATTACATATTTTTTGGAACTATAGAAATTGTGTGTACTTCACTAATTGTCTGGTATGCGTGGACCTGGGCCAACCCTGAAGGTTGAGTGCTAACTGTTGAGGGTCAGCCGGTAATATTGCTCGCCCCTGCTCATCTCCTACGAGGAGGGGAACCGTTTCTTGATCTTCCCCTGTAGGGAGAGGCAGGGGTTAGGTATAGAACTTCGAGAAGTGGGGTAAACTAAACTCGGCCAGGCAGGTGCGTCAGATGTCAGACATCAGGCTCAACTCAACAAAACACATCAATATCGTTCAGAAAAGGAAAGCATAATGAATTCAGTTAACAAACCTTCAAGAGTACTGGGGGTTGCATTTCTTCTCCAGTTTGTTACCTCTTTCAGCAGTGGATTGTTTCTACAGCCAGCATTGATTGTGGATGGAAACATCAGCGAAACGATGCTCCGGATTGCGGATAATCCCTCGCTGATGAAGGCTAACATTCTGCTCGATACATTCACCGCGCTTGGCATCATCTTTTTAGGGGCCATGCTTTTCGTGACCTTGAAGAAACAGAACGAAAAAATCGCCCTGGTTGGCCTGGGATTCTATATCCTGGAAGCGGTGCTGCTGGCTGCCAGCCGGGGTTCAGCTTTCTCTCTTTTACGCATCAGCCGGGAATATGTCGCCGCAGGTAACCCTGCCTATTTGCAGACGATGGCAAATGTGGCACTCGAATCCATGGATTTTGTTGGATTTACGCTCCACATGCTGGCTTTTTGTCTGGGCGCAATCCTGTTTTATTTCCTGCTCTACAAATCGCGAGTTGTTCCGGCGGCCCTGTCGCTCTGGGGTCTTATCACTGTTTTACCTTTGCTGATCGCGACACTGGTTGGCATATTTGACTATCAAGTTCCGTTCATCGTGGCCGTTCCCTATATCCCCTTTGAATTTGTCATCGGCGTCTGGATTTTGATCAAAGGCATCGAGGTCGATGAGGGCGCAGCATGAAAGCGATTGTCTATGAAAGATACGGGCCACCGGAAGTCCTTCAACTCCAAGAAGTGGCCAAACCAGTCCCCAGGGACAATGAAGTCCTGATCAGAATCTACGCGACGACCGTATCGATAGAAGACTCATCGATACGACGTTCTTCAGGGATCAATAGTTCTGGAAAGCCGGGGAAATCCATACTCGGCACTATTCTGGCAGGGGAAGTCGAGGCGGTAGGAAAAGGCGTAAAACGATTCGGCAAAGGTGACCGGGTTTATGGATTTACCGGCTTTTTCCGAGGACAGGGCACGTATGCCGAGTACACCTGTATGCCTGAAAAAGGGTGTCTGGCAATTAAACCGGTCAATATGACCTATGAGGAAGCCGCCGCCATCCCCGATGGGGGATTAACTTCACTGCCTTTCCTGAGAGATGTGGGCAAGATTCGGCGCGGGCAAAAAGTGCTGGTCTATGGCGCTTCCGGTGCGGTAGGCACTGCTGCGGTACAGCTTGCCAGGTACTACGGGGCGGAAGTCACCGGGGTGTGCAGCACTGCGAATTTGGAACTGGCGAAGTCCCTAGGAGCGGATCACGTCATTGATTACACCAAAGAGGATTTTACCCAGACCGGCCAGACCTACGACATCATTTTTGATGCAGTCGGCAAGCTTTCGTTTTCACGGTGTGAAAACTCTTTGACGCCAAGAGGGATCTACCTGACAACTGTCCCGATGCCGGAGAGTGTGCTTTACATACTGCGGACGTTGATAGGTGTTGGCAAGAAGGTGCGGTTTGCGGCCACAGGTTTGATGCGAGCAAGGAGAAAGAGAAAAGACCTGATCTTTCTCACAGAGCTTATTGAGGCGGGAGAGATAAAAGCGGTCATCGACAGGGTTTATCCACTGGGACAAATTGTTGAAGCTCACAGGTATGTGGACAAGGGACACAAAAAGGGAAACGTCGTCATCACTGTGGCACAGGATAACGATCTTGGAGGAGACTCGTGAAAGCAATTGTCTACGAAAGATACGGGCCGCCGGAGGTTCTTCAGCTCAAAGAAGTAGCAAAACCTGTTCCCAGGGACAATGAAGTACTGGTAAAAATCCATGCGACAACGGTTACCAAAGGGGACGTCAGGATGCGAAGTTTCACAGTCCCTCGCGGGCAGTGGCTTTTCGCACGACTATACCTGGGGATTAGAAAACCAAGAAGAAACATACTCGGGATGGAGCTGGCCGGGGAAATTGAAGCAGTCGGCAAGGATGTGACACGCTTTAAGCCGGGCGACCAGATTTTTGCATCGACTTTCGGCGTGAATTTTGGTGGATATGCCGAGTACAAATGTCTACCGGAGGACGGGGGGCTGGCACCAAAACCGGCCAATCTATCCTATGAGGAGGCCGCTGCCGTGCCAGGTGGAGGGATGACGGCATTGCGTTGTCTCAGAAAAGGCAGTATCCGGCCCGGACAAAAAGTGCTGATCTATGGCGCTTCTGGCGCAGTCGGCACGAATGCTGTACAGCTCGCCAGACACCACTTCGGGGCAGAAGTGACCGGCGTATGCAGCACCACGAATCTGGAACTGGTGAAATCGCTGGGGGCCGATCACGTCATCGATTACACACAAGAGGATTTCACCCAACGTGGTGAGACCTATGATGTCGTCTTTGACGCAGTTGGCAAGCTTTCATCTTCACAAGGCAAAAAGGCGCTGAAGAAGACCGGGGTCTATCTCAGCGTTCATACTTCATCCGGCGGTAGCGAAACCACCGACGATCTACTCCTCCTCAAAGAGCTGATTGAGGCGGGGAAGGTCAGACCGGTCATTGACAGATGCTACCCGCTGGAACAGATTGTCGAGGCACACCGCTATGTCGATCAAGGACACAAGAAGGGCAACGTTGTCATCACTGTGGCGCACGACAACAAAGCCTGAGAAGTAGGGGACAAAAATGAAAACACACAGAAAAACCGCGATAATTGTCGGAATCCTGTACATCATTGGAACGGCTGCGGGTGTTGCAAGTGTCGTTGTGACAGGACCTGTTCTGGACGCCCCGGATTATCTGGACAAGGTTGCTGCCAATGCAAACCCGATGATCATCGGAGCGCTCTTCGTACTAACAATGGGCCTCGCGCTTGCTATGGTGCCGGTTTTTATGTTTCCCGTCCTCAAGAAACACAATGAAGCCCTGGCCCTTGGCTATGTTGTGTTCAGGGGCGCACTTGAGACCTTCACCTACCTCGTCACTGTGATCAGCTGGCTGCTGCTCATCACACTGAGCCGGGAATTTGTAACAGCAGCGACTCCGGACGCTTCCTACTTCCAGACTCTGGGCACGTTATTAGCGGAGACAAGTGATTGGAGTGGTGTAATCACGACCATCGTTTTTGGCCTGGGTGCCTTGATACTCTACTACCTGTTCTATCAAACAAAACTCATTCCTCGATGGCTATCAGTCTGGGGTCTCATTGCAATCGTTTTGCATCTGGCAGCGGGCCTGTTAGCGATGGTTGGCGTCATCACGACTTTCTCAACGATCCAGGTCGTTATGAATATCCCAATCGCCGTGCAGGAAATGGTTATGGCGGTATGGTTGATCGTGAAAGGATTCAACCCATCTGCAATCGCTTCCGGGTCTGCCAGAGTCAATACGAAATTGAGCGCAAAAGGAGGGTGACGCCCAAAGACGTATCTGTTCCCTCGATCCCCGAAAACTTGAGCACACTCGCTTCATCTCCTGCCGCTACCGGATTCCATCGCGGGGATGATATACTGTACCGCAGTGCTCGATACACAACGTCGAGCCTGCCACTCTGCCCCCCGTCGACACAGTCTTCATCTTGCCAAGCTGTCAGGAGGAAGCATATCAGTGAACGCACCGCGCAAACCGATTTACCGGATTGCGGCTATCTGGCTGGCCTGGGCTTTCATCGTGATCGGCTACCAGGCGTATGCAGATGCCCGCCTGGATCTTCAGCCGCCCGACTATGCGTTGACCTGGACACCTGCTGAGACGATCCCCGGCAGTCAGGATGGCAAGATTTACCTGAATGAGCCGTTCATGAATCGCCAGGTTGCCTGGGATTCGGAGTACTATCTTTCAATCGCAACGGTGGGATACCGGGACCCGGCGGTGTGGGGGCTGACATCGCCGGATAGACGGTCTATCTCCGGGAACTATGCCTTTTTCCCCTTTTACTCGTACGTCATCCGCATAGTGAGGCTGCCGATTCTGCTGTTGGGATTGACGCCGGTTGCGGCCTCGACCCTGGGCGGCGAGATCGTCTCCCTGCTTGGCACACTGGGCGCGATGCTGGCGCTTTACGACATGACGTGCGAGGAACTGGGGGACGAGGGCGGAATCCGCGCCGCCTTCTACCTACTCATATATCCTGCCGGGTTCTTTCTGGCAATGGTCTACACGGAGGGTTTATTTGTCGGCCTTGCCTTCGGAAGTATGGCGTTGATCCGCCGCAGGAAGTGGGTTCCGGGCACAGCTCTGGCCGGTTGCGCCGTCTGGACTCGTGCAGTGGGAATTGCCCTGATCATTCCCCTGGGCATCGCCTGGCTGCAAGAGATGGATTGGAGGAGCTTCTCACTCAGGCCGTTCCCCTGGCGGCTGCTGGGGAAGGCGCTGCTGGCCCTGACCCCACTGGCGGCTTATTGGCTCTGGCGGCGCTTTTTCTACGTCGAGTTCACCATCGTCGAGCACTTCTACTTCGGACGGCGTTTATTCGCACTGCACGATTCGTACAGGGTGTGGTCAGACGCAGCCTCGACGATCACCGGCGCGAACCCTCAGGCGGCGGCCTACTATCTGCTTGAGTTCGCAGCAATGATCTTTGGAGTGGCTGCCTGCCTGCTCACGCTGCGTCGCTACCCCGGCGTTGCATTATTTGGCCTGCTGGCAATCGTCATCGCGGTGACCAGCCAATCTGCCCAGGGGATGCTCCGCTACGTAATGGTGGCCCCTTCAGTCTTCATTGTATTGAGCCGTGCGGGGCGCAGCCAGGTCTTTGACCGCGCGTGGACGACTGCCAGCACTCTGCTGATGGGCCTCCATGCGATGCTGTTTGCCTCCAATTTCTGGGCGGGCTGACTTGCGAGGAGCGAAATGACAGAAGACACGCAGTATGCGTTCAGACCCACGTCGTCGCTGGCCCGCTGGATTACAGTCCTGGTGGCGATCCTGGTCACGGCGATGTTGTACCTGATTGGCAGGGGGATCGGGACCGGCATATCCATTCAACGGGATGTTCTGCACGTGTATGTCGACGGGGATTTCAGTCGGGCGGGCACACTTGGCCGGGAAATCACGGAACGGATTACGCGGGCATACGGCTTCACGAGCGTCTTTCTGTGGGTGAGCCTGCCTATCATGCTGGGGATCGTCATCCTACGCGTGATATGGCTTCATCGCTCGTATAGAAATCTGGATGCTCTGGGCAAGACAAGGGAACGGCCCGGCCTCAAGTCGCCAGCGGGAGTCCCGGACTTCTTCACCCTGCTGATTCAGGCCCCCGTTCTGCTGCCGCTCTACTCGCAGTCTATATGGAAGGCATTCCAGAAGGAAAGTCTTGCCCGTGTAGACGAAGAGGCGACGCACTGGCCGTGCCTGATATGGAGCGGGTGGTGCCTGTCACTGGGCCTTCTGTTGATGCTCGGCACCTGCATTTACCTTGTCTTTTTCAGCCCTCTGGGCGGCCTGTTGGACGTTTTTCAGGTCGCATTGGGGGTGATGGGGATCGGGTGGGCCTATACAATCTTCCGGGTTGTGCGGCATATCACCGCCGTCCAGACGAGGCTGCCATCCTCGTCAGGCCGCCGCCGTCGGGGCCGTTAAACAACGGCTTCAGCGGGGAGGTAGCCAACTTATATCGTGGTGCAGATCAAAGATTGGCCGGGCCGCAGGGATGAAGGCGCTTTATGCCCGCAGGCGAAGCGAACTCACAGGCCCCTATGGATAGGTGGCATATTCAAATGAAGTGCCACCATCATCACGAGCGATTCGAAACCGGGTCACCGGGCTGTCAAATGAAGAGTTTTCTATAACCGACACCCCGACCGTCGCGAGGTACCCATTATCCATTCTGGGATTGATGGCCGTGTCGAACAGCAGCACGGTTCCACGAGGCCCCTCTACGGCCACCACTTCGGCAAAACAGGGAAATCGGTCTGGCAGGAACACGTGATCAACCCTGAAGCGATTCATCAGGGACTCCCCGGCCAGCAGGCAGATCAGCAGCGTCAGGAGAACGGCGGAAAAGAGAAGAAAGAAAGGCCGTCTATCGGAGAGATACTTGCCGACGATCGCCCTCTCAAACAGGTACTCTGACATGGCTCTCCCCCAAATCGACCCAGGTGAAACGTGAGTTGTACCGAAAGCCTATCCGAAACGAGCAGCGCCACTGCACAGCCAGATTATGGTCACGACCGGAGACGGCGCTCCATCGAACGCGCGATGACGGTAACGAAGGGCCAGGGCCTGCTGCTTCCAGGCGGGAGTCGATGGGCGTGAGATCGAGGGTTCTTCTCCCACTACTTTCATTATATGAACGGATTGAGATTTTTCAAAGGGGGGAACAGTGCGCGGTGCGCGCGCACTCGGTGCGTTCAAGTCTGGGGGCTAGTATATGGCTCCTGACACTCAGATCAGCCGGTTTCCCCGTGGCGCAGTGACCGCCTCAACCGTTCCCTCTCCCCCATCGATGCGCAGGCGCTGGCCGGTCTCAAAGAGCCGCGTGGCCCCCTCGATGCTCAACACCGCCGGGATGCCGTACTCGCGGGCGACGACCGCCCCATGTGAGAGCAGCCCGCCCTCCTCGATCACGATCCCGCCTGCAACGGCGAAGAGCGGCATCCAGCCGGGGTTGGTGTAGCGTGCCACCAGGATCTCGCCCGGCTCCAGCGCGCGCGCTTCCTCCAGCGTCCTGGCAACGCGTGCCCGCCCCTCGACCCGACCGCTGCTGCACGGCACGCCCCGGTACACTTTTTGGCCGGGCTTCTTCCTCACCCGGCGGGTGCTGCTCCCCAGCCCGATCACGTTCGGCGGCTCGAAGTTGCGGAAGCGCTGCTTGAGCCGCTGGTAGGCCGCGACCCGCTCGCGCAGGCTCTCCGGCGGGGCCGTGCCGTCCAGCACGGCGCTGATGGCGGGCCAGCGCAGGTAAAAGATGTCGTCCGCCGCGTCGAGGATACCCGCCCCGGCCCAGCGCCGCCCCTGCTCCAGGAAAACGCGGCGGCAGTGGTAGAAGACGTGCGACGCCACCACGCGCGTCTCCTCGCGCCACCAGACGTACTGCTGAACGATGTGCAGCTTGTTGAAAAACCCTCTGCGCTCGAAGAACCACAACCGCCGCCAGCCGCGTTTGAGTGCGGCATTGGCGCGCCGCGCGGCCTCCTCGCGCTTGCGTCGCTGCACCACGCGCTGCCCCTCCGGGTCAAGCTGCTCGCCGACGCGGACGTAGCTTTGCAGGCTGACCAGCGCGTCGGTCGGGTCTTCATCCCAGCGGGGGTAGATCAGGTCCTCGTCGATGACGGCCATGTAGTGGAAGCGCTCGATGATCGCCTGGAGCTGCTCCCAGAAGGCGCGCCCCGCCGCGCTGGCCGACAGCCGCTCCGGGATGCCGCCCGGCTTCCCCTCGACGATGGCCCGCCGCACGTCCGGCACTTCGAGTGCCTGCTGCGCCAGCCGCTGCAAGGCAAGCGCCGGTTGCGCAGTGGCGACGTTTTGCAGGCCGGTGATCAGGTCGCCCTGCGCAATGCGATCCTCCGGCGGCAGGCGCTTGTTCAGCCGGTGGATGACCGGCTCAAACTCCTCCTGGGCCTGCTCACAGATGAATGCAATCGTCACCGTCTTGAGGTTGTCCTCCAGGTGCAGATCAACCATCTCGCGGCATTGATCCGCCAGCTCCGCGTCGGAGAGTGCCTCCAGGTCGAGCGCCTGCAATCGCGGCTCGGTCTCGGCGTAGTAGGTGTCGCGGTACACCTCGGCCTCTTTCCAGGCGTTTTCGTACTGGTCGTTGAGCGCGAACAGGATCGGCAGCGCGCGGATGATGGTGCGCGGCGTCCAGGGGGTGCTCAGGCCGTCGCCTTCGTAGGTCGGCTCGACGCCCACCGTCTTGTCAAAGTGACGCTCCTTAAAACCGGGGACGAGGGCATTGAACCGCTTGACCACGCCCACGTTCCAGTAGATCCGCCCGAAGAAGGTGTGCGCCATCGGCGTTTCGGGCGGGATGATGCCCATCTTGATCGTCTTGAGGAAATTGGTGATCGTGTTCTGGAAGCCCCGATCCATGCTCAGTGAGATGGTCAGCGGGCAGGCGAAGCCGGGCAGCACCTCGCGGTAGTTGGCCGAGGTCCACTGGCCGAGCGCCGGGTCAAAGGCGAAGGATGTCAGCGGGCGGGCCTGGAGCAGCACAAACTGCCCGTCGATGTGCGCCCACTCGATGTCCTGCGGGTGCCCGTACAGGATCTGCACCTCGTCGCCGAGGTGGGCCAGCTCCAGAAGCTGTTCGTCGGTGAGCACCGGCGTATCGCGCCGCTCGTGAGGCAGCGATTCCTCGCGCACGCCGCCCGCCCGGTCGGCTACCAGCACCACCGACTGGTTGGCAACCTCGCGCGAAACGACCTCACCGTCGATGAAGCTGACCCGGTAGCGATCAGGCGTCACGCGCCCGGAGACGACCGCCTCGCCCAGCCCCCAGGCCGCCTCAATCGTCATTTCCTCTTCGTTCCCGGTCAGCGGGTTGAGGGTGAAGATCACGCCCGACGCGTGCGCGTCGCCCAGGCGCTGCACGACGACGCCCATCGCCACGCCGCGCGGGTCGATGCCCTGCCCGCGCATGTAGGCGAGCGCCTGCTCGCCCCACAGCGAGGCCCAGCAGGCGCGCACGTGGTCGAGCACCGCGTCGCTGCCGGTGACGTTCAGGAAGGTCGCGTACTGCCCGGCGAAGGACGCTTCCTGCGAGTCCTCGCCCGTCGCCGAGGAGCGCACCGCGACCGCGCCATCCAGCCCGGCGTAGGCCGACGTGATCGCCTCCGCAATCGGGGCCGGGATCGCGGCGCAGGTAATGCGCTCGCGCAGCGCAGCCGCGTCCCCATCCTCCAGCAGGGAGAGCAGGTCGCCCGCCTCGATGAAGGCACGGTAAGCCACCGTCGTGATGCAGAAACCGGGCAGCACCGGCAGCCCCGCCCGCGCCAGCTCGGCGAGGCGAAACCCCTTGCCGCCGACAACCGCCGTCTGGTCCTGTGTGACCGCGTCAAGGGGAAGTACGTAAGGAATATCACTCATACAGCCCACCTGTCGGGTGTCAGGTTTAAGTCAATCAGGGGTATGACTCTCGTCACGTGTTAAAACAATGCGACCCCGGCAAAGATGCGCCCCCGCCGGGTCTAAACTACCCCAACACCCTCGGCGAGCGCCGCGATCTCCGGGTGGGCCGCCAGGAAAGCCAGCGCCCTGTCCATCGCCTCCAGGACGAAGTCGACCTCCTCCGGCTGGATGATCAGCGGCGGGATGATCTGGATGGTGGCCGGGTGGTGGTTGGCGAAGACCGCCAGCACGCCGTTGGCTGCCAGCGCCACCGTCATGGCCGGGCCGAGGCGCGCCTCGCTCATCTCGAAGCCGATGAACAGCCCGCGCCGCCGCCAGCCCGCGACGATCTCGTGGCGCGCCTTGAGGTCGGCGAAGCCCGCCTCGAAGCGCTCGCCCATCGCCGTGACGTGCTCCATAAAGCCCGGCTGCGTGATCTCGTCCAGCATCGCCAGCGCGACGACACAGCCCGGCTCCGCGCCGCCGAAGCTGGCCAGGTGGATGAAGGGGTTCTCCTGGAAGAAGGCGTCCAGGTGTGGACGGTGGCAGGTGGCCGACATGGGGTACAGCGCGCCGCTCAGCCCCTTGCCCGTGACCAGGATGTCGGGCACGACGCCCCACTCCTCGATGGCCCACATGCGCCCGGTGCGGCCCAGGCCGGTCTGCACCTCGTCGATGATCAACTGCGCGCCGCACTGGTCGCACAGCGCGCGCACGGCGGGGAAGTAGTCGTCGGGCGGGATCAGAATCCCGGCGGTGGCGGGGAGCGTCTCGACGATGACGGCTGCCGTCCCCTCGCCGATTGCCCCGGCCAGCGCGTCGGCATCACCGAAGGGCACCTTACTGAAGCCGGGCGGCATCGAGCCGAACTTGTCGCGGAAGGAGTCATCCCCGGTCGCCAGCGCGAAGCCGGTGTGCCCGTGATAGCCTCTGCGGACCGAGATCACGCCGTCGCGCCGGGTGTAGCCGCGCGCCAGCTTGATGCCCACCTCGATGGCCTCCGCGCCGCCGGGCGAGAGCGTCGTGTACTGGATGTCGCCCGGCGTCAGCCCGGCCAGGCGCTTGCCCAACCGGGCGCGCTGCTCGCTCAGCAGCATGTGGTCGCTGACGTCAAGCTCGTCGAGCGCGGCCTTGAGCGCCTCGACGATGCGCGGCGGGCGGTGTCCGAGGTTGAACACGCCGCCCGAACAGCGGCAGTTGAGCAGCTTCGTTTTGCCACCTACGTCCCAGATCCACACGCCCTCGCGTTTGCCGGGCACGAAGTCCAGGCCCAGCTTCTTGAAAACGGTCACCCGTCCGGGGTTCAGGTAGCGGGCGTAGTCGTCGAGGATGTCTTTTTTCGGTTGCTGTCCGATGAACATGAACGTGAAACCCTTTCGCTCCCGATGTCAGGCAAACAGGTGAAAGCGGCACGCGTCCCTACGGTGCGCCCTCGACCGTGATCTGCTCCAGCAGGATCGAATCGCGCCCGTCGGGCGTCGTCAGCCGCGCGCCGCCGCGCACGTACAGCCCGACGACAACGTCGTAGGTGCCGGGCGACAGATCACTGATGTCGAGCGTGTAGGTCCCGATCACCCCCTCACCGGCATCCCAGACCAACGTAGGATACAGGCTCCCGCGTGGCCTGATGTCGATCTGCGCCACGATATTATCCTGTGGGTCGCGCACGTGCACAAACACGACGTAATCAGCCTCCGGCGCACTGACCGCCTCCCACGCCAGACGCAGCGTCAGCCCGTCCGGCGATTGATCGAGCTGGTAGCCATTCAGGGCGATGACGCCCAATACCTCGCGCTGGCCGGAGAACGCGTCGATCTCGACCGTCTCTTCGGGCAGCGGGACTTTAGCCAGCGCGACCTGATGCCACTCGATCTGATCCGGCTCCGGCCCCACGCCGACCTCGACACGGTACGCGCCCGGCTTAAGCTCGGAGGCCAGTTCAAACGTCAGGTAGGTCGAGGCGCGCTCGCCGAGGGGCCACGTCGAGAGGTCAAACCGGCGGTCGACCTGACCGGCCAACGCCCAGTCGTGGCGGGTGAGGCGCATCACGACGTGCTGCGGCGTCGAGACAGGTTGGTCGAGCGTCCACTCCAGCCTGGCACGGACAGCGCTTCCAGGCGGCAGCGGTCGCAGTGGGAAATCCACCGCCAGCCCTTCGAGGGCCATCCCGTTACCAAACACCCGCCGCTCGATGGCGACCGGCTGCACCGGGCGCGGGTCTGCGACGCGCCGGTAGATCACCATCGGGCTGCGCGTGTAGCGGGGATCGTCGAAGTGGGTGACCTCGGCGTAGGTGCGGTCAAACCATCGGTCGCCTTCCAGACTGTAGCCGTACAATGCCCGGCCCGTCGTCTCGCTCAAGACGAGGTAATCGGGGGTGGTGTGCGGCAGCCACCAGTACACGTCGCGGCGGCTCAGCGCGTCGGCGATCTCCGGCTGGATCAGCCCCAGGTAGCCGACCATCGGGCGCTCGGCATAGTATCCCAACTGGCCCACCTCGGCCACGCCGACCGTCGCCTCCGGCGGGGTGTTTTCGCGCAGCCAGGTGCCCGTCTCGCGGTAGATGTCCCAGTCAACCGTGGGCAGCATCTCGATCCCGCGCCCGTCGAGGAAGGAGACATCGTGGCGGGGCGTCTGGTCGATCAGGTACAGCGACCGTCCGGCGGCCAGCCCGGCCAGCAGCGCGGCCCCGGCCATTGCAGCCACGCGCCACCGGGCGGTGACGAGCGTCGCCAGCCGCCCGGCGCCCAGCCCGAACAGTGCCGCCAGCGCCGGGACCAGCGGCGCGTAGTACCAGCGGTAGGGCACGGTCCCCAGGATGACGTAGCCCAACAGGTGCAGCGCGCCCCAGGCGACCAGCAGGATCGCCCAACGGTGGCGGCGCAGCGTGGTGAAGCCGACCATCGCCAGCGCGCCGACCGCCGCCCACAGCCACGACTGCCGGAAGAGCGCCGCGCCCAGCCGCCCCAGCCCGCCGATGAAGGTCGTGCCGATGGCGATGCCAGTGATGCCCAGCGCAGCCTGGGCGCTCTTCGCGCCGAGCGTGGCGGGCAGCGGCGAGCCGAAATACGGCGTGGCCCAGGCCGCCCAGGCCAGCAGGACGGCGCAGTAAATCAGCGCGGGCCTGGTCGGGAACCGGCGGTTCTGGATGATCGAGCCCAGCACGATCACCCCGCTCAGGATGACCATGTCGGGGCGCACCAGCGTCGCCAGGCCCAGCGCAAGCGCGGCCAGCGGCTCACGTCCGCGCACGTACAGCCACACCCCCAGCAGGCCCAGCGCCAGTTGGAGCGCCGTCTCCAGACCCATCGCCAGCCACAGCAGCGGGAAGCTCACGTAGACCAGCCCGGCGACCCAGCCGGTAGTGCGCCGAGGTGCGCCGGTCTGCGCCAGGTCGGCGATCAGCCACGCCCCCGCACCGATGGCGGCGATGCTCAGCACGTTGCCCACGATCTCCAGGTGCGGCGTGACGAGGCAGATCAGCGACAGCAGCAGCACGTACAGCGGGTTGGTCACGCTCAGGACGGGTGGCCCGCCGGGGTTGTAGACAAACCCCGCCCCCTGCGCGATGTTGCGCGCGTAGCGGTACGAGATAAACGCGTCGTCGAGCCGGAACTCGAACAGCACGGCACCGATGATCGCCGCCAACGCCGCATACGCGGCCAGCGCGATCAATGAAATACGACGGGCTTGGGCTGGATCGTCCATGTTGTCCCTGTCACTGGAGTTTCGGTTTTTCACCTTTCATTACGGCCCGCCGCCCTCACGCACCAGGCGGATGTCATCCGGGAAGAACTGTGGGGCTTCGCAGAGAAGTGCCCCTGCCCTACTGCCCAATCTGGGAGACATCCCATATGATCAGCGTTAGATCGCCTGCAACCGACGCAAGCCATCGCCCATCCGGAGACCAGGCAAGATTCACAATACCACGTGGATGGAGCGTATGCCCTTCTAATTGTTTTACCTGACGCCCCTCAGCCACATCAAAAATGATGACGCTGTTGTCCCAGGAACCCGAAGCCAACAGCGTGCCATCCGGCGACCAGGCCACGACGGTGACCATGTTATTGTGACCTTCCAAGGTGTGAGTTAGCGCTCTTTGCTGTAAGTCCCAGACAACGACCGTATTATCGGCCCCGGCTCCTGCTATCCACTGGCCATCAGGTGACCAACTGGGACGGTCGATACCTTCCAGCGTGTAGTGTTCATCACGCTCGACATCCCATACGATGATATAGCCTTCCAGCAAGGGGTTGATAGCCAGATAGACACCATCCGGCGACCAGGCCACTGCTGGGTATTGTAGGTATTGTGGGAACACACCGACCGGCTGGCCGGTATCAACATCAAAAACGACAATCTGCTCGTTATGGCGACATACTAGTCGTGTGCCATCAGGTGACCAGGTTAACCCGCGGCAGGACTGTGGCTCCACAGTCCGCAACAGCGCTCCGCTGCGAACCTCCCAGAGATTAAACTCATTAGGGGTGTCAAAACCCTCCGAAGCCAGCAGTTGACCATCCGGAGATAGAACAAACTCTTGGCCAGTACCGGGCAGAACATACCACTCCGCACCGGTTTGTGGCGTCCATGTCATGACCGTCGCATCGAGAATTTCGTGATGTCCGCCAACGACAAGTCGGTCGTTTGAGTCCCAATTGATAGAGGCAACGCCTTCATAGTAAATTTGACCGGATGCTGGCCAAAATCGATGTATACGGTCGCCGCCAAATACGTCTGCGACCGCCATCGTGTCAACATCTACAAGTACGGCTAAAGAATCAGCCCCTACCGCCAGGATCGATCCATCTGGCGACCAGGCCAGTTGATAGCCCGTCCCTAGTGCCCCGGCCCGGATTTGTTCGCCGCTCCAGGGGTCCCAGATGCCCAGCATACCCTCCACGCTGACAGTCAGCAGTGCGCCTCCACATTCGCCAGGGCGAGCGGGCAGCCAGCTCAAGAAATGTTGGCTTCCGCCAATATACATTTCATTCAACAACGTGCAGGTACTGTTATCAAATACTTCAATGAGACCGTAGGAATGCCTTGTTATGGCTACAAAAGCACCATCTACCGAGGTCGCCTGATGGAATATCTCACTTCCTTCGTCCACCATCGAAAGACACTCGGATCGGACAGGCTCAATAAACGATTGATCTCCAGGAATCATTTCTGGCTCAAGCAGCGTGCCATCCTGTGCATCAAAGTACAGATCTTCGGCTTCCTTGCTGGCTTTGAGGATGCTGCCATCCTGCGAAAACTGCATTTGATCAGCTTTAACCCAATAAAACCCGCCCACCATCGGATATGTCAGATATGAAACCGACCATAGCTCCTGCAAATCAGGGATGGAAAACATGGTCAGCCCGGTGGCGGTTGCGATGACGATGGCCTCTCCATCAGGCGCTGTTGCCAGCGTGTACACACGGCCTTTACCCAGGCGCAGCACCGCCCCCTCTGGGACAGGCCCGGTCGGAATCAGTGGCGGTTGGCTTTCCCACGTGCCCCCTAATTCGGACGGTGGCATCTGTACGCATGGATCCTCTGTAGCTGTCGGCGACGGTGATACCGTGCTGGTAGGGATTATCGCCGTCGGTGATGGTTGTTCGGTGGGCGTCGGGGTTGAGATGGGTTGGCAGCTACTGATCGCAGCGATGATCACAACCGGTAAAAGAAACCACTCTATACGTCTTTTCGTGTTCATTTTGTCCCCCGTACTGCAAAATCATTCGCCGTCCCGCTATCCACCCGCGAAGACTCTACGGCTTCGACGCTGGCGGCACTTCTTACCATTCATCAGTTGTTACCGGATAGCACCCTACCGGTCAACCTGGGAAACATCCCATATGATCAGCGTTTTATCGCTCCCAATCGACGCAAGCCATCGCCCATCCGGAGACCAGGCAAGATTCTCCACACCGAGTGGACGGGGAATATGCCCTTCAAATCGTTTTACCAGACGTTCCTCAGCCACATCAAAAATGATGATGCTCATGTCCCAGGAACCCGAAGCCAACAATGTGCCATCTGGCGACCAGGCCACGACGTTGACATAGTCACTGTGACCTTCCAGGGTATGAGTTAGCGCTCTTTGCTGCAAGTCCCAGACAACGGCCGTATTATCGGCCCCGGTTCCGGCTATCCACCGGCCATCAGGTGACCACCTGGGATGGTCGATCCCTTCCAGGGTGAAGTGTTCATCGTGCTCGATATCCCATACAACGATATAGCCTTCCAGCCAGGGGTTGAGGGCCAGATAGACACCATCCGGCGACCAGGCCACTGTTGGCATGTATAGGGATTGAGGGAGCACACTGACCGGCTGGCCGGTATCAACATCAAAAATGACAACCCGGTCGTGACCGTTACATGCCAGTCGTGTGCCATCAGGTGACCAGGTTAACCCGCGGCAGGACTGTGGGTATTCCATCTCCACAGTCCACAACAGCGCTCCGCTGCGAACCTCCCAGAGACGAACGGCGTACACGTTGCTATCGTCGGATTTATAACCTCTTGAAGCCAGCAGTTGACCATCTGGAGATAGCGCAAACTCAGGGGGAAAACCAGTAGCACCGGGCAGGGGCAGAACATACCACTCTGCACCGGTTTGCTGCGTCCATGTCATGACCGTCGCCTCAGAAGGTTCTCCGCGACCGGCAATGACAAGTCGGTCGTTTGAGACCCATTTGATAGAGGCAACGCCATACCAGTAACCTTGCCCGAGTATCGGCTTAAATCGAGGTATACGGCCGCCGCCAAATACGTCTGCGACCGCCATCGTATCAGCATCCACGAGTACGGCTAACGTGTCAGCCCCTACCGCCAGGATCGACCCATCTGGCGACCAGGCCAGTTGAGGGCCCATCCCGAATCCCCCGGCCCGGATTTGTTGGCCGCTCCAGGGGTCCCAAAGAGCCAGTGAGCCAGCCAGGCTGGCAGTCAGCAGCGCGCCTCCGCATTCGCCAGGGCGAGCGGGCAGCCAGCTCAAGAAATGTTCGCCGCCGCCGATTTTAAATTCATTCAACAACGTGCAGGTATCATTATCAAATACTTGAATGAGCCCTCCGTAAGTCTCTGAACTGGCGGCAAAAGCACCATCTACCGAGGTCGCTTGATGGAATATCTCACTTCCTTCGTATATTGGCGGAATACACTCGGATATGACGGGCTCAATAAACGGTTGATCATCGGGAACCATATCTGGCTCAAGTACTGTGCCATACTGTGCATCAAAGTACAGAACTTCGGTCCCCTTGATAACTTTGAGAATGCTGCCATCCTGCGAGAACTGCATATTACCAGCTTCAACCCAATTCCACCCGCCCACCACCGGATATGGAACCGAGCATATCTCCTGCAAATCAGGGGCGGAAAACATGGTCAGCCCGGTGTCGGTTGCTATGGCGATTGCCTCTCCATCAGGCGCTGTTGCTGTCGCGTACACACCGCCTTTACCGAGGCGCAGCACCGCCCCTTCTGGGACAGGCCCGGTTGGAACATAGGCGGGCTGGCTTTCCCACGTGCCCCCTAATTCGGACGGCGGCACCCCCTCGCACTGTGTTGGGGTACTGGTTGGAAGAGGAGTGCGGGTGGGTGTTTGTGCAGCTACCGTTCGGGTTGCCTGGAGTGTTGTAGGCGAGGCGGTTGGCGAGGCGGTGGGCGGTGCGGTGGGTGGTGCGGTTGGCGGTGGGGAGGTCGTTGTTGGCGTTGCGGCCCCGCCACCGCACGCGCCCAGCCACACGGAGGCCATCATCAGCGTGACGGCCACAGTCACGCATCGTTTGCCCGACATGGTCCCTTCTCCTCCTCTATGCGACATGAGCTTCGCAGGGTCAGGACAAATACAAACGGTCAAAGCTCACCGATGTGAGCAGGACCCTCGTCTTGGCAACTGTCGGGTAATGAAAACGGATTTGGGGACGAGGTCAGGTGCACGCAGCCCAGGTTGAAAAGGCGTGCCCGTATTATACACTACTGTCGAAGGCCTATGGCTGCGCTGCAATCAGTTGACGGGCTTCCGCTGTCTCCCATTTAGAAGGATGGTTTGAGTCTACCCCTTTTGCTGATTGCCCCCCGCCGCGAGTTGGTGTACAAACGCCTCGTACCGCGATAGGAGGAGCACCTGCCCATGCCCGATCCATCCTCACTCTACAAGTCCCCCGCAGGCTACGCCGCCGCGATGGCCTGGTACGACGCCGAGCTGGCGCGCCTGCCGGTGCCGGTCGAGTCGCGCTTCGTCGAGACGCGCTTCGGCCCGACGCACTTGGTCATCGCCGGGCCGGTCGATGCGCCGCCACTGGTGCTGGTGCAGGGCCTGGGCGGCAACGCGATGATGTGGCGTCCCCAGTTGGCCACGTTCGCGCGTCACTACCGCGTCCACGCGCTCGACGTGATCGGCCAGACCGGCAGGAGCGCCCCCTCACACCCGCCGCACACCGGCCCCGCCTATGCCGAATGGCTGGTCGACGTGTACGACGCGCTGGAGATCGAGCGGGCCGACATCCTCGGCCTGTCGATGGGCGGGCGGCTGGTGCTCAAGTTCGGCGCGCACGCCCCGGAGCGCATCGGGAAGGCGGTGCTGCTCAGCTCCATCGGCTTCACGATGCTCGGCCTCGGCCTGTTTGTGCACCTGCTGCCGGTGGGCTTCAACCTACTCACGCCCTCCCGTGAGATGATCGGCGGCCTGGCACGGCGCATCCTTGCTCCCGGCTGTGATGCGCAGGATGATGACCTCGCCAGCCTGGTGGAAGTCTTCTGCCTGTTCGTCACGCACTACCGCCAGGAGACCTGGCGCGGGCTGCCGCTGGCCTTTCCGCTGCCCCGTGCCGAACTCCGCCGCCACACCGCGCCCACGCTGCTGCTGATGGGCCAGCACGAGGTGCTGTTCAACCCGCAGGCCGTCATCGCACGGGCGCGCAGGGTTCTGCCCAACCTGGTCGCCGCCGAGATCGTGCCGCACGCCGGACACCTGATGCACTACGAGCAGCCTGATGCGATCAACACGCGCGTGCTTGAGTTTTTGAAAGAGAGCAACCCATGAGTGGACGGCCAGATTCGCTGACCTCCTCCAACCTGCTGCGCGGCGACAAAGTCCGCCTCACCGCGCAGACCGGGGACGACTTCCCCGCCATCGTTTGCCGGTATGGGGACGCCGACCCGACCAATCTTATGAGATTGTGAGCATTATTATGAAGAAAAGGTCGATCAAAGCGTGGATGGTATGGATATTGATTGCTGCCTGCACAATAGTGATCAGTGGGTGCCAGGCGAAAACCAAGGCTTTGTTTGAGTCTTTGTTTGACAATCCAGATCAATATCCTGAGTTTATCGACTACGTGCAGCCAGAACCCGGCACTGTAATCAGCCTGAGCGATCCATTGGCCTGGTATTGTGGGGTTGGCCAAGATATAGGGGCCATATGTACCGAAATCTTCGAAGAACCTCTACTGCGTCCGAATGATCATTTCTATCGATTCGAGAACGTTCGGCTTACATTAGATGGCAAAAACATCAATGCCGATCCATCTCACGCGCCTACCGACGTCATGATTGAAGGTCTGCGGGATGAGAATGGAAAGGTCATAGCCTCAGGAGTTTACTCAGATCTGATATGTTGGAATACTAAGTTGCGACCGGGTAAACACGTGGCAGAAATACTGGTATGGACAAGTACCGGGGACGAGTTCACCTACCGTTGGGCATTTGAGGTCACGAAGTAGTCGTCAGGCACACTGAACTACAGGCATGAGCTTACCGTGACCGGCTTGAGGGAGAAGCCTAAAGTACCCACAGGAGACCGATCAAGATGAGTGACACACCGGAGTCGCTGACCTCTTCCAACCTGCTGCGCGGCGACAAAGTCCGCCTCACCGCGCTGACAAAGGACGACCTCCCCACCATCGCCCGCCGGTACGAGAACGCCGCCTTCAGACAGTAACTTGCGAGTCGGTATCTGATTGATCGGGAGACAACGCTATGCTTCCAAAACACTCTTGGGCGCTGCTGGCCTTTTGTTCGGCTCTGACAATGGCCGGGTGCACAGATGCAGAGAGGTCACCCGATTCCGTAATAGAAACCCCATTGGTTGAGGTAGAAGCAACCTCAGATTGCCCGGCCTATAAGATTTTCTTTGATATTGGGGGACAGACCTTTGTTACTTGCTTCGATGACAAGGCGGTTTATTCTCAACACACGGTGCTACCACTTAGAGATTCCTTGGTCGCGCCCCTAAATGGTTGGTTCCTGGTGTTCACAGATTCCGATGTTGCACTTTACGATCCCAGGCAACAACAAACTTATTCCCTCGATTTCCTCGAACATGTTCAGAACATCGACTGGGCCACCCTATCCCCAGATGGGGAGTACATCGCTTACAGCCTGGTTTCAATCGAAGACTCGCGGATTTCGAGGAGCATCGTTTTTGCTCACTTGCCAACACGAGTCGTAAGTGAATCACCTATTTCTAGCGACACCCCTGGTCTCCAGGAATTAAAGGAGTCACCTTCCCCATCCTGGTATCCAACCTGGTCCTCTGTCGGTAGTCAGTTAGCTATCAGCGACTATGGCGCCGTCTACCTGACAGACATAATCTGCGAGCTAGATACACATCAATGCCACCCGGAAGGAGCGGCTCGGAGGGTCACTCCTTCCGATGTCTCAGTTGAGGGGCCTGTGTCTTGGTCGCCTGACGGCACCCACTTTGCAGCAGTTTGCATCACCACAGAAAAAGCGATCCTCAGAATTTGCACATTTGACATGAATGGTAACGTCGTGCGCCAATCTGATGCTGCTACTCAAAACCTGGAAGCTCTAGAGTTTGTTGACTGGTCACCGGATGGAATGTTCATCGCCTTTCATGCAAAAAAGGGTGCCGTGATGCCTTACGAAGTTTACGTCCTACGTGCCATTGATTTGAGCATCTATGCTGTTCTCTCAAGTGAAACCGAAGATTACCAGTATCCAATGTGGGTGCCGTAGAGCATACCATGTGGCAGCCGTTTTACATGCTGAAGCACAGGCGCGAGCGAAGCAGCGCCCATCCTGAGATGTGAGACATTCGCGATACCTTCAGGCTGTCGAATCGGCCAGTCGAACTCGCCGCGACCGGCTTGACGGGGAAGACCCATATCGCCTTTAGCACCCACAGGAGACCGATCAAGATGAGTGAGACACCGGAGTCACTGACCTCTTCCAACCTGCTGCGCGGCGATAAAGTCCGCCTCACCGCGCTGACAAAGGACGACCTCCCGGCCATCGCCCGCTGGTACGAGGACACCGCTTTCGGGCGGCTTTTCGACGCCGAACCGGCCACCCCCCGCTCGGCAGCGGAGCTTGAGAAGTGGCTGGAGGAGCAGCGCAAGGCGGGCAATGGCTACCTGTTCGCCATCCGTCCTCTCGACGGCGACGATCTGCTCGGCTATATCGAGATGGACGGCATCCTGTGGGCGCACCAGACCGGCTGGCTGGGCATCGGCATCGGCGAGCCGGGCAACTGGGGGCGGGGCTACGGCTACGAGGCGCTGCGTCTGGCCCTCGACTTCGCCTTCCATGAGTTGAACCTGTACCGCGTACAGCTTACCGTGTTCGAGTACAACGAGCGGGCCATCGCGCTGTACGAGAAGCTCGGCTTCCGGCGCGAGGGCGCCTTCCGCGAGTTCGTTCACCGCGATGGGCGGCGCTACGATATGCTTCTTTACGGCCTGCTGCGCCGCGAGTGGGAGGGGCGCGGCGGGAACTGAGAGCCGGGTATCTCGTGCAGGATGACCGCAGGGGCAGGGCAGCCGCCCCTGTGGTTTCTGTTGGGCACACGAACAACTGTCAGGGCTACCGCCTGAACAGCCCGATAAGCGTCCACACCCCCATGCTCGCCCCGATGATCACCAGCACGTGCCCGATGATGCGCACGATCAGGGCGCTCTTCGCAGCCGACTTGTGCAGCGCCGTCTGGTCGCCGCCGAAGTACCACCGCCCCTCGATCTCGCCTGTCGCCGTTTTCTTGCCCACCACCGTGACCAGGTCGCCGTTCCGCAGACCGGTCGTGCGTCTGGCCCCCTCCCTCAGACTCTGGCCTTTGTAAACGTATGTGAAGCGCCGCGAGCCGCCCCCCTGCTCGACGGTCTCGTACAGGTCACCCCCCACCCGTGCGTACCCTTCGGCCATGCTGACCAGCGTCACCGTCCCCCACCCAACGCGCATCGTGATCGGTGGAATCTCCTCCGCCTCCCGTACCCAGATCCAGTCGGTGTCGTCGCCCCTGCGGCTGGCCTCCAGCCGGTCCACGAAGTACGCCACCGTGTTGTCAGGCCCGACCGTCGCGTTGCCCTCCGGCGTCCCGGTCACGACCACGTCCTGGCCGGGAGCCAGCGCCTCGTAAGCCGCCCCATCCGTGACGTATGCCTGCTCTATCGTCTGCACGTCGGCGACGGTCCTCGGCGTCAACAGGTAGATCATTGCCAGCCCCGCGGCCACAAGCGCCGCGCTGAAGAAGAGCGACAGGATAAATCCGAACACGTTGCTGCACGCCCTGGCCGTCTTCTGTGTCGAAGCGTCCATATGCTTTTCCCCCCTCTCTGTGGATGGCTGTGCCCCCACAGGCTCACTATCCGGGTTCGTTCACCTCCCCATCACTGCATCGCAATGGACAGCGTGATCGTCCAGATCTGCTGCTCAGGCGTCAGCTCGCAGGCCGAGATCGGTTGGTCGGTGGGGCAGTTGGCATCCTCAGAAGGTTCCCAGGTGGCGGACAGGAGCAGCAGAGCGTAGTCCCGGCGGAAACCACCCATCGAGCCGGTTGGGCCATCGGCATCGTACTGGATGTCGGGTGTCCAGCCGTAGGTTACCAGCATCTCCTTCAGGGTGCCGTACACGTCGAGATCCGCGAAGTCGGCCCCCGTGCCGTACGCCGTGATCAGGCAGCCCGTCCCCGTCGTGCCGGTGACGGGATCTTCAAAGGGCGCGTCCTCGTCCAGCGTTACGTCGGTCACGCCCAGAGTCCCGGCCACGGAAACCTGGAAGTCCTGGCATATCTCGATGGGCACCGGCTGCCAGTCTGCGACCGGGGCAAGCGGCGGAATGGTGATCTCCAGCGTGTAGCTGTCCGCCGGGCCGCCGGAGACGGCCTTGATGGAATAGTCCTGTGTGGCGGGCAGTTCGCCCTTCCAGCCGGTGGCGTCGGAGGCTGCCCGCACCAGAGGGATGCCATCTGTCAGCCCCGTAATGGACAGGTATACGTCATTGCCGGGGGAGGTGATGGTGACGCTCATGGTCTGGCCTTCCAGCGCGTAGAGGACGTACTCGTCGATGCCGTTGGCGGCCAGGTTGCCCTGGACGGTTGCCGACACAGCGCCGGGCTCAAACTCGATGCGGGTCGGCCCGGCGGGCTGGGCGCTGTCGTCCGGCGTGACCTGCTCCTCGGCCTGGCCTTCATCGGGCGTGGGCGTGGGCGCGGGGGTGGGTTCGGCGGTCGGCTGGCTAGT
>CAZRXG010000007.1:52215-76689 GCA_964603985.1 uncultured Anaerolineae bacterium | reverse complement strand
TTGGTTGTTCCTCGGTGGCTGTGGGCAGCATGAAGCAGGCGCTCAGCACCAGCGCCACCGTTGCGATCCCGACTACGAGAATCCGGCTGCGATTTTTGTCTGGCATGGCTCTTCCTCCTCGAATTTAGAACGTATTCCTGTTGGCGTTATCCCCTTTGCATCAGCGCCGGGGAGGAAATCACTAACATCGTGCCGGTCGACGATTCGTCGGCATAGACCCGGCCTAGAACCCGAAGTTGGGCCACCGCAGTATGAGCACTGCAACCAGAATCGCTACGTTGATCAGAATACCAATCCCCCCCTGATTATCCAGCCTCTGCATTTTTCCATTCCAGAAAAGGATGAAGGCGGCGGAAGAAAAGGCTGCCGCCCCCACGACCACCGGACGCCACCAGGGCTGCCTCGCAAGTATTCCTATGCCGCCCGCCACGAAGCCGACAGCCGCCAGCCCGCATGCAATGGTCGCCAGCCATCTTGTCGCGCCATCTCCAAGAAGCCTTGAGAATGCCCACGAGCCGTCGGGCCAGACCATACCGTCTTGAAGCTCAAAGAGCCTGTGACTCTGTCCGAGGTACAGCAAGTGAACCAGACCATGCAATGCGAGAAAAATGCTGATCAAGCTGGCCATGGAGTATCCTCTTTGTTTCAGTGGTAGTGAGAAAGAATATTGTGTCTGGGTAAGGGAAAGTAGAGTTGAACACTCACCCCGCCGCCGCGCTCGCCCGGTTCGCCTTGACCACCTGCGCGATCATCCACCACGTCACGCCCAGCCCGGCGACGAACAGCACCAGGAACAGGATCATCGGACTCCACTGCATGTTGACCTGCTCCGCCGTCACGTCCAGGTACGGCGCAAGCTCCGCGTTTTGCAAGATCTGCCTGCTGACCGCGTTCAGCGCGATCACGCCGAACTGCGCCAGCCCGACCAGCAGCGCCAGCGTCCTGGTGACGCCCCGCCGCCCGATCAGGATCAGCAGCCACGGCAGCCCCACGCTGGCCCCCGTCAGCAGCGTCAGGACGATCACCGGCCCCCGCAGCATGGCCGCCCGCGCCTCCGTCGGCAGCGACCCGAAGATGTACCACGTCCCGGTGGCCGCGTACCAGACCATGCCCAGCGTGTACAGCGCCAGCGCGAAGCGCATCGCCCACCGCCTGTACTCGTCGCTCTCCTGCCCGGCGAAGAACCCCGCGTCCACCACCACGTAGGCCGCTGTCGTCGTCAGCGCCAGCCCGAACATCATCAGCCAGCGCGGCCACAGCGACGCGTCGCCCACGTTCAGTGCAAGCCCCAGCGGCGCGCCCGCGATGTTCGTCGCCGCCCACAGGTCGCCCCATGCCCCGATGTTAACCATCAGGCTCAGCCCGTTGGCGAAGATGAAGCCCAGCACCACGAACAGCAGCGACGCGACCCAGCCCGCTGCCTGACGCACCGGCGGCAGCCTGTCATGCCGCAGCCCGGTCACGTAGATGTACACGCCATAGTACGCCACCAGCAGCAGCCCGATCACGCCGAACCAGAACCACGCCATCAGGATCGTGGCCGGGTAGAAAACCTTGTAGTACGCCACCTGGATGAACAACAGTGGGATGATGCCCAGGTTGATCCCGTAGGCCACCACCACCGGCATCGCGTTGATCACCCGCCCGCTCAGCCGCCGGGCGTGCTCGCCGCCCACCTGCCGTATGACCAGCATCGTGATCAGCCCGGCATACCACAGGCTCATCGGAACCACGTGCAGGCTGAAGCCCAGCACCTTGAAAAGCAACAGGAACCAGTACGGGGCAGGGTAGCCCAACGGGTTGTCCGGTCCGATAAACGTATCCATCGCCGCCTCCTATTCTCCACTTCCCGGTCCCATCCCCGCCGGGAAGGGCTTCGCGATTGAGGTCAGGTACTCGGTCAGCAGGTCGGCTTCCTCCGCCGTCCCGGCAAAAGGCGGCATGAAGAAGTGCATCTTGTCCGGGTTCTCTACCACCGTGTGGATCATCTCCGGCGTCCACCCGCGCGTCAGGTGGCTCAGCGCCGAAAGCCCTTCGTACCTCGCGTGGCAGTCGTTGCAGTGATACTGGAACAGCACCTCGCCCACCGCGATGCGATCCGCCTGCGGCAGATCCAGCAGCGCCGCCTCGTCGATGTGCCCCGCCTCGTCCACCACCTGCGGATACTCCTCCGCGATGTACGACCGCGTCCACACCCCGCTCTCCAGGTAGCCGTTCTCGCGCATCTCGGCCAGATCCTCAGGCCGGATCTGGTTGCTGTACACCACCTCATACACGATGAACGGCTTGCGCACCGCCTCGCGCAGGAACTCCCCCGCGCCGATGGCGACCAGCCCGAAGCTGAACAGCAGCAGCGCGAACCCCGGCGTGATCCAGCCCGGGTTGCGGTACGGCCCCAGGTACAGCATCGCGAACACCACAATCGTCACGCTGAAGACGATCAGCAGCATGATGTTCAGCAGCGCCGCTGCCGCCAGCGCCGCCCTGGCCGACTCCGGCAGCGCGATGTACCACCAGATCGCGCCCACCGTCACCAGCCCCGCTCCCAGCAGCCCAGGCCGCGTCGAACGGTGGCTGATCATCCTGATCAGCTCCGAGTCGCGTTCGTGGCTGCTGAACGCCGCGTGCAGGTACACGTACAGCGACGCCAGCAGCAGCGCCCCGCCCGTCCGTGTAATCGTCTGCGGCCAGAACTGCGGGTTGAAGAACCCCGCCCAGAACGACTGGTTGTGCACCCAGTTGCCCGGATTCAGCATGAAGGCCGTGATGCCGGTGATCAGCACCAGGCTTATCCACGCCGAGATGCCGTAGATCCACCCGATGATGATGTGTGTCCTGGTCGGAAGCTTATCCCAGTAGTAGTAGAAGATGAACGCCGACGCGATCTCCAGCACGAAGAACACGTACTCCATCGCCCACCCGAACACGAACGTGTGGATCAGCGTCTCCGTCGCCAGCGGCGACGCCAGCCCAATCGTCCACCAGATCCCCACGCCCGTGATCGCCCCGAATACCACCGTCAGCAGGATGAAAAACCAGGCGTGGCTTTTCAGGTAGGCCAGGTAGGTACGATTGCCCGTCCGGTGCGCGTGCGTCGTCTCGACTGCCAGGAACAACCCGCCGCCCACCGCGTACATCGATACGTACACGTGCACCACTGCCACCGCCGCGATCAGCATCGGGGCCGTGATCAGTGGCACGTACCACCAGGGGTAATGCATACGCCGCCTCCTTTTACTGCCTTATCCCCGGTTGCGAGGATTGATTAGTCCGGGGGAATGTCTGTGTCCTTAGCCTATCCTAGTTTGGCATGCCATGTGCCATCTGTGTAGTGACGAACGTCACCACTTGCTTGCATGTTACTACTTGCCCGCATGTTACCACCTGCCCGCCGCGAGGATCTCCCGCGCCAGCGCGAGTGCCCCCTCGGTGCGTCCGCACTCCGCCGCAACCGCCTCCAGGTCATCCCGCCAGCGAGCATCCATGCCGATGGCTTTCCCGTACTGCGATATGGCTTCTTTGCGCTGGCCCAGCGTCCACAGCATGATGGCGTGATCAACAAAGGCAATATGTGGGGCGTTGGGCAGGCTCGTGGCTGAGGCCAGCGCGTCGGCAGCCTGGCCAGTCCGCCCCAGTCGGAACAGCGCATGGCCCCTGTTGTAATGTCTTATTGGGTTATCGGGGTCAAGCTCGCAGCAGCGCTCGAAGTCCGCCAGTGCCCGCTCGTAATCACCCTTCTTGCAGTAGGCGAGGCCGCGGTGGTAGAAGGCCTTGACGTCTTCCGGGTCGAGTTCAATGACCCGGTTGTAGTCGGCAATCGCCCGCTCGTATTCGCCCTTGTCGGCGTAGGCAATGCCGCGGTTGCCGTAGGCGGCGACTTTCTGCGGATCGAGTTCGACCGCCCGATTGTAGTCCGCAATCGCCCGCTCGTGATCGCCTTTGTAGCCATGGGCGATGCCACGGTTGTAGAAGGCTTCGGCATCCTCCGGGTCGAGTTCAATCGCCCGGTCGTAGTCTTCAATCGCCTGAACATACTCGCCCTTTTCCTTGTAGGCGATGCCGCGGTTGTAGAAGGCTACGGCGTACTCCGGGTCGAGTTCGATCGCCCGGTCGAAGTCGGCAATCGCCCGCTCGTACTCGCCCATATCAGAATAGGCATTGCCACGGTTGTAGAAGGCCGCAACATACTCCGGGTCGAGTTCGATCGCCCGGTTGTAGTCCGCAATCGCCCGCTCGTACTCGCCCATATCAAAATAGGCATTGCCGCGGTTGAAGAAGGTTATGGCGCGCTCCGGGTCGAGTTCGATCGCCCGGTCGTAGTCGGCAATCGCCCGCTCGTGATCGCCTTTGTAGCCATGGGCGATGCCGCGGTTGTAGAAGGCCTCGGCATACTCCGGGTCGAGTTCGATCGCCCGGTTGAAGTCGCCGATTGCCCGGTCGTGATCCCCTTTGAGGCCATAAGCGACGCCGCGCTTGAGATAGGCCTTGACGGCATCCGGGTCGAGTTCGATCGCCCGGTTGAAGTCGCCGATCGCCCGGTCGTGATCCCCTTTGTGGCCATAGGCAAAGCCGCGGTTGAGGTAGGTCTTGACGGCTTCCGGGTCGAGTTCGAGCGCCCGGTCATAGTCCGCAATCGCCCGCTCGTACTCGCACCTCTCGAAGTAGGCGTTGCCACGGTTGTGGAAGGCCCCGGGGTTCTCCGGGTCGAGTTCGATCGCTCGGTCGTAGTCGGCAATTTCCCGCTCGTGATCGCCTTTGTAGCCATGGGCGATGCCGCGGTTGTAGAAGGCCTCGGCATACTCCGGGTCGAGTTCGATCGCCCGGTCGAAATCGGCCATTCCCCGCTCGTGCTCGTCCCTCAGGGAGTAGGCAATGCCGCGACTGACGAAAGCGTCGGCTTCCTGGGGATCGAGTTCGATGGCCCGGTTGAAGTCGTCAATCGCCCGCTCGTACTCGCCCTTGTGGCCGTAGGCGACGCCGCGTTCGAGGAAAGTTGAGGCGTCCTGCGGGTCGAGTTCGATCGCCCGGTCGTAATCGGCGATTGCCTGCTCGTACTCACCCTTTTCGGCGTAGGCGGCGCCACGGTAGTAGAAAGCCTTGAAGTCTTCCGGGTTGAGATCAATCACCCGTTTGAAGTCAGCAATCGCCCGCGCGTGCTCGCCCCTCAGGAAGTGGGCAAGGCCGCGGTTGACGAGGGCCAGGGTGTCCTCCGGGTCAAGTTCAATGGCCCGGTTGAAGTCGGCCATCGCCTGCTCGTGCTCTCTCCTCAGGGAGTAGCAATGACCGCGGTTGTTGAAAGCCCTGGCGTACTCCGGGTCGAGTTCGATAGCGCGGTTGAAGTCGGCCATCGCCCGCTCGTACTCGTCCTTGTGGGCATAGGTGACGCCGCGGCTGTTGAAGGCCCCGGCACCCTCCGGGTTGAGTTCGATGGCCCGGTTCAAGTCGGCCATCGCCCGCTCGTAGTCTTCGCTGATGTCGTGGGCGACACCGCGATAATAGAAAGCCTCAGCGTCCTGCGGGTCAAGCTCAATGGCCCGGTCGCAGTCAGCGATGGCTGCGTCCAGATCACCTGCTTCGACGCGCAAAAAGCCACGATTGGCGTACAGAACCGGTTCGTCGGGCAGGTGCTCAAGCAGCCGCGTGATGGCTTCCGCCGCCTCCGACCACCGCTTGTGGTCGCGGTGGTCGTCTGCCAGCCCGGCCAGCGACTGCACCTGCTTCAAGTCCCGTTCTGCGAGCCTGGGCCGAACCGTCTCCAGCCACTCGGTCAGGCTCCGGTATCCCCTCATCGCCGTCTCTCCGCACAGGACTCAAGGTTGGCGAGCGCATACGACTCCCATTATACAGCACAACACCCTGCGCCCTTTCGTTTTTTCGCGATTCGGTTGTATGATCTGACCACCCATCACACTACAACCAGGATAGCGACCATGTACGAGCCTGAACCCTACCAGCTCCGCCCGATAGCGCTCCCCGACGACGTGCCGGGGCGGCTGTTCGCCGCGTCGATGCCGGGCCGCATCAGCCGCAACTTCGACGCCGACCGCGCCATCATCCAGGAGAGCGGCGTTGATACTGTGGTGTGTCTGGCCTCGCTGCCGGAGCTGGTCGCCGCGTCCCCCCACTATGCACGCGCGCTGCAAGATCAGACCCTGCCCTGGCGGGCGATCCACATCCCCGTCGAGGATTTCGGTGTGCCGGAAGACCGCGACGCTTTCCTCCAGGCGGCCCGCCACATCGCCGCGCTGCTCCAGGCCGATAACTGGGTGATGGTTCACTGCGCCGCCGGGGTCGGGCGGACGGGCATGTTCGCCGCGCTGGTGCTGATGGCGCTGGGGCGGTCATACGCGCAGGCCAGGAAAGCAGTGGAGAAGGCCGGGTCCGGCGCTGAGAGCGACTCCCAGCGCGAGCTGGAACTGTGGGCCGCCAGGCAGCTTGGCCGCACGGACTGAGAAGTCCGGCTGTTGAAACGCCTCCCTCGACGTTGCATCTTACGCCCTGATCCCCCATACTTATACAGGCATATCCGCCGGTGTGACCGGCTCACTGCAAGGAACCTTTGTGGACGACAACATCGACCTGTCAGAATTGATCATTGACCTCAACAGCCTCGACAAACAGGCCCACGAGGCGGCCTACATGCGCCTGCTCGATCTCGGTCAGGAGGCCGTGCCCCACCTGGTTGACATGTTTCCCCGCATCGCAGGCCGGGCCCGCCTGATGGTCGTCAGGGCGCTGGGCGAGCTTGGTCACCCGGCTGCCTCGCCGCTGCTGGTCGGGCTGGTGCTCAGCCGCGACCCGGACGAGTACGTGTTCGTCGCCAGCCTGGCGGTCCGCTCGCTGGGCCAGATCGGCGATGTGGACGCGCTGCTTGACCTGCTTCAGGCCGAGCGCCCCGGCCCGCGCCGCATGGCGGCCACCGTGCTGCGTAACATCGGCGACCCGCGCGCCGTGCCCGGCCTGATCGCCGCCCTCGACGACCCCGACCCGCACGTGTGCCGGGTCAGCGCCGAGGCGCTGGAGGGCATCGACACCCCGGCAGCGCGGGCCGCGGTCGAGGCGTGGAGAGCGGGGTAGGAATCCGGGTCGGAAAGGAACGAGGCGATGGACAGACAACAACGCCTGATGCGTAAAGCTTTGCGTGACCTGCGCCGCGAGGACTGGCGCACCCGCCGCCGGGCGATGGCCACGCTGGCCGGGATCGGCGAACCGACCGTGCCTGACCTGCTCGAAGCGCTGGCCGAAGAGCGCATGATCGTGCGCCTGGCCGCAGCCGAGGCGCTGGAGATGATCGGCGAGGCAGCCGTGCCCGGCCTGATCGAGGTGCTCATCGACGGGCCGCCCATTGCCCGCAGGCACGCCGCCGGGGCGCTGGGACAGGTCCGGGACGCGCGCGCGGTCTCGCCGCTCGTCGCAGCCTTGCAGAAAGGCGACATCCGCCTGCGCCGGGCGGCTGCGCTGGCGCTGGGCACGATCAGAGCGCCCAGGGCCGTGCCGGAACTGGTCGCGGCGCTGGTCGACGACGACCCGACCGTGCGCGGCCACGCCGCCGAGGCTCTGGGACGCATCGGCGACCCGCAGGCCGTGCCGGGGCTGATCGGGCGTCTCTCCGACGCGGCTAACTTTCTCTCCAGCCGCCGCCGGGTGTGCGATGCCGCCGCCGACGCCCTGGAGCGCATCGGCACGCCGGAGGCGCTCACCGCCGCCAGCGAGTGGCGGAACAGAGAGAAACTGCTGAGCTGATCCGGGGGGCCACACATGGACGATGCAGTGACCGCCGACTCGCCGGGCGAGGGTGCAGCAGAGCAGCCTCAACCTGACATCTATGCCCTGACAGGGAAAACCTGGACCCTGTTCGACGTGATCATCATCGGGTTGGGGGTGCTGGGCGGAGGGCTGTACGCCATGATCGCGGCACAGTCCACAACGGAGTACCTGGCGACCCTCCCCCACTGGAGGCCGGTCTTCTTCTCGCCGATTCTGGCCACCCTGGTCGTCACGTCTGTGGCGCCGCTGGTCAGCACCGGTCTGCTGGGTATGCTCCGGCGCGGTATGTGCTGGACAGAGATTGGGCTGCGGCCCGTGGCGTGGTGGTGGCTGGTGGCCGCAGGCGGAGCGTCCATCCTCCTCCTGCCCATCCGCCTGATAATCGGCCTTCTCGTCCTGCTGTTGATAGACCCCTCACTGGAGATCCTCACCGCCACCGGCGACGTGGTCATTCCCCAGACCTCCACCGCCGGGCTGCTGGTGACCGCGTTTTTGGGCAGCCTGATCGTCCCCTTCGCCGAGGAACTGTTCTTCCGGGGCGTGCTGTTCAAATGGCTGCGCCAGCACATGGGCGTCTGGGCGAGTGCGCTGATCAGCGCGGCGATCTTCGGACTGGGGCACATGTTTCTCCCGGCCATCGTCTCCGCCTTCGTGCTGGGCGTCGCGATGGCCCTCGCCTACGAATACAGCCAATCGCTGTGGGCGTCCATCTTCATCCACATCATCAACAACACCGTCATCTTTTCGTTTGTCGGCATCACCATGTTCCTGGCGAAGCTGCTGGAGCTTCCCTTGTATTGAGATAGGACTTACGCAGTTGGGGAATCGGTAATCCACAGGTCGGGAGATTTCAGTCCACAGACTACACAGATTTTCTACACCTTTGCCCCGCTGCGGTGCGGTTGGAAGTGCTCGACCGCGTGGCTCCTACGGTTATTGAAAATTGCCAGCCACCTGCCAACCTGCCGTAGAGCATCTCACGCCTCGGCGCAGGGCAACGTGAACCAGAACGTGCTGCCCTCACCCAGAACGCTCTCGACACCGACCTCACCGCCCAGGCCGGTGATGATCCGCTCGACAATCGACAGGCCCAGGCCCGCCCCGGCGATCCTGGGGGAGTGCAGGCGCTTGAATGGAGCGAAGACCTCTTCCAGGTGCTCAGGCGGGATGCCGGGGCCGTTGTCGACGACCTCGTAGCGCGCAACGCCCGCCTGGCACGTCCCGCGCACGGTCACCTTCGGGTCGGTATGATGCTCACCGATGTACTTGGCGGCATTGTCGAACAGGTTGGCAAAGACCTCCTCCAGCCAGGGCGCAAAGCCGTGCACCGGCGGCAGGTCGGCGGCCACCTCAAAGGTCACGCGCTGCACGTAGGCGCGCTCTTCGAAGCGGGCGCGGGCAGCCTCGATGACCGGCCTCACCTCGACGCGCCCGATAGGCACCTCGGCATAGCGGAGCCTGGCCAGCAGCATCAGCTTCTCGATTATGTCGTTCATCTTGAGCCCGTAGGCCTCGACGTACCCCAGATATGAGCGCACCTCGTCGCTCATCTGGTCGGCGAAGTCGGTGGCCAACAGGTCGCTGTAGCCGATGATGATGTGCAGCGGGGCTTTGAGCTGGTGGGTGACGGTCTGGCTGAAGGCGTCAAGCTCGGTGTTGCGGGCCTCCAGTTCGGCGGCGCGGTCGCGAAGCGCCTGGTAGAGCCGCGCGTTCCTGAACGCAATCGCGGCCTGGTCGGCGAAGGCGCGCAGCCGCTCGGCGTGCCCGGCGTCGAAGAAGCCGGGCGTGGCGCTGTCCAGGCTGAGGAAGCCGATCACCTCACCCTCGAGGATGATGGGCGCGCCGATGTAAGCACGCAGCCAGTCGCTCATCGGCACCTTGACCCAACCCTTGTACCGGTCAACATCGGGGATGACGAGCGTCTGGCCGGTCTCGGCGATGCGGCGCAGGTTGCGCGTCTCGGCGAGCGGGAAGTCGTGAGCCAACAGAGCCACTTCAACCCCGCGCTCTGCGTAGCCCGTGCAGCGCACCACGCGGGCCATCCCTTCCTCGACCAGCATGATGTTGGCCGCGTCGTGGGGAACAACACGCTCCAGGTTAAGCAGGATCCGGTCCAGCAGCTCGTCCAGCTCCAGCGTGCTGTTGAGGGCAGCGGCGGTGTCACACAGCGCCTCGGCCAGCGCCCGCTGCTCGCGCTCGGCAGCCTCGGCGCGCAGCCGCCCGGTGATGTCGGTTGCGACGCCCACCACGCCGACAATCTCGCCGTCGGGCGCACGCAAGGGAGAGCAGTGGACCTCGAACGTCAGCCCCCCAAACTCGGCGTTTGCCGTGAAGGGTTTCCCATCCAGAACGCGGTGAATGCTCTCCCTGACCTCCGGCGTGTCGCCGTACACGTCGAAGATCGAGCGCCCGATCACCTCATCCGGCTTCAATCCCAGGCTTTCCAGCAACCGGCCCTGCGCCAGGGTGATCATCCCCTCGCGGTCGAACACAAAGAGCGCGCCGGGCACGGCGCTGACGGCGGCGCGTAGGTGTTCCTGGCCGTCGCGCAGGCTCTCCTGGCTGTCGTGCAGGGTCCTGCGGCGAGGGAGCCATCTACCGAGCATGCCTTTGATCGCAGCGGAGAAGCCGGAGGTCCCCTTTGAATCGACGGCCAGCACGAGCGGGGGGGGATCGGTGTGCGCGCCAGCGTGGCGCACGGCACGAGCAGGATGAGCCAGACAGGGCAGCCGCCCAAACGGCCACCTGACGACGAGCCAGAGGGTTACACCTACCGCAAACAGCAGGGCGAGACAGGGGAAACCGGGGGGAGGAGGAACTCCGCTGTGAAGCGAACAGAGGGCGACAGTAGGGCCGATCAGCACCAGGCCGACGACAGACGCTTTTCCGGACAGGCTCATGGGATGCCGTTTCCTTCTAAAATGTGCCTTTGTACATCCCCCCATCTACCGGGAGCATGAGACCGGTCAGGTAGGAGGACGCCGGGGAGCACAAAAAGGCAGCCACGTTGGCGAACTCCTGAGGCGTCGCCATGCGCCCAAAGGGGCTGCTCGACGCCTGTCTGGCGATCTCCTCCTCGATGGTGGTCTGGTTTCGCTGAGCGCGCGCTTCCATCAGGTCGTGAACACGCTCGGTCTCGGTCCAGGAGGGCAGGATGCTGTTGAAGCGAATCCCCTCCGGGCCCAGTTCCAGGGCGAGTGTCTTGGTCAACCCGATGACCGCCGCTCGGATGCTATTGCTCAGGATCAGGTTGGGGATCGGCTGCTTGGTGGAGACCGAGGTAAGGGTCAGGACGGCGGGCACAGTTGACAGGCGCAGGTGTGGCAGCGCAGCGCGGATCAGGCGCACGGCGCTCATCAGGTTCAGCTCGAAAGCCTGCTGCCACTGCTCGTCGGTGGTCTCGTCGAAGGACGTGCTGGGCGGGCCTCCGGCGTTGGTGACCAGTACGTCAAGGCCACCGTACTCATCGACGACGCGGTCGACCAGGCGTTGAATATCCTCCGGCACGGTCACGTCGGCGGGGATGCCGAGGATAGGCTGCCCGGTCTCGGCGTGGATGGCGTCGGCGGCGGCGTTGACGCGCGCCTCGTCGCGGGAGCAGATGGCAACCAGCGCGCCCTCGCGCGAGAGCTGCAACGCGGTTGCGTAGCCCAGTCCCTGGCTGGCAGCCGTGACGAGGGCGATGCGGCTCTTAAGTTGCAAGTCCAAGGGAACTTACTCCTTGTGGACAGAAGTGAACAGGGTCTTACTCCTATTGTATCATCTGTGTCAATGGGGAGGCGCATTTCCACCCCCTCCCAAGCGCTCCGTGAGCGCTTCGCCCTCCCCCATGCATGGAGGAGGGCCAGAGTGGGGGATCTCTTTCAATAAGTTCGGCTTCAGAAAACCGCCGGGCCTCTGCACCGCCTGGCACACATCCCCCGGCAACCCGTGTTATACTGTGCCGCATGCGAACCACGTGGCGATCCCTGCGCCCTTACCTGGTGCTGGTGGTGCTGGGCGGCGCGCTGATCTGGCCGCTGCTGAGGGCGGACGTGCCCTGCACCGACGACGGCGCGTTCTACTACTATCAGGCGGTGGCGGTGCGTCACAGCCTGCGCCAGGGCGTGCTGTACTCGCGCTGGATGCCGGACGCCGCGCTCGGCTACGGGCTGCCGTTCTTCAATTACCGCGAGCCCCTGACGCGCTACCTAGTGCTCGGCTTGCTGATGGCAGGCTTCAACGGGCCGCTCGCGCTGAACCTGGCCTTTGCGCTGGGGGTGCTGGTGGGTGGGTGGGGCGTCTTCCGGCTGACGCGCGACGTGTTCGGCTCTGAGGTGGCCGGGATCGGCGCGGGGGTGGCGGCGATGGCGTCGCCGTACATGATGCTGATCTTCTACCGGCGCGGCGCGCTGGCCGAATCGTACGCGCTGGTGCTGCTGCCGTGGGTTCTGTGGGCGATATGGCGCTGCGCGCGGGACGGTGGCTCGTGGCCGGTCGTGCGGGCGGCGCTGATCTGGGCGCTGTTCGCGCTGTGCCACAACATATCGACCATGCTGGCGCTGCCGGTGGTGGGCGGATACGCATTGTTGGCGGGGTGGGCGGTCCGGGATGGAGACCGCCGCCAGCGGTTGAGGGCGTGGATGCGCTGCGCGGGGAGCTACGGGGGCGGCCTGGGGATGGCGGCCTTCTTCCTGATACCGGCCTTCGTGGAGCGTGACCTGGTCAGGACTTCGGCGCTGACCTCGACCCGCAATAACAGTTACTTCTACAACCTCGTCGCGCCGGGAGAGATCCTCGCGTCGCCGGGGCCACACAATCCCGCCTGGTTGAATCCGTCGATGACGATCCACATTGGGCCGGTGCTGGCGCTGCTGGCGCTGGCCGGGTTGATCGGGGGCTGGATGGTCTACCGTGACCGGGCCAGGCGCGGTCACCTGGCAGGCTTCGCGCTGCTGGCGGTGGGGTACACCGTGATGGTCTTCCCCGCGTCGCGCCCGGTGTGGGATGCCGTCCCCCTGCTGGCCTTCGTGCAGTTCCCGTGGCGGTTGATCGGTCAGGCGTCGCTGGTGATGGCCGTCCTGGCCGGGGTGGCGGTTGGGGTGGGGGCAGAATGGCTGGCGGCGAGGCTCGGCGCGTGGGCGGGGTCGGTGATGGTGGGCCTCGCGGCGGTGGTGTTGATCGCGGCGGGGCTGGCGGGCACTTACCCGGTCGGCTGGTGCCAGCTACCGGCACAGCCGACCATCAACGACGTACACGCTTTCGAGCTGGGCTACCACCCTGGCCTGGACGACGTAGGGTCGCTCTTCCCGGTGGAGGCCCCGCTGCCGAATAACTCGCCGCTGCTGGATGATTACCGGGCCGGGCGGCAGCCGCAGCGCTTCGACGCAAGCGCCGCGCCGCCGGGGGCCGAGGTCAGCGCGCAGGTCGGCCCGCTGGGGGCGGACATCATGATTGACACGCCGGAGGCGTTCAGGGCGCGTTACCTAGTTTACGCCTTCCCCGGTTGGAAGGTTCAGAGCGAGGGGCACCCCGTGCCGGTCACGCCGGAGCCGGAGACGGGGCTGATCACGTTTGAGGTTCCGGCGGGGGTGAGCCGGTGGAGGGTGCGCTTCGGGCCGACGGCGGTGCGCTTGTGGGCGACGGTCGTTTCGGCGGTCTGCGCGGTGGGGGCAGGGCTGGCGCTGATCGCCGGACGGGGAGAGAAGGCGCGGCGTGTGGCATCCCCGGAGGAGACCGGCGGACTCTCGCACGGCGCGTGGGTGGTGCTGATCGGGGTCGGGGTGGTGATGGTGGTGGCGCGGATGGTGTGGCCGGATGGGACAGACTCGCCCTGGCGGGTGGCGCGTCCACCCGACCCGCAGCAGGAAACGGACGTCGTGTTTGATGGGCAGGTGCGGCTGGCAGGCTTCGACGTGGCGGGAGGGTCGTGGCGGGCGGATGAAGAGCTGCGCGTTGACACGTATTGGGTGCGGGTGGCAGAGATGAGCCGCAACACGCAGGTGGCGCTGGTCGTGCTGGATGGGCAGGGGGGGCCCTGGAGCCAGAAGGGGGGCGCGCGCCCGCGCGGCTATGAGTCGCCGCCGCTGCCGACGTTTGCCTGGCCGGTGGAGACCTTCGCGACCGACAGCCAGGTGATCGCGCTGCTGCCGGGCACGCCGCCGGGTGAATACACGCTGGCGGTCACACTGTTCGACCGGGAGACGCTCAGGCCGCTGGTCGCGCCGGGAGCGGAGGGGGGCGTCACGGCGCAGGCCCCGCTGGGCACGATCCGCGTGACGTGGCCCGGCTCGCCGCCGGACGTGGAGGCGTTGGGTATCCAGCACGAAGTGGGGGAGCCGGTCGGCGGGATACGGCTGTTGGGCTACAACCTGGACCGGGAGGAGGCCGCGCCGGGCGAGACGGTGCTGGTCACGCTGTTCTGGCAGAGTGAGGAGGAGCGGGCATCACTGCCGGAAGTGACGCTCGACCTGGGCGGTGAGATCGTCGCAACAGGGGAGCCGGGCCGGGTCGGGGAGCCAGTCCCCGCCGGGATGGCGTGGCGCGAGCAGCACCCGGTCACGGTTCCGGCGGGCACGGACGCGGGGGACAGGGCGATCGGGCTGCGGGTTGGGGATGGGACGCGGCACCCGTCGGGGAGCATCCGGGTCAAAGCAGTTGTTCGCACCTTCGAGCAGCCGGACGTGGGGCAGGCCGTCGACGCGCTGTTCGGCGGCGTGGTGCGGCTGGTGGGTGTGACCGTCGAGGTGGGGGAGGATGGCCTGGGCGTCGATCTGGTGTGGGGCGCGGAGGCCGAGATCGGCGCCAGCTACACGGTCTTTGTGCACGCGTTGGACGCGGAGGGGAACATCGTGGCGCAGAGTGACTCGATCCCGGCGGGAGGCGCGCGCCCGACGAGCGGGTGGCTGCCGGGGGAGTATGTGATCGACACGCACCGGCTGGCGGTCGAAGCGGGGGAGGTAGTCGCGCTGCGCGTCGGGCTTTACGACGCGGGGACGGGTATCCGGGTGGGGGTGGACGATGGCGGTGATGCGGTGGTGATCGCGCTGCCGTAGCCATCCTGCCCGGCGTATAGGTGATTCAGCAGGGAGAACAACCGATGGCCGTATCTTCGCAATCCACAGCCGACGACCCGGAGGGGTGGGCGGCAGTCATTGAGATCACCAGCCCGCTGACCGGCGAGGTGGTGGGCCACGTGGCGCGCCACACGGCGGAGGACGTAAGCGCGGCAATCGCGCGGGCGCGGGCGGCCCAACCGGCGTGGGCGGCGCTGTCCTTTCGGCAGCGGGCGAGGGTCTTCAAACGCTTCCACGACCTGATCCTCAAAGAGCGGGACAGCCTGTTTGACGTGATCCAGGCCGAGACGGGCAAGTCGCGGCGCGACGCGTTTGTAGAATTGTTTGCCACGGCCAACGAGGCGCGTTATTACGCGTATCACGGAGGGCGATTCCTGCGGCCCCGGCGCGTCAAACCGGCCATTCCGCTGCGCGACCGGACGCAGGTGATCTACCGCCCGGTGGGCGTGGTGGGCCTGATCAGCGCGTGGAACTTCCCCTTCATTCTGTCGGCGGGCGACGCGATCCCGGCGCTGCTGGCGGGCAACGGCGTGGTCAACAAACCGGCCAGCCTGACGCCGCTGAGCGCGCTGTGGGCACGCGCCAGGCTGATCGAGGCCGGGTTGCCCGCCGACCTGTTCCAGGTGGTGACCGGGCCGGGGCACGAGCTGGGCAGCGCGCTGATCGACGGCGTGGACTGCGTGATGTTCACCGGCAGCACCGCAGTCGGGCGGTGGGTGGCCGAGCGGGCCGCGCGGCGGCTGATCCCCTACAGCATGGAGCTGGGCGGCAAAAATGCGCTGCTCGTGCTGCCCGACGCCAACCTCAGGCACGCGGCGCAGGTGGCGGTTGAGGGCGGCTTCAACAACTGCGGGCAGGTGTGCGTCAACTGGGAGCGGATTTACGTGCACGAGCGGGTCTACCAGGCGTTCGTTGACGAGTTGCTGGAGCAGACGGCGGCCATCCGGCTGGGGGACAGCCATGCCTTCGACGTGGATTTAGGCTCGCTGATCAGCCGGGCGCAGCTTGAAACGGTCAAGGCGCACGTGGCGGACGCGCTCGACAAGGGGGCGCGGGTGCTGGCGGGCGGAAAACGCCGCCCGGACCTGGGGCCGCTGTTCTACGAGCCGACCATCCTGGCCGACGTGACGCCCGATATGCGCGTCCACGACGAAGAGACCTTCGGGCCGGTGATGGCGGTGTACAGCGTGGCGTCGGTCGAGGAGGCGATCCGGCGCGCCAACGACAGCCGCTACGGGCTGCACTTCGGGGTGTTCACCGCCGACCGCGCCGAGGGCAGGCGGGTCGCGGCGCGGCTTGAGGCCGGGTCGGTGAGCGTCAACGACAGCTACATGGCCTGGGCGGCGATGGACGCGCCGATGGGCGGTTTCAAGGAGAGCGGCGTCGGGCGGCGGCATGGCCCGGAGGGGATACGCAAATACACCGAGCCGCAGACCATCCTCACCAACACGACGGGCTTCCAGATCTCCAGCCCTGAGACGGCGCTCGCGATCAACGACCGGCTGGCGAACCTCCTGGCGCTGCTGCTGCGCGTGTGGCGGCACATCCCATTTTTAAGGTAGCCGCGCCGACAGCCCGCTACTCGTAGGACAGCGCCTCGCGCACGCTCAGCCGCGAAGCGCGATACGCGGGGAGAAAGCTCGACACCGCCCCCAGCGCAATCGCCGCCGCCAGCCACATAAACATCCCCGCCGCCGAGAACGTGTAGCGCAGCGGGTCGTCGACGAAAGCCACGCCGATGGCGTTGCTCAGCACCCGGCTCAGCGGCAGCGCCAGCAGCAGCCCGATCAGCCAGCTTATCAGCCCGATCACCACCGCCTCGACGATGATGATCCGCCGCACCGCGCGTCCGGTCGCGCCTATAGCCCGCATCACCCCGATCTCGCGGGTGCGCTCCAGCACGTTGATGCCCACCGTCCCCATCAGCCCCAGGCACCCGACCAGCGCCAGCAGCGCCACCATGACCAGCAGCAGCGTCACCAGGAGGCTGAACTGGTACTCGATCATAGCCCGCTCCTGGTCGGTCGTGTAGACCGACGCACCCGGCACCCCGGCCCGCCGCATGCGCTCCTCCAGCGTCTCCACCATCTGCTCGCGGTAGTCGGGCGTGTGCTTCTCGGTGAACGCCAGCACGCGGTCGACCTTGCCGACTTGCTTCACGGTGCGGGCCAGGTAGGGGTAATTCACGTACCCGATGGAACCGGTCATCAACCCCTGCGCGAACCCCACCACCTGGAACGTCATCTCCTGCTTGAACATCCACGAGTCGGTTGAGGAGAGCGTGATCTCATCGCCGATTTGAATGTCCTGCTCGTACTTGAGGAACTCGCTGTTGATCACGATGGCGTCCCGGTCGTCGGGCCGCAGCCAGCGCCCCTCCAGCATGATCGGCTCGATCATGATCGTCTCTGCCGGGATGCCGTACAGCGACAGCCACTGCCCTTCCTTCCCGTCGGGCAGCACCCGGAAACCCCCGGATCTCAGCCAGCTTTCGACTGCCGTGATGCCCGGCACGCGCCCCACCTCGCGCTCGGCCCACGCCCGCCGGTAGGTCCCGCCCAGGTGCACCTCCACGTCGTAGCCCCAGTAGGCCAGTGACGCATCCAGCGTCTTAGCCAGCGAGTCGCGCACGCAGAAGGCCGAGATGAAGATCGCCCCGGCCAGCGACAGCGTCGAGAGCGTCAGCACCAGCCGCCCCCTGCGCCGGAAGGTGTTGCGCAGCGAGAGCAGCATCGGACGCGGCAGCCCCCTCAAGCGCCCCAGCAGCCGGTCGAACCAGCCGTGATACCTGGAATTGTTGATCCCGTAGTCGCTCACCGCCTCGCGCACGCTGGCCCGCGTCGTCGCCAAGATGGGGAACATGGCCGCGATCACGGGCACCACCAGCGCCACCCCGATCTGCACGCCCACCACCTGCGGGCTTGGGTTCAGGCTCGTGATGTCGAAGTTCACCTGGCTGGCGACGAAGTTCGCCAGCCACCACGCGCCCAGCACGCCCACCGGGACCGAGACGGTCAGCGCCAGCAGCCCAAAGATCGCCACCACCATGACGTACAACTGCACCACCTGCCGTATCTGCGCCCCGACGATCTTCATCATCCCGATCTGCCGCTTCTGCTGCGCCATGATGGCCGTGACCGTGTTCACCACCAGGAAGCCGCTCAGCAGCAGCGCCAGCCCACCCAGCGCCCCCAGCACCAGCAGCAGTGCTTCGACCGTATCGGTGGCCTCGTGACGGCCTGGCGACAGCACCCACACCCCGTCCACATCCGAGCCGTCCAACACCAACCGGTCGAAGATGTCCAGTGCGGTCTCGGTGTTTGTCTCTTCGGTTTTGTGCTCGCCGACGAAGGTCATGTGCAACTGGTTGAAGCCCGGCGGCGCGCCCAGCCACTCCGCCGTCTGCCTCGAGACGTACCCCGTCGCTTCCTGGAAGAACTCGCCCTCGAAGGCGTGCATATCGTGCGTCGTGCCGACCACCTGCAACTCGTACTCGCGACCGTCGTCCATCCTGATCCGGATCGGCTGGCCGATGATCGCGTTGGCGTAACGCATCGACAAGCGCTCGATCAGGATCTCGCGGCGGCGCGGCGGCCACGCTCCCTCCTCCGGCTCGACGATGTCGACCGTCTGCCGCTCGAAGTCCGGTATGACGTAAATCTGCATCGTGACCCACTCGTCCGGCCCCGCCTGCTCCTCGACGTACAGGTAGCGGCGCGCCCCCACGTCGGCCACCTCCGGCAGCTTGTGCATGGTGCGCATGAGCCGCTCGTCGAAAGACCCAAAGAACATGATCGAGTCCGCCGGGTTGCGCGCCTGGTACTGGGTCGTCAGGTCGCGCTGGACGATGATGCGGGTCGCCAGGATCGCGCCCACCGCAAACACGCCCACCCCAATCGAGAGCACGACCAGTACGGTGCGCGCCTTATTCAACCACAGGTCACTCAGCACTTTACGCCAACGCGGCCCCAGCATGTTGTACCTCCCTGTCAGCCGTTACGCTTTTTCCCGGCTCCTGACTCTGTATACGCACGTGCCCGCAAAATGGTCACAATCGGCAGGCCATCGTTTGATACACAATTGCAACGCGCCGCCGGTGGGGGTTGGGGTAAGATAGAACTAGTCTTACGTGACACTGCTGGATAATGCACCAACCACGAACAGGAGAAGGTAGCAATGCCGTTCACCATCGAGCGATTCCCCGACGAACCGATTGTGCTGGTCGTCTACGAGAATCCCTTCGATTTTCAACACGATCTGGTCGAGTTAAAGAGCCAGCTTTCGGACCTGGTGGCCGACGTTCCCGGCGCGGTGTGCGCCATCCATGACATTCGCAGCTCCCAGAACGGCTTTGATGCCGTCGCCGTAGGGCTGGCGGCGTCCTTTGCGTCCGACGATTCCTATCTTGAGCCGCGCGTCCGGACGATTGTCGTCGGCACAGGCGGCCTTGCCGAACCGGGAACTGAGGGCAACGTCGGCCTGTACGACACGCCTGGGGAAGCGCTCGCCTGCGCGCGCGTCCACCTGGCAGTGGGCTGCTGAGGAATTTGCCCGTCCGTTTCCGGGCACCATGTGGTATAATACATCTGCCGCTGGCGAGACGCGGCCGGTGTGATTCGGAATGCCAGCACCGGTGAAGCCAGGGCCAGGGTGAGGGATGCGACGGTTTGTTAGGGGGTTCACACCGTTGGAGATAGCGAGTGTCCTTCACCATCGAGCAAGTGTCTGGTCAGCCTATCCTGCTGGTAACCTGCAACCCCGATTTCGATCTCCAGCGTGACTCACTTGAGATCAAGCGTCGGCTTGCCGATCTGACCGCCGCCATCCCCGGCGCGGTGTGTACCATCTACGACGTGCGCCGTTTCAAATCGAGCTTCAGTGACATTATTATGGGCCTCACGGCGTCCTTCACGCCGGATGACTTCGAGGCCGATTGGGCACGCCATCAGGTGGCAGTCGTCGGCGCGAGCGATCTGTTCCGGCTGGTTGCCAGAAGCGCCCAACAGGCGCAGTTCAGCGAGTTCGATGTCGTGGTGTTCGACACGCTTGAAGAGGCACTGGCCCACGCCCACCGGCAACTGGGTGACGGGGACGGCTGACGCTCGCCCGCTCACCCGCTCTCCACTCGTTACTTTCAACTCACAACCCTCAGCTCGCGCTTGACAACGCGACGGCCATAACCTATAATACACTAAAGAATGAGTTCACTAGTTCTTTGGGAGTACGTTGAGTACCTGGGGTCCCGACCTGCTGGTTATCGATAAAGAAAGCAGTGTGCCGATCTACGTGCAGATCGTCGACCGGGTGCAGGCGCTCGTCACGGTGGGAACGCTCAAACCCGGCGATAAGCTCCCGTCGATCCGCTCGGTGGCGCAGCATCTGCGCGTCGATTACAACACCGTGGCAAAGGCGTATACAGAATTGGACAGAGCAGGAACCATCAAAACGGCGCGCGGCGTGGGAACCCACGTCACGGGCCACATGGACGAACAGGCGATCCAGACAGCCAGGCAGGCCAAGCTACACACCACGTTAACCGCCACCATCGAGGAATTACTGGAACTGGGCTATGCGCGCGAGGAGATCATCGCGGCCTTTGAGGCCTGCCTGGAAGGGTACGACAAATAAATAAAGGAAAGAAGATCTACCATGACTTATGCAGCAATCAGAAGGCGCAAAAAAGCAAGTGATAACGACCAGCCCGGCGCAGCCATGTTCGAAATCCGGCAGCCCCAATCGCGGGCGGCCAGCCCGCTGTCGGCCCTGATCTTCATCATCATCCTGATCGCCAGCACCGGCGTGGCGGTGGCGCTGGCCGCGCTGAACGTGAACGAGGGGACCATCATCGGCCTGACCACCGTCGAGGTCCTGATCGGCTTTTACGTTCTGTTCGCGCTGCGCAAAGCTGACCAGTGGGAGAAGGCGGTCGTGCTGCGCAACGGGCGGTACCGGGGTCTGTACGGGCCGGGGCTGTTCTGGGTGATCCCCATCATCGACGAAGTGCCGGTCTGGATCGACCACCGGGTGATGGTCACGCCCTTCAACGCCGAGAAGACGCTCACCAAAGACACCGTCCCGGTCGACGTGGACGCGGTGCTGTTCTGGATGGTGTGGGACGCCGAGAAGGCCGCACTGGAGGTCGAGGACTACCGCGCCGCGATCTCGTGGGCGGCCCAGACCGCGCTGCGCGAGATCATCGGCAAGATGGACCTGGCCGCCATCCTGGTCGGGCGTGAGGTGATGGACGAGCATCTACAGCACATCATCGACGAGCGCACCACGCCCTGGGGCGTGACCGTGCAGAGCGTCGAGATCCGCGACGTCGTGATCCCGGAGGCGCTGGAGGACACCATGTCGCGCCAGGCGCAGGCCGAGCGCGAGCGCCAGGCGCGCGTCATCCTGGGCGAGAGCGAGGAGCAGATCGCCGAGAGCTTCCGCAAGGCATCCGAGGCTTACGTCGACAACCCGACCGCGCTGCACCTGCGGGCGATGAACATGCTGTTCGAGGGATTGAAGGAGAAGGGCGCGATGGTCATCGTGCCGTCCAGCGCGGTCGATACAATGAACCTGGGCGGCATGGCGGGCATCACCGCGCTGGGCATGTCCGGCGTGGAGCCTGAGTGAGATGATGGCCGAGAAGCTCGACACCCGGCGCATCACGGTCTTCCTGGCATTTGCCTTCGGCGTCGCCTGGACAGCCGGGCTGGTCATCTACCTGACCGGCGGCCTGGTCGACAGTCTGGTGCTGGTCGACACGGGCGACTTCCAGGTGACGCTGGCGCTGGTGCTGCTCGCGACGGTCTACATGTGGGCCCCGGCGCTGGCCCACGTCCTGACGCGCCTGGTCACGCGTGAGGGCTGGCGGGACACCTATCTGCGCCCGCGCCTGAAGCGCGGCTGGCCGTACTGGCTGGCGGCGTGGTTCGCGCCTGCCCTGCTGGCCGCCGTGGGCGGGGCGGTCTACTTCGCGATTTTCCCCCGCTACTTCGACCCCTCGCTGGCGACGATCCACGACTCGATGGTGCAGACCGCCAAGCGGCCCTACGACCTGCCGCTGTTCGTCACCACCCAGATGGCGCGGACGATCCTGGTCGCACCGCTGATCAACGTCTTCTTCACCTTTGGCGAGGAGTTCGGCTGGCGGGCCTACCTCCAGCCGCGGCTGATGCCGCTCGGCGGGCGCAAGGCCATGCTGCTGATGGGCGCGATCTGGGGAGTGTGGCACTGGCCGGTGATCGCGATGGGCCACAACTACGGCCTCTACGGGCTGGACTACCTCGGCGCGCCCTGGACCGGTATGCTGGCCATGGTGTGGTTCACGTTTGTGGTGGGCACCTTCATCGGCTGGGCGACGCTGCGCGGCGGGAGCGTGTGGCCGGCGGCCATCGGCCACGCCGCGCTCAACGCCACCGCCGGGCTGCCGATACTCGTCACACAGGGCGAGCCGCCCCTGGTGCTGGGGCCAACGGCAGCCGGTGTGATCGGGTCGGCAGCATGGACGGCGGTCGCGCTGTGGCTGCTGCTCAGACCCGGCGCATTGGCCGTCCCCGAATCGCCTGAACAGGGAGGATAGCCGCATGAAAGCCATTCGCAACGCGCTGTCCATCCTCGGCGAGCACCGCCGCCCGTATATCGTGCTGAATGTGATTTACTACGGGCTGGTCATCGCCGGGATGGTTTACGTATCCTTCAACCCATCATTGCAGCAATGGCTGCTGGATGCAATAGGGGAGACCTACGGTGAGGGAGGCTCCCTGGCAGTCGTGGGCGAGGCCTACGGTGGGGGCAAGGTGTTGTTGAGCATCGGGCTGACCTTCGCCGTCAATCTGCTGGTGGGAAGTCTGGCGCTCATTACGCTGCCGTCGCTGCTGGTTCCATTCAGCGGGCTGCTGATGGGCGTGTACCGGGCTGTGCTCTGGGGGCTGGCGCTGTCCCCGGCTGAACCGGCGCTCGCCAGGGCGATGATCCCCCACTCACTGACCCTCATCCTGGAGGGACAGGCATACGTCGTCGCTATGCTGGCAGTCTACCTCCACGGCAGGGCCTTTCTGTGGCCGCGCAGTGTCGACGCCGAGAAACCCCGGCAGGGTTACTGGATCGGGGTGAAGCGGACGGCCAGCCTGTACCTGCTGATCGCCATCCTGCTGGCGGTGGCAGCCATCTACGAGGCTCTGGAGGTGGTTTTCCTTGTGCCCCGGCTGGTGGGAGCCTGATGCGGACGCCGGGGTCAGTTGGTTGTGAGTGATGTCTGAGAACAAAACAGGAGGCAGGTGGGATGTCAGAGAATCGGGCTTCGTTGAGTGTTGAAGAGCGGCTGCTGGCCGCGCTGTCGCACGGGTCGATCCTCGCGCAGGGGGTGGGCCTGCTGGTCGGCGTGCTGGTGTACGTCACCCAGCGCGAGAAGTCGCGCTACGCGGCCTTCCAGGCCTTGCAGGCCGCCGTGTTCCAGTTGATCAACCTGATCATCGTGATGGGGCTGTGGCTGGTGTGGGGCGTGTTTTACGGGCTGAGCATGATCCCGCTCATCCGCCTGTCCGAGGTCGCCCCCGACGCCCCGCCGCCGCCCGTTTTTTGGTGGGGCCTGGGCAGCATGGTGATCCCCTTCGCGGTGATGGTGGTCGTCGGGCTGGCCGGGCTGTGGGGCGCGCTGCGAAGCTGGCAGGGCCGCGAGTTTCGTTACCCGCTGCTCGGCGCGTGGCTGGAGCGCAGCGGGCTGTGGAAGAACGGCGGCGACGCGTAAGGCAGGACGCCGGTTCCGGCGCGTCAGACGGCCTGCGGGCACACCCCCTGCCGGTGTGCCGGTGGGGATGGTGCCTCAATGGGGGGAGCATGGGTTAGGGGCAGGCGAAAAACCGGCGGCTGATGAACGGGATATCGCACCACAGATCGGCGATGTCAACGATCACCGCTGCTATCACTACCACTATACAACACACCAATAGAAACCCCGCTATCGACCCTAGAATCATAACAGGAGCTATAGCGGGGCTTGGTACGCCATCGTTCTGCACTGATTGCCCCTCACTCAGGCCGGGTGGTCACTCTCGTGCATCCCGCAATGGGGGGAGCATGGATTAAGGGCACTCAGGGATCCAGCGACTGATGAACGGCACATCGCACCACAGCCCGGCAATGTCAATAATCATTATTGCCAGCGTCATTGCCAGCATCATTGCCATAGAACACGCGAAGAGAAACCCCACTATCGTCACCACAATCACAACGAGAGGTTTTTTGGCAAGGCCCGGCGCATCGTCGTTTTCCACCAATCACCCCCTTACCCAGACCGGATGGTTACTCCGGTGCATTCTGCCTCCAGAAGAGCCAATGCCAGAGTCGCGGCTTGCGCCGATAACGCCGTGACACTCAGGCGCGATCCGGTTCCGGCGGGTCAGACGGCCTTGCCCCGGATGGCGTCCACCACCGCCCAGATGGTGACTGCCAGGGTGAGGATTATCGCAATCATAAAGCTAGACATGCTCATATTCCTCACAGGACATGCCCGGTTACGGCGAGAATCACAAGAGAATCAGTATCTGGATCGCCGCTGTCACCAGGAACGCGGCGACGCGTGAGGTGGGACGCCGGTTGCGGCGCGTCAGACGGCCTTGCCCCGGATGGCGTCCACCACCGCCCAGATGGTGACTGCCAG
>CAZRXG010000007.1:0-52115 GCA_964603985.1 uncultured Anaerolineae bacterium | reverse complement strand
GGTGAGGATCCACAAGAGAACTGCGGCATACATGACATACATGTTTATACTCCTCGCAGAACATGCCCGGTTGCGGCGAGAATCACAACAATAAGTTTAAGTTAAGGTAAAACAGTACCTGGATCGCCGCCGTCATCAGGAACGCGGCAGCGCGTGCCCACCGCCGCCTGACGAGATGCGAGACACCGATGATCGCCAGCAGTATAGCCCCGGCAAGAATTGCAGACACACTTCCGGTCAGGAGCGGCAGCAAAAGCGCCAGTACGGCGGCCCCAGCCCGCCACCAGCGCCGGAAGAAGGGGATCTTCTCGCCGGTCGGCTTTGCGGGCGCAGGAGTGGCCTCTTTACGCGGCGTGGGGGCAGGCTGCTCGACCATGGCCCCGGCGAGTGGGGCCGGTGGCGGCGTCACGGGGCGGGGTGCGGGCCGCCCTCTGCCCAGCGCCTCCAATGCAGCCGCCGAGACGCTCTTGCTGTCGTCTTCGGCCAGGAGCTGGAGCGCCTCGCGCGCCCGTGCAGCCAGCTCCGGCACGCTGCTCTCCAACAGGTAGGCCAGCTCGCGCACCGCGCCCTCGCGGATACCGGCCATCGGGCTTTGCATCGCCTGCCGCAGCTCGGACGGCAGCTCGACGACCGTCTCCTCCGCCCAAAACACGAAGTCCCCGCCCTGGCTGCCCAGCAGGTGGCCGTAATGCGGCGTCTGGCGGCTGCGGGTGTGCATCCCCACCTGACGCTGAAGGAACAGGCCAAGCTCGTTGCCGGTCAGGATGCCGCCGCGCTGCTCCAGCCGGTTGAGCAGCAGCCCGGTGAAGATCGAGTGCCCCCCCGACCCGAACAGGTCAGACACCTCCTGGTCCTTCTGCCCGGCTGCGACGGCCTGCACCGCCCGGCGCGTCATCAGGTCGCCCAGCATCCGCTCGCCTGACGCCGCTCCACGCGTCACCGCCAGCCCGCTGAAGCACGCATCCAGCACGAACAGGATGTGCTTGGCCGGGATGAATTTGCTGCGGTCGACCAGGTAATCCATCTCGATGGCCTGGTGGTAGCGACCGGGCTGCACGCCGTAGGGTGCCAGCAGGCCGACCTCGTCGCCAGTCGTCGTGCGGCGCGTCAGCCCGTGCCCGGCGAAGTAGACCAGCACCCGGTCGTCGGGGCCGGTCGCGGCGAAGGTTTCACTCAGGTGAGTCAGGATCGCGTCGCGCGTGGCCCTGGCATCGCACAGCAGCGCCACCTCGAAGCCCAGTTGGTCGGCCAGCGCCCCGGCGACCGCCTGCGCGTCGTGCACGGCGGTTTGCAGGGGCGGCAGCGCGTCGTAGGCGTCGATGCCGATCACCAGCGCGTGGGACTTCTCGTAGCGTGCCCGGTAGGCAGCCATCGCTTTTTCCTCCACTATCGGCGACGAGGATCTACAGCAGCAGAATACTACAAGGCAGGGATGAGGTCAATCGGGCTCCAGGATGCGCCAGCCGCGCGTCTCCGCCACCCGCCGCAGCCCGGCGTCCGGGCAGACGGCGACCGGGTGCGCGGCCAGCTCAAGCAGCGGCACGTCCGACGTGGTGTCCCCGTAGGCGTAGTCAACCGCCGCGCCGTCCAGGTAAGCGCGCACCCGCCGGGCCTTGGTCTCCTGCACGCTCAGCCCGCCGACGACCCGCACGCGCCCGTCGGCGACCTCCAGCGGGCTGGCAAGCACCTCGGCTCCGATGCGCCGCGCGAAAGCCTCGGCCACCGGCTGGTACGTCCCCGACGCGACGACGATCCGCGCCCCGGCCCGGCGGTGGGCCTCAAGCTCGGCCAGCACGTCGGGGCGTCGCCGGGGCCACATCTCGTGCTCGACCACCCACTCGCCCATGTGCTCCACCTCGTCGGGCGTGGCGTGCGTGAACAGCCGCAGCAGGTCCTCAAGCCAGCGATTCTTGGCGTGCTGCTGGTCGATCAGGTTCAGCCTCGCCAGCGGGATGACCGGTGCCCGCGAGACGAAAAACAGGCTGTAGGCCAGCGCGCTGCGGTGCTGCTTCAGGTAATTGCCGGTGCCCCGCCAGGTTGCGCCGTCGGTGAGCGTGCCTTCCAGGTCGGAGACGACGATCATGCGCGTGGTTCCTCCGCCCGGCGGTCGGGCTACGGGCCTGTCACAAGCGGGTAGCCCAGCGTTACCCACTTCTGCAAGCCGCCCATGTCGGAGACGTTGGTGTACCCGTTTTCGACCAGGTACTCGGCGGCCTGGGCGCTCTTGTTACCCGTGTTGCAGTAGACGATGATCTCGGCGTCCTTGTTGGGCAACTCTGACGCGGCATTGGACGGGAGCTGTTCCAGCGGGATCAGCGTCGCCCCGTCGATGTGCCCGTTGAACGTCCACTCTTCGAGCGTGCGCACGTCGAGCAGGATCAGGCCCTCATCGTAGGCGGCGGGCAGCCGCGTGTGGACTTCCAGCGGCGTGACCGTCTTGACCTGCGGACGGGCGGGGCCGCACGCAGCCAGCGCCAGCGCGGCCAGCAGCGCCAGCGCGATCAGAAGCGACTTGTGTGTTCTGCCCAAGGTGGTCTCTCCTGTATGTGCTACGGTTGGTGGTGAGAACTGGGCTGGAGTATAACAAGGCTTGGCCGGAATCACGAAGTGCTTTCCCCTGTTTACCCCCCCACCCCAAGCGCCGGGCTACGGGCGCAAGCCCACCGCGCCCCCACACAAAAAACGGGGGCGGCATGCGCCACCCCCGTCGTGGGCCGGTCGATGACCGGCAGCCTACTTGGCGATCTCGAAGGTCACGCTGACCTGCACGCTGACCGTCAACTGTCCCTCGCTGACCGGCGCGCCACCGCCGCCGCCCAGTCCCTCGTAGGCCGCGCGCTCATAGCTGATCACCGGTCCGGTGCCGTAATCGCTGACGATGATGGCCTCGCCCACCTTCAGGCCCAGCGCGTCGGCAAGCTGCCTGGCGCGCTCCTGCGCGTTGGCGATGGCCGCCTTGCGCGCTTCAGCCTCCAGCGCCGAGGTGTCGTCGATGCCGAAGCTCAGGCTGTTCACCTGGTTCGCACCGGCGCTCAGCGCGGCTTCGAGCACATTCCCCACCTGCGTGATGTCGCGCACTTTAACGTTCACCGTGTTCTGCACGTGGTAAACGCGCTCACCGGTCGGGCCTTCGGGGCCGTAGCGCTCCTCCGGCCACACGTTGAAGCCGGTCGTGCGGATGTCCTCGTCCGGGATACCAAACTGGGTGAGTGCGTCCCGGACCCGCTCCATCGCCTGGTTGGCGTCGGCGACCGCCTTGCTGACATCGGCGTCGGACACGTCAACGCCCAGTTGGACGTAAGCCACGTCGGGCTTGCCGCTGGCCTCGCCCGTGCCGGTGACCGAGATGACATCGGTGAGCGCGCCGCCGTCAGCCGGAGCCGCGCCGCCAAGCGCCCCGCCACACCCGGTCAACAGGGCTGCCATGCCCAGCATCACCAGCAGGCCGAAAACCTTCCTCTTCAAGAGATGCTTTTGCTCCATTATTTGCTCAATCCTCCTGCGGTTCCTTGCCGCTTTATGATAGTGCACGTCATATCCATACGCGGTGCTATGAAGATACAGTGCCACCCCTATAACGTCAACCCCCGGCAGAAGGTTCCCGTTGGTGAGGGCCTGCTTTGCGTCCGCCAGAATCGACGATACTGAGTTGGGCCGCCGATTGAACGTTACCGCTATCAGGCGGGGAGACCGGCAGGCATTGACCGCACCATGAGGCAACGAAGGCGCAAGGTAAGCCCGAATGGGCCTGGGTACCCTGCGCCTTCGACTCTCATGAGGTAACCGGAGCGCCACCCCGGTTACTTCAACGTCGTTCGAAACTGGACTTTGCGCCTGACCGGCTGCTCACCTGACCTCATCCACCATCAGGAGATGGTCCTACCCCCCAGGCCGGACGGGCTCGGGGACGACCGGCGACGGGCCCCAAAGCTCGCGACTGACGTCGGTCGCCAGCGTGTGTAGTTCACTTACGACCTGTTGTATGTCCTCGTTGGCTTGCCAGGCAGCCCAACTGGCCATGTCGATAAACTCGTAGGTTACGACCACCTGGGCTGTGCCAGTTGCCGGTCGGTAGGCCCTGAACTCAACCACGCCCGGCACTGCCAGGGTGCGTTGGATCGCAGACTGGGTCCACTCGAAATAAGCGTCCGTCTTATCTGGGTGGATATTCCACCGCATGACAAAGAGAACCATCGTCGTCTGTCTCCTTTCTCAGGTTGGCTGAACGTACGCAACAGAAAAACACAGCCGTGGGTCCACAGGCGTTTCACCTGTTGCCCCTGCCCAAACGCCCGGACACAGGTCCCCTGGGTTGGTGCTAAGTGTTTGCAGCAGCGATGTTGGTTCGCTTGCAGACGTGTGTGGTGAAGAGGGTGGACAAAGTGAAGAGGTATCGACCTGAGGAAGTTTTGTGATACTCTACCCGACTTTCCCTATGACGATGTGATGGGAGATGCTTTCATTCTATCACATATTTCACCTGAATCGGGTGCTCGTTACCCGTCCCAGGCAGAAATGGTGGTATTATAAGACTCTGCCAGATCGACGAGAATCACAAAAACCCAATTCAAGCCAGAAAGGCACCGCCCTGTGAACCAGACCAACCGCCGCAACATGCTGATCCTGTTCTTCACGATGATCGTCGTCATGATGGGCTTCGGCCTCGCCATCCCCATCCTGCCCTTCTACGTCGATTACTTTGGGGCCGGTGGCACAGAGCTTGGTCTGCTGATGGCTACCTACTCGACCATGCAGTTCTTCTTCGCGCCGGTGTGGGGCAGCCTCTCCGACCGCTACGGGCGCAAGTCGTTCCTCATGCTGGGCATCGTGGGCAACGCCATCTCGCAGGTGCTGTTCGGCCTGGCGACGCAGTTGTGGATGCTGTACGCTGCCCGCTCGCTGTCCGGGATTCTGTCCTCGGCCACGCTGCCCACCGCCATGGCCTACATCGGCGACAGCACCGCCGAAGAGGATCGCGGCGGCGGCATGGGCGTGATCGGCGCGGCGATGGGCGTCGGGATGGTCATCGGGCCGGGGCTGGGCGGCCTGCTCGCCAGACGGTCGCTCGCGCTGCCGTTCTTCATCGCCGCCGGGCTTTCGACGCTGGCCCTGATCTTCGTCTTCGCCGCGCTGCCCGAATCCCTGCCTCACGAGAAGCGTGACACGGGCGCAGGCGGCATCCAGGGGCCGCAGCTCGGCCAGATGTGGCGCGCGCTCTCCGGCCCAATCGGCGTCCTGCTCGTCCTGTCCTTCCTGCTCAGCTTCGGCATGACCAACTTCGAGAGTGTATTCGGCCTGTTCGGGAAGGAGAGGCACGGCTACGATACGCTCCAGGTGGGCATTATCCTGATGGCTATCGGCGTCGTGTCGGCGATTGTGCAGGGCATGCTGACCGGCCCGGCAACCAGGCGCTTCGGGGAGGTGGCCGTCGTGCGGGCATCGCTGATCGGGTCGGCGGTGGGCTTCGCCCTGATGCTGCTGCCGGACAGCTTCGTGGGGGTGATGGTAACCGCCTGCTTCTTCATCATCAGCAACGCCATGCTGCGCCCCGGCGTCGCCTCGCTGGTCTCGCGGCGCGCGCCCGGCGGCCAGGGTGTGGCGATGGGCCTGCACAACGCCTTCATGAGCCTGGGCCGCATCTTCGGGCCGATATGGGCGGGCTTCGCCTTCGACCTCAACCTCAGTTATCCCTACCTCAGCGGGGCAACCGTCATGCTGCTGGGGTTCTTCGTCAGCCTGATCTGGCTGGCACGCTCGGCACCGGCCCCTGTCGAGGCGAGCGGCCCGGCCCCCTGACCACGACGCGTGCGCCGCCGCCCGCGCGCCTTCGTCTGTGGTATCATTTGGCGGAGTTGCGCCGTTAACGGGAAAAACCAGGTCGTTAGATCGAGTCCTAAATGCGTGGCATGAGCCCATCAGAACTGGCCGTCTTCATCACCCACACCATCAAGCGCGAAGCTTCCGAGAGCGGCATGGTCACCGGCTATCGCGAAGCGTTGGTGCGCTTCGTGGCAGCGGACGATCCGGGGTTCCCAGACCTGCGTCGTGTGGCGGAGCCGACTCACATGATGCCGGAGGATCTGCTGAGTGGTGCGCGCTCGGTGGTCAGCTTCTTCCTGCCCTTCGCTCCGGATGTCGTCGAGGCCAACAAGCAGGACAGGGCGCAGGTGGCCCACGAGTGGGCGTTGGCCTACGTCGAGACGAACAGGCTGATCGGGCGAATCACCTCCCGACTGATTGGGCTGCTCGCGGAGCGCGGCATTCGCGCTGCCGCCGAACCTGCCGGCAACTTCGACCCCGAAACGCTGATCAGCCGGTGGTCGCACAAAAGCGTCGCCGTTCTGGCCGGGTTGGGCAGCTTTGGCCTTCACCACCTGGTGATTACTGATGCCGGGTGCGCAGGGCGGTTTGGCAGCCTGGTGATTGACGCCGACCTCCCGGTCGATAAGCCTGAGCCGAAGGAAAGATGTGAGTTCTACGACAACGGGGGCTGCATGGAGTGCGTTTTCAAATGCCCGGTGGACGCCCTCGACGAGAATGACAGCATCGACAAGCACGCTTGTTGGGCGCGCTGCTTGGAGGTGGCGCGTGAGTACGAACACCTGGGCGTGGCAGAAGTCTGCGGCAAGTGCGCAGTGGTCGGCCCCTGCGCGTTGGAATCGGCAGTATGATGGCTTCTCCGGCAACCACATGACACGACAAAGCGACTCACAGGAGGTGCATCGTGCCATCCCAGGATAAGATCGTCGTCAGGGATCTGCTGCTGCGCGGCATCATCGGCCTCAACGACTGGGAGCGCGAGAAGAAGCAGGACATCCTGATCAACCTCACGCTCTTCACCGACATCCGCCCCGCCGGGCGCTCCGACGACCCCGCCGACATCCTCAACTACCGCACCATCACCAAGGCCATCATCGCCTACGTCGAGTCCTCCCAGCACTACCTGGTCGAGGCGCTGGCGACCGAGATCGCCCGCATCTGCGTCAAGCACGGCGCGGAGCGGGCCATCGTGCGCGTGGAGAAGCCCGGCGCGCTGCGCTTCGCCCGCTCGGTGGGCGTCGAGATCGAGCGCACCGCCGCCGACTTTCCGGACTGATGCCCGCCGACGCGCTGCCGATCCTGGTCTTCATCACACTCGGCTCGAACGTCGAGCCGGAGCGGCACCTCAGCCGGGCCGCCTACCTGCTGGGGGAGCGCTTCGCGATCCGCGCCGTCTCACGCGTCTACCAGACCGCCCCCCTCGACGCGTCCGGCCACGTCTCAGACCAGCCGCCCTTCCTCAACGCCGCCGTCCTGATCGACCTGGACGAGGACCTCCCGCCCGCCACGCTCAAGTACGACGTGCTGCGCCCCCTCGAAGCCCGCCTGGGCCGAGTTCGCAGCGCCGACAAGTTCGCCGCGCGCACCATCGACCTGGACGTTGCCCTGTACGGCGACCTCGTGCTCGACGACCCGGAGGGACGCATCACCCTCCCCGACCCCGACATCCTCACCCGCGCGCACGTCGCCCTGCCGCTGGCCGATCTCGCCCCCGGCTTCGTGCATCCCACCACCGGCCACACGCTGGCCGAGATCGCCGCCCGCCTCGCCTCCCAGCCAGGCATCACCATCCACCCCCTGACGCTCGCCTGACCGGCATCCCTGCCCGGCCAGATCCCACACGGTGTGGGTGGCGGGTTACGAAAACCTCGATACCATTGAGAGTGTGGGAGACCTTATCGGCAGATAAATGGAACAGGCTGCACGTGGACGGGCCACCCAAAAACGATATCAAGGAGCCAACCGGTGAAACAAAGCGTTGCCAGCCGCGCCGCGCAGACCACAGCCGCCAGCCGCGCGATTGAATCGCTTCTCCCTCCGGAGGAGCGTCTCTTCGAGGACCCCTTCGCCCTCGCCTTCGTGAAGAACCCCCTCTGGCGGGCCATCCTGGCCCTGATGCGCACTCCCCGCATCCGGGACGCCCTGCCCGCCTGGCTGCTGCCTGTGATCACGGTCGGCAATCTCATGTGCCGCACCCGCTACATCGACGAGGCGCTCCAGCGCGCGCTTGAGGACGGTTTCGACCGGATCGTGATCCTCGGTGCGGGGGGCGACAGCCGCGCCTACCGCATCCCCGGCATCGACCGGGCGCGCGTCTTCGAGGTGGACATGCCCGCCACGCTGATCTGGAAGCAGGAGGCCGTGAGGCGGGCGCTCGGCGCGCTCCCCCCACACGTCACCTTCGTCCCGGTCGACTTCGAGCGCCAGTCCCTGGCCGACGAGATGGCGGCGGCGGGCTTTGTGGAGGGCGCGCGGACGTTCTTCATCTGGGAGGGCGTGACGCAGTACATCACCGCCCAGGCCGTCGACGCCACCTTCCACTACGTGTCACACGCCGCCGCGCCGGGGAGCCGGATCGTCTTCACCTTCATCCGCCGCGGCATCATCGACGGCGCTCCCGGCTTCGAAGCCTACCGGCACTACGTCGTGCTCGCCCGGCGCTTCGGGGCACCCTGGATCACCGGCTTCGACCCGGCAGAGATGGTCGGCTATCTGGCCGCGCACGGCCTGGCGCTCGTCGAGCAGGTCGGCGCGCTGGATTACCAGGTGCGCTACCTCGATCCTATCGGTCGCCGGTTGAACGTCTTCGAAGGTGAGCTGACCACGCTCGCCCGCGTCGCGACCCCCTGACCCCCACCACCCGCCCCGCCGACTCACGGGGAATAGAATTCACTGGCTGTGGGGCAGCGCGCTCTCCTGCGCGAGGCGCATGATCGCCAGGGCCAGCGCCCAGGGCAGCAGCAGCACGAGCGCCATAACCAGGCCGCTCAGGACGTTGATGGACGCGATCAGAGATGCGGCGATCAGGAGGGCCACCAGCCCCGACGCGACGATGGCTGCGGCGGTGGTTCGACGCCACCGCAGGGCCAGCCACACGCCGAGCGCCGCCGCCAGCAGGATCAGCCCCCACGTGCCGAGCACCAGCGAGAAGATGCGCCCCGCCTCAGGGGGCAGGGACCAGGGCATGATGTGGCAGAGCTCCGGGTGCATGAGGTTGCAGGCGACGTTGAAGAAAATGGCCCTGCCGAGCGCCGTCATATACAGCGCTTCGACGACCAGGGCGGGCATCAGGGCGACGACGAGCGCCAGGAGGACGCGCAGCCGGAAGAGCACGGCGAAAGCATAGCCGCGCACGATGGCCGCCTTCGGGAGAGGGGTGAGGTGCATCAGTTCATGGCCGCCGGTGCGCGCGTCGCGGGCGGTGAGGACGGCAGCCGACACCGCGACGACCGGCGGGGCCACCAGAGTGACAAGCGCACCCGCCAGCATCAGGATCAGGGCGATCAACCGGAGCGCACCCGCCTGCGGTATGCTGCTCAGGCTGAAGGCGGAGATGGTCAGCGTGACCAGCCCCAACCCGAAGGCCAGCCACAGCGTCAGCCGGAGCGAGGGCCAACGCGGGCGGCGCGTCAGGTGGGTGAAGAGGGGATTGGGGAAAAACTCTCCAGCCATGAGCATCCTCCTTCTGTATCGTCTCTCCCAAGTTGGGAGGCAGCCACAATAAACGCTCGCGCGGCCCGCCACCAACAGACCCATCTACCGGCGGCGTGGGGGCCGACCGCCCCGGCCTCTAGGGGAGCCGGGTCGTCCTCACCTTCATCCGCCGGGGCATCATCGACGGCGCTCCCAGCTTCGAAGCCTACCGGCGCTATGTCGCGCTCGCCCGCGTCGCGACCCCCTGCCCCCCACCACCCGCCCCGCCGACTCACGGGGAATAGAATTCACTGGCTGTGGGGCAGCGCGCTCTCCTGCGCGAGGCGCATGATCGCCAGGGCCAGCGCCCAGGGCAGCAGCAGCACGAGCGCCATAACCAGGCCGCTCAGGACGTTGATGGACGCGATCAGAGATGCGGCGATCAGGAGGGCCACCAGCCCCGACGCGACGATGGCTGCGGCGGTGGTTCGACGCCACCGCAGGGCCAGCCACACGCCGAGCGCCGCCGCCAGCAGGATCAGCCCCCACGTGCCGAGCACCAGCGAGAAGATGCGCCCCGCCTCAGGGGGCAGGGACCAGGGCATGATGTGGCAGAGCTCCGGGTGCATGAGGTTGCAGGCGACGTTGAAGAAAATGGCCCTGCCGAGCGCCGTCATATACAGCGCTTCGACGACCAGGGCGGGCATCAGGGCGACGACGAGCGCCAGGAGGACGCGCAGCCGGAAGAGCACGGCGAAAGCATAGCCGCGCACGATGGCCGCCTTCGGGAGAGGGGTGAGGTGCATCAGTTCATGGCCGCCGGTGCGCGCGTCGCGGGCGGTGAGGACGGCAGCCGACACCGCGACGACCGGCGGGGCCACCAGAGTGACAAGCGCACCCGCCAGCATCAGGATCAGGGCGATCAACCGGAGCGCACCCGCCTGCGGTATGCTGCTCAGGCTGAAGGCGGAGATGGTCAGCGTGACCAGCCCCAACCCGAAGGCCAGCCACAGCGTCAGCCGGAGCGAGGGCCAACGCGAGCGGCGCGTCAGGTGATCGTAGAGGGGGTTAGAGAAAAACTCTCCAGCCATGAGCATCCTCCTTCTCTGTCGTCTATCCCAAGTTGGGAGACAGCCACAATAAACGCTCACGCGGTCTGCCACCAACAGAACTATCTACCGGCGGCGTGGAGGTCGACAGCCCCGGCCTCTAGTTGATAGCATCGAAGCCAGGTGTGAGTGAACCGGTGAACGGCGATTGCATATAGCTGAGCGGCGACAGCAACTGGCTGGGCTGACCAACCGTCACCAGCCGCAGCTCCCAATTGAGACCATCCTGCACGAGGTAGAGGAAGCGGTTGGCGTCCACCCAGGTGACGTCAAGTGAACCGGCGACCTGGACGTCGTCGAGCAGGATGGGCGGCGCGCCAACCTGGCCCACCTGCGTGGACGACTGGCCGGTCTCATAAGCAAAGCGTTCTGAGTCGGGTGCCCAGCCCAGGAAGCGAAGCGAGGGGCCTGCATCATACACAGCGTCTTCTGTGCCGTCGGCGTTGGCAATATGCAGCTCCGACTCGTCATCGCCGAAGCGAGGATAGGCCACCTTGCTCAGGTCGGGTGAGAACCGGGGGCCGAGGCCAGGGATGGGAGAGGTGAGGAAGGTGCCCAGTTGCCGGGCCGGGCTTCCGTCGGTTGGGATGAGCCACGTCGTGGACTCGCCGACCGGCTCCGAGAAGGGCACCCCCGGTGGAAGCACCACACCGAGCGAGTGTGCGTCCGGGGACCAGACGGGTGCCGGGACAAATTCGCTTTCGACCAGGGCGATGGCTTCGATGGTCAGCACGCCGTCGCGTCGATTGCTCCCATCGGCGTTGATCAGGCTGATCCCCGTGGTCGTCGCAATGGCGATCTGAGACCCATCGGGCGCAACGTAGAAGTTGCCGCCGGATCCGGCTGGAAAGGAAAAAGGTTGCTGTCCCGTGTCTGCGTCCACAACCCACAGATCATCGTTGAGAGCGGAAAAGCCCGCTTCGGTAAAGATGTGCCGCGTGTTGTAGACCAACAGGTGCGTGCCCGGAATCCACTCGAATTGGTGGGGTTCGATCCCCTCTGCGATGTCGTTGGTCTGGAGGGCTTTGAACTCGTCCGCGCCGACGAGGAGGCGCTCGTTGGTGCCGTCAACGTCGATGGCACGAAGCTCATTCTCTTTGAAATCAGCCGACCGGTGGACGTAGGCAACGGTGCTCCCGTCGTCAGACAGCCTGACGTCGGTCACGCCGCCAGAGCCGGTTAACGGCAGCGCCCCGCCTTTCTCGGTCCACAGCCAGACGTTGTTTTCGTTGACAAAGGCGACCCTCATCTCAGGTGGCCCGGCTTCCACACCGGGCGGCTGCTCGGTGGCCTGGGGGGCAGCCTCCCCATTCTCTGGGACCGCGCTCTCTGTGGGGGCTACGCCCGCCGCCTCGTCAGCGACCGGCGTGGCAGTCGGCGCGGGCTGGGCCGGGGTCCCCGCCAGACCTGTGAGGTTGCACGCGAGAGCGGTCAGGCCAGCGAGGGCCAGGAGTGGGAAGAGGTTTCGATTCATCTGAGTTTTCTCCATGAGCCAATTAGAACGTTTTCAAACCCCCTGTGAGCCTGACGGCTCATCCGTCCCCCCATTCTGCGATCAAACATTACGGCTATTGTGTTCCCCCGTCAAGCTGGTGGAGAAAGGCGCGCAGCGTGCCGACGAAGCGCGCGGCGTCCGGCTCCCACAATTCGTGACCCGACTCATCGAAGACGACCACCAGCGCGCTGGGTAACCGTTGCAGGTACGTCTGCGAGTCTTCAGGCGAGAGCAGCGAGTCAGGTTGGCCGCCGCGCAGGATCAGCACCGGGCACTCAACGCGCGCCAGCCGATCCCAGAGCACGACCTCTCGCGACTCGTTGTGCAGCGCCTCGACGACGTGCGGGCGGGCCTGGCCCGGCATGGCATCCAGCACGCGCTCGGCCCACTCAGCCGGAAAGGCGGGCAAACGCGGCGGGTAGTCGGCGAGGATCAGGCCGGTGAGGCGATCCGGGTGGCGGGCGGCGTACTCGACCGCCAGCGGCACGCCCATCGAGTGCCCCATCAGGCAGAAGGCGCGCAGGCCAAGCGCCTCGACGACGGCCTCCAGGTCGGAGACGTGGTCTTCGAAGCGATAGCCGGTGGGCGGGGCGTCGCTCTTGCCCCAGCCGCGCAGGCTGAGGGCGACGCAGCGCCGGGGCGCGAGCGCGTCCATCGTGGCGCGGAAGCCCTCTGCCGCGCGGAGCACGCCCGGCACGAAGACGAGCGGCGTGCCCGCCGCGCCGCCCTCAGGGTCACTGTCGAGCACGTGAATCTGGACGCCCCGATTATCGACCCGACGCTCGTGTACGCTCATCTCTTTCGCCCGGCTGCGGGCCAGACATCGCTCACTCGTTGTAGGCGATCAGGCCGATTGCCCCCGGCCCGGTGTGCACGCCCAGGACGGGCGAGATCTCACTGAAGGCGGTCTCAACCGGGTTGTATTGGGCCTTGAGCGCTTCCAGCATGGGCTGTGCCTCGTCTCTGACGGCGGCGTGTATCACCGACACGCGCATCGGCTTGCCGGGGTCGACGCGCTCGAAGGTCTCCTCGACGATGCGGCGGAGCGCCTTCTTGCGCGTGCGGGTGCGTTCGAGCGCGTCGATGCCGCCGGTGGTGTGATCCAGGATGAGCATCGGCTTGAGCTGGAGCGCGGTGCCGAGCAGCCTGGCCGCGCCGCCGATGCGCCCACCCTTGTGCAGGTACTCCAGCGTGTCGACGGTGAAGAGCACGCTCACGCGCTCGCGCACCCGCTCCGCAGCGGCGAGCATCGCCGCGGCGTCGCCGCCCTCCTCGCGGACGCGGGCGGCGGCAAGCACCTGCCAGCCCAGTCCCATCGAGGTGGAGAACGAGTCGGCCACGTGCAGGGGAATGTCCACCATGGCGCGCGCCGTGTTGGCCGAGTCAAGCGTGCCGCTCAGCTCGGCGCTGATGACGATGATGACCGCCTCCTGCGCGCCGCACTCATGGAGCACGGTGGCGAAGTCGGCGGGCGTGGGCTGGGACGTTTTAGGGTGGATGGGGTCTTCGGGCAGGCGGGTGTAGAAGGTCGGTTTGTCGATGTCGACACCGTCGCGCAGCGACTCCTCCCCCCACACGATGTACAGGGGCACGGTGATGATGCCGTACTGCTTGAGCAGTTCGGGGGGAATGTCGCACGTGCTGTCGGTGATCAAGGCAATGCGATTGGTGTGCTGGCTCATAGTCTCCTCCTCGCTAGTCGTTGTAGGCGCACAGGCCGACCATGCCCGGGCCGCCGTGCACGCCGACGATGGGTGAGATCGCCGAGAGGGTCATCTCGACCGGGTTGTAGCGGCTCTTGACCTCCTCGTACATGGCGCGGGCATCCTCTTCGGCCCCGCCGTGAACGACCCCGACGTACGTCGGGCGGGTGGGGTCAACGCGCTCGAAGGTGGCCTCGATGATGCGCTGGAGGGCCTTCTTACGCGTGCGGGTGTTTTCAGCCGCGTCGACGAAGCCGCCGGTGCGGCTGTCGACGGCCAGCATGGGCTTGAGCTGGAGCGCGGTGCCTAGCAGCCTGACCGCGCCGCCGATGCGCCCGCCTTTGTGCAGGTACTCTAACGTGTCGACGGTGAAGAGCACGCTCATGCGCTCGCGCACGCGGTGGGCCTCGGCCAGGATGGCCTCGACATCGCCGCCCTGGTTGCGCACGCGGGCGGCGGCAATCGCCTGCCAGCCCAGCCCCATGGTGCAGGTGTGCGCGTCGAAGAGGTGCACCGGGATGTCGACCAGGTCGACGGCCTGCACCGCCGAGTCGTAGGTGCCGCTCAGCTTCTGGCTGAGGACGATGAGGACGACTTCCTCGGCGCCGGTTTCTTCGATCACCCCCACGAAGTCGGCGGGTGAGGGCTGGGAGGTTCTGGGGTGGATCGGGTCGTTGGGCAGGCGGGCGTAGAACGTCTCACTGTCGATGTCGCGACCGTCAACCAACTGCTCCTCACCCCATATCACGTACAGGGGCACGACGATGATGCCAAGCTCTTCGACCAGGTGGGGCGGAATATCCGACGTGCTGTCGGTGATCAGGGCGATGCGGTGTTTGCTCACGATCTCCTCCTTAGCGTTCAATCGTTGTAGGCACACAGAGCGACTATTCCCGGCCCGCCGTGCACGCCGATGATGGGCGTCGTCTGGCCGAAGAGAAGCTCGGCCGGGTGGTAGCGATCTTCAATCTCATCGTGCACGGCCCTGGCATCGTCGAGGGCGGCACCGTGCAGGACGGCGACGTGCAGTGGTCGGCCGGTATCTACCCGCTCGAAGGTAGCCTCGACCAGGCGATGGAGCGCCCGTTCACGCGTGCGGACACGCTCGCACAGATCAATGCGACCAGTGGCGGTGTCCACGACGAGCAGCGGCTTGAGCTGGATGGCCGAGCCGACGAAGCGGGCCAGGCCGCTGACCCGCCCGCCTTTGTGCAGGTACTCCAGCGTGTCAACGACGAAGAACACACTCAGCCGTTCACGCACGCGCCGGATTTCAACGAGGATGGCCTCGACATCCTCGCCGCGGTCGCGGGCACGGGCGGCGGCCAGAACCTGCCAGCCCAGCCCCATCGAGGCGGAGAGCGAGTCGACCACGTGCAGCGGGATGTCGAGCAGGTTACGCGCGCCGTAAGCCGAGTTCATCGTGCCGCTCAACTGGCTGCTGACGGTGACGATGACCGCCTCGGCCGCGTCCGGAGCGAACTCGCGAACGATGCGCGCGAGGGCGGCGGCGCTGGCGTAGGTGGTCTGGGGGTGGACCGGGTCGGTTTCCAGGCGGGCGTAGAACGTCTCGTTGTCGATGTCGTACATGTCGCGCAGCTCTTCCTCACCCCATATCAGGTACTGGGGCACGACAATGATGTGATGCTCGTCGAGCAGGTCGGGAGGGATGTCGCACGTGCTGTCGGTGACAATGGCGATGCGGTGGGTGTGCTCGCTCATAGGTTCTACCCTCGCGGTTTCGCCGGTCGTGGATTAACCGTTGTAGGCACAGATGCCGACCAGCCCCGGTCCGCCGTGCACGCCCAGGACGGGCGTGATCTCACCGATGGTGATCTCAAGCGGATTGTGGCGGGTTTTGATCTCTTCGAACAGGTAGTCGGCGTCGTCGAGCGCGGCGGCGTGGATGACGGCAACGTGCATGGGCCGCCCCGGATCGACGCGCTCGAAGGTCACCTCCAAAAGGCGGTGCAGCGCCTTGGGGCGGGTGCGGATGGTCTCGACCGGCTCCAGGCGTCCAACGCTGTGGTCGATGGTGAGCAGCGGCTTGAGCCGGATGGCCGAGCCGACGAGCCTGGCCGCGCCGCCGATGCGCCCGCCTTTGTGCAGGAACTCCAATGTATCGACGGTGAGCAGGATGTGCAGGCTGTCACGCACGCGGTGCGTCTCGGCGACAATGGCGTCGGCATCCGCGCCCCGATCACGGGCACGGGCGGCGGCAAGGGCCTGCCAACCCAGGCCCATCGAGAGCGAGAGTGAGTCGACGACGTGCACCGGGATGCCGACCATCTCACGCGCGGCGATGGCCGACGCGTAGGTCCCACTCAGGTTGTCGGCGATGGTGACGATGACGACCTCCTGCGCACCGGACTCCTCAATCACGTGCACGAAGTCGGCGGGCGTGGGTTGGGACGTTTTGGGATGGACTGGGTCGCCGAGCAGGCGGGTGTAGAAGGCTGTGTTGTCAATGTCTACCCCATCGCGAAGCTCCTCCTCCCCCCACACCACGTACAACGGCACGACGATGATGCTGTGCTGCTCGACCAGATTGGCCGGGATGTCGCACGTGCTGTCGGTGATGACGGCGATGCGTTTGCTACTCCCAGTCATGTTTTCCCCCTCACTGACAGACTGAGTGCTACTAGAATCAACACGCCAGAGCGGAAAGGGTTCCAGGATTCGGCGCACGGTGCGGGTATCCGGGGTATGAATTTGGGGCAGAATGACCCTGAACATGGAGAGGATGGGAGGCGATTCTCGACACATGCAGGAGTTACGCAGTTGAGCGCTTCTGCGCGCTTCTGCGCGCTTACGTCGGCGCGCCCATCATCCTTGAGGACGAGGTCGGCGTCGAGAGCGTCCTGGGCGAGGACAGCACTTTCTGGTTCACGTTGCCGTAGGCCGAAGCGTGAAGAGGTCGCTCACTGCTGGCTTTCCCACCATTCTCGCCAGCCTGCCGCGTCATCCTTGTACAGACTGTACGCCGAGCCCGAATGGGACCTGAGCGCTTCGAGGGCCGCCGCGCGCACGCCTTCGTCCTCGTCGTATTCGAGCGCGTCGATGAGCGCCGGAATGACCGCCCGGCGGTTTCCGGTTTCGGCCAATGCGAGGGCCGCCGCCTGGCGCACGATGGCCGCTTCGTCAGTTTGCAGCACCTCGATCAAGTCTGGGATGGTATCTTGCCAGTACGTCCCCAGCCCCTCGGCTGCCAGCGCGCGCACGTTGGCGCTTTCGTCCTCCAGCGCCGCAAGCAGCGCGATTTTGATGTCGTCACTTTTGCGATATTTCGTCAGCGCCAGGGCCGCGAGCTCGCGCTCGTCCTCGCGCTCGTCCTGGAGCATCGCTATCAACTTGGCGCTCAGGTCGATGGTGCGGTCGCTCCCCGACAGCTTGCCAATCGCCAGGGCGGCAGCGCGTCGAACCTGCCACTCCCCGCCGTCCAGCGCTTCCACCAGCGGCGGGATGGCCTCCTGGCCCATTTCCTTCAGCACCATTCCGGCACCCCTATCTTGGGCCGTTACCAGCGCCAGGCCAACCGGCCCCCAGAGGTCGCGGATGCTGTACGCCACGACGTTGGACGCGATCCCCCTGAGGTAGAATGACCACGGTTCTTTGCTGCAAAAGAGGGCGGTTTCCAGCGAGCGCGGTGGCAGGGTGTAGCTGACGTAGGTCTGGGCCAGAACCTGCCCCGCTGCCGAGAGGCTGACCCGGCCCTCCAGGTGTGCGCCGCTGTAGCAGTAGTGGGTTTGCGCGGTCTTCTCCTCGTAGTAGTACGCGCCTGTGGAGGTGCCCGTCAGATTATAGTCCAGCACGGCGTCGCACTGGCCTTCACCCAACGCCACCTCAAACCCCATGCGTTCCAGCGACCTCGTGACGTTCCGCTCAACGTCGGGCGAAACGTCGTCTACCGCAAGCTGGGGGTAGGTTCCCTCGACTGCCACGCAGATAGTCTCCAGGGTTGTGCTGTCCGTCCTGGAGATTGCCGGTTGTAAAGGTGCCAGAGTCGGCGTCATCGTCGGCGGCGGTAGGGTGGGCGTCGGGGTTAAGGTCGGAGTTGGCGTCTGGGTTGGGGTCGGCGTCCGGGTTGCGGTGGCGGACGCGGTCGGGGTCGGCACCGGGGTTGGGCTTGGTATCCCGGCTATCCCGCAGGCCAATGCCAACCCCGCCAGGATCGCCGCCGGGATCAATGCCGCCCGCCAAGTCGCACCGCTCTGTCTGAGTGACTTATCCATCATTTCTCTATGTGTCCTCTCGCTGCTCGACAACCGGATCTGCGGCTAAAAGGATAGCCGGATTTTGGGGAAGTGAAAAGCAGGACGATCTCACCCTCTGATACGCCGGGGGGCGTAAACGCGTGCACAAAGAGGGGCGGATCGGTGTCCGCCCCTGGTTTGCTGCCGGTGATGAAGAGTGTCCTGGTTCGCCTCTTTGCCGGAAACGTGTCCCTTTACCCGCGCCGCCGGTGCGTGTCCGCCGCCGGGCGGATGCCCACCGGGAGCAGCAGCGCGACGAGCGCGCCCAGCACGACGATCAGCACGTCATGCGGTCCGGACGCGACCCCCATCCCCAGCACCCACACCACGAAGGCCAGGATCAGGATCACGACCGCCAGCGCGGTCAGCGTGTTGAGCAGCGGCGCAGTCGCGTTGAGGAAGCTCCTGACGCGCACGTCGAGCAGTTCGGTCGCCAGAAGCCAGGCGTCGTCGGCGTAGCGGGCGGGCATCTTTCTGGTGGTGACGGCGCTGACCTCGCCGGTGTGCCGGTCCTCGGTGACGGCCACCTCAAGCTCGCGCTCCGGGATCAGGCGCGTGCCGACGTAGTAAACCTTCACCGCCAGCATCAGCGTCTCGGCCCGCAGCGGCTTGACGGGGAAGGCGAACTCGACCGGCTGGCCGGGGGTGAGCGGCGCGGTCGCCTTGGGCACGGGGATGTGGAACTCGTCCGGGTGGTAGTCAAGCAGCACGCCGACCGTCGGGATCGGCTGCGAGAGAGTGGTCGGGTGATCGGGATACCAGCGGTGATCGAAGCTGAGCGCGCCGCCGTCATCCTTCTGCCGGGCCGACCGGCTGCGATGACGCCCTCCGCGCACCTGGTCGGTGCCGCCGGGGATGGTGACGCGCAGCATGAACGGCTGGCGCAGGTAAGTGCGCTCGGCGAAGCGCACCAGGTAGCTGGCTCTGACGTGCTGGCGGGGCGCGCCTGACTCGTCCTCCGGGGCGGCCCCCACCTCCTGCGCGAGAACATCCTCCGGGGAGAGGGCAGGCAGCGGGCTGCCGTCGTTGGGCCAGACGGCCAGCTCAACCGTGAGGCGGTCGAAGAGGACGTCGGGCAGACGCGGGTCGGAGGAATACGCTGCGTCTACGGCGCGCACCCGCACCCGCAGCGTGCTGGAATCCAGATTCGTCCACTCGCCGGGCCGGACGACGACCAGCTCGCCTTTGGGCGCGAGGCGGGCGCGGATCGACTCGTTCTGGTAAGCGGCCTCGCTGACCAGGACGCGGGCGCTGGTGGTGGTGTCGCCCAGGTCGAAGAGCCACACCTCGAAGGCCAGCACGTTCTTCTTGCCCTCCAGTTCGACCGTCTCGGCCATGCTGACACCCAGTTCACCCAGCAGCTCGCCGGAGGGCAGGTCGATGCTGTAGGACTCGTCGTACAGTTCATCGCCGAACAGGTAGGTGGTCATGAACTGGACCAGCGGCGGCGTCCCCCCCAGGCTGGCGAAGTCGGTCTTCTCGACGGCGGCGGAGATCTGCGCGCCCCTGGCGGCAACGCTGCGGGCTTCGTCGGCGGGCGGCGGAGCGACGGCGGCGGCGGGCGCGCCCTCGCCGGTGATGACCAGCTCACCCGGCCCCGACGTGTTGCCCCGGTAGGCGAAGCGCTGCCGCTGGATGGCAGCCGAGATGTACGCGACCAGCGTCGTGCTGGCGATTAAGGCGACTGCGGCGACAAATAAGGTAGACATGGTGCTCCCCCGTCCCTACTCTGTAATAATATCCGGTCAGTTTGCCGGTGTCAGGCTTCTATGTCCTCATCGTCCTCTTGTTCCAGTATTTCAGCGACAAGAGTGTGTAATTCGGGTAGCTTGTTGCGAACAACGTCCCACACAATTTCCAGGTTGATCCCGAAGTATTCGTGCGCAATTATGTCTCGCAGCCCGGCTATTTTGCGCCACTCCACAGCAGGGTAATTTTCCCTGACCTCCAGCGGGACGCTCTTGACTGCCTCACCTATGATGAGCAGATTGTGCAGGACAGCATCAAGGCGCATGGTCTCTTCACCGAACTGCCCGAAAGTAACGCCCTGCAAATAGCTGTTGACTTTCTGTGCGGCTTCCAGGATGTCTTCCAGATACAGTCTATAGTCCCGGGGCATACATTGCCTCGCTCATGATCCGCGAGCGTATGCGCGGTTTGATGTTCTCCTCCAGGACCAGATCGACCTTGTGCCCGAACAGGTCTTCGAGGAAGATCCTGGCATCCATGTAGTCATCGAATGAGGGACGCTCCAGTACGACGACAAAATCCAGGTCGCTGTCCGGGGTGGCCGTCCCATGGCGGAAGGAGCCGAAGAGGCCGATCTTGACAACCCCCATCGCCCGCAGTTCGGCCCGGTGGGCGCTGAGGATATCGATGATCTCCTGCGCCGTCCAGAGGTGAGTTAGTTCTGCCATCAATCCGCCGCCTCCACAACTATCATACCCCAACTACCCTCGTCGGAAGAAGTCAAGCAGGTCCCTTTTTCTGGTTGCGCCTGTCTCGGATTAAATCTATTACTTCGCGATGGATGGTGAGCTCAGAATCGCCCCCACTGGCATGACGATAGAATGCTTCTAGATGGCTTCTCGTGGGTAGGTGTCTGAGGTTAGACGCCAAGAAGTTTATTACTCGTTCAACGATAAACTTCAGGAGATTTACTTGCAGTGCCCCTTCTTTTGAGAAACGTCCTGTGTGTACCAGTTCATTGCGGGCGTCCCGCAAATAATCTAGCAAATCGCTTGTCAGTTGGTGATGTTGGGCAATCACCTTCACACGACTAGCTACCTTCTTCATGTCAAAACTATGCTCTGTCTGAAGTGTGGCCAGTTCCAGGCATTGCCATAGTGACAAGAAACCCTGCCGCCAGTCTGAAGTGTCAAGTGCGGCAGAATAGTTCAGAAGGATTTCGACCAGCAACTTTGCTGTACTTTTACCCGCAGGGGCCTCACGAAACGTCCGCGCTAGTTCAATCGCCCCGTCGATTTGCTCTGCGTCTATACTCCGGGATCGGTATTCAAGCAACTCGGCTGTGTAATATAAGCTGCTATAGTTGCCGTCCTTGTCAAATATACCGTAGATTGGCGATGGCAAGACGGATGCCAGCGGGCGGTCACGGCCGCCGAACCGTACGGTGAATCTCCCGTATTGATCGGTTAGATTAAGCAGCACACGAAGTAAATCGAAGGCCTTAATCGCTGTACTGGCTGCCTCGTCCTTACTTCGCCATTTACCCGTGACACTGATAGGGGTGAAGATCTGCGGTGGAGAGGTCTGCAGGAGACTTTCATTCAGACTTTTTGGTAGAAGGTGAGTTGCGTCGTCCAGTAACTTGTCGATATCAAAGCGCCGCCCAATGGACTTAGAGGAGTGGATTAGCAATCTTTGTCCGAGCACGTAGAAAGAACGTCGGTTGCCTAGTTGTTGAGGATTGCAGTGTAAGAACAACAGGACAGCGCGCTCTTCCAACGGTTGGGCAAGGAAATGTTTGAGTTCTGTTGTCAACGCGCGGCGGAACATTGGGAGGCTCGGGTCGGAGTAGCGAAGCCAGCGCCTAAGCAAGGCACGCTCAACAATAGAGCGTTTTGCGTCTATGTCGACTATTGGCCCCAACTCCACCTGCTGGGTTAGCAATTCAAGGCAAGATACATATCCGAAGCCAAACTTAACGCCCCCGTCGCTCTTTCTCGCGAGGATTTCATCCAGGTAGGCTTTTACCTTCTGGGGTGCTTTGAATGATACGCCTGTCATATCGGAGTCCTGTACAGGCTATCTAGTGCCGAACGCTCTACAATCACCGCCCCACCACCCTCCCCATCTCCTCCACGTCATACCCCGGCAGCGCCGCCACCGCCGCGCGGAACGCCTCGTCGTGATGCAGGGCCAGCAACGGCTGGAGCAAGTCGCTCTCGTAGTGCTCGCGCGGGATGACCAGGTCGTAGCGCTCCCAGCCCACCGCCACGAAGTCCAGCCCCAGCGCGCGCGCGGCAGCCCGCACCCCCAGCCCGCAGTCCGCCGTCCCGCTGGCGACCGCCGCCGCGACCGCCAGGTGGGTGTATTCCTCCCTATCGTAGCCCCGCACCCCCTCCGGCGCAATTCCCCGCCGGTCTAGCTCGTAATCGAGCAGCAGGCGCGTGCCCGCCCCGCGCTGCCGGTTGACGAACAGCACGTCCTCACGTGCCAGGTCGTCGAACGCGGCGATGCGCTTCGGGTTGCCGGGCGGCACGATCAACCCCTGCTCGCGGCGGACGTGTGTCACCAGCACCACGTCACGATCCGGCAGATACTGGTCAATGTACGGCCAGTTGTAGTCGCCGGTCGCCGGGTCGAGCAGGTGCGATCCGCCTAAGTGAGCCTCGCCGCGCTTGAGCGCGATCAACCCGCCCAGACTGCCCACATTGGCCGAGGTCAGCCGGTGGCCGGGCGCGCGCTCGGCCAGGAACTGCGCCAGCAGGTCGAGCGTCATATCGTGCGAGCCAATGGCGACGATGGTGCGCGCGATCTGGTCGGGAGCGCGGTAGAGGTGGACGGTCACCTCGTCGCCCATGTTGACGCCCTCGGAGAAGCGCGGGATGCGCACGATGCCGTCGGCGCGCACCAGCGACGAGATCACGCCCGCCCCGCGCGGCAGCGGTGTCGCGATGACGGCATCGCCGACCCGGCCCACCGTGACGCGGGCGTACTCGTCGTCACCGGGCGGCGAGACGATCTTACGGCTGATCGTCGCCCGCAAGGTGGGCGGCTCGTGGGGAGTGCGCCCCAACCAGCGCGAGAGCAGCGGCTCGACGAAGATCTCGCCGGTCAGCGCCGCCGAGACGGGATAACCCGGCACGCCGATCACGGGGACGCGCTTCCGGCCCTCGCCCGGCCCGGCGGGCACGTCGACCATGCCGAAGATCACCGGGTGGCCGGGCCGGACGGCGATGCCGTGCACCAGCACCTCGCCCAGCTCGCGCACCACGTGCGCCGTGTAATCCTCGCTGCCCGCGCTCGACCCGGCGTTGACCAGCACCAGGTCGTGCGCCCCTGCGGCCTCGCGGACGGCGAACAGCAGCGAGTCGTAGTCGTCGGGGACGATGGCCCAACGCGTCGCCCGCCCGCCCCACGCCTCGACCTGAGCCGCGAGCACAAGACTGTTGTACTCGATGATCTGGCCGCGCTCGATCTCGCCTCTCGCCGCCGCCTCGATGTCGACCAGCTCCGAGCCGGTGGGGACGACGGCGACGCGCGGCTGGCGGCGCACGGCGATGGTCGCGTGCCCGCTGCCCGCGACCGCACCCAGATCGACCGGGCGCAGCGTGTGGTTGGCGGGCAGTACCAGCTCGGTGGCGACCATGTCCTCACCCATGGCGCGGACGTGCTGCCAGGGGGCGACGGGCGCGCGGATCAGCAGGTCGCCCTCACTCTGGCCGGGCTGGACGTGCTCGATCATGATCACGGCGTCCGCCCAGACAGGCAGCGGGTGGCCGGTGTTGCAGGCCATGGCCGGGCGCTCGACGCGCTCCAGGTCGGCCTCGTCTGCGATCAGGTGCAGCGTGACCGGACTGGCCTCGGTTGCACCCTGCGTATCGCGGGCGCGCACGGCGTAGCCGTCCATCGCGCTGGCGTGGTAGTGCGGCGCGGACAGGGCCGCCCACACCGGCCCGGCGGTGACGCGTCCCCGCGCCTCGGAGAGGGGCACGTCCTCGCCGGGGAAAGGCTCCCACAGTCCGGCGGCGTCGAGCGCAGCGGTAAAGCGCGTCCAGGCGTCGGTCATGGGGAGGTCTTCAAGGTAGACGCTGCGTTTTCTGGTCATGGCAGATCACCGGTGATGTCTGATCGGATAGGGTTGGCTTGATTATAACGCGGCGCATCAAGTGGGCTGGCTCAGATGCAGCCTTCGGCTTTTTTGCGTATCGCCTTGGTCAGTGCAGGGAGAGCATACCCTATAATATGAAGGAAGTATATCAGGCAGCAGATAAGCACCGCTACCGCCCCACCCACTTCTATACTGGTTACCCAGGTGAGGGCGGGACATGAGGCGCAGGACAGTAGCCCTCCCATTACACCCAGCATTGCCAGTGTGTTGATGCTCGCGATCCCGACGCGTTTCCAGCACAGCGCCTGCCACACGGCGATGCACACCGCCAGCCAGTTCACGGCAACGCCCACCGCCACGCTGATCAGCCAGACGGCAGGCGCAGCCAATACCACCATGATGGGGATACCGTCCGTAGAGGCGTCGAGCAGGATGTCACCGGCGAGGAGGATGGCCACAGGCGGCGGCAAAAGCCCAAGCGCCAGCACCCACAGCAGCCGCAGCCGGTACAGCGCGGCGTAGAGGTAGCCCGACACGATCTCTTCCCTGGGCAGGAGGCTCACCCGCATCAACTCGTAGGCTTCACTTTGGACGTCAGTCACGGTCGCGATGACGGTCACCAGTGCGGCGACCGGCGGGCTGAGGAGCGCGACCGCCAACCCGCTCAGGGCGATCACGTTGGTAATCAGTTGCGCGAGGGGGGTGTTGAGGGACGGATCGACGACCAGCAGCGCCACAGCGCTCCCTATCCCCACCAGGAGCGCCGCTACGAACAGCCACACGGTCGTGCGCGGTGAGGGCCAACGGCTGTGCCGCGTCAGGCGGGCGAAGACGCGGTTGGCCTGGATCATTTCTATTGACGAAAGCCATATGGATGGTATTGACATGATGCGTGCTCCGGTCTGAGCAGGCTGGTTCAGATACAGTCTTTGGCTTTTTCGCGTATCACCTTGGTCAGGCCGTAGACGGATATACTCACGGAGAAGAAGAAGGATACGAGGAAGCAGATAAGCGAGGCCACCGATGTGGTATTTACAACATAGTTGAACATCGACCGGTAGACCAGGACCAGGGCCGGATATCCCAACACGAACATTACCACGAAGGCTCCGACTGCCCGTCCGACGTACTTCCAACGCAGCGCCTGCCATACACCAAAGCACACCGCCAGCCAGTTCACGGCGATACCTGTAACGACGCCGAGGAACCACGCTACGAGGTCAAGGACGGAAGTGGCAACCGGATAACCCTGATACGGTAGCGTTAAGAACGCTACGTCAACGGTTGTAGACAACAGGAACAGTCCGAGCACCAGCACCCACAGCAGCCGCAGCCGGTACAGCGCAGCGTAGATGTGGCCCGACACGATCTCCTCCCTGGGCAAGAGACTCACCCGCACCAACCGGTAGGCTTCACTCTGCACGTCGGTCACGGTGGTGATGGTGGTCACCAGCGCGGCGACCGGTGGGCTGAGGAGGGCAACCACCAACCAGATCGAGGTGAACACGTAATCCAATGGCTCTGCGATGGCGGGGGGGAGAGTCGGGCCGACGACCAGCAACGCCACAGCGCTCCCTATCCCCACCAATACCGCGGCGATGAACAGCCACACGGTCGTGCGCAGCGAGGGCCAGCGGCTGTGCCGCGTCATGTGGGCGAAAACGATGTTGTCCTGGATCGTTTCCATTGACGGAAGCCATTTGGATGGCATTGACATGATGCGTGCTCCGATCTGTCGGGTCGGCTCAGATGCAGTTTATCTGCGTATCTTGTCAGTCAGATAGGCAAGGAAGACAATCATGAGGGTAAGGATATATGCCGGGCAGAAATACAGTCCCGCGTACCCAAACCAACATGCTGCGCACACCAACACCTCTACACTGCCGAGTATTACCATGACGGTGGTGACCGCCGGGCCGATGCGTCTGCTGCGCAATGACTGCCACACACCAAAGCACACCGCCAACCGGTTGAGAGCATAGCCCAGCGCCATACCAATGATCCACATGATGAGTGCATTAACTGCTGCAGAGACAGGCCCATCCCAAGACCATGAGTAAATTGTGACAACTGCCGTGAGTGGCGGGAACAATCCAAACGCCAGCACCCATAGCAGCCGCAGCCGGTACAGCGCGGCGTAGAGGTAGCCCGACACGATCTCTTCCTTGGGCAGGAGGCTCACCTGCATCAACCGGTAGGCTTCGCTTTGCACGTCGGTCACGGTCGCGATGGTGGTCATCACGGCGGCGACCGGAGGGCTGAGGAGGACAACCGCCAGACCGCTCAGGACGATCACGCTGGCAGCCAGTTGTGCGCTGGGGGTGTTGAGGGGCGGATCGACGAACAGCAGGGCCGCGGTGCCTCCCGTCCCCACCAGTACCGCGGCGATGAACAGCCACACGGTCGTGCGCAGCGAGGGCCAGCGGCTGTGCCACGTCATGTGGGCAAAGACAGGGTTGGCCTGGATCGTTTCCATTGACGAAAGCCATTTGGATGGCATTGACATGGCACGTGCTCCGGTCTCGGCAGGCTGGTTCAGATGCAGCCTTCGGCTTTCTTGCGTATCGTGTCGGTCAGTCTGGGGATTACGTAGCCCATGAGAGCGAGTGACACGGCCAGGGGAATCAGCAATCCTGTTACACTCAACAGTGCCAGTGTGGTGATGATCGCGATTTCTATGCGTTTTTTACGCAGCGCCTGCCACACGGCGATACACGCCGCCACCCAGTTCGCAGCGATGCCCTCCATCACGCCGATCGACCAAATGGCAGGCGCAGCCAATACCACCATGATGGGGATACCGCCCGTATGGGCGTCGAGCAGGATGTCACCGGCGAGGATGACGACCACCGGCGGCGACAGCAGCCCGAACGCCAGCACCCACAGCAGCCGCAGCCGGTACAGCGCAGCATAAATGTAGCCCGACACGATCTCTTCTTTGGGCAGGAGGCTCATCCGCATCAACTGGTAGGCTTCACTTTGCACGTCGGTCACAGTGGTGATGATGGTCACCAGCGCGGCGACCGGCGGGCTGAGGAGGACGACTGCCAACCCGCTCAGGATGAACACATAACCTAACAGCTCTGCGGTGGCAGGGGTGAGAGTCGGGCCGACGACCAGCAGGGCCACAGCCCCCCCCGCCCCTACCAGGAGCGCCGCACCGAACAGCCGCACGGTCGTGCGCAGCGAGGGCCAACGGCTGTGCCGCGTCAGGCGGGCGAAGACGGCGTTGGTCTGGATCGCTTCCATTGACGGAAGCCATTTGGATGGCTTTGACATGGCACGTGCTCCGTCTGGGCGGGCCGGTTCAGATACAGTCTTTGGCTTTCTTGCGTATTGTGTAGGTCAGTGCAGGGATAGCATACCCCATAATAGGCAGGGAGTGTATCAGGCAGCAGACAAGCGCCGCCGCCGCATCACCCACTTCTCTATTGGCCACCCAGTCGAGGGCGAAACATGAGGCACAGGACAACAACCCTCCTGTTGCACTTAACAGTGCCAGTGTGGTGATGATCGCGATTCCAACGCATTTCCGGCGCAGCGACTGCCACACGGCGATGCACACCGCCACCCAGTTCACGGCGACGCCCTCCATCACGCCGATCAACCAAATGACAGGCGCAGCCAATACCACCATGATGGGGATACCGCCCGTATAGGTGTCGAGCAGGATGTCACCGGTGAGGAGAACGGCCACCGGCGGTGGCAGCAACCCGAACGCCAGCACCCACAGCAGCCGCAGCCGGTACAGCGCAGCGTAGATGTAGCCCGACACGATCTCTTCCCTGGGCAGGGGGCTTACCTGCATCAACCGGTGGACTTCACTTCGCATGTTGGTCACGGTCGCGATGACGGTTATTACGGCGACGACCGGCGGGCTGAGGAAGGCGACCGCCAACCCGCTCACGACGATCACTGTGCCGACCAATTCTCCGATGTCGGTGTGGAAGGCCGGGTCGGTGAACAGCAGGATCACAGCGCCCCCCATTCCCACCAGGAACGCCACACCGAACAGCCGCATGGTCGTCTGCAACGAAGGCCAGCGGCTGTGACGTGTCAGGCGAACGAAGACGATGTTGTCCCGGATCGCTTCCACTGACGGGAGCCATTTGGGTGGCATTGACATAACACGTACTCCGATCCGCGCGGGCTGGCTCAGATGCAGCCTTCGGCTTTCTTGCGTATCATCTTGGTCAGGCCGGAGACGGATATTCTCACGAGGAAGAAGAAGGTTACAGGATAGCAGATAAGCGCCACTACTGCCCCACTCGCACTGGCTATCCAGGCGAAGGCGAGACATGAGGCACAGGTCAGCACCCCTCCTGTTGCACTTAACATTGCCAGTGCGGTGATGATCGCGATCCCAACGCGTTTCCAGCGCAACGACTGCCACACGGCGATGCACACCGCCAGCCAGTTCACGGCGGCCCCCATCACCATGCTAATGAACCACACGAGGAGGGCGACCATCACTACAAGGACAGGCACGGCAACTGGATCACCCTGATACGGCGGTCCGAGGAGAAATATGACAACAGCTATAGACAACAGGGACCATCCGAACGCCAGCACCCACAGCAGCCGCAGCCGGTACAGCGCAGCGTAGATGTAGCCCAACACGATCTCTTCCCTGGGCAGGAGGCTCACCCTCATCAACTGGTAGGCCTCACTTTGCACGTCGGCGGCGGTGGTAATGACGGTTATCACGGCGGCGACCGGCGGGCTGAGGAAGGCGACCGCCAGCCCGCCCAGGACGATCACTGTGCCGACCAATTCTCCGATGTCAGTGTGGAAGGCCGGGTCGGTGAACAGCAGGATCACAGCGCCCCCCATCCCCACCAGGAACGCCACACCGAACAGCCACACGGTCGTGCGCGGTGAGGGCCAGCGGCTGTGACGTGTCAGGCGAACGAAGACGACGTTGTCCCGGATCGCTTCCACCGACGGGAGCCATTTGAATGGCATTGACATGACACGTGCTCCGGTCTGGGCGGGCTGGTTCAGATGCAGCCTTCGGCTTTTTCGCGTATCACGTTGGCCAGGACGCAGACGGATGCACCCACGAAGTAGAGGATGAATACGGGGAAGCAGATGAGCGAAACTACCGACCTGGTTTGGACAGCACGGGTGAACATCAGCCAGTAAACCAGAGGTAGGGCCACACATCCCAACACCTCAATCCCGGCGAACAATACAATGACGGCAGCGATTGCCGGTCCGACCTGTTCCCAGCGCAGTGATTGCCACACGGCGATGTACACCGCCAGCCAGTTGAGGGCACAGCCCATCGCCGCCCCGGTCAACCAGACAGCAAGCACAAATAATACCCCAGGAATACCGATTAGACCGGTGTCGAACAGGAGGCTGGCGGCGAGGAGGATGGCAGCCAGTGGCAGCAGCAGCCCGAACACCAGCACCCACAGCAGCCGCAGCCGGTATAGCGCGGCGTAGAGGTAGCCCGACACGATCTCTTCTTTGGGCAGGAGGCTGACCCGCATCAACCGGTAGGCCTCACTTTGTACGTCGGTCACGGTGGTGATGACGGTCACCAGCGCGGCAACCGGCGGGCTGAGGAGGGCAACCGCCAGGCTGCCCAGGACGACCACTTCTCCGATGTCGGTGAGGAAGACCAGGTTGGTGACCAGCAGAATCACGGCGCCCGCCACTCCTACCAGGAACGCCGTGACGAACAGCCGCACAGCCGTGCGCGGTGAAGGCCAGCGGCTGTGCCACATCAGGCGAGCAAAGACAAGGTTGGCCTGGATCGTTTCCACTGACGGGAGCCATTTGGATGGCATTGACATGATGCGTGCTCCGGGTTAACCGGATCAGATGCAGCTTTCGGCTTTTTCGCGTATCGTGTAGGTCAGTCTGGGGATTATGTGGCCTATGAGGACGAAGAAGTAAGGCGACCCGCACACGAACGTCACTGCTGCCAGGGACATCAACGGCCCCACCACACTCAACAACGCCAGTGTGGTGATGATCGCGATTTCTATATGTTCTCTGCACATCGCCTGCCGCACGGCGATGCACACCGCCAGCCAGTTCGCGGAGAGGCCCGCCACCATGCCGTTGACCCAAAAGGCAAGTGCGGCAACTGCCACAAAGATGGGCCTTTCTCGCAGCCAATAAGTAGTTGTGGCAACCACCGTGGGCAGCGCGAGCAATCCGAACGCCAGCACCCACAGCAGCCGCAGCCGGTACAGTGCAGCAAAAATGTAGCCCGACACGATCTCCTTCTTGGAAAGGAGACTCGCCCGCACCAACTGGTAAGCCTCGCCGTGTACGTCGGTGGCGGTCGTGATGACGGTTATCAGCGCGCCGACCGGCAGGCCAAGAAGGGCGACCGCCGATCCGCTCAGGGCGATCATTCTGCCAACCAGTTGTTCGAGAGCGGTGCCGGTTGTCGGGTCGACGAACAGCAGCGCCGCAGCGCCCGCCACTCCCAACAGGAGCGCGGCGACGAACAGCCACACGGTCGTGCGCAGCGAGGGCCAACGGCTGTGGCGTGTCAGGCGAACGAAGACGGCGTTATCCTGAATGCCTGCTATCTGGGAGTGCAGGAAGCGGTTCACGCGGCCCTCTCCTCTCTCACGGGCAGCAAAAAGGCGCTCACGTCCAGCGGCGAGCCAGGCGCATCACGACCAGGGCGAGCAGGTAGGGAGCCAGCGCCATCGCGGGGATGATCAGCCGCCGCGCCGGTAGCCAGAAGACGCTCAGGTCGGTCAACTGCACGTCGACCACCGCCGCACCCAACCAGATCAGCGCCGCGCCGAGCGCCGCGCCCAACGAGGCCGCGATTGCCGCCGGGATGCCCTGCCGCCACCACAGCGCCAGCCCGACGCCCAGCGCCGCACCCGGCAAACTCAACCCCCACAAACCCAACCCCAGGGCGACGACGGCCAGCGTCGGCCCAACCGGATCGACACGCGCCCAGTTCCCGGCGGCCAGCTCGCAGATGGGGGCGGTGCAGGTGCCCAGGATCAGGCGGCGCGCCATGCCGGGGTCGGAGAGACTGGCGATCAATTTTCCGATCACCAGGCCGGGCGTCAGGCCGAGCGCGAGTGCGAGCGGCAGCCGCAGCCGGTGCAGCGCCGCGAAGACGTACCCCCGCACCCGCTCCCCGGCGGGCAGGTCGGTCAGGCGCAGAAGCTGGTAAGCCCCACTTTGGGCCTCGCGCGCGGTGAGGATCGCCGCCAGCGCGGCAGCCACCGGCGCGAGCAGCGACATCATCACCTGAGCCACGTCCGCCGCGACGACCGCCAGGCCGAAGTCCCCACGCAGAAAGGCCAGCACCGGCAGCGCCAGACTCGCCGCCGCCGTCGTCAGGGCCAGCGGCGCGGTCACGCCCGGCGCAGGAAACGTGTCACGGCGTGTCAGGCGCTTAAACAGCGGGTTCGCGCGGATTGTGCAGCGGGGTGGCGGATCAGGGCGTTCCATGTCGACATTGTACAGTAGCCAGACCCGGCTGGCGAGGGAGGGGTGGGAGACGGGGTTAGAATCCACTACCCCCGACACGCTATACTCCCTTGTAGAATCGTTACGTGCCAACGGAGGAGCCTATGACCACCTACAACGAAGCCAACATACGAAAAAGGCTCGCCGACCACCCCGGCTGGAGCCTGGGCGACGACGGCCAGCTTCACGCCGAGTTTGTGTTCAAGAACTTCGGCCAGGCGATGCTGTTCGCCAACGCCGTCGGCCACCTCGCCGAGGCCGCCGATCATCATCCCGACATCCTCGTGCACGGCTACAAGAACGTGCGCGTCAGCCTGATGTCCCACGACGTGCAGGGCATCACCGACCGCGACTTCCGCCTGGTCGAGCAGATCGACGCCCTGCCCACGCGCGCAGCCTGAGAGGGGGAGCCAGATGAACGTTGAAGGTAAAGTCGTCCTCATCACCGGCGCGGACGGGTCTTTAGGCCGCGCCGTCACGCGTGCCTTTGCCGGGCGCGGAGCGCACCTCGCCCTGACCGACTACCGCGCCGAGGGGCTGCGCGAGTCCTTCGCCGACCTCGACGACGCCCTGCTGGTCGGCGGCATCGACGTGACCGACCCCGCCGCCGTCGAGCGGCTGGTCGAGGCCGTCATCGAGCGTTGGGGCCGCATCGACGTGCTGGTCAACATCGTCGGCACGTGGCGCGGCGGCCAGCCCGTCCACGAGACCGAGCTTGAGACCTGGGATTTCCTGATGAACCTCAACGCGCGCTCGGTCTTTCTCGTCTCGCGCGCCGTCGTCCCGCACATGATCGAGGCGGGTGCTGGCAAGGTCGTCAGCGTGGCGGCCAAAACGGGCCTTGAAGGCCGCACCGGTGTGGCCGCCTACAGCGCCTCAAAGAGCGCCGTGATCCGCCTCACCGAGGCCATGTCCGACGAGCTGAAGAACGGCGGGATCAACGTCAACTGCGTCCTGCCCAGCATCATCGACACGCCGCCCAACCGCGAGGCCATGCCCAAAGCCGACTACGCCAAGTGGGTCGCCCCCGAAGCACTGGCCGACGTGATCGTCTTCCTCGCCTCCGACGCGGCGCGCGCCATTCACGGGGCAGCCATCCCGGTCTACGGTCGCGTCTGACACCCGGTGAGGCGATGATGGGAGTCCGCATCCTCCTCGGCGAGGGGCTGGACATCCCGCTCGCTTCCGATGCGGAGATCAGCATCTTCCCCCCGATTACCGGTGGTTGACCTGCCGTTCGGCCCAAAATGGTGGTATGCTTTTGGGGATGGGCTGAATTGTGGCCCTTAGCCGGGAGGTACTGAGTGGGAATTCTTCACGATCTGCTGTCAACCGCGCCCGACGGCGAGGTCACCGAGGTGCGCGTCGGCCTGCACTGGACGGCCGTCGTCGCCGAGGTGGACGGCCAACGGCGCTGTGGCCTCTCCACGACGCTATTCGCCGAGCACGAGCACGGCGTGCCTGACATTCCCCGCGCGGGCGGGCTGGAGGCGCTCTCAGGCCGCGAACTGGCCAACTACATCCTCTCCGACCGCCCTACCATGCGCAGCGTTGGTCTGGCGGCCCTCAACGCACTGCTGCCCCCCCACCCCGAAGCCTGGGTAGATGCCAACGCCGGTGACGTGATCGCCGAACACGGCGCAGGCAAGACCGTCGCTCTGGTCGGCCACTTCCCCTTTGTGCCCCAACTCAGGGAGTCCGTCGGTCGGCTGCACGTCCTCGAGCTCGACCCCCATCCCGGCGACCTGCCCGCCGACGCCGCCCCGGAGATCTTCCCCCAGGCGGAGGTGATCGCCATCACTGCCATGACGCTGCTCAACCGCACCTTCGAGCGTCTGCTTGGGCTGTGCCCGCCCGGATCACTGGTCCTCGTCCTGGGGCCGAGCACGCCGCTCAGCCCTCTGCTGTTCGACTACGGCGTTGATCTGCTGTCCGGCTCGTTCGTCACGGCGATTGAGCCGGTGCTGCGCATGATCGGACAGGCCGCGTGCTTTCGCCAGGTGCACAAGGTCGGGGTCCGCCTGGTCACCATGAGCCACCTCACCCGGTGAGGTGTCGGCATGCGCACTCACCGCAGCGGGGTGACCAGCCGGTCGCCCTTCTTTTACGTCACGTACCCGTCAAATCGACCCTATTCCTCGTACCCCTCGCCGCCCTCGTCCTCCCAGTACGCCTCTTCGACGTACTCGCCGGCGTCACCTTCGCCAGCGTCCTCATCGTACTCATCGACGACGCTCTCGGCAGAAGCAAGCCAGTCGGGGATCGGCCCACCCGCCGCTTTCTGTATGCCGTCGGGGTTATCCAGCAGCTCCTGGACCTGCCCCACAAACTGCCGCAGTTCGTCCGCCATGCGGCCCAACACCAGCCGCTGCCGCCCCTCGGACTTCGACGCCCAGTAATCCAGCTCTTCCGCCATTTTTTTTAGTTCCTTGATCTTTTCTTCCCAGTCCATCGCCACCTCACTTCTCTGCTCGGCTGATCGGCGCAGGTCGTCACGCCCCCCATGATAGCTCTCTCTGCCGCCGGAAGCCACCGTTCCCCCGGCACCATCGGGCGCGGAATGTGGGGGAATGCCCCCCAATAATTGTGGGTGACTTTCCACGGCTTACAAAGTATAATCCGGTGTCGTGTCCTGTCCCAGGCCGGGGGCACGTCACGCCGCGCGCGTGGCAAAATACGCCCCGACCGGCAAAGGGCCAGAACCGGAGAGACAGGGCGAGGCCACGTTTTGGAAACCCGACAGCACAGAAACACGTATAGGGTGCTGAGGAGGTAGCTGTATTATGTCAAGATCAAAAGCCAAAGGAAAGAAAGCCAACAAGGCTTCCCGTGGCGGCAATGGGAACGGGCACCTGATCGACCTGCGCAACCTGCATAAAACCTACCATACACCCGCCGGTGACTTCCCCGCCTTGAAGGACATCAACCTGACGATTGACAAGGGTGAGTTTGTGGCGGTCATCGGCAAGTCGGGCTGCGGCAAGTCCACGCTGATCAACATGATCACCGGCATCGACCGTCCGAGCGAAGGCGAGGTCTTTGTCGGGGAAACGGCCGTTCACACGCTCAACGAAGGGCCGATGGCACAGTGGCGGGGACGCAACCTGGGGATCGTGTTCCAGTTCTTCCAGCTTCTACCGACGCTGACGGTGATTGAGAACGTGATGCTCCCCATGGACTTCTGCCACATGTACACGCCGCGAGAGCGCCGCGAGCGAGCCATGCACCTGCTGGATCTGGTCGGCGTCGCCGAGCACGCCCACAAGCTGCCGACGGCGGTCTCCGGCGGACAGCAGCAGCGTGTTGCCATCGCGCGCGCGCTGGCCAACGACCCGCCTATCGTCGTCGCCGACGAGCCGACCGGCAACCTCGACTCGCGCACCTCGGAGGTGGTCTTCGAGCTGTTCGAGGGCCTGGTCGAGCAGGGCAAGACCTTCCTGATCGTGACGCACGACGACGACCAGGCACAGCGCGCCTCGCGGACGCTGCTTCTGGCCGACGGCGAGATCGTCAACGAATATCTGGCGCGGGCACTGCCCACGCTGAGCCAGGACCAGTTGCTGCGGGCCACGCGTCGGCTTGAGACCAACACCTACGCGCCGGGCGAGCCGATCATCTTGCAGGACGCCGAACCGGACAGCTTCTACGTCGTCACCAAGGGCGAGGTGAACATCTACCTGCGCCAGCCCGACGGGCACGAGACGTTCGTCGAGTCGCTGGGGCCGGGCCAGTATTTTGGTGAGATGGCTATCGTGGGCGGCGGTGGCCGCACCGCGACCGTCCGGTCGGCGCGCACGGGCGAGACCGAGGTGATCACGCTGGATCGCCAGACCTTCCACGAGCTGATCGGCGAGTCGGAGGTAACCCGCCTGGAAATCGGTCGCGAGATGGACAAGCGCCGCCGGACGCAGGATAAGGTCAAAAAAGAGAACGGGATCAAGTAACATCGGGCGCACGGGCGACCTGCCGGGTCGCATGTGTGTGAAGAGTTGCCGGGAAGGTCATTCCCGGCTCAGTGGGGCCGACGGCCGCGTCGTGTGAGCGCGGAGGAGGCCCTTTATGACGACAGGGACATTTAATGCTCAGCCCACGTTGGAGAAAAGTACTGCGCGACCTGTGGGGGAATAAAGCGCGCACCATACTGGTTGTGCTGGCGATTGCGGTCGGCGTTTTCGCCTTTGGCGGCAACTTCATCGGCCAGGAAGTGCTGATGGCCGACATGCGGGCCGGTTACGAGTCTATCAACCCGGCCAACATCAACATGACGCTCACCTACTTCGAAGACGACCTGGTTAACGCGGTGAAGGGCATGCGCCAGGTCGCCGACGCGGAGGGGCGCGCCATCTACGGCGTCAAAGTGAAGGCCAAGGGGGACAAGTGGTTCAACCTCGACCTGGTAGCGGTGCAGGATTACGACCGGCTGCGCATCAACCGCATCACGCCCGAAGAGGGCGCGTGGCCGCCCAGAAGACGCCAGGTTGTGCTGGAGCGGACCTCGCTGTCGCTGCTGGATGTAGAGGTCGGTGACACGCTGCTGATCGAGCTGGCCAACGGCGACCAGCACGAGATCGAGTTTGCCGGAACGGTTCACGACTTCAACTCGATCCCGGCCAACCTGTTCCCCTGGCTGACCGGCTACGTCTCGATGGAGACGCTGGAGTGGCTCGGCCATCCGGGCATGTGCAGCGAGCTGACCATCATCACCGAGCCTGAGTATAACGAGCTTGAGGAGATCGAGGAGGTGGCAGCCGAGGTCAAGGAGCGGCTGGACCGCGACGGTCACTATGTGGTCTTCGTCGAGGTCGTCGAGCCGGGCAAGCACTGGGCCTCGGACGCGACCCAGGCCATATTCACCATCCTGGGCCTGATCGGCTCCGCTTCGCTGGTGCTGAGCGGCTTCCTGGTTGTCAACACCATCACCGCCGTCCTGGCGCAGCAGAAGCGCCAGATCGGGATGATGAAGGCCGTCGGCGCAACCGGGCGGCAGGTGGCGGGCATCTACGTGGTGATGGTGCTGACTTTCGGGTTGCTGTCGCTGGTTGTTGCCATCCCGGCGGGCGTGGGGCTGGCTTACGTAAGCACCATGGCCGTCGCCAACTTCCTGAACCTCAACATCACGAACTTCCACCTGTCGCCCCGCGTCCTGATCCTCGAGGTGATCATCGCGCTGATCGTCCCGCTGGTCGCTGCGGCGGTGCCCATTGTGCTGGCGATGCTAAACACGGTGCAGGAGGCGGTCAGCGACTACGGGATCACGCTGACGCGCAAAGAGGGACTGCTCGACCGGCTGCTGGCGCGTGTGCGCGGCCTCCCGCGTCCCACCCTGCTCTCGCTGCGCAACACCTTCCGGCGCAGGGGGCGACTGGCCCTCACACTGATCACGCTCTCGCTGGCGGGGGCGATGTTTGTCGGCGTGGTGAGCGTGCGCGACTCGCTGATGATCGAGATGGACCGCATCATGAAGCTGTTCAACTTCGACCTGGAGTTTATCCTGGATGGCCCCTACCAGGTGCGGCGGCTTGAGCGCGAGGCGATGCGCGTGCCGGGCATCACCGCCGTCGAAGGGTGGATGTACGTGGAGGTGCAGCGCATCCGGCCCGACGGCAGCGAGGGATCGACGTTTGCCGTTTTCGGCCCGCCGGTCGACACGCCGCTGGTCGAACCCACGCTGCTGGATGGGCGCTGGCTGCTCCCCGACGACAAGAACGCCATCGTCCTCAGCCATGACATTATACGTGATGAGCCGGACATCAAAGTGGGCGACGAGATCACGCTCAAGCTCGACGAGAAAGAGCGCCCCTTCAGGGTGGTGGGCATCATCAGCGAGGTGGGCGAGGCTTTCGCCTACGCCGACTTCGACCACCTGGCGCGCCTGCTGGAAGTGCCGGGACAGTCATACGTGCTGTTCGCCGGTGCCGATCAGCCGCACCAGGAAGCCCAGACCGGGCTGCTCAGCCTGTTCGCTGGCCCCGACTTGGTGCAGGAAACCTACCTGGACGGCGTCTCGAGCGATCTGGAGGACCGCCTGAAACGGGCCGGGATCGGCGTGAGCCAGTCCCTGACGCGTGACGACATCATCGGGGCGAACATCAGGCAGTTCAACTTCATCGTGATCTTCATGCTGTTTATGGCGCTCCTGCTGGCCGTCGTCGGCGGGTTGGGGCTGGCGGGCACGATGAGCCTCAACGTGCTGGAGCGCACGCGCGAGATCGGCGTGATGCGTTCCATCGGCGCGGCGAACGGCTCGGTGCGCAGCGTCGTGATGGTCGAGGGCCTGCTGATCGGGCTGATCAGTTGGGCGATAGGGGCCATTCTCAGCATTCCGGCCAGCCTGGGCTTCAGCACGGCGGTGGGAATGGCCTTCATGGGGCGACCGCTGGTCTTCAGCTTCTCCATCCAGGGCGTGATCGCCTGGCTGATCCTGGCGCTGGCCGTCGCGGCGGTTGCCAGCCTGCTGCCCGCCCAACGCGCGACGCAGATCAGCGTACGCGAGTCGCTGGCCTACGAGTAAAGACTCGCGTCCGGCGATCAGCTACCTCACCCCCTCCCGGCTTGCCCGTCGGGAGGGGAATTTTTTTCGGGGCCGGGGGTCAGCCACCTGCCGTCCCGTACACCTCACGGACGACAAACAGCGAGCCGATCATCAGGACCGTGATCAGCGTGCCCAGCGCGACGGCGATCACGAAGTGCGGCGGCGCGATCTCCCCTTGCAGGAACGAGTAGCGGATCACGAAGTAGCCCAGCATCCAGTACAGAATGCTGGTCAGCAGGCCGGGGGAATACTTCTTCGTGATGACAGTCGCGCCCAGGTGCCACAGCCCGTTGGTGAACATCTGGAACACGAATGTCAGCGGGAAGATGATCCAGGCCCCACCCGCGATGTCGTAGACGACGATGGAGACAATGATCAGGCTCATCAGCAGTGTGTTGAAGCCGAAGAACTTCGTCCAATCGTACTCCGACCAGAAGCCCCGGCGCACCATCTCGACGAAGTTCTCGCCCACCACCGACTCCTCCAGGATGTGCACCACGTAGGCGGCGACGTATCCCCAGAACAGGAAGATGATCGGGATGGCGATCTCGCCGCTGGCGGATGCCGAAATGGTGATGTCCATGTGTCTGTCCTTTCGTTTATGCGTCACGTGAGGGCGGCTGTGTGTCGGGGTGAAGGGCAACCAGCGCAAGCTGCCCGGCAAGCTGCTCCAGATGCTCGCGGCGAGGGCGCAGCGGCATACCGTGCAGCAGCAGCATGGCGCGGATCATGCGCGGGTGGCGCTCCAGCCGCACCTCCAGGAAGTCGGCGATCCGGGCCGGGTCGCGGATCGGCTCGGCCAGCGCGTCGAAGCGCCCGGCCTTCGTCTGCACCGTGACGCGCGGGTTGGCGACGAGGTTCTGGAACCAGTCGGCTTCCGGGCCGCGCGCGGCGGCGACGTAGATCACGCCGCCCACCACCTCGTGCTGGAGGGGCGTTTCGCGCAGCAGCCCCGACTTGCGCCCGGTCGTCGTCAGCAGCACCACCCCGCTGGGGCCGCCCCCCGACCGGAGCAGCGACCGCACGCGGCGGTTCATCACTCTGATCACGCGCCACATAAATTCGGGCGGGCGGTGGATTTTTGCCATCTCAAAAAGTCCCTTCTCTCGGAACGATGTTGCTATGACGGGCTGCCATCAACTTTTCCCGTCCGCAGCCCCATCGACGAAGATCTCGACAAACAATTCGACCACCTCTTCCGGCGGCACACCTTCTTCGCCGAGCACCACCCGGCTGATGGTATAGGCGAAGAACATCCCCATGAACGCCTGCGCCATCATCTCCGGGTCGCGGTCGCGCAGGCCGCCCGCCTCGACCTGCCCTCGAAGGTAGCCCGCCAGCGCGCCGCGCATCTGGTGAAGCATCTGCCCGCCCACCTCGCGCACTTCGGGCCGCTGATCGGCCTCACACAGCGACATCAGGATGGCCTCGCGGCGCTGGGCGAGCGCCTCCAGGAAGCGCCGCCCGATCAGCAGCAGGTCGCCCCGCAGGTCACCGGTGAGCTGGTCGGCAAGCGCCGCCTCCAGGTCGGGCAGCACCGAGTGGCGCTCCAGTACGGCCATGAACAGGTTCTGCTTGCTGCCGAAGTGCCGGAAGAGGGTGACCTCGTTGACTCCGGCAGCGTCGGCGATGGCCTGGGTCGTGGCCCCGGCGTAGCCCCTGGTCGCGAAGATCGCGGCGGCGGCCTGGATGATGCGCTCGCGGGTGTCGGGTGGCATGGGCGTGTCCTCACACGTTATGCAAGCAAGTACTTGCTTGCATTGTACAACCAACCGGCACGCCTGTCAAGGGGGCCTGTGCCCGACGGGCGTGTTTGAGTTTCGGGGAGACTGAGACAAACACGCAGGTTCGCTTTTACAGGAAAGGTGGTTGGATGTGTTTCCCCATGCAGGGGGACGGATGAGCCGTTGGGCTTAACAGGGGGATGGGATTATGCAGCAAAGACGGCTCATAACGCAAAAAGCCCCGCCGCGTGGTGGGCGGGGCCGGGTTTCTCACTCCTGCTCAGGGCTTTCGACCGGGGAGCCTGTGTCGGCTTTCTCCTCCTCAGGGCCTGCAACCGGCGTCCCTGCCGCGACTTTCTCCTGCTCAGGGTCTTCGACCGGAGAGTCTGTGTCGGCTTTCTCCCCCTCGGCGCTTTCGACCGGCGTCCCTGCCGCGACTTTCTCTTGTTCAGGGATTGCAACTGGCGACCCTGTAGCGGTTTTTCCAAGCGTCACTCCCTCAAGGTTGAGGATCTGTGTAACCATCGCGCTCAGATCCCGCAGCGAGAAGCTGCCTTTGCGCAGCACCCCTACCACGCCCGGCAGCCTGCGCATATGCGGCTCGTTGTCGGCAATCGCCGACAGCAGAATTACCGGGATCTTGCGGCTGACCGGGTTGCCGTGCAACCGCGCAATCATCGTGAAGCCGTCCATCACCGGCATCATCAGGTCGAGGATGATCAGGGTGGGGGTGTTCTCTTGAACCAGATCCAGGGCCTGTTGGCCGTTCGCCGCCTCACGGCGCTCAACGCCCATCACGTCCAGCACGTCAGATACCAATCGCCGCACGTCCGGGTCATCATCCACAACAAGCACATAACCGGACATCAAGCCAATTCCTTCCAGGCTCATTTTGGGTTACCCTACACTAAACCGATTATTAACACGATATACTATACATTCGCCCGCAGGACAAGTAAATAGGTAACTTTACCCATTTTTGCGGTCATCCTCCTGGCGCTCCGGCTGCCTGCCCCGCTACAATCAGACCATGCTGACCCGACCGGCTCTTGTCCTGGCAGGCGATCCCACCTGGCGAGGCACGTTAGAGACACTCCTCGACCGCCTGGGCTTTTCACTGATTCACTACGTGGAACAGCCCCGCTACGTTGCGCGCCTGGCCGACGACCACGCCGCCATGATCGTCATTGACGGTGATGCCGACTGGCGCTTCTGGGTGGTGACGCCCAAAGCCAGCCCGGCCACGCGCCGCATCCCGGTTGTGCTCGTCGCCGCTGACGCCGCTGTGCGCCGCGAAGCGCTGGCGGCTGGCGCGGACTTCACCCTCTCACCCGGCGAGCTTCCCACCCGGCTCCCCAACCTCCTGGCCGGGCACGCCCGCCTGCAGCGTGAGCCGGTCGCCGCGCGGCTTCGCTCTCAATGCCACGAGCCGCTGCCGCCTCGCGCCCGGCAGGCGATTGAGTTGTTCAACACCGGGGAGTACTACCGGCAGCACGATCTGTTCGAAGAGTTGTGGATCGAGGAGCAAGGCCCGGTGCGCGACCTATACCGCGCCATTCTCCAGGTTGGTGTGGCCTACTACCAGGTGACGCGCGGCAACCGGCGCGGCGCGCTCAAGATGCTGCTGCGCAGCGTCCAATGGTTGAACGCACTGCCCGACGCGTGCCGGGGCGTGAACGTCGCCCGCCTGCGCGAAGACGCCCTCCGCGTGCGCGCTGCACTGGAGCGTATGCCACCCGACGCCGACCTGGCTTCATTTGACCGGGCGCTGCTCAGGCCCGTCGTGCTCGAAGAAGGATGAGCGTCTCGACTGCGCCCCGCCGGGGGTCAGTCATCCCCGTTCATTTGGGGAATGCCCGCCTTGGTCAGCAGGTCACGGAAACCGTCCAGCGAGAAGTTTCCCTTACTCATCACACCCACCACACCAGCCAGGCGGTACAGACGAAGGTCGTAGTCTATCATCCCGGAGAGCAGGATGATCGGGATCTGGCGGCTGGCCTGCTTGCCCTGCAGGCTGGCCAGTGTGCTGAACCCGTCCAGCACCGGCATTCTCAGGTCGAGCACGATGGCGGCGGGCGGGTCCTCCCCGACCATCTCAAGCGCCTGCTCACCGTCCATGGCAACCTGTCCCTCAACGCCCATCAGGGTCAGTGCGTCCAGCAGCAGCGAGCGCACGCTCGGATCGTCGTCGACGACAAGCACATAGTCTGACATTGCGTCTACCCCAGGGAGCCCCCTCTCAAGCCCCTCCTCAGCCTTACCCCGGTAGTGATTATAGCGTGCGCGCAATCGCAGCGAAACCTACCATTTATCCCCCTTTCTTGGTTTTTTCTCCACTACCCACACCGGGTGGGGATCGACTCACCGGCGCGCCGTGTATCATGGCAGTAAGAGAGAGCCGTCTGGCCGGGGTTGGCATACAAATGGCATATGATCAACACCCCACAGACGCCGCCTCTGCCAGACTTAGCACAGGAGCCAGACAACATGGAGACGCATACCAATCAACTCAATGATCGGGAGTCGGGCCGGGCCGCCGGGTTCAGCATGACCAAGGTCATCATCCGTTTTGTGCTGTTCAATATCATCATGGCCGTGATCCTGTTCGTGGCGGGCGGCTCGATCCGCTGGCTGGGCGGCTGGCTGTGGCTGGTCTCGTTCACCCTGCTGTCCTTGATCAGCACCCTGGTCGTCCCGTTCGACCAGGAGATGATTGAGGGCCGCACCTCCATCAAACCGGATGTCAAGACCTGGGACAAGTGGCTGGTGATCATACTCAACAGCATGATGCCGCTGGGCCAGATCATCCTGGCCGGGTTGGATCACCGCTTCAAGTGGTCGGGCTCGGTGTCGCTGTGGCTGATGATCGCGGCCACGCTGGTGGGGTCACTGTTCTACGGGATGAGCGTCTGGGCCGCCGCCGTCAACAAGTTCTACGAGCGGTTCGTCCGCATCCAGAAGGATCGCGGCCACCGGCCCATCACCGACGGGCCGTATCGAATCGTGCGCCATCCCGGCTATCTGGGCCTGTTGGTGTGGCTGGCCCTGATGCCGCTGATGCTCAACACGTTCTGGCTGTACGTCATGAACGGGCTGATGATGGTAGGGCTGATCGTTCGCACGGCGCTGGAGGATCGGACGCTGCGGGCCGAGCTGGACGGCTACGAGGCATATACCCATCAGACACGCTACCGCCTGATACCGGGCATCTGGTAGGCCGGTCGCTCAACGCCCGACCTGGGGGTTCCAATCGTACAGGCAGGAGATGACAGTTGAGTGCTTCTGCGCGCTTCCGGCCACACCGTACCGGGTGATAAGTGTAGAAAATCTGTGTAATCCGTGGGCTGAAACTCCTCGGCCAAAGGGAGAAGTCATGGCGAAGAAAACGGTTGAGCAAATGGAAAACGTATTCGACTTTCAGGCCGCGGTGGGCCTGACCAAGCACATGGGCAACGTGGACGCGACCGACAGGCTGCTGCACCTGTGTCACGTCCAGCCGGGGGTGTCCACCATCCTGGAAGTGGGCTGCGGCGTGGGCGTGACCGCGGCTTACATCGCCCGCGAGTACGGCTACCGGGTGGTGGGCGTCGATATCCTGGAGAAGATGGTCGAGCGGGCGCAGGAGATGGCCCAACGGCGCGGCGTGGCGCACCTGACCGAGTTTCGCCAGGCCGACGCGTTATCCCTGCCCTTCGACGATCACAGCTTCGACATCGTGCTGGCCGAATCGGTGGCCGCCTTCCCGGCGGACAAGCAGCGGGTGGTCGACGAGTACCGGCGCGTGACGCGGCCCGGCGGCTATGTCGGCATGAACGAGTCGACGTGGCTCAAGACGCCGGTGCCGGACGAGGTCGCCGCGTGGGCATCCCAGGAGGTGGGCACTAACGCCACCGTCCTCGATGCCGGAGAATGGCGCGCCCTGCTGGAAAACGCCGGTCTGGTCGATATCGTGGTGGAGACTGTCCCCATCAACCTCAAAACCGAGTTTCGTGGCACCATCCGGCGCTACGGGATGGGCTACGTGCTGAAGGTCTGGGGCCGGACGCTGCGGCTGTACCTCAGCAGCCCGGAGACGCGCAATCTGATGAAGGAAACCGCCCCGCTCCCGGCCAACCTGCTCGACTACCTCGGCTTTGGGCTGTATGTGGGGCGAAAAGCGGAACACTGACCCCACGCTCCGGTATAATAACGTTATCCTTGCACGCTGCATTGCGCACGTCGTATTCGCGCACGCTGCATTGCGCACGCTGATGACACAGGATAACCGCCAATGCCTGAGTTCTTTGATCTGGTCTCCCCCGACGAGGCCCGCGCCCTGATCCTGGAGCACGTCCGGCCCCTCGCCGATGCCGGGCCGGTCGCCACCGCCGACGCTGTGGGCCGCGTCGTGGCCGCCGACGTGACCTCACCGCACGCCCTGCCGGAGTTCCGCCGCAGCACCGTCGACGGCTACGCAGTCGTCGCCAGGGACACCTTCGGCGCGAGCGAGTCCCTCCCCGCCTACCTTACGCTGGTCGGCGAGGTGCCGATGGGCCAACCTGCGGCGATCACCGTCGCCCCCTCGCAGGCCGCGATTGTGCACACCGGCGGCATGATCCCCCCTGGCGCCGACGCGGTCGTGATGATCGAGCACACCCACCTCACCGGCCAGGACGAGATCGAGGTGCGCAGGCCCGCCGCCCCCGGCGAGAACGTCATCGAGGTCGGCGAGGACATCGCCCCCGGCGACCCGATCATGAGCGCCGGGCACCGCCTGCGCGCCCAGGACGTGGGCGGTTTGCTGGCCGTCGGCATCACCACCCTGACGGTCGCCCGCCGCCCGCGCGTGGCGATCTTCGCCACCGGCGACGAGGTGATCCCCCCCGACCGGCCCACCCAGATCGGGCAGGTGCGCGACATCAACAGCTACACCATCGCCGCGCTGGTCGAGGAGGCGGGCGGGGTCGCCATCCGGGGCGGCATCCTGCCCGACGACCGCGACATGCTGCTCGCCCGCGCCCGCCAGGCCCTCGAACAAGAGGCCGCCGACATGCTGGTGCTCTCGGCGGGCAGCTCGGTCTCGGTGCGCGACATGACCGCCGAGGTGTTCGACCAACTGGGCGAGCCGGGCGTGCTCGTGCACGGCGTCGCCACCCGCCCCGGCAAGCCCACCATCCTGGCGGTGGCCGCTGGCAAACCCCTGATGGGCCTGCCCGGCAATCCCGTCAGCGCGCTGGTGCAGTTCATGATGGTCGGCGTGCCGGTTGTCCACCGCCTCCAGGGCGCGCCGCCCCCCCGCCGCCTGATGACCCGCGCCCGCCTCACCACCAACGTCGCCAGCGCCGCCGGGCGCGAGGACTACCTCCCGGCCCGGCTGGTCGAGCGCGACGGCGAGCTGTGGGCCGACCCGATCTTCTTCAAGAGCAACCTGATCTTCACCCTGGTCAAGGCCGACGGTCTGGTCAAGATCCCGCTCGACGCGACCGGCCTGGAGGCCGGGGCGTGGGTCGAGGTGCGCGTGTTCTGAGCCGCGCCCCGCCGACGCCCGCCCTCACACAATCGCCATCGCCAGCGTCAGGCGCGAGATCGACGATCATATCATCGCCGCCTTAGAAAACAGCCTCCATGCGATCAGGCCGCACCAGATCATATAGAGCACATACCCGACGCCCATCGCCACCGCGAACACCGTCGAGAACATGAAAGCCGTGCCGATATCGCCAACGAGCAGCAGCACAGCCGCCGCCGTGCCGACCACCGCCGTGCGCTTACCGAAACTGTCGCTTGACAGCATCAGCAAGGCCATGATCAACCCGGCGGCAAACATCCCACTCCGTCCGGTGCCCTGGGTGATGAAAAAGAGCGCCAATCCAAGAAACGGCACCGTCACGGCAATAATCGCCCAGACTTTGCTGACCCGCCTGAGAACCGGGTACAGGGCGACGGCGATCACGCCAACCAACACCACGAGCACGGCATCCAGCAAATTCACAGCATCCAGGGCTTCCACCTGAACGCCGTCAAATCCGGCATGCAGCTTGATAAGAATGACGATAAAGTTGCCGGGTAACAGGACGCCATCAGCACCGGCGGTGAAGAAATCCGGGAGGGCGATCAGGAGCAGCAGGGCGACAATCGCCGCTGCCACACCTCCAACCCTGTAGAGTGTCTTCTGACGCTTATCAACGGTTTCCGACATACCCATCAACCTCAGTTCGAGATAAAAATCGGGAGGTTTCAGACCGCAGATTACGCGGATTACACAGATTTACTACCCTTTTCACCCGGTGTTGTGTGGCCGGAAGCGTTCAACTACCGGCTCTCGTACCATTTCCCATTGCGGAAGATCAATGACCGGCAGGGTGATCCGGCTAAGTTGTCTGAAACCCAGCCTTTCGTACATTTCTACGTTTCTCTCAGTCTGGGTCTCTACGTAGATAGGAATCCCGGCCTGTTCACTCTCCTCAATCAGCGCTCCCAGCAACTTCCCTCCAAAACCTTGCCCCTGCAATTCCACGGCCACGCCGATTATCACGAGATAAACATACGCCCTTCCCTGCATGTTGGCTTTCCGATCTGCTACGAGCGGCTCGAAAATTTGGCCCTGTTTCTGGGCAAGTTTAGTGCACGCTCTCAACGCCTTCATTCCAGAGACGATAGCCCCACTTCGTATCAGTCGCCAGATCGTCATGTCTGCACGATCACCCGGAACCCAGGCGGCAATTCCTTCCAGACGTTCAGAGGGTGCATAAACCTTTCCGTATTTGAAGCAATACCTGATTGGAGCTTCAAAAAGTACGCCTTTCTGATCGATCCCGGCGTCACTTCTAAAAAACATTCTCCAGACGGAATCATGTTGAAAAGCGTCGGCCAGAACAGTACCGGCTTTGGGAATGTCTTTCTTCTGTATTTTGTACAGGTCTTCTGTTTGTCCTGACATGGCTGGCCCCCCGGTGCCCTGACTGGCGTTTAACCAGAATTATTTCCTACGCGCCCACCCGCCCCAACTTGATGAGCCTCAGCGCGGTCAGTATATACATGACGATGAACAGAAGGCCACCGACCCCGGCAAAGATCAGCGCCACATCGTAAATCGCCGGGATGAACGCCGCACAGATTATGCTCGGATACCTCGTGAATAAGCCCCACAATCAAGTACGTCTTTTTCTCCTTGAAGTTTTGCCTGCCGGTTGTTTGAATACTGTAGGAGTTACGCGAGGGCCGCTAACAGCTAACCGCCAACCGCTGAAAGCTGACCGCTGACCGCTAGTTCCAACCCATCTCCAACCCAAATCGAACAAACATCCAATTGACAGCCGCCCATCCCATGTTATAATGGGCAGAACATAGGTTCTAGCAAGACGCCTGTAGGGGCCGGGGCGTGTTCCGAGGTGCGCGTTGCAGCACCGCGATGCGCGCCTTCCGCAATTTCCACCCGGCTCGACCGCGCGGATGCACCCCACGATTTGCAATTTATGGCAGCCGATGGGGCAATCTGTTAGACTTTAGGATTTGGAGGAGAAATCAGGAAGGGCGTTCCCTGTTCTTTCGGGAATCACGCCCGGCCCATAGCGTCGTTAGGGCAAGTATGTAAGGGGAGAACATATAGAATGAATACAGAGAAACTACTCAAGAACGCAATCAAGATCGCTGCCGTCGCATTGACCAGCCCGGCAACCTGGAGCGTTGCCGGTGTACTGTACACCAACCCGCTGCAACGCGTGATCGTGCAGGCCGCCGCCCTGGTGCTGGTCGAGGGAGCTTTGCTGCTGGGCTGGTGGCAGTTGGACAACGACCGCCGGGCCGAGACGCCTCAGCGTGTCTTGTACGCCGTGCTGGCCAGTGTGGCCTACGTTGCCCTGTGGTCGATTGCCATTTCGCACGGCGAAGGGACCGCCGGGATCACCTTCCGGCTGACACTGGGCGTCTTGCTGGGCTACTCGGTGTTCGAGTCCGGCATCCTGGCCGGGATACGTCTGCGCCGGTCGGCAGACCGTGACGTCAACTCGCACCGCGCCGTCAAGCGGTACCGCCGGAAGCGGGCGATTGAACACGCCAGGCGGGAGATTGACGCGGAATTTGAAGTGTCCACCGCGCAGTTGGCAGTAGATGCCGACGTCGCATACGCGAAGATCCGGCTGTCCCGCGAACGGCGTCTGAAAGGCGCTGCGCAAGACCATCAGGCCGCCCTGGAAAGACTGCTCAAAGGGCTGGCCGGTGGAAAATCGGACGGCTCGTCGTCGGACGGTGCTGACACGAGCAAACCGGCAACCGCCGTAGAGCTGCGCGAGCAGATCGTCGAGGCTTTCTCGGAAGACCCGAAGTACGTCCGCGCACACCTGGCCAAGGAGCTGGGGATCAGCAAGAGCAAACTCTACGACGTTATCAACGAGCTGCTCGAGGATGGCGTGCTTGACCGTCGCGGGCAGCGGCTGCACGTCGTGCGGACGCTTGACGCCGTGCTTGGGCCAAACGGTCGCGACTGACCGTACCGGGCGGTAATCGAACCGTAACCGTGATCGAGCGGTGTTAGCCGTCGGCACCCCTGGTCCGTTCGGCTCCTGGGACATCACAGGGAGCCGGGGGCTTATCGTGTGATTCACTCGGCGAGCCTGCGGACGGGCAGGTTTGCCGGGGGTGTATGGCGTGATATCGCAAGCAGGTGCCGAATCCCGATCCTGGGCACGCTGCTTTCTCTCGCATCCGTCGCGCGCGGACGTGAGCGCCGCGCACCGTACCGGGCAGAGTGCCGCTTCGCCCTTACATCCGCCGGGTTTTCGGGAACGGCACGGGGCAGCGTTGGGCCTTCTCATTTAGATAGACGAACAAGGAATGGGGAGGTACAATTGTTAACCAGGCGGCTCGTAAATGGCCTCCCCCGTGAATCGATTTCACGGTTTTCGACCCTGGGGCCGCGACGGCGGCTCCGTTCAAGGCGCTCTCACCTCCAAACCCGAATACGAAACTCCCCCCGGACACAGGCACACCCGCCAGAAGAGGGCTGGCCGCCGTAACACCCGTGTCCGCAGACATTTCATCATTGGAACGGGGCGCACGAGCAGCCCCGGCCTGAAAAAGATATGAATTTCTCGTTAGCAGGAACAAAGTACAATTGCTCTCAGGGCGTCCTAGCGAGTACAATCATAAAAAGTAGCTTATAATAGAGGTACAATCTATTTCACACTTACGCAGGCCGTGATAATTGTTGTTTATCGGCGCGGCCTGCGGCGAGGACAACGAAACGCCGTTTGAAGTGCCTTTCGTTTTCCGCCCTTAACTGTCTTATACTCACGACTCGCGAAGGGTAAGGATAGGCAGGTATGGCCGGCAGTCCCAACCATCAGACTCCTATGACCTGGTTAATCGTCGAGGACGACACGGCAATCCGCAATGTCATCGAGACCATGTGTGAGCTATGGGGATTTAACATCATCTCGTTCAAGGACGGCGACGAAGCAATGGCGTATCTCAACGACGACGACCCGTCGCCGCCGCTGCCCGATGTGGCTCTGCTTGACATTCGCGTGCCCGGTCCCTGGGGCCACGAAATCAGCGCCAGGATCCGCGAGCATTCTCTCCTGAACAACATCGGCGTGATTCTCATGACCGCCTATGAGCTGCCCGGAGAGGATGAGGAACAGTTCCTCACAGAGTCGGGCGCCGACCAACTGCTTTTCAAGCCCCTGCCTCCCATGGACGATCTGCTTCAGTTGATCCGGGAGATCATCGACAAACGCGAGCCGCCATCAACTGACGTGTGAGCCTGGCAATGCTCGAACAGCCTGTCCCCACCAGACTGCCCCAGGGCGACGACGAGTCGCCGGCGCCCGCCGGTCAGGCTCGCCGATCCTGGTGGAACTGGCTGGGGCGCATCGTACCCTCCATCCGCCACAAGATCATCCTGCCCTACCTGCTCCTGACCGCCGCCGCAGCCGCGACGGGAGTCTTCATCGCCACGCGCCTGATGGCTATCAAGATCGATGAGCGCTTCACCAACCAGCTTCTCGAAGCCGGTCGTGTCGCCAGCGATGGCGTCGTCCGGCAGGAGACCGACAACCTTGAGGCGCTGCGCCCCATGACGCAGACCATCGGCGTCGCCGAGGCCATCGAAGCCCGGGACATCGAACGGCTGCAAGAACTGCTGGAAGTCCAGGCCTGGAGCGCCAACCTGGACAGCGTGCTCGTCCTGGACGGAGCCGGTGATCGGCTCATGCAGCTCAACGCGGTCCGCGAGACCAACCCGGAAGTCGTCGACCGTTACCAGTTCTCCGCCGGGGGCAACTACGCCCACCTGCCGATGGTCGCCCCCGTCCTGGCCGGCTACTACGACGAACGCGGCGACAAGTTCACCGGTCTGATCGGCACTCCCGCCGGGCCGATCCTCTATACCAGCGCCCCTGTCATTCGCACTTCAGAAGACGAAGGAGTGACCGGCGAGACGGTCGGTGTGATCATGGTCGGCATCACGCTTGAGCGACTGCTGATTCACCTTAAAAACGAGTCGCTGGCCGACATCGCCGTCTACATGGAGCCGGGCGTGCCCATCGGCAGTACCATCGCCGACTGGGAGGAAGGGCTGCAATACGAAGAGCTGACGCTCGGTTCGGAGCTTTACCACCTGGCGATCACCTCGCCCGACACCACCCCCCTGCGCCAGATAGAGATCCTGACGCTCTTTGAGCGCGAATACCGCATGGCCTACGCTCCGATGGTGATCCGGGGGCAGGCGGTCGGCGTGCTGGGCGTGCTGCTGCCCAGCAGCTTCGTGGTGCGCGCGGTGGCAGTCAGCCGCACGCCGTTTATCGTGGTTTACTCGCTGGCAATTGGCCTGGTGATCATCATCGGCTATGCCATCGCCCAGCGCATCCTGCGGCCCATCCTTGAGCTGGCAACGCTCGCACGAGCCGTCACCGAAGGCGACCTCAGCCAGCGCGCCGGGACCTTCACCAACGACGAGTTGGGCGTCCTGGCGCACAGCTTCAACGAGATGACGGCCCGCCTGCAAACCACCCTGGCCGAGCTTGAAGAGAAAAACGCCCGAACCACCGCCATTCTGGACAGCATCGCCGACGGCGTGGTCGTGCGTGACCCGGAGGGCCGTATCATCCTGGACAACCGCGCCGCCAGGGAACTGCTGGCCGTCGATGGCCGGTTTGATCCTGCCCCGCTGGACAACGTCGTCGCCGAGGACACCGGCCCGGACTCCCGCATCACTGCGGGGGAGCGCACCATCAGCGTCAGCATCGCGCCGGTCGAGACGGAGGAAGGGCACACCCTCGGCGACGTGCTGGTTCTACGCGACGTAACACGTGCCGCCATGGCCGAGCGCATCAAAGACAACTTCCTCAACCAGATCAGCCACGAGCTTCGCACCCCCCTTACCGCGATCCGGGGCTACGCCGAGGTGATGCTGCGCGGTAAAACCCGGCTCCCGCCGGAGTTACACGAAAAGGCCATCGGCATCATCTTCGAGCAAACCCTGATCCTCTCGAAGAGAATCGATGAGCTGATCGCCATGACCGCCTTCCACAGCGGCGACATCGTCTTGAGGCACAGGCGGCTGAATCTACACAAGTTGGTTAAAGACACGCTTGCAGACTGGCAGGGTGATTTCTCCAGAGCGAGCCTGACGCCGCACTTCGACGGCGGCTCGTACGACATCCACGTCGAGGCCGACGCCCGGCGGCTACGGCAGGCAATCGAGGCAATTTTCAGCAACGCCTGTGCTTTCAGCCCGGACGGCGGCCTGCTGCTCGTCAGCCTCGAAAACAAGGGCGAAGGTGTCTGCGTGAGTGTCAGCGACCCCGGTGTGGGCATCTCCGATGAAGATCTGCCCCACATGTTCGAGCGTTTCTACCGCGGTCATCCGGTTGACCGCGATGGCAGGCCGATTGATGTGCGAGGTATGGGCCAGGGATTGCATGTGGTAAAATCCATTGTCGAGGCGCACGGTGGCACCGTTGAGATAGAGAGCGAGCTTGGTAAAGGCACCACCGTCCGCATACGTCTTCCTTTGACCAGCGACAGTTGATGCGAGCCACATGACTCAGGACGATCCTGCTGATCGCACAGACGAAGAAGAAGAAAAGGAGCGCCGGCGGGCCTGGCTGCTGCTCCTTCTCCTGCTCCTGGCCCCCATCTGCCTGTGCCTGGCTTCGCAGGCGGCCCTGCTCGGCCTGACCCCCGGCGAGGTCGACGCCAACATGATCTCGCGCCTGGTCGCCGATTACAGCCAGTGGGGTTTCACGCGCTTCCCCCCCATCAACTCGAAACTGATCGGCACCATCCGCGCCGACCAGCTTACCCAGATCGCCAAACCCGGCATCATCGAGACGGTGATGCTTGTCCCCTTCGAGGGGCCGACCAGCATCATCAGAGAGACGACGCCCACCGGGGTCGCCGAACTCCCGACCGCCACCCCACCGACCACCGGCACCGCACCGCCCACCGGCACGCTCGTCTCAACTGCCACCACAGCGCCGACCGATACCGCCGTGCCCACCCTCACCCCGCCCCCCGTCGCGACCTTCACCCCGGTGCCGACGCCCACGTCTGTCCCGCCGACGTCGGGCCCACCACCACCCCCACCCGACACCCCGACCAACACAC
>CAZRXG010000006.1:2677-163507 GCA_964603985.1 uncultured Anaerolineae bacterium | reverse complement strand
CCCACCCCCGGCCCCTCCCCCACATTCCGCGCCTTGACGGCGCTGGGGGGAGGGGAGAAGCCGGGCGAACCGGCATTTCCATCGTGGCCGGATTAAATACTCAAGGTGCATCCAGGCTCCGGCGATGATAGCACAGCTTTGAGGAACAGAAAAGCAAGACGGAGACGATAGCGGCCCGGCGTCTCAAGTTGTCCCATGTGGAGTGGTAGGCTAGAATCCGGTGCGATATAAGCGAAGGAGAACAGCAGACAGAGCCTATGCCCAAAAACCGGATCGTCTACCTGGAGCACGAATCGGAAGTCCTGGCCGACAACCCGCTCGGCGACCCGCACGTCCGGACGCTGCCGGTGTACCTGCCGCCGGGCTACGAGGCCGAGACTCAGCGCCGCTACCCGGTGATCTGGGTGCTGGCACCATTCACCAGTTGGGGGGAGCGGTTCTTCAACCTCCAGGCGTGGGATGAGAACATCGTGCAGCGGATGGAGCGGCTGATACGGGCAGGCGAAGCCGGACCGGCCATCATGGCCTTCCCCGACGCCTTCACACGCTACGGGGGCAGCCAGTACCTCAACTCGTCGGCGGTGGGGCGCTACGAGGATTACCTGACGCAGGAGCTGGTGCCGTTCGTCGATGGGCAGTTCCGCACGCTGGCCGCGCGGGAGCAGCGGGGGGTGATGGGATACAGCAGCGGTGGCTACGGGACGCTGATGATGGCGATGAGGCACCCGGACCTGTTCGGGGCGGCGGCGAGTCACAGCGGTGACATGTACTTTGAGCTGTGCTATTGGCCGGACATTCCGGGCACGATCCGGGTACTGGAGAAGTTCGGCGGGGTGGAGGGCTTTTTAAGCGAGGGCACCAGCGTGCGCGAAAGAGGGCGGGACTGGGGAAGCGCGTTGAACGCCATCGCGATGAGCGCCTGTTACTCGCCCAACCCCGACAGCCCGCATGGCTTCGACCTGCCGTTTGACCCGTACACGGGAGTGATTCGCGAAGAGGTGTGGGCGCGCTGGAAGGCGCGCGACCCGATCCGGCTCGCGCCGCAGCACATCGAGACGTTGAAGGGCCTGCGCGGGCTGTACTTCGACTGTGGAATACAGGACGAGTACAACCTCTTCCTCGGCGCGCGGTGGCTGCACCGCATCCTGGACGAGCACGGCGTGCCGCACAGGTACGAAGAGTTCGATGGCGGGCACAGGCATATCAACTGGCGGTATGATACGTCGCTGCCGTTCCTGACGGCGGCGCTCGCGCCCGACGGGGAGTGAAGCAGAACCCATGAAATCCCGAACACGCCTCACACGACCGGCACTCTTTCTCATCCTGCTGGCGGTCATCGCCTGCGGCCCGACCGGGAGCTACGTGGTGCTGGTCACGGCGACGCCGTCGAGCGGGGAGATCGGCGGGGGCGGCAGCAGCGAAGCCACGCCGGTCCCGCCGCTGCGCACGCTCGACCCCGACAACGCGCCCACGCCGACGTTCATCCCGACGCCCAACCCGACGCGCAGCGCGGTCGTTGACCCGACCGAGGAGCAGATCCACATCGTGCAGCGGGGCGACACGCTGAGCGCCATCGCCGAGTGGTACGGCGTCACGGTCGAGTCCATCGTCGAGGTAAACGACATCCCGGACATAAACGTGCTTGAGGTGGGGCAGGCCCTGATCATCCCGACGGCGATCCAGACGACGGGGCCGGACTTCAAGATCATCCCGGATAGCGAGTTGGTGTACGGCCCAGCGCTGCGAGACTTCGACGTGGCGTCCTTCCTGGCGGGGCGTGACTGCTACCTGAACATCTACAGCGAAGAGATCGATGAGCAGACGTGGACGGGGATCGAGATCGTGGAGCGGGTGGCGTTGGAGCAGAGCCTCAATCCCCGGCTGCTGCTGGCGCTGCTGGAATACGAGAGCCAGTGGATCAGCCAGACGAGCGTCGCGGACACGGCGGCCTTCTACCCGCTGAATTACACCGAGCGCCCGGATGAGATCTACGGGCTGTACCGGCAGCTTGGATGGGCGGGGAAGATGCTGCAAACCGGGTACTACGGCTGGCGGCAGCGCGGGCTGACCGCGACGCTGCTGGCCGATGGGACGCGCGTGGGGCTGCACCCGACGCTCAACGCGGGCACGGCGGGCGTGCAGATGCTGCTCTCGCAGACGCGCAACCTGGAGGAGTGGCTGGTTGCCACGCAGCACACCGGCCTCTTCGCGACCTACGTCAGCCTGTTCGGCGACCCGTTTCAGTACGCGGTCGAGCCGCTGATCCCGCCCGACCTCAGCCAGCCGCCGATGAGCCTGCCCTGGCCGGAGGGCGAGACGTGGTACTACACGGGCGGGCCTCATGGCGGGTGGGGCACAGGCAGCGCGTGGGCGGCGCTGGACTTCGTGCCACCGGAAGTGACGGAGGGATGCGAGATTTACACGGAGTACGCGGCAGCCGTCGCGGACGGGGTGATCGCGCGCAGTGAAATGGGGATCGTGATCCTCGACCTGGACGGGGATGGGTTCGAGGGGACGGGGTGGACGGTCTTTTACCTGCACCTCTCCAGCGAAGGCCGGGCGGTGGTCGAGGGACAGAAGGTCAAACAGGGTGACCCGATCGGGCATCCCTCGTGCGAGGGGGGCGTCAGCTTCTCCAGCCACCTGCACATCGCGCGGCGCTACAATGGGGAGTGGATAGCCGCCGACTGCACGGCGTGCCCGCTCGAAGTGCCCGCGCCGCAGATGGTGCTGGACGGGTGGCTGGTCTACACGTATGGCTACGAGTACGACGGGTCGATGACCAAGAGCGAGGAGTTCCGGGAGGCGTGCACCTGCCGGGAGGACTTCAACGCGCTGGTGAACGGAGAGGAGTAAGCCCGAAAACCCTCTCCGCGTCTGGATAATAGACTTGTCGCCCCGGCCTTTTTCACATAGGAGAGACGAAGCATGGCGAAGATCACCGTTAAGGGCGGTCCGACTTTTGAAGCGCCGGACGACAAGCGCCTTGTACTGGCGTTGGAGGACAACGGCGTTGACATCCTGCATCGCTGCGGCGGGCACGCGCATTGCACCACCTGCCGCGTCGTCTTCCATGAGGGTGAGCCGGACAAGATGACGAAGGCAGAGCGTGACCGGTTGGAGAAGGGCAACTTACTGGGCAAGGTGCGGCTGAGCTGCCAGATTCTATGCGACCACGACATGACGGTCGAACCAGTGTACCGGCTCTCGGAGAGCGACCTGGACGACGCCGGGGCGCGCCCGGAGGACCAGATCACGCCGGAGGCGGAGTGGGTGGATAGGCCGGGGGGATAGCTTATGGCATATAGCTTATGGCGAATGGCGGATGGCTTATAGTTCACGGCAGATGGGCGGGATGGTGAGGGAATTGGAGACGGGAGACGGCCACCCCGTTGACCGGGTGCTTTTCACGTTGGGAGGCGGTGCGCGAAAGGCAGTAAATCGGCGGCGGTCTCGACGGGTTGGGTGACATCGAAGAGCAGATAGCAGCCCGACTCTTCGGGCACGGCGTGCGCCCAGCTAGCCAGGCGCAGTTGCAGATCGGCGACGACCTCGCGCCCGTCGCGGGCGTTCATGTGCCCGGCGACGAGCACACGTTGGGGCACCTCCGGGGATGCGTAGACGGTCAGGAAGCGTTCGAGCGTCTGGCGATACATGCTGAGTGACATGCCCGCCTCGCACTGGGTGAAGAAGAAATCCCACAGCGGGATCCACTCGACGAGATTGCTGACGATGAAGCCGCGCAGCAGGTCGTAGTAGCGGGGGTCGCCCGGCCCGGTGACGGCCAGGTAGTGGCGGGCCAGGCGGTCGTACTGCTCCAGATCAACCTTCAGATACGCTTCCAACAAATCGAGCACGTCGTCGCGCTTGAGCAGGCGATCAACCTCCTGGAGCAAATCGTCGTGGGAGAAGCTGAGCAGGCGCTCGGCGATGTCGGGCGTGGCGACGCCGGGGGCGGCCCCGGCGTGGGTCAGCATCACGCCGCCGGACGTGCGTATGACGAAGGGGAGGCTCTTCAGAAAGTCGATCACGTAGGGACGGTGCTGTCCCAGGGCGTGCTCGAAGCGCGGCGTGAAGACGAGATCGCCCTTGGAGAGCGTCACACCGTAGATGTGCGGCAGCTCGTGGTTGCCGAGCAGCATGATGACGGTCTGCGGGCCGAGATCGCGCTGCAACTGCATGATGTCCCACAGCATCGGCAGGGAGTGATCTTCCTCCGGCGGGCCGTAGCCGTGAATGATATCGCCCAGGAAGACCAGCACGTCGGCGGCCCCTTGTTCGCGCAGCGAAAGGAACTTATCGCGGTAGTGGACGTACGGCTCCCACGCGCCGTGCAGGTCGGCGACGACGAACGCAACGCCCTCCTCGAGATCGACAGCCCGGTTCATTAATGCTCCCCCGAAAACAGATGATCCTGTACCGCTCCGTGATGGGCAGCACGCCCAGCCCCCCACTAAAACAATAATCAATAAACCCGCCACCTGCAAGGGGACAGACGGCGGGTTCGCTCAGGCAGCCACAACAGCCACCGTCAGTATCCCAGCACCTCGACGACGCTGCACACCGCCTCAGCGGAGTGATCGAGCATGGCTTCTTCCTCGTCGCCAAGCTGCATCTCGATGACGCGCTCGACGCCGTTCGCGCCGAGCACGCAGGGCACGCCGATGAACAGATCGCGGTAGCCGTACTCGCCCTGCAGGTAGACCGCGCAGGGGATGACACGCTTCTGATCCCTGACAATCGCCTCGACCATGCTGACAGTCGCCGACGCGGGGGCGTAGTAGCCGCTGTAGCCCAGCAGGCCGACCAGCTCACCGCCGCCCTGGCGCGTGCGCTCGATGATGGCATCCAGTTTCTCGCGCGGCATCAGCTCCAGAATGGGGATACCAGCGACCGAGGTATGGTTGGGCAGCGGGACCATTGTATCGCCGTGCCCGCCGAGCACAATGCCGTGCACGTCCTTCACCGAGACGCCCAGCTCCATGGCGAGGAAGGTCTTGTAGCGGGCGGTGTCGAGCGCGCCCGCCTGACCGACGACCCGGTGGGGCGGGAAGCCGCTCTCGTGCAGGGCGACGTGACACATCGCGTCGAGCGGGTTGGAGACGACAACCAGGACGGCATCGGGGGAGTGCTCAACGAAGGACCTGACCACGCTCGAAACGATGCGCTGGTTGGTCTTGACCAGCTCGTCGCGGCTGGGGTATTCGCCGGTCTTCGGGTCCTTACGGCGGGGCACACCGGCGGTGATAACGGCCACATCTGAGCCAGCGGTGTCGGCGTAATCGTTGGTGCCGACGATGGTGAGATCGAAGTCCTCAACCGGCCCTGCCTGAGCCAGGTCGAGTGCTTTGCCCTGGGGCATTCCCTCTACAATATCAACCAGGACAACGTCGGCCAGATCGCGGGCTGCGATCCAGTGCGCGGCGGTCGCGCCGACGTTGCCCGCACCAATAATGGTCACTTTCTTGCGCATACTGAAACAGCCTCCTCCAATGGCATATCAATAAAACCGGGGCGTTGTACGACAGATTACACCTTCACATCCTCTCCACCCACTGTGCCCGCCAGTCCGGTGCCTCGGCAGGCTCAGGCCAGTATTCGCACAGCCTGACGATCTTCCCGGCCCGCAGCTCGAAGAATGAGATCGCACAGACGACCTGATCGCCGCAGCGCAGCGTCGTCTGCGTGACGACCTCCTCGCCGCCGACGACCACCCTCTCGACGGTCACCCGCCACTCGCCGGGATAGTACTTGTTGAGAGCAATGAAGTTATCACGACCGCGTATGCGCTCCCTCGACTGAGGCCACTCGCAGACGAAGTCGTCGTGCAGCAGGTCGCCCGCAGCATCGAAGTCCTGGGCATCGAACAACCTCCAAAGAGACTCCACCACCTGGCGACTGTGTTGCTCGCTCATCGATGATCGTTCCCTCGTTATGAACCGGCCAACCGGCTGCTACTTAGATGCAGGAGGACGACAGAACGTTGCAGATCACCCGGCGGCCTGCTCGTCCGCCGCGTGGGCGTCGTTGGTGTGAACCTCGGCCTCGACGGGCGGGGCCTCTTCCCAGCGTTTGACAACCGGTTGGGGATAGGCGGGCGCGAACAGCATAGCCAGGAACCCGACCAGCAAGGCCGCCAGGTTGAGCGTCAGGCCGCTCGGCCCCAGGAGAGCGCTCAAGTCGCTGAGTGGGAAGAGCAGACCGATCAGGAGCAACAGCGACCCGACGCCGATCATCAGCCCCAGGAATGTGTTGAGGCCCGGCCTCCCGGCTTGATCGCGGCGCAGGGCGATCCACAGCACCAGCCCGGCAGCCATCAAGCCCAGGCCAAAAAAGCGCAACGCGGCCACGAAAGGGTGGCCGCTCAGAAGATGGCCGGTGACGCTGCCGTAGCCCAGGGCGGCGGCCAGCGCGATAAACCCCAGGAAAAAGACCAGCGCAAACTGCTTCGCACAGGCTTTCACGAATCGACCTCCCAGGCTCGATACCCGAATGGCTCGTGTTGATTATGACAATTCGGCTGAAAAACCTCATTGATTGTAGCACGCGCGGGATGGGGTGTGCAAAGGGGATGGGTCTACGGCGTCGTCAGTCGGGCAGATCGTCGAGGATCTGCTTCATGCTGTGGCGGTACTCGCGGAAAGCGGCGCGGCCCTCGTCGGTGAGGCAGAGCATGGTGTGGGGCTTCCTGCCCCGGAACTCCTTCTCGACCTCGATGTAGCCCGCGTCTTCGAGCTTGCTCATGTGCGAAGACAGGTTGCCCCACGTCAGCCCGGTCTGGCTCATCAGGAAGGTGAAATCCGCGCTTTCGACGACGTACAGCAGGGCCAGGATCATCAGCCGGGCCGGTTCGTGGATCAGGCGGTCGATGGTGGCGAGGGGATGCAGGTCCTCCCCGTCGACTTCACTGGCTGGCATTGGGTACCCCCTCCGGGGCCGGGCCTGCCGGGACGGGATAGTCGCGCAGGAAGCGCACGAGCACAACCAGGCCCACGATCAGGATGATGACAGCAGGGGCACCAAAGGCAACGTAGCTGATGTCGATACCGGCAAACTCGTGAAGCATGATGTCGAAGGGGATCGCCAGGGCGTACATCACACCGATGAAGTACAGGCGCTTGAACTCCAGGAAGTAGGCACCCAGGCCGAAGACAATGAGCATGTTGCCCACCCAGGCAAGCGGGATAAGCAGATCGGGGGACAGCAGGGCCGCGAGATCGGGATTGCTTTTCAGCCTGATGGTGACGAGCATGAGCGCCAGCCCCACGAGCACGGAGAAGGTCAGGATGAGACTGACCAGGGCGCGGGCCCGCTTGCGCTTCGGGCCGAACTTGACGCGGCCCATGCGTGGAAGGGTGATGAATCGCTTGCCGGCCCAAAGCACACCCATCGCCAGGACAACCAGGCCGATGTACACGGCGTAGTACACCGACTTCGCGACGCCCCTCTCTGAGAGCCACGCGCCGACGGCCATCGCCAGAAGCAAGAGGCCCAGATAGATGTCCCACAGGCCGTCCTGGAAGACAGACCGCCAGGCCCGGCGCTCAAGTTGCTTGAGATCGATCTGCTGTGACATGACAAGCCTTTCTGAATTCGCGTTAGCAGTCCGCAATGACAAACTTTCACTATCGGCTCTGATGGTGATTGGCCTGCTCATTCATCCCCGGTACGGGGTACTCGCGCAGGAAGCGCACGAACGAGACCAAACCAATGAGCAGCGCAACAGTCGCCGCGACAGCGGGCCCGACGATGAAGCCGATGTCGGAACCGGCAAGCTCATGCCACGCCACACCGGCGACCTCCTGCAAGGAGAACAGCACAGCGTACAGGTACAGGCGAGGGAACTCTAAGAAGTAAGCCATCAGGCTGAAAACGATGAGAAAGGTCAGTACTGAAATGATCGAGCCGACGGATATCCGCCCCAGCAGCCGCGGCTCAGGTTGCTGAAGCCAGCCGCGATTCACGGCCAGACCAACAAGAAACAGCGCCCAGATCACGAATACCGAGACAAAGATCACGACACGCAACCTGTTCCGGCTGGCCTGGCGCCGCGGGCCGAACCTGACGCGGCCCAGGCGGGGGGCAGTGATGTACGTTCGGCCCGCCCACATGAACAGCCCACCCAGCAGCATGATCGCGACGTATGTGGGAATCCGCGTGGGATCGGGCACGCCTTTATAATCGAGCCAGGCGCTGACGGCGGACGCGAGCAGGAGCATGCCAAAGAAGATGTCCCACAGACCATCCTGGAAGTAGGACTTCCAGGCCTTGCGTTCAAGTTCCTTCAGATCAATCGTTGGCGACATACCGCACCTTTGTAAATCAGTATAAAGCTATTTGCATCACCAAATACTTTGCAGTACAAAGTATCCTGCCATAATTATAGCATGGTGCCGGAAGATGTCAAGCGCCATATGAAGAAAACGCCCCCCCCAAAAATGAGGGGGAACACAAAAGCGGCCGGGCCAAGGATCAGCCGGGACGATTCCTATCTGGTTGGCACAACATCAACCTGCCGGGAGCTACTCCTGGCGGGCCTTCCACTCCTCGTGCAGGATAGCCATCACATAGACATCGTGATACTCGCCCTCGCGGTAGATGGCGCATCGCCGGGTGCCCTCGTGGGTAAAGCCAACCTTGACGTAAGCGCTGATGGCACGCTTGTTATAGGCCAGCACGTCCAGGTGAACGCGGTTCAGGTTCAGCTCATTAAAGGCGAAGCGCAGCAGGACGCGCACCGCGTCGGAACCGAACCCCCTACCCCAATACTCCTTCTCGCCGATCGCGATCCCAAACTCGGCGCTGCGGTTGCGGGCGTTGACGCCAAACAGAGAGCAGTTGCCGATCAGGAGGTCGTTTTCAAGCAGGCGGATGCTGAAGTGATACTCGTTCTCGCTCTTAGTGGCGCTTTCAAACCACGCCTCCTCGGCCTCGTCGGTGATGGGAATGATGGGATCAAAGGCCAGCAGCCGCTGGACCTCGTAGTCGCGGAACCAGCGGCAGAAGGTGGGAATGTCGTCGCGCCGGATGTGCGTCAGGCGGACCAGCTTACCCTCAAACAGGCTCATCTGGCCTCCGCAGGGGAAGGCCCGGCGGCGGGCGAGGGGAGCGGCAGGTCCTCCGCCGCCAGGACACGCCTCAAGGCGGCGATGCCCACCTCGAGCATGTCGGGAGACGGCTCGCGGGTAGTCAGACGTTGAAGCGCCAGTTGGGGCTTGACGAGCAGCCGGACGAGGGGATTATCCATATGGCGAGCGGTGAGGCGGATGTACTCGTAGGACACGCCCGCGATGACGGGGATCAGCAGGATGCGCGAGACCAGCCGCAGCAGGAGCGGAGGGCGGCCCAACAACGCGAACACCAGCACCGAGATGACGACCACGACCAGCAGGAAGCCGGTTCCACAGCGGGGATGCTCGCGGGGGTAACGGGCCACCGAATCCGGCGTGAGCGGCGCGCCGTCTTCGTAGGCGTTGATGGTTTTGTGCTCTGAGCCGTGATACTGGAAGACGCGCCGGATTTCGGAGAGGCGGCCTACCGCCCAGATGTAGCCGACGACGAACGCCAGTCGGATGATGCCCTCGACCACGTTGCCGAGGAAGGGGGCCTGGAGACCGGTCAGCGCGTGCAAGCCATCGACGGCAGCCGCCGGGATCAGAAAGAAGATGCCAAGCGCCAGCGCAAAGGAGAACACGATCATGCCCCACGCGACCGGCCCACCGAAATCGGCTTCGTCACCAGCCGCCACGTCTGCGGAGAACATAAGGGCACGGGTTCCCAGCCCCAGCGAATCCCACAGCAGCCCCAGCCCGCGCACGAAGGGGATGCGGCTCCAGATGCCGTTGTACAGGGCCGAGTTAATCGGCTCCTCGTGCAGGACGACGTTGCCTTCAGGATCGCGGACGGCAACCGCAAGATGCGTACCGCCGCGCATCATCACGCCTTCGATGACGGCCTGCCCGCCGTAGTTGAATTGTTCTGCCATGAATGAATGACCCCTTCCTTTATCGCCGATGGTTCAAGTTTACCGAGACGAGGGCTGCTTTGCACGCTGCTCGCCGACGCTGCGGATGCGTTCCTTGAGCAGATCCAGCAGCTCCAACGCCTCGCCGGTGGACTGAGCGACGATGATACAGCCGAACTCGTGCACCTCCAGGGCGGAGGTCACGACGATGATAACGCCTCGCCGCTCGCCCCGCACCGGGTACAGGAGGTCATCGATCACGCCCAGCAGGTCGCCACCGTCGGTGAAAACCCCGCTGTGCATGGCGTCGTTGCTGAGCAGCACGACCTCGTCCAGGTAGTCGGGGCCAAAGTGAAAGGTGGCGAACTCGTGGACGTGCGTGCCACCGGTGCGGCGCGAGTTGATCTCCAGCAGGACGGCGTTGTCGTCGGCATCGACGATGGCATCCAGGTCGAAGTGGCCCACGTAGCCCATCTCCTGCAACCGGGTGGCGATCACCATGCCGCTCTCGGCCAGACGCGGGTACCAACCGGCTTCGACAAGTTCCCGGCTGACCAGAACCCCGCAGAAGTCGCCAAACTCATGAAACAACTGCTGGGAGAGGTAGGTCACCGCAGGCTCGCCAGCCCCAAGTGGAGGGACGAACATCTCAAGCGAAGGCGATAACTGGTGGGGGGAGTGGATGAACTCCTCGACCGTTATCCAGTCATCGCGCAAAAAGGGGCTACCCTGGATCGCCTGTTGAAACCCCTCCAGCGAAAGGCGCTTGGCGACAATGCTGCCGATGCCGTTCTCCCCGGCGTCGGCCTTGACAACACACGAACGCCCATCGGCACAAAACCAGTGCGCGACGCGGGCGGCCTGCTGCGGATCGCGGCAGATGATCCCCTGGGGCAGCAGCCCGGCGGAGTCGGGCAGCCAGTGGGAGGCCAGGACGCGGAACCCGGCCTTGGTATCGACGTAGTCGCGTATCCACAGCTTATCCGGCGTGGGACATTCGGGCAGCAGGATGTTCAACCCGTAACGCGTGCGCAGCGTTTCGGCCAGTTGCAGGAACTGGTCGGTGGTTGCATAGGGGATCAACTGCACCGTCCGGTCGCTCCCGGCGTACTCAACCAGCCGATCCACGAGCGCCTGCTCGCGCAGGATGTCGAGGCTCAGCCAGGGGCCGGGCTGGGAGGGCACCACGTACTCTGTGCCGTGATACCCAAACCGCCGGCAGAGGTAATCGGCATGCGATATGGGGAAGGTCACGAAGACCAGCTTAGGATCGCCCAGCCAGAGCAAGGCGCGGTCGGTGCGATACTGCTCTCCACGGATGAGCCGCTCCCGCTCCAGGGGATCTTCTGCGCGGCTCAGGAACTCGTAGAAGGTCTCGGATATGTTGTAGACGACGACCAGCGGCACGTTTTCGTCAAGTCGAGATCGCGGATCAAATCCAGGTTGAGGTACGGTGGGCATTGTCCAGTTCCATGTTAAAACGTTGATGGCGACCGCAGGAACTCCCTACTCCGAATCAGAATCCTCCTCACGGTCACCGCTGCGATCACGCATACGGCGCGCCTTGTCCTGCAAATCCTGGAAGAAGTCGCTGTCGACAATCTCCTGGACCTGCTCGTCACGTTTGGAGGTATCAACCATGATCTCCAGTTCCCTAACGCGCTCGCGCAAGGCCCGTTCACGCTGGTAGACCTTGTCCACCATGATGCCAAACACGTAGGCCAGGGTGCTGATCTCGTCGCGGAAGCGGCCTTTAGTCAGATCGGAGAAGTCCTGTTCGTAATCGCCCTCGCCAACGCGCTCGGCGGACTCGGTCAGGGTGGCGATAGAGCGGGTGAAGAGGCCAGAGGCCAGATAGACCAGGGCGAAGAGCACCACGTAGCTGAGCGCAAAGGCGATCAACACGTTTCTGACGATGCCCTGCCTGACCTCCTCCACGTAACTGGCCTCAAAGTCGACGCCCGCCGCGCCCACGACCTCCCCGTCGGCGTTCTTGATCGGCGCGTAGCCGGTGACCCACTTACCAAATTCATCTGTATAACTGCCGGGGACCAATGTTGTTTCTTCAAACCCATTGTACGGCCACTCCGTCCGGGCGATGGCGCGATAGCAGAACGGTGCCCCGGCAGGCGGGTCAAAAATCGCACCGCTGCTGCCGACATAGACCATCTCGTTTTCCCTCTCGCCCCAGGTGTAGGTGTAGACCCGGGCGCGCGGCTCAATCGCCTGGACCGTAGCCAGCCAATCAATGTGCTCCCAGAAACGGGGTTCTTCGGGGTAATAGCCGCTGGCTTCTTCGGGATCTTCGGGCACGGCGCAGCGCTCGTCTTCGAGGTTGTCGGTGTACATCGTGCGGAAGGCATCGCCGTCCACGCCCTGAGCAGTCGCCTCAAGCGTGGCCAGCAGGTCCTCCTCGATCTGGCCGGTCGCCTCATCGGTGGCAAAGGCGTAGAACCAGTAGTAGCTGGCAGCGAAGACGATGGTAAAAGCCAGGGTAAACCCGATCAGCAACTTGGTTCGCAGGCTGAACAATCGCTTTGGTGATTCGTATCCCAGCGCTTCGCTCATGTTCCTTCTCCTCTTTTTCGCTCATGTGACCAGAGAGACTCCAGGGCACGCCGCACAGCCCAGTGATCCCCTGGTAGCCTGTAGTGGTCAACAAGAAAAGCCATCACCAAATCGGCAAGCATATCCCGATCAGAGAGGTCGAACCGTGTGCCCACCGTCGGGAAAATGCCCAGGTGCATGGGACTGAACGTCAGTTCCTCCGGGTCGACCGGGCCGGTATGCGCCTCAATCTGCGGTGGGAAGGAGGGTTCGAGGTACTCCACCGGCAACTCGACAAGGCCGTACTGCCGATAATGTGCAACCAGCTCAGGAGCAGCAACCTCCACGACCAGGCCGACAGGCGTGGGATGCCCGGCTGCCCGCGCGTCGGCGTGAACCTGCGCCACGACAGACGCATTCACGAACTCAGCCAGGCGACGATAGCGTCCCACACCGAACGCGCGATAATCCGGGCTGACGACCAGGTCGATCCCCAGGCCGCAGTGACGCCCAGGCACGTACTTAAAAGCCGTCAGCGCCGCCGGGTCGCCGTCCACCTCAAGCAGCCATAAGTGCTCCAGGAAACGCGGATCGTGATCGGCAGACAACTGGGCGCGGTGGCGCATCCTGGGCATATAATGCGCGTACTTCGGCATCAACGCGGCATACAACCGCAGCGCCGCTTCCAGGCGCTCCGGGTCGCCTTCGATAAGCTCATAAACGGCCAGCCCCGACCCGGCAGGGATATCGATATCAGGCATCAGAAATCGAGCTTGTCTAACACGTCAGAACGCCGCTGGCGGCGCTTCAGCCGCCAATTAAACAGACTGCTGTCGTACACGGTGCGCATCTTCAGTATAGCCCAAAACGCAAAAATGGCTGCCAGCGCCGCGACGGCCAGATAAACGTAGATGTAGCTCTCACTCCCCGACCGAAGCCCCACAAAGACGATGGCACCGGTTATCAGACAGCCAATAATCGTGCCCAGTGAGGGCAGGTAGCCTTCGATGAAAATGCTGACACGCCCCCTGCGCTCCTCCGGGACAAGCGCCTGGAACGACTTGCGGGCCGAATCGTCGACCGTGTTGAAGATCAGGCGCGAGAGCGCCCGTCCACCGGCGCTGCCGATAATGCCGGGCATGGCGATCACCCAGGTCACCCCGGCCAGCAGTGTGACGGGGAAAAACAGGAAGGTGTTTTTCAGCGTGATCCGGTCAATGATACGGCTGGTCACGAAGCTCTGGATCAGGATGGCGAGCACGGTTTCGCCAAGGCGATACAGGCCGTAAAAGGTCTGGAGGTCGGACGCCTGTGGAAAACTGATAGACGTGGTGAACAGGAAATGGTAATCCACTATCATCAGGGTCAACCCCACGGCCAGCATTGCCATGACCAGATAACGAAATGAGGGCACCTCGCGCACAAACCCCCACCCCTCGACCAACGTCTCGCGCACCCTCTCGGAGCGGGACGTGAACTGGCGCAGCCTGACACCGTGCAATCCTCCTGCTACCAACATATAAGCAAACAAGTAGATCAGCGCGTTGAGGGTGAGCAGCTCGACGGAGGAAACGCCGCGCACACTCAGCAGGTGGGGCGCGGCAGCAGACAGCGAGAGGCCAAGAATCTGCCCGACAAAGCCAAACGCAGCAATGGGCGGAAACAGGCGCTTGGCCTGAGCCATGTCAAAAACGTCGTTGGCGAGAATCCAGAAGACGAGCGGGAAGAACAACCACTGCTGGTCGCCGATCAGGTAGAGAAGCGAGTAGCCAAGCCAGGGAGGCACCTGTAAGGAAAAAAGCAGCCGCAGGAAAACGTAGACCAACGCGAAGATGAAAATCGTCCAGCGCAGCAGCCTGACGCGGTCGAAGCGGTCGATGATCAGAGATTGCAGCCCGATCGTCAGGAGAAGCAACACCATGTCGACGCCGATGACGATGAGAATGTTGGGGACATCAACCTGGTTCAGGAAGCCGCTGACGGAGACCACGTTGGCAACCCCGATAGCCAGGGAGTTGCTCAACAGGAGAAGGCCGAGAACGAAAACTGTACCGGCCTCGCCGGGGCGAAGACGAAATAACTGGCGCACGCGTTCTTGCATGATTATGCTCCCCAGGGTGGAGACCGTCGCCCGGTCGATATGGGCACAAGTGTGCGGGATTGTAGCGACAAGCCCGGTCGCCCGCAAACGCACTCCGGCCAGAAAAAACAGCCCGCCTACTCGTCGAGCAGACGGTGGTAGCGAGCAGCGTGCAGGTGGGTGATCGCGACGGCCAGAGCGTCGGCGGCATCATCGGGGCGGGGAACCTCATCCAGCCCCAATAACAGACGCACCATATCCTGCACCTGCGCTTTGGAGGCGTTGCCGTACCCGGCGACAGCCTGCTTGACCTCGGCGGGCGTGTACTCGGTGATGGACAGGCCGCAATCGGCCAACGCCAGGAGCGTGACCCCCCGCGCCTGGCCGACGCTGACGGCGGTCGTCACGTTCTTGCCAAAGAGAAGTTTCTCGATGCCGGCACTGACCGGTTGATACGTCTCCAGCAAGTCACACACGCCGCGATAGACCTGCTGCAGGCGCTCGCCAATGGGCGTATTGGCGGGCGTCGTGACGACGCCATAGGCCACCGCCTCAACCTCGCCATCCGGGCGCTCGCGCACCAGACCGTAGCCTGTGATGGCAATACCGGGATCAATGCCAAGAACAAGCACCGTCACTCCTCAACGGACAAAAAAGAAGGCGGACAGGTTAAGTCCGCCCCCCACCACACAACTCAGCCCACGCCCGATAAGGGCCTACGCAGCGTCAAAAGCCCGCATAAGCTCATCGGTCACCTGCAGGTTGGAGTAGACCGTCTGCATGTCGTCCAGGTCCTCCAACTGCTCGATCAGGCCCATGACCTTCATGGCGTCATCAGAAGCCAGGTCAACATCGTTTTTAGGCACCCATTCCAGACGGGCCTCCTCGACTTCGACCCCGGCTTCTTTGAGGGTTTCTTGCACGGCCTGGAGACCTTCGCGCGGGGTAAAGACCTCAATCAGATCGGCGCCGTCGATCACATCGTCGGCACCGGCATCAGCCGCAACCAGGAAGATCTCCTCGTAATCGGCCCCCTCCGCCTCGATGGTGATGTACCCCTTCTGCTCAAACTGCCAGCTCACCGCGCCAGGCTCGGCCATGTTACCGCCGCCCCTGCTCAGGGCGTGCTTGATCTCCGACAGGGAGCGATTGCGGTTATCGGTGGCTACTTCCAGAAGAAGCGCGACACCGTTCGGCGCGTAGGCTTCGTACAGGATCTCCTCGATGGTCACGTCGTCCTTCAACTCGCCCGTGCCGCGCTTGACCGCCCGCTCAATATTGTCTTTGGGCATGTTGGCCTGTCTGGCACGGTCGACGGCCAGACGCAGCGCAAAGTTGGTTTCGGGGTCACCGCCCTCGCGGGCCGCAATGGTAATCTCGCGCGCAAGGCGCGTGAACATCTTGCCGCGCTTGGCGTCGTTGGCAGCTTTCTTACGCTTGATGGTTGACCATTTACTATGACCGGACATTGCTCCGCCTCACGAATCACACTGCCGTGCGCCAAATCCCCCGCACGGCACACCGTTCTCCGGTGCTTTGATCTGATGACTTATGCGGCGATTATACCACGCGCGGAATCGGGGCGACAAGACCCCCGGCTACGCCTTACGCCCCTCCCGCCAGGCCTTGATCGCGAGCTTGAGGCCGGAGCCGACGGCAGCGCCGGGGTTGGTGATGGCGTTGACCAGCACCTCGACCACCTGCGGCGCGATCTCTTCGAGAATCCCCAGCCAGCGGTCGAGGCGGTCAGGCTCCGGCTCGGCCTGATCGGCCTGCTTCTCGATCTGCTCGATGGCAACCTCGGCCTCTTCTTTGTCGGCCTGGGGGATGTCCTCCTGCTCCAGTTGGGCGCGGGCTTCTTCGAAGGGGTTGATGGTGATAGAGGTGATCTTGTCGCCGCGCACCTCGTCGCCGTGAATGACCTTATCCCCTTGCACGAAGTCGCCTCCGACGCTGACATCGCCTATCTCGGTCTTGCTGACGTGGAGGTCGCGCCCCGCGACGTTCACCTCGCCCTTGACATCGCCGCCAACATTGACGCTGATGTCGGACTTCTTCTCAGTGTCCTCTGGCTTATCCTGCCTGTCTGCCATGCTCGATCTCTCCTCTCAAAGCGGGCCTGCTCCGGGCCGCGAACCGACTCAACAACAGCCCCTTTGTAGCACAATTCGCCCGCAAGGCAAAGCCGGAGCGCAACGGCGCAGCACAAAGCGCAACGGCGCAGCAAAAAACGCAACGGCGCAGCAAAAAACGCAGCGCGGCGGTTGTCAGATGAGAAGCCACTGGATGACCAGCCGTCGGTCGAGGGCCTGCTCCAGAAGCTTGCCCTTCTCCAGCGCCACCAGCCGCTCCGCCTCGGCAGGGGAACGCACATAACAGCGCACGACCACCTGCCCCGGCAGCACCTCACACGCCAGATCTTCGACCACGCTGCGGTGCGTGCGATCCAGACCGTCGGCCACGCGCAGGAAGCTAGCCAGCACAGACACAGTGCGCCGCTCGTCCCAATCCAGGGCGGCGAAGTGATCGTGATTCGCGGTGGGCAGCGCCTTGCGGTGGTAGCGGGCAATTGAGCCGATGATGAGCCGCTCGCGCTCGTCGAAGGGCAGGAGCGGCGAGTTGAGGATGATGCGCAGCGATGTCTTGTGATGCTTCGACTGGCCCTCGATCCAGCCAATGTCGTGGAGAAGCGCGCCGCATTGGAGCCAGAAGCGCTCCTCGTCGCCGAGATTGTGCAGGTGCTCCAGCTCATCGAACAGAAGCAGGGCCAGCCGCGTCACCTGGTGGGTGTGCTCAACCTCGTAGCCGCAGCTCTCCGCCAGCCGCAGCACCGCATCGAGGCGCTGATCCTCCCCCTCGTCGTCGTCAAAAAACGCCTCTGCCTCTTCCTCCTCGGCCTGCAACGCCGTGTCCAGGTCACAGCCCTGGAGGATCATACGGGCAAACGCCTCCGGCAGCCCATTCTCGCGGATGGCGTTCACCGCGCGCGCCAGATCGTACTGAAGCCGGTGGTGATGCACCTCCAGGGCCTGCGGGGCAAGGTCCAGAACGGCGTAGCAGGCACGTGGATCGCCGTCGTCGGGGCGGCCCACGCTGCCGGTGTTGATGAACCAGACGCCGCCCACCTCACGCACGAAAGGCCGGTGCGAGTGGCCGCAGACAACCACGTCGGCGGCTGCGATGTGCGCCAGCTCGTGCAGGCGGTGGTCAGGGGTATCGGGGGTGAGGTGCTCTGTATTCGAGGTGGGGCTGCCGTGCACCAGCAGGATGCGCCTGCCCTCCACCTCCAGCCGCATCTCCTCAGGCAGGGAGCGCAGATACTCGCGGCTCGCGGCGGAAAGGTTCTCGTAGGCCCACCGAAAAGCAAGATACTTCTCCAACGGCTTGCTCGCGCGCCAACGGTCCTTCTTCTCCGCGAACTGAAGCGCCTTGAGATCGTAGTTCCCGGCGATGCTGAGCGTGTTCTCCTGCCTGAGCCGCCCCACCACCTGGTCGGGCAACGCGCCGTAGCCCACGAAGTCGCCGACGTTCCAGAGCGCGTCAACGTGCTGGAGGCGCGCGTGTGCCAGCACCGCCTCCAGGGCCGGCAGGTTGGCATGCACGTCACCGAGCAGCGCCACTTTCATGCGCCAGACCCCGCGCCGTCCTCACCGTGCCATATCCCCCGGTTTTCCAGCATCCACAACTGCGAATTGACCAGGGCCTCATCAGGCGCGGGGAGCACCCGTTCATAGGTGCCGTCGGGCAGCAGCCGCCGGGCCTGGACGTTGTCCTTGAGGTGGACGCCGAGAATGTGATCGCGCAGCGCTCGCTTCAGGCGCGCGTCCTCGACGGGGAACAGGGTCTCCACGCGGCGGTTCAGGTTGCGCGGCATCAGGTCGGCGCTGCCCAACCAGACCTCCTCGTCGCCGCCGTTGCGGAAATAGTAGATGCGGGGATGCTCAAGAAAGCGACCAACGATGGAGGTCACGGTGATGCTCTCGCTGACCCCCGGCACGCCGGGGCGCAGGCAGCAGATCCCCCGCACCTGTAGATCGACCTTCACGCCCGCCTGGGAAGCCCGGTACAGTGCCCGGATGCACTCCTCGTCCACCAGCGCATTCATCTTAAAGGCCAGATGGCCGCCCCCGTTCTCGCGGTGCTGCTCGACCTCGCGCTCAATGCGGCTGATGATGTGATGCCGCATCTTGCCCGGCGCAACCATCAACTTGCGGTAATCCTCTTTGCCGGAATAGCCGGTGAGCGCGTTGAACAGGTCGGATGCGTCAGCGCCAAGGGCAGGGTCGGTGGTGAAGAAGCCCAGGTCGGAGTAAACGCGAGCGGTGACGCCGTTGTAGTTGCCGGTGCCCAGATGCACGTAGCGGGTAATACCGTCCCGCTCACGGCGAATCACCAGGCACACCTTGGCGTGCGTCTTTAACCCCACCAGACCGTAGACCACGTGCACGCCCGCACGCTCAAGCTCGCGCGCCCAGACGATGTTGTTCTCCTCGTCAAAGCGGGCCTTCAACTCCACCAAGACGGACACCTGCTTCCCGTTCTCGCGGGCCTCCATCAGCGCGGCCACAACCGGCGAGTTCGGGCCGACGCGGTAGAGGGTCTGCTTGATCGCCAGCACATCGGGGTCGCGGGCCGCCTGACGGACAAAATCGATCAGCGGGGCAAAACTGTCGTAAGGGTGGTAGAGCAGGATGTCGCGGCGGCGGATGGCGGAGAAGATGCCGTCGTCGGCAGCCAGAGATGGGGGCACCGAGGGCTGGAAGGGCTTGTCCTTCAAATCGGGGCGGTCGACGCCGGTCAGCTCCATCAGGCTGGCCATGCCGGTGGGGCCGTCCACCGTATAGACCTGATAGGGCGCTATGCCGAGGTTGGCGATCAGGGTGTCGCGCACGCGCTCCGGCATGGCGCTGTCCACTTCCAGCCGCACCGCACGCCCGAAGTGGCGCAGCCCGACAACCTCCTCGATGGCGGTCAGCAAGTCGGCGGCCTCATCCTCCTCGATCTCGATGTCGACATCACGGGTGACGCGGAAGGGATAGGCAGCCGCGATCTCCATGCCGGGGAAGAGCAGATCCAGGTTGGCGGCCACCACCTCCTCTATCCACACGAAGTTATTGGCTACGGCAGTCCCCAGCCCCAGGTCGCGGTACCCATCGGCACCCTTGTCGCCGGGGATGCGCAACAGGCGAGGGAACACAGCCGGCACCTTTAGACGGGCAAAACGCTCCCCGTGCAGCGGGTCGTTGGCTACCACCGCCAGGTTGAGGCTGAGATTGGAGATATGGGGGAACGGATGGCCGGGGTCGAAAGCCAGAGGGGTGAGGGCGGGGAAGATCTCGCGCTCGAAATACTTGCGGAGGGCCTTGCGCTGCTTCTTTTTTAGCTCGTCGTACCTGAATATCCTGATGCCAGCCTCGCGCAGCTTCGGCAAGAGGTCGTAATGCCAGCAATCGTACTGGCGGGCCAGCTCCGGGAGCAGCGCCCGGCGAACGGCTGCCAGTTGTTCGGCGGGTGTCATGCCGTCGGGCGGGGTTGCCAGCACCCCGGCAGCCAACTGCTGGCGCAGGCCGGAGACGCGGATCATGAAGAACTCGTCCAGGTTGCTGGCGAAAATGGCGAGGAATTTAACCCGCTCCAGGAGAGGATGGCGCTCGTCCAGCGCCTCTTCCAGCACCCGGTGGTTGAACTGGAGCCAGCTCAACTCGCGGTTGATGTAGAGGTCAGGCCGGGACAGAGCTTGTTTATCCTTTTTGCTGCTTTTTTTCTTGCTACCTTTCCTATCCTTGCTCTTCTTGGGCATAACGAGCAGGCGGCAAAGGCATCGCCCCATCAGACGTAAGCGGCCAAACGGGCAGGCAACCCCAGGAAAGGGAAAATGACAGCGCCCGAACAGGCTTCTCTGTCTTCCCGGCGATGTAAGAAGCCGCCTTTACCTCCCTTCCGTCCAATCTCCCAGACGCTGGGAACACACGAAAACACCCCGCTACTGATTATGTCGCACCGGCGTACACCCTTTCAACAACCACCACACATACCAACCCATCACAGCCTGACGCGAGGCCGGTAGGGGATAGGGCTAAAACTAATCCTCCTTCTTGTTTTTCTTCTTCTTTTTCTTCTTTTTACCCTTACCGGACTTCGACTTTACTTCAGGCTCCACCGGCTGGTAATCGAGGCTCTCGCTCAGGACCTCGACCAGGGTGTGCAGAGTCTTGACGCGTGCGTACCACTTGTCATCGCCCTCCACCACCGTCCAGGGTGCTGTGGCGGTGCTGGTTCTGAGCAGCATGTCGTTGACTCCCTCCTCGTACTCATCCCACCTGGCGCGGTTGCGCCAGTCCTCGTCGGTCAGCTTCCACGCCTTGTAATCCGTCTCCTTGCGCGACTCAAAGCGGCTCAACTGCTCCTCGGAGCTGATGTGTATCCAGAACTTGACCAGCACCATGCCAAAATCGACCAGCTGGCGCTCGAACTCGTTGATCTCGCGGTAGGCACGCTTCCACTCGTCTTCGGTGCAAAAGCCCTCTATGCGCTCGACCATCACCCGCCCATACCAGCTCCGGTCAAAGACGAGCACCTGCTTTTCGTCGGGGGGCCTGAGGCGTCGCCAGAACCGCCACAGGTAGTGATGGGTCTTGTCTTCGCCGCCCGGCGCAGCGATGGAAAAGACCTCGTAGCCACGCGGGTCCAGCTTCTCGGTGACGCGCCTGATGTTGCCCCCCTTGCCCGCCGCATCCCAGCCTTCGTAGACCACCACCAGCGTCCGCTGCTGCACGTAAAGCTGGTAGGCCAGTTCACGCAGTTGCAACTGGTAGCGGAGCAGGTCCCGCACGTACTCTTCACGAGTCAAGCTTTTGTTCAGATCGATTACATCCAGCATGGCTACTCTCCCTCGGCCCCGGCTTCAACCTCGACCTGGGGTTCGGCGTCACCCTTCTGGGCCTCCACCACGTCCTCCACCCTGTCAGGCAGCTCGGCCGGCAGCGGCAGGCCGCGCCGCTCCAGGGCTTCCTTCAGGCGATAGATGATCGTTTCAAAGATCTTGACGCGCGCCCAACGACGGTCGGTAGCCTCAACAATCGTCCACGGCCCCCACTCCGTATCGGTGCGCTCCAACATCTCCTCGATGGCTACGACGTATTCGTCATACTTTTGGTGGTGCTCCCAGTCTTCCGGCTGCACGTGCCAGGCCTTGAGCGGATCGGCCTCCAGTTTTTTGAAGCGCCGCGCCTGCTCCTCCTTGCTGATGTGCAGGAAAAACTTGATCACCACGCAGCCATCGTCGGCGATGGTGCGCTCAAAGTTGACAATATCGCGGTAGGCGTCGCGCCACTCCTCCTCAGGCGTGAATCCCTCCACCCGCTCGACCATCACCCGCCCGTACCAGCTACGGTCGAAGATAGCCATCTCGCCGTAGTTGGGCAGCTTGAGCCAGAAGCGCCACAGCCAGGGCATGTGTGTTTCGTAGGTGCGCGGTGCCTGGATGCCATAGAGTTTAAACCCACGCGGGTCGATCCGCTGGGTGAGGAGGTTGATAGAGGTGCCCTTGCCCGCAGCATCCCAACCCTCAAAGACAACGACGCTGGGAGCACCGGCGTCCCAGCACGCTTTTTGCAGATCGTACAGTTGGTTGCGCAGGTGGGGCAGCCGCGCCTTGTACTCTCGTTTGGGCAGCTTTTTGGTCAGATCCACTTTCTCCAACATTTTCCCTGCTCCTGAGGCACTAAGATGCTCTTTTTCCCGTCGCCCGGCAGGTTACAGCACCGCCAGAGCCACAGCTATCCCCTGACTGAATTCCGGATTCTGGATGCGCGCCCAGACCTGGGGGAAGGTATCCAGAAGCTCCTGAAGCTCGGTCTGCCGGGCCGCCAGGTAGGCCGCCACGCCGGGCGCGACGATAGGCTCGACAGGCAGAGACATCTTACCGGCCCCGGTCTGGATGTGCCCCCAGGTGCCCCAGGTCAAAAAGCCGCGCAGCAGGTCGCTGGCGACCACTGCATCCTGCAAGGCACCCAGGTGATCCTGCAATCCCTTGATCTCGTCAATCACGGCACCGGCCTCCGCCCCCAGCACCTCCTGGAAAAACTCCAGCGTATAGCGCAGCCCCTTGGCGGCGATGCGAAGCCGGTGCAGCCGCTCCAACGGGATTTCGGGCGCGGTCACCCACTCATCATAAGAGCGCACAGCCATCAGGCGCTGGTGCACAACCACCGGCACAACATGCCGCAGGCGGCGGGGCAGCGGCTGCCCCTTCTTAGAGATGAGCGGCAGCGCCCCGGCACCGGGCGTTTGCAAAAACCGGCCAAAACGCTCCTTGAAGCGGGCATAGCGATCGCCGTCCAGGTAGGCCAGCATCCTCTGCCGGGCCTGCTCGTGCTCCGCCTCCCACACCGTTCGCAGCGGATCCAGGTCGCCTTGCTGCTCCGGTGGCAGCGAATCGAGGTAGCGCTGAGTCTTCTCCCAGAACACGTCCATGTCCCGCACGGCGCCCAACGCGCGACCGGTGCGCCGCAGCCCCTTGGCAAACGGCGCCATCTGCTCCATATCCAGGTAGTCGCCGAAGACCTGGAGGGCGGCCCGCATACGGCGGGTGGACACCCGCATATCATGCAGTTCGTCGGGGTCCCCCCCCAGGCGGGTGCCCGGCTCGTGATAGAGCATCTGTTGGAAGTGGAAGTACAGCGTCTTGCGGGCCGCCTCGGCCATTGTGTCGTCCGGTTCCAGACCGGGCGCGTCGGGTGGTGGGAGGATCTCCGCTTCAGGCTCCGGCTCCGCTTCAGACTCCGGCTCAGGCTGCACCTCCGGGCGGGGGACTGCCGGTTCCGGGGCGGGCCAGCTTAAAGCATCGTCGGGGAAAATACCCAGCCGCTTCTCCCGGAAGCGCGCCAGCCAGTAGCTCACCTGGCGAGCGGTCAGACCGGCTTGCTCGCCCGCCTCGGCCTGCGTCACCCCCTCATCCAGCGCCAACAGGGCCTGCGCTCGCCGGGCGTGCACGTCGTCCTGCTCAGCGACCTCCAGGCAGACGGCATACTCGTAGGATGTCAGCAGGTCTCCACCCGGGCTCACGCCCTCCAGGAAAGCGTGTGCCCGCTCAAACTTCGACCAGGGTTCAGGGACCAGGCCCCATTCGTCCTGCAGGTAGGCAGCAATCGCCTTGAGATCATCACCGGCCCCCTGCGCGGCCAACTCAACCTCAAGGTCGAAAAAGACCCGCTCGGTGTCCCAGGCAACCAGCCGCACCTCATCCAGGCTCAACTCGGCCACCTGACGCCCGTCCCGGCTCACCTGACGAATGACGCGTGTCTGCCGGAGGGCGAAGAGCGGACACAGCGGATCTTCGCCGATCAGCTCAAGCACCCGGTCGCGCGCCAAACCGGCGGGCCACTCCGCCGGGGGGACGTCAGCCGCCAGCGTGACCTCCATCTCTTCCCGGCGGTGGATGGCCCCCTCGACGCCCCCCAGTTGCTTGAGCGTGATCAGGATGCCCTCGTCCTGCTCCCGCCGACGACAGGCATACCCGGCCTCCAGGATCGCCCGGTCAGCCGTGTCGAGGTAAGTATCACGCATGTGCCGGGTCCGGCCTGCCGAAAGCGTAAACCCGGCCAGATGCTCGACCACCAACAAATCTTGGTAAGTCTCTGCGTCAGGCAGGGCGAACTTCGCCTCGATCTCCATGAGCACACCTCGCGAAGAGTAGCTAAGGCCGTACCCCACTTATAGGTTGACCAACCCCCGGTTGAGCGGAAGCAGATAAGGTGTCTGTCATCCCACACCTTTCACCCAAAGGCACAAATGGAACAGATAGAGGACGTTACCGCGCGTCCCCTACGCACCCCCTACGCTCTCTATATTATATGATAAGAGGCCCGGCAGCCCCTCGCGGCCTATCCCAGGGCGTCAGAATTCGACGGTAAGGAGCTTGAGCGGCATATTGAGGAAGGCCCGGACGTAGCGCTCGGTGGTTTCGGGGGCCTCAAATTGAGGCCAGTGACCGGCGTTGGGGATGAAGCGCAGATCGGCTTTCGGCCACTCCTGAGCCAGGGCGCTGGCGTCGCGGAGGGGGACGGTGTTGTCCTCCAGCCCCCAGATGACCAGCGCCGGGGCTTCGATCCCGCCAAGCTGGCCACGCAGGTCATTATTGCGCATGGCCCAGAAACACTCGGCCCGCACGCGCCCCTGGCCCGGACGGCGGGCGTCGGCGCGGAGACGGTTGTAGTCGTCTTTGGTGATGCCGGTCTGCTCGGCGAACTGGGAGGGACGCATCAGGCCGTCGGTGATGGTCATAAACTGCGGCTCCAGCGCGGCGACGATGACGTTGAACAGGCGCACCCGCTCCAGCAGGGTGATGGGCGAGACAAACAGGTTAATGAACAGCGACAGACGGCCGCTGACGGTCGGGGCCAGCAGCACCATGCGCTCGACGAGGTCGGGATGGCGTATGGCCATGGTGAGGGCGGTCATGCCGCCCATCGAGTGCCCGACCAGGACGGCGGGGCGGTCGCTCAGATCTGCGATCAGGTCGGCAAGCAGATCGGCGTAGGCGGGGACGGTTGCCCGCTCCGGCAGGGGAGGCGACTCGCCGTAGCCGGGCAGGTCAACGGCCACGCAGTGATAGCGTCGACTCAGCAGCGGCAGCAGCGGCGAGAGCGCATACCACGAACTCGACCAGCCGTGCATCATGAGCGCGAGCGGAGCGTCAGAAGACCCCTCCTCGCGGGCGTGGATGGGCTGGTCGTTGACGGTATAGATGACAACCTTATCGACGGTCACAGGCTCTCCTTTACATCACCGACCGGTTTTCTACAGCGCGACCGATCAGGCAGCAGCCGGGCCAAGCCCAAAGCTGAATTGCAGGTTAAAAGCCACGACGCTCAGCGAGAGGTTCAGCAGGCGGCGCGCCCTGGTCTCCGGCTTGAAAACCTCGGCCTCCAGAGTGATCTCATCCAGCAGACGCCTGTTGTAGGTAAGCTCGATCATGACCTGCTGCCTGCCCGTCTCCTCCGGTTCGAGCAGGAACCAGCGCATCGCGGTGCGCCCGTCCGGCCACACCGTCAGCGACTTGACCGGATCCCCCTTGACCTTGAACCCGGTGGTCGTGATCGAGACCTCGATGTTCACCGGCTTCAACCGACCGGTCCTGGCATCGACCGGCGTGGGGATGGGCACCTCATCGGTGCTGCTGGTTGACTGCGGCCTGAGCGCGTCGGCAAACGGCGACGGACGGTCGGGCAGCAGGACGGCCACGAACAGCTTCTCTTCGACGCCGAGATGCACCTCCTGAGGGAAGGCGGCCTCAAAGCGGCGGAACTGCACGCGCGTTTCTTCATCGGGTGGAGTGGTGTAGATGTTGACATCGTCACCGGCGATGATGACCTCCCCTCCGCTCTCGACGCTGCCGCCGATGTCAACTGCAATCCGGTCGGCCTTCTCGCGGCGCTTGGCTGCGGGCCTGCCCGGCTGCGCGGCTGCCGGTGCTTCCGGGGCCGCTTCCTCTACCGCCCCGCCAAACCCGGTGTCAGGAAGCCCGGCCAGCGCAAAAAGCGAAGGCTCGTCGAAAGCAGGTGCCTCGCGCGTGCCGCCGACGCTCAGCACACCGGCGATCCCGGCGGGAGGGCCACCCGCTTCGAGCACGACCACCAGCCCGGCAGGGTTTCTCTCCGCGCGCCCTTCGGCCAGTGAGAGAGCCACTCCCCGGTCAACGACCTCAACCGGCACGAGCGGATCGCCGACATCGCGCAGAGGCATCGCAAGGAGGGCCTCCCCCTGTGCGGCGAGCCGCTCCCGGAAAGCGCCGAAGCGCGCGGCCAGGTAGCGCCGCTCGCCCAGCTCGACGACCAGGAACCACCACTCCTGTCCATCCTCAGCCTGAAGCGCATGCAGCGCCTCAAGCAACGTCCGGTCGCCGCGCATGGCGACGTAGCTGTTGGCCGGTTTCGACAGCAACTCATCAGAGACGGGTGTCATGACCTGCTCCCACCAGTGTTTACAGGAGGTCTGTTACGCTCAGTTTAGCACAAGTCGGCCCCAGGCCAAACTGCGAGGGCTGGCGCGTCGGTGACGGGCCAGCCCCAATCTTTTTCCGGCAGCCGCTACTAGAGGTCGGCCAGCAAATCCGGGATCTGCTCCGGGTGCTCGGCCACCCTGACGCCGACCTCCTCCAGCGCCGCGATCTTGTCCTCGGCACGCCCAGCGCCACCTTCGACGATGGCCCCGGCGTGGCCCATACGTTTGCCGGGCGGCGCGGTGCGCCCGGCAACGAAGGCGACGACCGGCTTGGTCATGGTCTCGGCGATGAAGCGGGCGGCCTTTTCCTCGTCCGTGCCGCCGATCTCGCCGATCAGCACGACTTGCTCGGTGACCGGGTCGCACTCGAACATCTGCAACACGTCGATGAAGCCGGTGCCGTTGATCGGGTCGCCGCCGATGCCGACGCAGGTCGTCTGGCCCATGCCCCGGGCGGTGAGCGCGTAGACGACCTCGTAGGTGAGCGTGCCCGACCGGGACACGACGCCGATACTGCCGGGGGTCGCGATGTGGCCGGGCATGATGCCGACTTTCGCCTGGCCGGGCGTCAGCAGACCGGGGCAGTTGGGGCCGACCAGCCGGACGCCCTTCTGGTCGAGGAAGGAGCGCACCTTGATCATGTCCTGCACGGGCACGCCCTCGGTGATGGCGACGATCAGGGGGATGCCCGCGTCGGCGGCCTCGTAGATGGCGTCGGGGGTGAAGCGCGCCGGGACGAAGACGACCGAGCAGTTGGCACCGGTTGCCTCAACCGCCACTTTGACGGTGTCAAAAACGGGCACCTTGCCGACCCACTCGCCGCCTTTGCCGGGCGTCACGCCGCCGACGACTTTCGTGCCGTAGGCGACCATCTGCTCGGTGTGGAAGCCGCCCTCGCGTCCGGTCACGCCTTGAACAATCAGCCGGGTGTTTTTGTCAACCAGGATGCTCACGGCGCACTCTCACTTGCTGCCATCTTCGATACCTCGACCGCCCTGCGGGCCGCCTCGGCAAGCGTGCTGGCGACGTTCAAATCGGTCAGACCAGCCTCGGCCAGGATGGCGCGGCCTTCTTCCTCATTGGTGCCGACCAGCCGGATGACCATCGGAACGGTCGGCTCAACTTCATCGATGGCGGCCAGGATGCCCCTGGCAACTTCGTCGCAGCGCGTGATGCCGCCGAAGATGTTGAACAGGGTGGCCTTCACGTTGCGGTCGGCCAGGATGATACGCAGCGCGGCGGCGACTCTCTCGGCCTTGGCCCCGCCGCCGATATCGAGGAAGTTGGCGGGGGAGCCGCCGAACAGCTTGGTCATGTCCATCGTCGCCATCGCCAGCCCGGCCCCGTTGACCATACAGCCGATCTCGCCGTCCAGCTTGACGTAGCTCAGGCCGGCCTGCCGGGCCTGGGTCTCGGCGGGAGCTTCCTCGTCCGTGTCGCGCATCTCGGCCAGGTTGGGATGGCGGAAGAGGGCGTTGTCGTCGAGCACCATCTTGCCGTCGACGGCCAGCAGCTTACCGTCGGCGGTCACAACCAGAGGATTGATCTCGGCCAGCGAAGCGTCGCTCTCCAAAAAACATTGATAGAGGCCGCGAGCGATCTGGATGAACTCGCGCCAGTTCTCACGAGACAGACCGATGCTGCCCGCGATATCGCGGGCCTGATAATCGCGCAGCCCCAGGAAGGGATCGACATGCTCTTTGATGATCTTCTCCGGCGTGGTGGCGGCGACCTCTTCGATATCGACGCCGCCCGCCGCCGAAGCCATCACGACGGTGCGGCGCGCGGCGCGGTCAACCGTCACGCCGAGGTAGATCTCGGTTCTGATCTCGACTGCCGGGTCGACCAGCACCTTCTTGACGGTCAGGCCCTTGATATCCATGCCCAGGATCGTGGTGGCGTGAGCCTCGGCTTCTTCGGGCGTCTTGGCGAGCTTGATGCCGCCCGCCTTGCCTCGCCCGCCAACCAGCACCTGAGCCTTTACGACGACCGGACAGCCGATCTCTTTAGCGATCGCAAAAGTTTCATTGGGGGTATTGGCAACTCTGCCGCGGGGAATGGGGATACCATGCTCGGCGAAACGGAACTTCGATTGGTACTCGTGGAGCTTCACTGCGACTCCTCTTTAACAAAAGGGGGGCGTTCGTGCACTTGCCTTCACATTATACAATCGGGCCACAGCAAAACCAAAGAGGCGGCCAGAAAGGTCATCATGGTGGCGACCGATCAGGGCAGGGTGAAGCTGACAAGCTCCAGCACCGGGCCAGGCTCCAGCGACCACGTGCCGCCGGGAGCGCTGATCGTTCCCCCTTCGTAGACAGCTTTCACCAGCCCGACTCCCTCGACGTAGTAGCGCTGCGTCGTGGCGTCGATGTAGACGGCCTGCTGTGACCCGTCGGGCAGGCTGACCTGGATCTCGAAGAAGACGACCTCACGCACGGGCAGCGCGGTGAACGTGCCAGCCGGTACGCCGACCGGCTCGACCTCGCCGGTTGTATTGGACACGACCAGCCGCCCGCCGACGATGGGCACCGGCACATCGCTCAGCGGGAGGGTGATCGCACCGGCGGCGTCAAGCTCCAGATCCCAGACGACCGGCGTGCCGAGCGGCAGCAGTTGGGCGGGTGGGGGCAGGTAGTCGCCGCGCGGGTTCAGCCCGATGATCTGATTGCCGAGGTCGGGGTGGCCGACCAGACCGGGCGGGAGACCGCACAGCGCCTCGTCGATGCAGTTCAGCGTGCTCGTCTGGCCTTTGAAGGAGATCGCCACACCCCCGGCGTCGATGACACTCTCCATGACGAGTTCGGCGGGCTGATCCAGGTCGGACAACCGGTAAACCCAGACGGCTCCGTCGCGCAGAGGCCACAGGAAGTGCTCGCAGGGGCCGGTAGGCCAGCCGGACACGCCGGGTTGGGCGACCGTTGGCGCAGTCGGAGAGAGCGGCCCCGTCGGTGAGGGGATGGCCTGAGTGGGCGCGCCTGACGCCGTAGGACGCGGGGAGGGCGTCGGTGGGATCTCAGGGGAGGGCTGGGATGCACAGGCAGCAATCAGAAGGCTTAGCCCCCCTCCGACAGTTATCGCGATCAGGTGAGCAGGTTTCATCGCCACACCTCCAGATCGGGCGATCCCATTATACCGGGCTTTGTGGGGATACAAGACGGGGAGCGCGCTTGGGTGTATAATCAGGGTGAGAGAGCACGCCCACTATCGTACATTTTGAACGCTCAACGGGAAGTGACGTAATGGTATTTGAACAGGAACTGGATCTCCTGATTCGATCCAGCTACCCGATTATCTACGTCCCCTCTCCTGAGGAAGAACGCGCCGAGCAGTTGATCGCCGCCGTCGCCGAGAACGGCACACCGCAGCGAGCCGTGCACTTCTGGGACTTCGTGGACGGCTTCGAAGGTGGGACGGGGCGCAACAACCCGATGCAGGCGCTGAACGAGATCGAGAAGGCGCGGTCAGACGCGCCAACCGTCTTCGTGATGCGCGACCTGCACCGCTTCCTGGAGGACATCCAGGTGGCGCGTAAGCTGCGCAACCTGGCGCGGCACCTGCGCAACAGCCGCAAGACGCTGATCATCACCTCCCCCGGCCTGCGCATCCCCACCGACCTAGCGGAAGAGATCACGGTGCTCGACCTGGCTCCTCCGTCGTTTGAGGAGATCGACGCGGAGCTTGAGGCCGTGCTGGAGCAGGTGCCCGTGCACCTCTCGGCGGGCGGGCGCGATGCGCTGATCAAAGCCTGCCAGGGCCTGATGATGACGCGCATCCGCCTGGGGTTGGCGCGGGCCGTCGCCAGCTACGGATGCCTGGACGAGCGCGCCATCCCCCTGATGCTGGAGGAGAAAAAGCAGCGCATCCGCCAGACGGAGGTGCTGGAGTTCTGGCCGTCAGAGGAGACCATCGACGACATCGGCGGGCTGGACATTCTAAAGCAGTGGCTCGAACAGCGCGCGGCGGCCTTCACGAAGGAGGCGCGCGATTACGGCCTGCCCAGCCCAAGGGGAATCCTGCTGGTGGGCATCCAGGGGACGGGCAAGTCGCTCTCGGCCAAGGCGACGGCCAGCCTGTGGCAGCTTCCCCTCCTGCGGCTGGACACCGGACGCCTGATGGGTGGGCTGGTCGGCGAGAGCGAGGCCAAGACGCGCGAGATGATCCGCGTGGCCGAGGCGATGGCCCCCTGCGTGCTGTTCCTGGACGAGCTGGACAAGGGCTTCGCCGGGCTGGGCAGCGCATACGTGGGCGATTCGGGCACCTCGGCGCGCGTCTTCGGGACGATCCTCACCTGGATGGAAGAGAAAACCTCGCCGGTCTTCATCGCCGCGACCGCCAACTCGATTGAATCGCTGCCTTCGGAGGTGCTGCGTAAGGGGCGCTTCGACGAGATCTTCTTCATCGACCTGCCCAGCGAGCGCGAGCGGCGCGAGATTTACGAGGTGCACCTGAGCAAGGTGCGGGCCAACCGCATCCGTGAGTTCGACCTGGACAACCTGGCCTTCCAGAGTGAGGGCTTTAACGGCGCGGAGATCAGGCAGTCGATCTTCGATGCGATGCACCTGGCCTTCAACGAGCGGCGCGAGTTCGAGACGGAGGACGTCCTGCGGGCGATGGCCCCCATCGTGCCGTTGAGCAAGACGGCAGCCGAGCGCATCCGGCGTTTGCAGGAGTGGTCAACCAGCGGTCGCTGCCGCCCGGCCAGCACGGATGCCGCCCAGGCGGGGATGATGGGCCAGTTATTCGGCGACGCGTCGCTGCCGCGCTGAGGGCGGGATGGCGGCTTCATGACCGAGTCACGCAGACGCCGGTGGACGGAGCCGGGGAGTGAGCTTGACTACCTGGACTTCGAGCCGACCGGGCGCGAGCCGGAACTGCCGGGCTACAATACGGAGAACGCGCCGATGCTGGGCGGCGAGCGGCGGCTGTGGTCGTCGGTCGGCGCGCACCTGCTGGCCGAGCAGCACCGCGCACACCGGGCGGGCGACATGGAGCGCGTATGGGTGATACGCTGCCTGCGGGCGCGCATTCAGCGGCGGGTCATCCAGGCACGCACGGAAAGCTGGCTCACGGGCGAAGCGCCGAAGCCGTTAAGCAACGAGGAGGCGCTGGCCGAGATGATCGCCGAGCGCGACGTGGTGATCGAGGAACTGGAGCAGGCCCGTCATTGGCTGCGCCCCCGGCTGGTCGCCGAGCACCGGAGGACGCTGGACATCGTCAACGAGTACATTAGCTACTGGCAGGCGCATCTAAGCACGCTTGACAGAGGGAGTCAAAACAAGTAACGTTAGCTTGTAGAGAGATTGTGTCGCTATTGAGTGGCCGAAGGAGCCTGGGAATGTCACACTTTACACGGATCAGGACGCAATTACGCGACATTAAGACGGTGAAGCGGGCGCTGGAAGACCTGGACTATACCGTTGAGACCGGCACGATTCGCGGCTACGGGGGCCAGCAGGACAGGGCCGACCTGGTCGTGAAGACCGATACCAGATACGACATCGGATTCCGCCAGGAAGGCAAGGAAGTGGTGATGGTCGCCGACTTCTGGGGCCTGAGCGTGGACCGCAAGGCGTTTCTGGATCAGGTATCGCAGCGCTACGCCTACCTCACCATCATGGATCAGGCCGAGACGCAGGGCTGGCAGATGATGACCGAAGAGGTCCAGCCCGACGGCAGCATCCGGCTGGTCATGCAGCGCTGGGCGTAGGAGACGCGCCGGTTGAGACCGATCCTGCATTTGCTTTCCAGCACCGGTCGAGTTGGGTTGGGTGTAGGGATTGAGTGAAGAGGAACAGACAGTATGCCGCCGGAAAGACAAGAGATCGAGTTTGTGATCAAGCCGGACGGGACGGTCGAGGAGCGGGTGACGGGCGTCGCCGGGCCGGACTGCGAGAAGGTCAGCGAGGCGATTGAAGCGGCTCTGGGCGAGATCACCGGGCGCGAGCGAAGCGCCGAGTACTACGATACAGCGCAAAATACGGACGACACCGTCGTCACCAGCACCTAGCCGCTGCTGAGGAATGGTTTAGGGCGGCAAGTGCGACCATGCAAACTCTTGAGCCGAAAAAGGAAACGCCCGACCCCGTGCTGCCGGTCGAGGTCGAGGTGTACATCAACCCTGATGGTTCGGTGACGTTTGCCGACCTGGAGGCGGGAGCGATCCCGATTGCGCGCCGCCTGAACCCGGATCAGGCACCGGCCTGCGACACGCCCGCGCCAGACGGCGAAGAGAGGGGTGACGCTCCCGGAGAAGACAGGGGCGATGGCTAGGCGGTGGCTGCGGGATGTGTTTCACAGGCTGCGCAATTACGATCTGCTGGAGGACAACGTGCGCGGGCTGCGGCGCGCGCTGGAGACCCAGGAACGAGTGGTCGAAGACCTGCGCGAGCAGCTAGAGGAGCGGGACGCCCGGATCGAAAAGCTGCGGGGTGAATACGCCGCACTGCAGGCGCGCCAGGCACAGCGGGGAGAGGAATCGGCATACGCCGAACGCCTGGCACTGTTCAAGCGCCTGCGACCTATCGCCACGCAGCTACCGACGCTGCGGGCGGCGATCGACGATGGGGCCGACATCACCGCCCGCGACGTGATCGACCTGCTGTCACCGCTCGACCAGACGCTGCACGACCTCGGCTTCGAGGTCATTGGGGAGGCGGGGGCGCGAGTGAGCTACGACCCGCAGCGGCACAAAGCAGTCGGGCGCGAAGCGCACTCAGTTGCGCCCGGCGACACGGTGCGGGTGCGCTACGTGGGCTATCTGTACGACGACAAAGTGGTATGCAAGGCAGAGGTAACCCGGGTCGGGCAGCAGGCAGCTTCCTGATCGGGGAATTACGGGGTGAGACCGGTCTGCCGGCGTAGGTAGTATGAGCAAGATTGCGATAGACTTTGGCACAACCAACACAGTCGTAGCGGTATGGCGCGAAGCGACAAAGGCCCCGGAGACTATCCGTCTGCCGGGGCTATCCACGCCTGAGACGGGCGGCCAGCCGCCGCTGATCCCTTCACTGCTGTACGTGCTCGATGGCGCGCGCAGCCGGGCCCTGGCCGGGCACGAAGTGAGCACCGCAGGGTACGACATCCAGGGCGACGAGCGGTACTTCGCGTCCTTCAAGCGCGGGATCGCAGCCGGCAGCCGCCCGCTGGCGCGCGTGCTGGAAGGGGTCGAGTGGGACGACGGGCACGCCGGGGAAGCGTTCCTGGCCAGGGTGGTAGCGGAGGCGCTCGACCACGAAGGGGGATCAATCGACGAGCTGGTGCTGACCGTGCCCGTGCAGAGCTTCGAGCGCTATCTCAAGTGGCTGCGGGACGAGACGGCCATCGCCAGCAAGGATGCCGGGTGGGGCATCCAACGGGTGCGCATCGTCGACGAGAGCACGGCAGCCTCGCTGGGCTACGACGTCCGCACGCCGGGCGAGCTGATCCTGGTCTTTGACTTCGGCGGCGGCACACTCGACGTGTCGCTGGTGCGGATGCCTATCGGGGAGGACGGCGGCACGGTCGTGCTGGAGACGGGCAAACCGGCCCCGGGTGAGCGTCACGGAGGCTTCGGCGAGGAGAACGTCGAGGCACGGGTGCTCGCCAAAGCGGGGCGCGTGCTGGGCGGTGACGACATCGACCACTGGCTGCTGGCAGAATTATTGGCCCGGAACGAGATCGACCGCAAAGAGATCGGCGACGCCTACACCCAGCTTAAGCTGGCGGTCGAGGCGGCCAAGATCCGCCTGTCGGAACACGAGAGCGCCGAGGTCAGCGTCTTCGAGCCCGACACCTACCGCACCTACCGGACGACCTTCACCCGCAGCCAGTTGGAAGACATCCTCGACCGGCAGGACTTCTACGGCGCGATCCAGAAGACCATAAACAAGGTGATGCGCGGCGCACGGGCGAGGGGCATCTACCCGGAAGACATCGGCGCGGTGCTGATGGTCGGCGGGACATCCTTGATTCCATCGGTACAGCGCATGATCCGCTCGGTATTTGGCAGCGAGCGCGTTTTCGAATACAAGCCCTTCGAGGCCGTCGCACACGGCGCGCTGGGGCTGGCCGTCGGCGTGGGCCTGGACGACTTCCTGTACCACTCATACGGCATCCGGCACCTGAACCCGCACACCGGTTGGCACGAGTGGGAGGAGATCATCGCGGCGGGCACACGCTACCCGCTGGAGGAGGCGGTCAAGCTGACCCTGACCGCCTCACGTGACGGGCAGGAGACGCTCGAGCTGGTCATCGGCGAGGTGGAGGAGAGCGCGGGCGGCATCGCCGAGGTCATGTTCGGCGACCGGGCGATCCTGCTGGTCGAAGGCGGCATGGAGCTGCGTAAAGTGGTCGCGCTGAACGACGAAGACGGGTCGCGCACGGTGGCGCACCTCGACCCGCCCGGTAAAGCCTCGGAGGACCGGGTTGAGGTCGTATTTGATGTGGATCAGAATCGGACGCTGCGCGTGACCGTCACCGACCTGATGACCGAAAAGACGCTGTTAAGTGACGTGCCGGTCGTGGAACTGCGCTGACGGGCAGCCACCCGCATCGCGACGAGCGGAGCAGTAGCCGGGGAAAAACGCAATCGGCTTTTCTGTCGTATAATGCTTAGGGTAGGGGAGAAGCCCGGTCAAAAAGCCGGTTTCTGAACGGAGGGGGTCATGCGGCAGAAAAGGGCCAGGCGAAGCGGCGCCGAGCCGGGGCTGGGCCAGCAGCACGTCGGACGGCGTTCCGGCATGGAGCCGGCCATCAGCCGCTCTTTCGGGGCGCTCTACGGCGACCTGCGGATGCGCGGTCTGGAAGCGCCTCCGGTCACAGGACGCCGCCGCCCGCTGGTCGTGCTGGCCGAGCCGGACGATTACACAGCCGAACTGGTCTCCCTGATAACAGAACCAAACGGTTACGACATCAGGCATACACCCGACGGGCCGGAGGCATGGCGGTTAATCCGGGCGTTGGAGCCTGACCTGCTGGTCGTGAACAGACGGCTGTCCGGGGCCGATGGGCTGGCTCTGGTTCACCAGGTGCGGGCGTGTCGCGACAGAGCGATAGCGCAGATGCGCCTGCTGGTCATGGATAGCTACCACGGCGAGGACGAGATACTGGACGCATTCCAGAGTGGCGCGGACGACTACCTGGAAATGCCCTGCACGATCCGCACCCTGCTGCGCTGCTGGCGGCGGGTGATCGCCGGTGTCCGGCGGCCTGCGCCGCTGACCGCCCTGCTGAACGAGGAAGAGGCGATCCGGCAGGTGGCGCTGACGTGCCTGTTGAACGAGCGTCCGGAGGGGTTGGTGAGAGGATTGGAGGAGCTATTATCCTACCCCGACCCGGAGGTGCGCGCGATGGTCGAATGGGCTTTAGAGCGGCTGGGCACGGCTGAGGCGCTGGCCGTTCTGAAGAGCATCCAAGCAGCGTGAGCCGATGTTTGAGACGTCGCTGGGCACCGGTTCCGAGCCATCGCTGGGCGGAGATGCGCGCCCCCGGTTGACCGGGATGGAACCGGGATTGGGCGGCAGCCGCCGTGTGAAAGCCGATCCGCGCCTGGTGCTGGCGCTGCTCGACGACCAATCCGACGAATGGACAAGCACCATCAGCCACGTGCTCGACTCCGGCCTGGGGCGCATCTACGCGCTGGAGCTGGTCAAGATCGTCGCGGCAGGCAATCGCCGCCGCCGCCGGGGCGGGGTGCTGGTCGGCTACAGCACCGCGCAGCGCATCGCCGCGACGCGCGCGTTGGAGGCCCTGGGCGAAGCGGTGGCCGTTCAGGCGCTGGTCGACGTGCTGGGCGACCGGGCGTGGTGGGTGGGCCAGTACGCCATCGACGCGCTGATCGCGATTGGGCCACCGGCAGCCGACACCGTGATCGAGGCGCTGGAAAATCCCGACCCAATCGCGCGCCGCCGGGCGGCGGTCATCCTGGGGGGAATTGGTGACCTGGGGGCGGTGGAGCCGCTGACCGATGTGCTGAACGGCGATCCGGTCGGGTGGGTGCGCGCCTGCGCGGCGCGGGGGCTGGGCGACCTGCGGGCCAGGTCGAGCGTTGAAGCCCTGCGGGCGGCGGCGCGGGGGGACCGTGACCAGGTTGTGCGGCAATACGCACGCCGGGCATTGGCCCAGATGGGCCTGCCAGCCGAAGAGAGCGACCGATGACCGATCCTGAGCAGAGAATGGAGCCGCAACTGGGGGGAGGCCGCTGGCGACAGACGGTCAGCGGGCGCGAGCCGTCCCTGGGCGGCGACCGGCGCTTCGACCTGCAGGTGTGGGGCAAGCTGATTGACCCGCACTGGTCGGCAAAAGAGGCGCTGATCGCGGAGCTTTCTTCCCCACTGTGCGAGCTTTACGCCGGTCTGCTGATCAAGATCCTGCCGGAGGGGTCATCCTTCAACGAGTCATTGGACGGCGGCGCGGTATGGTCGGGCCGATACACGGTCGAGCAGCGCGCGGCGGCGGCCTATTCACTGGGGCTGCTCGGCGCGCGGCTGGGCGGGGACTTCGCCGCCACGCTGGTCGATCCGCTGCTGGTCTACCTCAATTCCAGGGAAGACGAACAGGTGCGCTGCGAGGTGGCCCAGGCGCTCGGCCTGCTGGGTGACGGCCGGGCCGAAGGCCCGCTGATGCAGGCCATGGCGGGGGGAGGCTGGCGCTTCAGGCTGGCCGCGATCCGCGCCCTGGGTCAGGTGGGGCAGGGCCGCACGCTGGAGCTTTTAGAGCATCTCCAGCAAGGGGGCGAATCGCTCAACGAGGCATTGACAGCCCTGGAAGCGCTGGGCGTGCTGGGATCGCGGTTGGGCGGCAGACAGCGGCACGAGATATTCGACTCGCTGATGCAGATCTTCGTGCGCGGCGCCGGGCCGTCACGCTGCGCGGCGGCGCGGGCATTGGGCCTGTTGGGTGACAGCCGGGCGCTCGACGCGCTGATCCAGGCGGCGATTCACGGGCGCGCCGAATTACAGTGCGCCGCAGTGCAGGCGCTGGGCATGCTGGGCGACCCGCACGCCGTGCCACCGCTGATCGGCGTGCTGACGGCCTCCGGCTACACGGCGCGGCGCGACTCGGTTGAGGCGCTGATTCACATCGGGCAGGCGGCGGTCGGCCCGGCGCTGGCCGTGCTGCGTCATCCCGACCCGGAAGTGCGCTGTGCGGTGATTGAGGTGCTGGGCAAGGTGAGGGCGGCGGAGGCGGTCGAGGCGCTGATAGACATCCTCGACGACGAAGAGACCGACGTGCGGCAGGCGGCAGTTTACGCGCTGGGGGTGCTGGGCGACCGGCAGGCGGTTGAGCCGTTGGTCAGGATGCTGATCGACCCCGACTCGGTGGTGCGTAAAGAGGCAGCGGTGATGCTGGGCGGGTTCGGCGACGGGCGGGCCGTCGGGCCGCTGTGCCTGGCGCTGTGGGACATTGACATGACGGTGCGCTGGTTTGCGGCGTATGCGCTGGGCACGCTGGGCGACCCCCGGGCGGTGCGCTCGCTGAGCCAGGCGCTGGGCGACCGCTCGGAACACGTCGCCAACACGGCAGCCGACGCGCTGGTGCGTATCGGCGACGCGTCCGTCCCGGTGCTGGCCGAGTGCGCCAGGCAGCCCAAACGCGCCGTGCGGGGGCTGGCGCTGGGCGCATTGCAGCGGATCGGCACCCCGGCGGCGCAGGCGGCACTCGACGAGCTGGAGTCCCCCCCGGCATGAGCGGTCAGGCCGGGGACACCGCAGCAGCAGGAACCGATAGGCACGAGCGCGATCCACGCCTGTGGGGGGCGCTGTTGGGCCGCGACGAGAAGCGGCGAGCACAGGCCGCCCGTACCATCCGGGCACTGAGCGCCGAGCAGTGGTACGCGCGGCAGCTTCTCGACGCGCTGCCCGGTCTGCAAAAGTGGCAGCGGGCCAACGCCGGTGACGCACTCTCACTGCTGGGCGACCCGCGCTTCTCCCCTCCCTATTACCTGGCGGAGATGATCCGCGTGCCGGGCGGGACGGCTATCCTGGGCAGCGAGCACTACCGCGACGAGCAGCCGGTCCACACCGTCGAGGTGAGCGGCTTTTCGCTGGCGCAGTACCCGGTGACACAGGCGGCTTATGCGGCCTTCGTCGCGGCGACCGGGCACCGCAGGCCGACCGGGTGGCATCGGGGCAGACCGCCCGCCGACCGGCTCAACCACCCGGTCGTCTTCGTCTCGGCGAGAGACGCTGAAGCCTACTGCGCCTGGTTAAGCGCGGAGACCGGATTGGCTTACCGCCTGCCCGGCGAGGCCGAGTGGGTGCTGGCCGCGCGCGGGTCGAGGAGCCAGCGGGCCTATCCCTGGGGCGACCTGTACGACGACTCGCTGTTGAACGCCTGGGAGCGACAGCCGTTGAAGCGCACGTGCGCCGTTGGGTTGTTCCCGCACGGGCGCGGTCCCTACGGGCACGGCGACCTGGCGGGGAACGTGTGGGAGTGGTGCTCGTCGCTGGCGTGGCCGTACCCTTACCGGGCCGACGACGGGCGCGAAGATCCCGGCGCGGACACCGACGGGCGGGTGATGCACGGTGGCTCGTGGCGCAGTCGGGCGATCTCGGTGCGCTGCGCCGCCCGCCAGGGCGAACTGCCGACCGATTCGTTCGCGGTGGTCGGCTTTCGGGTCGCGCGGGACGGCGGCGATGGGTGAGCCGTCTTATCTGGCGCTGCTGCGCAGTGGCGAGCTGGCCCGCCGGGTCGAGCGGGCGTCGGCGGCGCTGCACGACTGCCACCTGTGCGGTTGGGACTGCGGCATCGACCGGGCGAAAGAACCCGGCCCCTGCCGGACGGGCATCGACGCGCGGGTGGCGACGGCTTACGTCCACCTGGGCGAGGAGCGCCCGTTGGTGACCGGCGGCGGCTCCGGGGCGATCTTCTTCGCCTGCTGCGAGCTGCGCTGCCAGTTCTGCCAGACGGCCCGCTGGAACGTCAGAGGCGAGGGACGGGCGCTCACGGCGCAGCAGCTGGCCGACATCATGCTCGACTTGCAGGGGCGCGGGGCGGTCAACATCAACCTGGTGACGCCGACGCACGTCGCCCCCCAGATCCTCGTGGCGCTGCTGCTGGCCGCCGAGGATGGGTTAAGGCTGCCACTGGTGTGGAACTCAGGCGGTTACGACGCGCCGCAGACGCTCGAGCTGCTGGACGGGGTGGTGGACATTTACCTGCCGGACATGAAGTACAGTGACGCCGCGCTGGCCCGGCGGATGAGCGTGATCCGCGATTACCCGCGCGTCAACCGGCGGGCGGTGGCCGAGATGCACCGCCAGGTGGGTGACCTGCACATTGACGAGCACGGTACCGCACGGCGGGGCGTGCTGGTGCGCCACCTGGTGATGCCGGGCCACGCGGACAACACGGCGGGCGTGCTGCGCTGGATCGCGGAGAACCTCGGCGAGAACACCTACCTGAGCCTGATGGACCAGTACCGCCCGGCCTACCGTGCGTTTGCGCGAAAGGACATCGGGCGGCCCATTACCGCCGGGGAATACGCTCAGGCCCGCCGGATGGCCGAGTCGCTGGGGCTGCGGCGGCTGGACGACAGCCTGCTGCTCGACACCGCCCCACCCATCGAGGCAGACAGGGGCCGTTGATCAATGCAGACAGCGCCACCTTCCCCCACGCTGAAGCGCGCGCTGACCACCATCCTGCCGGGCGTGCTGCTGCTGATCATCGGCACGGCCTGCTTCCTGGCGACAGGCAGCCAGCGCCGCCTTGCCAGCACCCCGGCGATGTCGTCGCTGGGGCCGCTGTATCAGGCCGAGCCCGGAAGTACGGTGCTGCTCGCAGGACGGGTGAGCGGGATGATGCGTCCCATCGAGGGGACATACGCGGCGTACGTGCGGACTTCCGGCGGCCAGACCGACGCCCGGACGCCGCAACTGCTGATCGACCTGCCCGACGGGCCGTTCCAACTCAGCAACACAGATTACGAGCCTGTCAACTGGCCCCAGGAGAGCGGCCCGGTGGGCGAGTATCGCTACCTCGAAGCGGGCGACGCGGTGGTAGTGAGCGGCACGGTCGAGCACTGGACGACCGAGCTGGGCACCTGCGAGTACGTCGGGCACCGCTCGGCGGAGTTTTTGCTGGTCAGGGCCGAGCGTGTCTTTGCCGGAACGTACGAGGAATATGCGGCCCAAATGCGCCGCACTGCCCTCTGGCCGCGCGTGATCACGTGGGCCGGTTGGGCCACAGGCGTGATCGTGATCGCCGTCCCGGCCATCGTACGGCGGGTCCGGTTGGCCCGGAGCGCCGTCCGGCCCGATAGTCAGGAAGGGGGATAGAGCAATGCTCCTCTTTCTGTTCGTGCTGATCTGCGTCGTCGCCGTCGTGTTCTTCCGCCTCCGGCTGAACGAGGCGCGAACCACCGAAGCGGTCAGCGCGCTGCTGCTCCCGTCGGCGCTGCTGGGGCTGATGCTGCTGATCGTCGGCACGGTGTACTTTTTCAGGAGTTCGGGGCTGCGGCAGTTTGCCAGGCTGGCGGTGACGCGCTCGCTGCCTGCGTTGGAGGAACTGGCGGACGGAAGTGCCGTCGTGTTGGAGGGGCACATCAGCCAGGCAGCGCCGACCCGCGCGGGCGACGTCGCGTACATGCACACCTCGCCGGTCATCTGGACCGACCGCCACACCCCGATACTGCAGGTCGAGCTGACCGACGGCGTGGTCGAAGTGGTCAACGAGGATTACCGGGATCTCAACTGGCCCGCGGAGACGCTCGCGTATGACGCCAGCCCCGACCCCGCGCCCGTGGGGACGTTCCTGTATGGCACCTACTACCACCTCAGACGCGGCGACGCGGTCGTCGTGGCGGGGACGGTGGGGCATTACACGGTCGGGTTGGGCAGCGAGCAGTACGAGGTGGTCGCCGTCGAAGCGGCGTACGTCTTCGCCGGGGCACACGCGGACTTCGCCGCCCAGATGCGCCGCGACGCGCTGTTCCCGACGGTGATGTCCTACGTCGGGTGGGCGGCGGGGGTGGCGGTAGCAGTGACGCCGGTCGTCGCCTGGCTGCTGCGGCTGCTGCGCGGCGACACCGAAACTGAGACCCAGGAATACGAAAGCGAATACGATGACTGGCAAACCGACGGTTGAGCGATACGAGACTGCAAACGGGGCGCTGATCTTCCGCCTGCCGCTGGAGGTGTTCTCCGGCTACATCGCCTACGCCCACCTGGTGGCCTGCGATGGCCGGTTGACTCTGATCGATGTGGGGTCGGGATTCGGCTCGTCACACGACGACCTGCTGGCCGGGATGGAGCCCGTCCGGGAGGAGCACGGCCTCCCGGCGCGCCTGGAAGACCTGGCGCGGATCATCATCACGCACGGGCACATCGATCACTTCGGCGGGTTGGGGCGAGTCAAGCAGATCGCAGGCCGGGCGGAGATCACCTCGCACGCCCTGGTCAGACCGGTGCTGGTCAACTACGACGAGCGCGTGCTGGTGAGCCGCAACAACGTGGCCGCCTACCTGCGGCGGGCGGGCGTGCCGGAGGAGCGCCAGGGTCACCTGATGGACATGTACATGCTGGGCAAGCGCACTTACCGGTCGGTGCCGGTTGACGCCACCATCCGGGACGGCGACCGGCTCGACGAGACGTTCCACATCATCCACGTGCCGGGGCACGCGCCGGGGCTGGTGATGATCCAGATCGACAACGTGCTGCTGACGGCAGATCACATCCTGCCTGAGACGAGCGTCGCGCTGGGACCGGAGAGCCTGATGCCTTACACGGGCGTGGGGCACTACGTCGAATCGCTGGAGAAGGCGCAGCAGGTCGAGGGGGTGGACATCGCGCTGGGCGGGCACGAGTGGGCGATGCCCGATTACTACGCCATCGCCGGGCGAACCCACAAGGCGGCGCTGGAGAAGGTCGAGCGGGCACTGAAGCACTGCGACGAGCCGCGCACCATCTACGAGATCGCGCAGCGGATCTACCACAGCATGGAGGGCTACAGCGAGATGCTGAAGTTGTGGCAGACCGGCGCGCGCATCGAGTACCTGAGCCAGCGCGGGCTGGTGGCCGTCGAAAACCTGGGCGCGCTGGAAAAAGAAGCCAACCCGGTTCTGCGTTACAGGCAGGTCTGATGCCGACTACACACCAAAGGAGGAAATGATGGTCGATCCGGCACACAAAGGAAAGGTCTTTCCACCCTTCAGCTACACCGTCGAGCGGGGCAAAGTGCGCGAGTTCCTGCTGGCGATTGGCGACGACAACCCGGCCTACGAGGTCGATGACCCGCCGCTGCCGCCGACGTTCCCGATTACCTTCACCTTCTGGGGCGGCCTGAAACTACAGGACGCGCTGCAAGAGCTGGACATCGAGATCCGGAACGTGCTGCACACCGAGCAGGAATACGAATATCTGGCCCCGATCCACGTCGGCGACACGGTGACGGGCGAGCTGCGCGTCGCGAACATCTACACCAGGGGCGGCCTGGACTTCATGGAGCTGGCGACGGAGTACGAAAACCAGGACGGTGAGGCGGTGCTCAAGGAGCGGGCGCTGGTCATCGTGCGCGGGGAGGAGGAGGCATGACGGTCTACTTTGAGGACGTGAACGTCGGCGACGAACTGCCGGAACTGAGCAAGGGGCCGGTCACGGCGACGCAGCTGGTGCGTTATTCGGGCGCGTCGGGCGACTTCAACCCGATCCACACCGTGCCCGACGTGGCTAAATCGGTGGGGCTGGACGGCATCATCGCGCACGGGATGCTGATCATGGCCTTTGCCGGGCAGCTGCTGACCGACTGGGCGGGGGCCGGGTCGGTGCGGCAGTTCAAAGTGCGCTTCAGTGGGATGACCGCGCCGGGCGAGACGGTCGTCTGCCGGGGGCGGATCACCAAAAAAGACGAAGAAGGCGGCGAGGCGCTGGCCCTGGGCAGGCTGACGGTCAAGGGGACGGACGACTCGCTCAAGCTGAAAGGGAACTTCACGGTCGCGCTGCCCAGGCGCGAGGCGTGACAGCCGGATTACCTATCACTCTCCAACTCACCACAGGAGGTATCGCGTGGCGGCATCGCGCTCCCGCTGGTTCCGCTTGACGATGTTCGGCCTGCTGTACTTCGTGCAGGGGTCGGCGCTGGCCTACTTCCGCACCTTCCAGAAGCCCTATCTGGACGGCTTCAACATTGACGCTGACGTGATCGGCCTGCTGACGAGTATTCTGCTGGTGCCCTTCATCATCAAGATATTCATCGGCATGGCAAGCGACCGGTTCAACCTCTTCGGGATGGGCCACCGCAAGCCGTATATGCTGCTCGGCCTGCTGCTGGCCGCGCTGGCCTTCGGCGGTGCAGCCTTCGTCTCGCCCGGCAGCCGCTTCATGCTGTTTGCGGCGCTGGTCGTCACCGGCTCCTTCAGCGTGACGCTGTTCGACTCGACGACCGACGGACTGGCTATCGACATCACGCCCAGGAACGAGCAGGGCAGCGTCCAGGGGACGATGGTCGGGGGACGGGCGCTGGGCTTCATCATCCTGTCGCTGGTGTTTGGATTGCTGGTGGTCGCGTGGGGATACCGGGTTGTGTTCCTGATCATCGCGGCCTGTATGCTGATCCCCATCCCCCTGGTCGTCCAGGCACATGAGCCTGAGCAACGCACCGAGACCCGGCAGTTCGAATGGAGCGCCTTCGCTGCGCTGCTCAAGCCACCCTTTATGGTCTTTGCGGCCTACGCCATCGTGTATTCGATTGTGTCGTTCGGCGTCGACGGGCTGGTGACGTACTTCATGAGCGAGTCCTTCGGCGCTCCGGAGACGCTGCTGGGCACCTACGGCGCGCTGCGCGGGGTCGGGGCCGCCATCGGCGCGGTGGCAGGTGGGCTGCTCATCGACCGGCTGGGACGCCGGGAGAGCACCTACGGCGCGCTGGTGCTGATCTCCATCGCGGCGGCGCTGATCGGCGCGGCGCGGAGCGTCAACGCGCTGCTGGCGCTGGGTGTGATATGGGGCATCGCCTGGGGCTTCCAGGAGACGGTGTTCGTCGCGCTGGCGATGGGCGTGGCCGACACGCGCATCGCGGCCTCGATGTTCGCGCTGATGATGGCGCTGTCCAACGTCGGGACGGCCATCGGCGAGGGCGTGGCGACCGGCCTGACGGACAACATCGGCTTTGCGGCGGTGTTCTGGCTGCTGGCCGGGATCAACGTGATCGTGTTCCCGATTGCGTGGGGCATGTTCCGGCTCGCGCCGCACCTCGCAGCCCCGGCGGTGGAAGAGGCGGCGGCGTAGCACTCGACCGGCCCCGGCAGATCAAAGCACAAAGGGCGGGAGTCGATCCCGCCCTTCGCCTTTTACGGTGATACCGCTGCTACGCAGGCAGCTCGCTCGACCGGTAGTTCAGGACCTGGCGGGCGACGATCAACTGGTTGATCTCGCGCGTGCCCTCGTAAAGGTCGGCGATCTTGGCGTCGCGCATCAGCTTCTCGACCAGCCACTCACGGCTGTAGCCCAGCGGGCCGAGGATCTCGACGCACTTCTGGGCAATCTCGGTGCCGCTGCGCCCGGCCTTGCACTTGCACATGCTCGACTCAAGCGCGTTCGGCTCGCGGTGATCCATCATCGCCCCGGCACGCAGAGTGAGCAGCCAGGTCGCTTTTAGCTCGGCTTCCATGTCAATAACGTCGCGCTCGACGGCGGTCAGCTCGTGCGGCGGTGCGTCGTAGCGGATCTCGATCCCCGCCTCGGCGAGCTTCTCCTTGGTCAGCTCCAGCACAGCGCGGGCGACACCGACCGCCGACGCGGCGACAATCGGGCGCGAGGCATCGAAAGTCTTCATCGCGCCCTTGAAGCCCTTCTTGCTGCTGGGGTCACGCTTGCGAACCTCCGGGCTGCCCAGGATGTTATCGTAGGGGATGCGAGCATCATCGAAGACGATAGAGGCGGTGTCGCTGGCGCGGATGCCGTGCTTGATCTCCTGCTTGGTGACGGTGACGCCGGGCGTGCCCGCCTCAACGATGAACGACTTCATCCCGGCGCGCCTCGCGCTCTTATCGACGGTGGCCCACACGACGACCAGACCGTTCGACTCGTCCAGCGCCAGCTTGCCGCCGGTGCAGAAGATCTTCTCGCCGTTGAGCACCCACTCGTTGGTCTCCTCGTCGAGCGTGGCGGTGGTCGAGATGGCCGACGTATCCGACCCGGCGCCCGGCTCGGTCATCGCCATCGCGCCCCAGGCAGGCTCAGCTTTCGAGTCGGCGAAGCGGCTCAGGAAGCGCTCCTGCTGCTCAGGCGTGCCAACCGCCTCGATGGCCGTGGCACCCAGCATGCCCGACGGCGTGCATAGATACTGGGCCACATCGCCCCAGGACAGCAGCTCGATCATGTGCATCATGCCGATGTAATACGTGCTGGGGCCTTTCTTCTCTTTTTCGGGCTTCTCCCCGGCGGCGGCCTCCTCGGCCTTGCGGCGCACCCGCTCAAGCGACCGCTTCTGCATATCGGCCATCACCGGCCACATGGTCTTGACGTACTCCATCGGGCGCTCGTGCTCGTGCTCGTCGAGGTAGCGGGCCTTGGGCCGCATGACCTGCTTGGCGACGAACTCGGTCATCTGCAACTGCGCTTTCAGTTTATCAGGCAGGCTGAAGTCAATCATGTCCCAACTCCTCTTCCGCTCAACCGGCTTCCCCTAAACGATAGCCAGCCCATCGAAGGTGGCAAAGCCGCGCGCGTTGCGCAGCCAGCGCTCGGCGGGATACTCGCGAATGTAGCCGTAGCCGCCCAGCGTCTGGACGCCCGAATCGGTGACGAACATGGCCGTCTTGTTGGCGTAGTGCTTGACGAGCGTGGCGGCCTGGGTGGCGGCCTGCTCCTGGTCAACCTGCCAGGCAGCCTCCCACACCAGCAGGCGGGCGGCATCGACCTCGATAGCCATGTCGGCCAGCCGGAAGGCCACGGCCTGCTTGGTCGCGACGGGCACGCCGAACTGCACACGCTCCTTGGCGTAATCGCGGGCGTACTCGAACGAGGCACGCGAGACGCCGACCGCCATCGCGCCCAACGCAATGCGGCTGCGGTTCAGGATGGCAGCATAGTCGGTGCCCTCCTCGCCGCCCAGGCAGTCCTCGGCGTCGACGGTCACGCCGGAGAGCTTGACCTGGTAGGTCGGCAGGGCGCGGATGCCCATCAACAGGTTGCGCTCGCCGATCTCAAGTCCCTGGGCGTCCTGCTCGACGACGTAGCCGTCCACCTTGCCGGTCTCGCTGTCGGAGGCGTAGACGATCATCCGCGCGGCGTCGGCGGCCAGGGGGACGTAGTACTTCTCGCCCTCCAGCACAACCTTCCCGTTCTGCCGGGTGGCGGTCGTGGATGGCCGCCAGGGGTCAAAGGTGACGCTCGGCTCAATCAGAGCAGCGGTCATGATCGGGCGGTCGGCGTCGCAGAAGGCAGGCAGGTAGCGCTTCTTCTGCTCCTCGGTGCCGCCGATCAGAACGGGCAGCGCGAACAGGGCGGGCGTCCACAGCCCAAGCGTGATGGCGAGGTCGCCCCAGGCCATCTCTTCGAGCGCCAGCACACCGGTGACCGCGCCGGGGCCTTCGGCGTACCCGCCGTACTCTTCCGGGATCAGGCCGGGCAAAATACCAAGCTCCCACCCCTTCGCGATGACCGAGGCGGGAGCGTCGCTGTCCTCGTCGGCGTCGTGGGCGACCTTGCGGATGTCTTGCTCGGCGTAGCGGTGGATTGCATCGATCAGCATTCTTTGTTCATCAGTGGGGGTAAATTCAATCATAATCACTCCTCCACCAGACAGCTTGCTTGGGGTTCATCCCAAAAATGCCTGCACAATGGGACACTGCGTCAATGTTCCCGGCAGGGCGGCTCCTTCTACTCGTCCAGCAGACCCTTGCAGAACAGGTCGGTAAACAGGTCGGCGATCTGCACGGCGCTGAGACGCCCCTCCGGGCGATACCAGCGCGTCATCCAGTTGACCATCCCCAGCAGGGCGTGAACGGTGATCGCCACGTCAGTGTCGCGGAAGTATCCTTCCTCCACGCCCTGTCTCACAATGCCGCGATAGAGGCCCTCAACGTGATCGCGCTTGGTGAGATACCACCGCCGGTAGTCCTCGCCGAGGCCCCGATCTTCGCGCAGGAAAACGGCGGCTCCCTCCGGGTTACCGGCGATGATCCGGGCATGGGCGTGGATGGCCGCCCGCAGCTTGGCAACGCACTCCTGATCGGAGGCCACAATCACCTCAAGGTCGGCGATGATCTGATCCATCCCCAATTCAAGGATGGTGCGGAGGATCGCCTCTTTGCTATCGAAGTGGTGATACAGGCTGGGCTTCTTGATGGCCACAGCGCGGGCAATGTCCTGCATCGAGGTGGCATGGTAGCCGTTGCGATTGAAAAGCTGTACGGCTGCCTCGATAATGTCCTGGCGGCTGACTTTTGACATCTGCCTCGTTCCCTACCGACCGGTCGGTAGAATAAGTATACAGACCACCTCAAGTTTGAGTCAAGTCCGGCGGAAGCGGCGGCCCTGACCGCAGGGCACGCGCATCAGGCCCCGGCGTGATGGCGCTTTCCCCTCCCTACCCCAACCCGGTGATCGCTCGCTGCGCGGCTGCCGGTCGAGGCTGCCCAATGATATGCGATGTCGTGTGTGGTATACTCTGATCCTGACCACACGTGGGGATCGGGTCGGGTATCGGTGGGGGCAACGAGGCCAATCTTGCTGGTAGTGGGGAGACCGTACACGTCATGACCGACGCGCCAAAGCCCGATCGGGGCGAGCGATCACACCCGATCAACCTGCACGTGCCGGGGATTTTGAATCTGCTGAGCGAGCACCTTTACTCCGATCCCAAGGTGGCGCTCCGCGAGATGGTCCAGAACGCGCACGACTCATGCCGGCGACGGATAGCGGAAGACCCGGCTCCCGCCACGTACAGCCCCCGCATCGACATCACGCTCGACAAGGAAAACCGGCTGTTCATCCTCCAGGACAACGGCTCCGGGCTGACCGAGCAGGAAATCCACGACTACCTGGCGACCATCGGGCGCGGCTACACGGCCAGGCTGCGAGAGCGGCTCCAGTTCGCGAACCGCGAGGAGGCGCTGGCGCTGATCGGCCAGTTCGGGCTGGGCCTGCTGTCGGCTTTCATCGTCGCCGAGCGGGTGGTGATGATCACCCGGAGCTACCGGCCGGACAGCCCGGCCTGGCGATGGGTCAGCGCCGGCGAGGAAACCTACACGCTGGGGCCTGCCGAGCGAGGCGAGCCGGGCAGCACCTTCTACCTGCACCTCAAACTGGCGGGCGAGTTTCTGCTGAACGAGGGCATCGTCCGCGAGGCCATCCGCACCTACGCCGACTTCCTTCAGGTGCCGATCTACCTGAACCACAGCAAAAAACCGATCAACGTGATCGACGCGCCCTGGCACCGCGACGCAGGCGATAAAGGCTATCGGCAGTACATCGGCAAGCGCTTTGGCGCACGCGAACCACTGACAGTTCTCCCGCTCAAAGACCACGTCGAAAAGGTGAGGCTGCCGGACGGCTCGCAAGACGAGATCGTCACGCCGCTGGCCGGAGTGCTGTTCGTGCCGACCGGATCGATCGTCTCGATACAGGAGTACGGCGACGTGGCGGTGTACATCCGGCGGATGTACATCACCGACGACGAGCGGGAGCTTCTGCCGCGCTGGGCGAAGTTCGTGCGCGGCGTGGTTGAGTGCCCGATCCTGAAGCCGACCGTCAGCCGCGAGCAGGTGCAGCGCGACGACACGTTTTACCGGGTGCAGCGAGCCATCGAGGAACAACTGATCGCGCACCTGCAACACCTGGCCGAGCACCAGCCGGATGTCTGGCGGAACATCGTCGTCGCGCACAACGACCTGATCAAGGGTTGGGCGCTGCAAAGCCCGACGTTCTTCACGTCCGTGTGTGACCTGGTGACGTTCGAGACCAGCCGGGGACGCCTGACCATGCGCGAATACCTGGAGGCGAGTGGCGGCGACATTTACTACTTCGTCGAGGAGCGCGGCGCGACGCAGGAGAAGATGCTTTACGAGGCACGCGGGCTGGTGGTGATCGACGCCAGCCGCTTTGCCGAGGAAGCGTTTCTGCAAGCCTACGCCCGCACGCGCCCCGGCATCCACCTGCGGCAGTTGGAGCCGGGGGCCAGCTTCGTCTTTGCCGAGCAATCGGAGCTTGAGCCAGAATGGGAGATGATCGCCCGTTACTACACCGAGCAGGGCATCCAGACGCGCGTCGTGCGCTTCGAGCCGGACAGCATCCCGGCCATCCTGGTGTACCCGCCGGGCAGCGACCACATCGCCGAGGCACGGGCGGCGCTCGACGGCGGCGAGATCAGCGGGCCGATTGCCAATCTGGTGGAGGAATACCTGCGCATGCGCGATCCCACGCAGACGGCAACCCAGGGCATCCTGCATCTCAACGCCGCCTGTCCATTGATGCAACGCCTGCTCGGCATACCGGCAGAACATGCCGCCTTCACCGCCACGCTGGAGATCGTCTACCACAACGCGCGTTTCTTCGCCGGGCGCACCCTCACGTCGCAAGAAGCCAAGCAAGGCTTTGACATGATCAGCTACAGTGTGGAGCAGTTGGTCAGGGCCGTCGAAGAGGCAACCCAGGACCCTGACGAGGCACCACCACCTACCGACGGCCCGGAGGCGGAGTGAGGCTGCGAAGAGCGCTCTGAAACCTGCCACCCGAATCGCAGCGGCGCGCGAACGGCTCTCTGCTCCCAAAGCTGGACAATCCTCCAGGTCGTTTCTACAATAAAGGTTGGAAGGGCTTGGTGTCTGACCACAGATGCCCCAACTTGAATCGGCACAACCGCAGGGGCACGCTCCTAACGAGCACCCCGCCGGTTGGGGCTGACTTATCCGCAATAATCACACGGAGTCGTGACATCCATGTCAGATCTACAGGAACTCAGCATTAACACCATTCGCTTTCTGGCCGTCGACGCGGTGCAGAAGGCCAATTCAGGGCATCCTGGTATGCCAATGGGCACGGCGGCCATGGCCTACACGCTGTGGACGCGTCACCTGAAACACAACCCGGCCAATCCCACCTGGGCCGACCGTGACCGTTTCGTGCTTTCGGCGGGGCACGGCTCGATGCTGCTCTACGCTCTCCTCTACCTGACCGGCTACGATCTGCCGCTGGACGAGCTCAAGAACTTCCGCCAGTGGGGCAGCCGCACGGCAGGCCACCCTGAAAGCTACCTGACGCCGGGCGTCGAGGTGACTACCGGCCCGTTGGGGCAAGGCTTCGCCAACGGCGTCGGTATGGCAGTTGCGGAGCGCTTCCTGGCCGAGCGCTTCAACACCTCCGACCACACCATCGTCGACCACCACATTTTTGCCATCGTCAGCGATGGCGACCTTGAGGAGGGCGTCTCCTCGGAGGCAGCCTCCTACGCGGGCACGCAGCGCCTCGACAGGCTGATCTACCTGTACGACGACAACGGCATCAGCATCGAGGGCGACACCGCCGTGACCTTCCGCGAGGACGTGGCGGCGCGCTTCCGCGCCTACGGGTGGAACGTCGTCGGCCCGATTGACGGCAACGACGTTGAGGCGGTCGACGCGGCCATCGAGGAAGGCAAGGCCAACGACGAGCAGCCGACGCTGATCATCTGCCGGACGACCATCGGCTACGGTAGCCCCAATCTGGCCGGAAACGCCAAGACACACGGCTCACCGCTGGGCGAAGAAGAGGTCAGGCTGACCAAGGAGAATCTGGGCTGGCCGCTCGAACCGCCCTTCTATGTCCCCGACGAGGCACTGGCGCACTTCCGCGAGGCACTCGACCGGGGAACGTCGCAGCAGGCCGAATGGGAGAGCCACTTCGAGGCGTACCGCAGCGACCACCCCGAAAAGGCCGCCGAGTTCGAGCGCATGATGGCCGGTGATCTGCCGGACGGCTGGGACGTGGGCATCCCCGCCTTCACGCCCGAAGACGGCCCCATCGCGACGCGGGTCGCCGGCGGCAAGGTGCTGAACGGCCTCTTCAAAAACCTACCCGACCTGCTCGGCGGCTCGGCGGACTTGGCCCCCAGCACCAAGACTTGGCTCGACGGGGCGGGCAAGTTCGGCTGGGAGCAGGGCGGCCACAACCTCCAGTTCGGAATTCGCGAGCACGCGATGGGGTCGATGTCGGTGGGCATGGCCCATCACGGCGGGGTGATCCCCTACACGGCCACCTTCCTGGTTTTCGCCGACTACATGCGCCCGCCGATCCGGCTGTCGTCGATGTCCGGGCAGCGGGTGGTCTTCGTGTTCACGCACGACAGCATCGGCGTGGGCGAGGACGGCCCGACTCACCAGCCGGTCGAGCAGCTTGCCTCGCTGCGGGCGATCCCCGGCCTGCGGGTGATCCGGCCCGCCGACGCAGCCGAAACCGCTGAGGCGTGGCGGCAGGCGCTCCTGAGGCGTGACGGGCCGACGGCGCTCTCGCTGACGCGCCAGAAGCTCCCGGTGCTCGACCGGTCAACGCTCGCCCCCGCCGGAGGGCTGGCTAAGGGCGCGTACGTGCTGCGCGATTCGGACGGCAGGCCGGACATTATCCTGATCGGGAGCGGGTCGGAGGTGCACCTGGTGCTGGCGGCAGCCGACGCGCTGGCGAAGGAAGGCGTCAAGGCGCGGGTGGTCTCGATGCCGTGCTGGGAGCTGTTCGACGAGCAGCCGCAGTCCTACCGCGACTCGTTGCTCCCGCCCGACATCCCGGCGCGTCTGGCCGTCGAGACCGGCGTGCCGATGGGCTGGCACCGGTACGTCGGCGACGGGGGCGCGGTGATCGGCCTGGACCGTTTCGGGGCATCCGGGCCGGGCAGCACGGTGATGGAAAAGCTCGGTTTCTCGGTCGAGAACGTCATCACACAGGCCAGGACGCTGCTGGGCAGGAAAGGATAAGACCATGCGAATCGTCATCGGCTCCGACCACGCAGGTTACGACCTCAAAGAGATGCTCAAAGAGTACATCGCCGGGCTGGGGCACGAGGTGATAGACGTGGGAACGGACAGCACCGAGCCGGTCGATTACCCAGACTTCGCCCGCGCAGTCGGCGAAGCGGTTGCAGGCGGGAAGGGCGACCGGGGCGTACTGGTGTGCGGCAGTGGCATCGGAGCGAGCATCGCGGCCAACAAGATCCCCGGCATCCGGGCGGGGATCTGCCACGATGCGTACTCGGCAGCGCAGGGCGTCGAGCACGACAACATGAACGTGCTGGCGATGGGCGAGCGTGTGATCGGCAGGGAGCTTGCCAAGCTGATCGTCAAGACGTACCTGGGGGCCGAGTTCTCAGGCGAGGAGCGGCACGTGCGCCGCGTCGGCAAGATCAAGGCAATTGAGGCCGAGTACTCGAAGGCAAAGTAGCCCGCTCGGCGAATCGAGTAATCAGGCGGCAGGCAGAAGGCGACCAGGAGGTTAGCATGAAGCTGGCGATGATCGGTCTGGGCAGGATGGGCATGGGCATGACCCGGCGGCTGCTTGCCGGGCAGCACACGGTCGTGGCCTACGACGTGGACGAGGAGCGGGTCGGGCAGGCCAAGGAAGCGGGCGCAGTCGCGGCCTACTCCCTGGAGGAGATGGTCGGCAAGCTGGACGAAAGCCCGCGCGTCGTGTGGGTGATGCTGCCCTCCGACGACCCGGTCGTGCTGTCCCTCCAGGAACTGGTGACGCTGCTGGGCGAGGGCGACATCATCGTCGAGGGCGGCAACTCGCACTACAAAGAGACCATCGAGCGCGCCACGATGCTGCGCTACCGGGGCATCCACATGCTCGACGTGGGCGTCAGCAGCGGCGTGTGGGGCGAGCACTACGGCTACAACCTCGCGGTCGGCGGCGAGGAGGCGGCCTTCCAGGCAATAACGCCTGTTCTTGAGGCGCTCGCGCCGGAGAACGGCTACGGGTACGTCGGCCCCAGCGGTGCCGGGCACTTCGTCGCGATGGTGCACAACGGCATCCGGCAGGGCACGATGCAGGCCATCGCCGAGGGGTTCGAGCTGCTGGCCGCCAAGCCGGAGTTTGACCTCGACCCGGCTGCGCTGGGTCGCCTGTGGTCTAACGGCAGCGCGATCCGCTCGTGGCTGCTTGAGCTGGCCGCGAACGCGCTGGGAGAAGATCCCAACCTGGACTGGGTTGAGCCGTACGTCCCGACTGTGGAAGAGGAGCACTGGGCGGTGATGGAGGCGACCGCCCTGGGCGTGCCGCTGCCGGTGCTCACGCTGGCGCTGCAAACGCGCTTCCGCTCGCGCCAGGAAGAGAGCTACACGGCGCGTCTGCTGGCGGCCCTGCACGCCCGGCTTGGCGGGCGCGGCACGTAGCACCGACAGGAAGGTAGATGCCCGACATTGCCAACGGGCCAGACACCCCCAACCCGCTGCGCGAAGGCCCCCGGATGGGTCGCCCGCCGGAACCGGTGTCGGTCGTCATCTTCGGAGCGACCGGCGACCTGACGAAGCGCAAGCTCGTCCCTGCGCTGTACAGCCTGGCCCAGGAGACCCGGCTCCCGGCGGTGTTTAACATCGTCGGGTTTGCCCGCCGACCCTGGAGTCACGACGAATTCCAGGAGCAGATGCACGACGGGGTCGGGCAGTTCAGCCGCTACGCGCCGGATGGCGATCCAGGAGGGGCGCGCTGGAGCGGCTTCGCCCAGAATCTGTTTTACACACAGGGCAACTTCAACGACCTGGAGGCTTACCGCGCGCTCGACCGCTTCCTGAGCCAGACCGCTCAGGAGCAGGACATGCCCGACAACCGGCTTTACTACCTGGCCGCCCCGCCCCAGTTCTACGACGTGATCGTCACCAATCTGGGGCAGGCCGGGATGGCAAAAAACGGCCCGGCAGGCTGGCGGCATGTGGTGATCGAGAAACCCATCGGGCATGATCTGGCCACGGCCACCGCGCTCAACCAGACGGTGCACGGCGTCTTCGCGGAGAGGCAGGTCTACCGCATCGACCACTACCTGGGCAAGGAGACCGTCCAGAACATCCTGGTGATGCGCTTCGCCAACGCGATCTTCGAGCCGATCTGGAACCGCCGCTACGTCGATCACGTCCAGATCAGCGTCGCCGAGTCGGTCGGCGTGGGCAGCCGGGCCGGGTATTACGACCAGGCCGGGGTGGTGCGCGACATCTTCCAGAACCACATCCTGCAAATCCTGACGCTGGTGGCGATGGAGCCGCCCATCGCGTTCGAGGCGGACGCCATCCGGGACGAGAAGGTCAAAGTGCTGCGCGCGATGCGCCCGGCAGGCGCGCACGAGATCGCCGACCACACCGTGCGCGCGCAGTACGGGCCGGGCGTGATCGACGGCCAGCACGTCCCCGGCTACTGCGAGGAACCGGGCGTCGCGGACGGCTCGCAGACGGCCACCTACGCGGCGGTTAAGTGGTACATCGACAACTGGCGCTGGCAGGGCGTGCCGTTCTACATGCGGTCGGGGAAGCGCATGGCGACGCGCGCGACGGAGATCTCGATCCACTTCAAGCGCCCGCCGCACCTGCTCTTCGACGCGATGGACGACGAGGCCCTACGTTCCAACGTGCTGGCGCTGCGCGTCCAGCCGGGCGAAGGGATCGCCCTGCGCTTCGAGGCCAAGCTGCCCGGCCAGGGCGTCGTGCGTCGCCCGGTGATGATGGACTTCCGGTACGGTGCCTCGTTCGGAATGGCCGCCCCACCGGACGCCTACGAGCGCCTGCTGCTGGACGCCATGTTGGGCGAGGCGACGCTGTTCACCCGCGCCGACGAGATCGAGTGGGCGTGGCGGCTGATCGACCCCATCCTGGAGGGCTGGCAGGGCGAGCACGCTCCGCCACTGAAAGTCTACGAGGCGGGCACGTGGGGGCCGCCGGGCGCGGACGCCCTGCTGGAGCGCGACGGGCGGCGCTGGCGGCGACTGTGAGGGGAGAACCATTGGAGCAGGTATCGTCGGCGAAACTGCAAAAGGTCAGCGTGAGCGCGATCCGGGACGAACTGCACGCTTTGTGGGCCTCCGAGGCGATGAACGACGAGGCCGTCATCCGGGCGCGCACCCACAACCTGATCGTTTACACCGCCGGGGACACGGCGCAGTGGCTGATCGAAACCACGCTAGAGCGTCCGGGGCGGGTGATCCTGATCGACGCCCGGCCAGGCGCTGAGCCGGGCCTCGACGCCTGGGTGACGACTTACTGCCGCGCCGCGCAGCGGCGGCAGGTGTGCGGCGAACTGGTCACGCTGGCCGTCAGCGGCCCGCTGCGGGACGAACTGCACAGCACCGTGGTCGCGCTGCTGGCGGCGGATCTGCCCGTCTACCTGTGGTGGACGGAGATACCGGACAAGGAAGATCATCTCTTCGAGCACCTGGCGAACGAGGCCGACCGTGTGCTGGTGGATTCAGACGCCGCCCCCGACGCCGCGCAGGCCCTCCAGACCCTCGCCGCGCTGGACGTGGCCCGTCTGGGCGACCTCAACTGGGCGCGGCTGACGCCCTGGCGGCGCCTGCTGGCCCAGTTATGGGACACACCCACCTTACGCGAGCACCTGACACACATCCGAAGCCTGGACGTGCATCACATCGCCCGCGACGACTTCAAAGACGCGACGCGGGCCTTGCTGCTGGTCGGGTGGCTGGCCGACCGCCTGGGGTACGAACTGGTCTCGGCCCAGACCGGCCCGACCGGGGGATACATCACAACCTGGCAAAAGGGCCGCTGGCAGGGCAAGGTCGAGATCGTCGAGAGCACCCATGCACACCTTGACCCCGGCGAGATCGTCGGGGTGTTCATCCAGGCGGGCGCCGAGCCACCTTACGTGATGCCTCGCCTCGCGCTCACGCCGGAGCAGGCGTGCATCGAGCTCCGCCTCGACGACGCCTCGCCCACCCCGGCGCGGCTCGGAAGCCCCTTCCGGCCAATCGGTCTTACGGAAGCGCTGGCCGAAGAGCTTGATTTTGGATACGATCCGATCTACAAAAGGGCGCTGACACGGGCCGCCGAGATCGTCAGCGCCGCCCATACCTGATCGGAGGGTGGAAACGTGGCCGAAATCGTCAGACTCCCGGATGCAGACGCGGTCGCCAGGGAAGCGGCTGAGCGCTGGGTGCAGATCGCGCAGGCGGCGGTCGGCGAACGCGGGACGTTCAGTATCGCGCTGGCAGGCGGAGAGACGCCGCGCCCCCTGTACGAGTTGATGGCCGCCCAGCCCTGGCGCGACCAGGCCCCCTGGGCTGAGACACACATCTTCTGGGGGGACGAGCGCCGCGTCCCGGCCAGCGACCCGGAGAGCAACTACCACATGGCGCGCGAGGCACTGCTCGATCACGTGCCGGTTCCCGCCGAGCAGATCCACCGCATGGAAGGCGGCGGCCTGAGCGGCAGGGCGGCGCACGAGTACGAGGACAAGCTGTGGCGGTACTTCAAGTTTGAGCGCGGAGAGTGGCCGCGCTTCGACCTGGTGCTGCTGGGGATGGGAACCGACGGGCACACCGCGTCGATCTTCCCCGGCACGCGCGCCATCGGCGACCGCAGCAGCATGGTGCTCGTCTACGACGTGCCCCGGCTCGGCGTCGAGCGCATGACGCTCACCCCGCCGGTGTTCAACAACGCCCGCCACATCCTGTTCCTTGTGACGGGTGAGGAGAAGGCAGCCGCGCTGGAGGCCGTCCTGAACGGGCCGCACCGGCCCAGCACCTACCCGGCCCAGGCCATCCAGCCGGTGGACGGGTCGCTGGTGTGGCTGGTCGACGAGGCAGCCGCGTCGCAGCTTGGGGGCTGACCCGTCGCCCGCAAAAAGCAGATAATCGTCTTCTAATTTGCTATAATCAGCCTGTCGCCGCAATGCGCCGTCACCGGCGCGCCGGTGCGTTGCGGCTGATTGATTCCGGACTTTTTCCCAGAACGCGCACGCCGGGAACCAGGGGAGACGATGCCCAACCGCCTTGCCGATGAGACCAGCCCCTATCTGTTACAGCACCAAAACAACCCTGTGGATTGGTATCCCTGGGGAGACGACGCCTTCGAGCGGGCCAGAGCCGAAGACAGGCCGATCTTTTTGAGCGTCGGCTACTCAGCCTGCCACTGGTGCCACGTGATGGAGCGCGAGTCGTTCGAGGACGAGGAGACAGCGGCCTTCCTGAATGCGCACTTCGTCAGCATCAAGGTGGACCGCGAGGAGCGCCCCGACGTGGACGCGATCTACATGAGCGCGGTGCAGGCCATCACCGGCGGGGGCGGCTGGCCGATGTCGGTGTGGCTGCTGCCCGACGGGCGGCCTTTCTACGGGGGCACGTACTTCCCCAGGACGCCACGCTACGGGATGCCCTCGTTCAGGCAGGTGTTGGAGCGCATCATCAGCGCCTTTCGTGAGAACCGCGCGGCGCTGGAGCGCGACGCGGGCAGCCTCACCGGGGTCATCGAGCGGCACGTCGAGCTAAGAGACAGGCACGACCAGCTCCCCCCGCCGGAGGTGCTGGACACCGCCTTCCAGGCGCTGGCCGACCGCTACGACTCCCGGCACGGCGGCTTCGGGCAGCAGCCCAAGTTCCCGCCTAGCATGTCGCTTGACCTGCTGCTGCGGCTCTACCATCGACACGGCTGGGATCACGCGCTGCGAATGGTCACGCACACGCTCGACCGGATGGCCTGGGGCGGCATGTACGACCAGATCGGCGGGGGCTTTCACCGCTACTCGGTTGACGCGGCGTGGTTGGTGCCGCACTTCGAGAAGATGCTGTACGACAACGCCCTGCTGATCGGGGCCTACCTGCACGGCTACCAGGTGACGGGCAAGCCGCGCTACCGGGAGGTGGTCGAGGGGACGATTGCCTACGTTGAACGCGAGATGGCCGATCCGGCGGGCGGCTTCTACAGCACCCAGGACGCCGACAGTGAGGGCGAAGAGGGCAGATTCTTCGTCTGGCAGGAGGAAGAGCTGCGCGACGCGCTCGGCCAGGCGGTGAACATCGAAGCGGTCCTCGATTACTGGGGCGTGGCGCAAGGCCCGAACTTCGAGGGGCACAACATCCTGTGGGTCCCCGAAGCGCCGGAGAAGGTCGCTGCCCGGCACGACATGGCACCTGATGCGCTGCTGGTCGAAGTTGAAAAGGCGCGCGCGATTCTCTTCGAGCGGCGCGAGGGGCGCGTCAAACCGGGCCGCGACGAAAAAATCCTGACGGCGTGGAACGGGCTGATGATCAACCGTCTGGCGCAAGCCGCGCGCGTGCTGGAGCGCGACGACTACGCCAAGCTCGCCGGGCGGGCCGCGAGCTTCGTCCTGGCGGAGTTGCGCCGGGACGGTCGTCTGCTGCGCTCCTACAAAGACGGGCAGGCGAAATTCAACGCCTACCTGGAGGATTATGCCTTCCTCGTCGAGGGGCTGCTCGAACTCTACCAGGCGACCTTTGACCTGCGCTGGTTCAGGGAGGCGCTGGCGCTGACCGAATTGATGGTCGAGCTGTTCTGGGACGACGAGGCGGGCTTCTACGACACCTCGCACGACCACGAGGCGCTGATCTTCCGCCCGCAGGATCTCGGCGACGGCGCGACGCCTGCAGGCACTTCGGGCGCGGTGGCGGCGCTGCTGCGGATGGCGATCCTGGCCGACCGCCCCGACTGGCGCGAGAAGGCCGAGCGCGTTCTGGCCCGTCTGGGGGCATCTATCCAGACGTATCCCGGCACGTTTGCCTACCTGGCCGGGCAGCTTGACTTCGCGCTGAGCGGGGCACACGAGATCGCGCTGGTGGGCGACCCATCCGCGGACGAGACGCGTGCCCTGCTGCGGGTGATCAACCGGCCTTACCGCCCCAACCAGGTGCTCGCGCTGCGGCACGCAAACGGAGCGGACGATGCCGCCAATCTGATCCCCCTGCTGGCGCAACGTGACATGGTCGACGGGGCGGCGACGGTTTACGTGTGCCGCAATTTCGTCTGCCGCCTGCCCGTGACCACCCCCGACGCGCTGGAAAAAGAGCTGGCGCAGCCGGACGCTTGACGCCCTCAGAAGCAGAGGCTATAGTGATGCCGCTACCCAGACGGGCGCGCAGGAGGAAAACAAACCAACCCATCATGGAGATCCTGTCACACATCGTCCGCCTTCCGTTCTTCCTGATCAACCTCTTGCTGGGCCTGATGGGCCTCCTCTATTTTGCCGCATCGACCAGCGTGGGCGCGTGGATGGAAGCGATCCTGCGGCTGTTCGGCTACCGGTCGCGCCCTAACTGGCTGCCCGCTGCGCTGGGCTTCGCCGGGTACACGGTGTTCGGGTTGGCCGGGCCGGCCTACCTGGGCGCGCGGCTGATCGGCTGGCCGGGCGCGATCGCAGGCCCACTACTGACGCTGCTCCTCGTCGCCGTGGCAGGGGGATGGTAGCAGCCTCACCGCGTCTGAGCACCACCGGCCTCTGGAATCGAACAGAGACGGTCTGCGGTGGACCGTCTCTGTTTGGTCTACAATGCTATGACCGGCTCTATGCGGGCGGCCCGGCGGCGATCACCGCCTCATCGACCTCGTCGGCATACTGCTCGAAGTTCTCCCGGAAGCGGTTCGCCAGTTCTTTTGCACTGGCGTCGTAGGCGTCTTTGTCGGCCCACGTTTCCCTGGGTTCGAGCACCTCGGCGGGCACATTGCAGCACGTGACCGGGACGTGCAGCCCGAAGTGAGGCTCCTGGCGCGTTTCAACCTCGGCCAGCGAGCCGTCGAGGATCGCCCGCACCATCGCCCGCGTGTGCTGCAAATCCATCCGGTTACCGACGCCATACGGCCCGCCGGTCCAGCCGGTGTTGACCAGCCAGACATCCACACTGTGCTTCTCGACTTTCTCACCCAGCAGCCTGGCGTACTCCCTGGGATGCAGCGGCATGAAAGGCGCGCCGAAGCACGCGCTGAACGTCGCCTGCGGCTCGTCGCTCAGGCCCTTCTCGGTGCCCGCGACCTTGGCCGTGTAGCCGCTCAAAAAGTGGTACATGGCCTGTTCAGGCGTCAGCTTGCTGACCGGCGGCACCACACCGAAGGCATCGGCGGTGAGGAAGATTACATTTTGGGGATGCCCACCAGCGCCGGAGCGCATGGCATTCGGGATGTGGCTGATCGGGTAGGAGGCGCGGGTGTTCTCGGTAAAGGCCGCACTGTCGAGATCCAGGTGGCGGCTGTTCATGTCCATCGCCACGTTCTCAAGGATGGTGCCAAAGCGGCGGGTCGTCTGGAAGATCTCCGGCTCACCGGTTGGGGAGAGGCGGATGACCTTGGCGTAGCAGCCCCCCTCGAAGTTGAAAACGCCCGTGTCGCTCCAGCCGTGCTCGTCGTCGCCGATCAGGGTGCGTGTCGAGTCGGAGGACAGCGTCGTCTTGCCGGTGCCGGAGAGGCCGAAGAACAGCGCCACGTCGTCACTGAGGCCCTGGTTGGCGGAGCAGTGCATCGAGAGGACGCCCTGCCTGGGCAGCAGGTAGTTCAACACGCTGAAGATCGACTTCTTGACCTCGCCCGCGTAGCTCGTTCCACCGATGAGTACCAGCTTCTTGGCAAAGTGAATCAGCACAAACGCCGAGGAGTTGGTGCCGTCGTGTTCGGGGAGCGCGTGGAACTTGGGGGCGTGGATCAGCGTGAAGTCGGGCGAATAGTTCTCAAGTTCTTCCTGAGTGGCCTGGATAAACATGTTGCGGGCGAAGAGGTTGTGCCAGGCGGTTTCGGTGATCACACGGACGGCGATCCGGTAGTTCGGGTCGGCCCCGGCGAAGCAGTTCTGCACGAAGGCATTCATCCCCTGGAAATACGCCAGCAGCTTCTGGTACAGGTCGTCAAACTGCTCCGGGCTGAAGGGGCGGTTTACGTCCCCCCACCAGATCTCATTCTCGGTGCTTGGTTCCCTGGTAATGAACCGGTCCTGAGGTGATCGCCCGGTGTGGTCGCCGGTGCGGACGACCAGCGGCCCCAGGTGGGCGATAAAGCCCTCCTGTCGGCGGAGGGTCTGCTCGTACAGTTGGGGTGTATGCAATTGCCAGTAGACGGAGTTTAAGTTGCGGAATCCTAAGGCTTCAAGCTCCGGGTGCGATTGCAAGATTTCCATGATGCCTCCCATCGGCAAGAGAGGTGCAGAACGCTGCACTCAACCACACTACACACAACCGATGAGTGTAACGCCAAGCGAGTGCAGGAGCAAAACCAACTCGCTCAACCGGGCTGAGGTGATGCCCGGTTTACGTCTTTGCACGGACGGGCTTGCTCTCCTCCTTCTTCTCGCCGATCTTTTCACCCCGCTTGGGCGCAGCAAGAACTGCCGACGACACGGCCACCTCTGCGGGCTTCGCACCCGGCTTGGCAGGCTCTTTACCCGCCTTTGGTCCCTTCTTCTCTACCTTCTCTACCTTTGCCTCCTTCTTCTCGTCCTTCACCTTCTCCTCGCCCTTTTCGTCCTTCTCGCCCTTTTTGCCCTTCTCGCCCTTTGTTTCCTTCTCCTTCTCCTCTTCCTCCACCACTGTCTCCCCGTCCGCCGAACTGACCATCGCCTGAAGCCAGGCCAGGGCTTCCTCCTCGGCTACTTCGTGGAAGAACCGGGCGCGGATGTGCTTGACCGGGTCGAGAGGCATCACCTCACGCAGAAAGCGCTGAGTGAAGGGCTTCACGCCGATCAGCGCAAACCGCATGCGGAGGCCCTCGATCACATCATCCGGCTCAGAGAGCAGCTCCAGGAGGGCATCGATTGCTTCAGCCGAAAACGCATCTACAGCGATCAGGTCGAGCAGGATGCCGCAGGCACCCCGTTTGCCATTCTCCTTGACAAAGGTTTCCAACTCTTCTCGCAACTTCTCCACGTCGTCGGCTGTGACTTCACCCTTGATGCGGTATATTTTGACGCCGGGGTTGTGGAGCTTGTGCTCAACACTGCTCATAGATTATCTACCCAACTCCTCTATCATCTCTTCGATGTGGGCCTGCATCTCAGGATTATCCGTCGACTCAAGCGCCCTCACATAGCTCTCCCGGGCCATGTCTATGTCGCCCATGTCGGCGAAGATCTGCCCCCTGAGGATGAAGGGGTCCGGCCACCAGTAATCCTGCTCAATCGACCGCTCCAGCAGCCTGAGCGCCTCCTCTGGGTGGTCCATCATCCACTCCGCGCGGGCCATATCATAGAATATCTCGTGCCCGAAGCCAGGGTTGAGGAAGGGATGCTCGTACATCCACCTTTCCGGCTCCTCGCTGACCGGCATGAAGTTCGCCATCGCTTCCTCCGGATTCCTCTCATCCAGCAGCATCAACCCCACCAGATAATGCGCTTCGAGCAGGCCGGGGTCGATTTCCAGCGCGCGATCCACGCTGCGTCTGGCCCTGTCCACGTGACCTGCCCGCCACGCAACGTACCCCTGCCCGGCGAACAGGTGGGGATCGTCGGGGAATTCTTGAAGCAGGTCATCGTAGAAGCCCAGCGCCCTCGGGAAGTCCTCCGTGCGAACGGCCATCGCCGCCGCGCTCTCCAGGTACCCCTCCCACCCGGACAGTTCGTACGCCCGTTCGAAGTCCTGCAGCGCGCCTTCAAAGTCGCTGAGATACTCACGGAAGTAGGCACGGGTATCGTAAAAGTCGAAGTTATGAGGATCGAGGTCGATGGCCTGTTCCATGTCTGCCATCGCACCTTCAAAGTCCTCAAAGTCCCAGAAGAGAACCTGCGCGCGCTCGTTGTGAGCTAACGCGCACAGAATCCGGTCGTAATCACACTGCTCGGTGACGCGGCTGAATACGTCCAACGCCACGTCCGGGTTGTAGAATTCCGGCGACCACCTGTGCAGTGCCCCCTGTGCGTAAAGCACCAACGGGTCGTCGGGGGCCAGCTCAAGAGCATGGTCTACGTTTTCTCTGGCCGGTTGCCACCGCTCCTGCATCATGAACAGGATCGCCTGCCCGGCCAGGGCGGTGACGTTCTCCGGATCGATCCCAAGCGCTTCGGCAAAAAGCTCCTCGGCAAGCGGCAGATTGTCTTCCCACAGTTTTTGGACGGCCTTTTCGGCGAGCGGCTGAGCATCCGACTCCCGGCCTTCAGAGCCGGACGGGGACAGCACTTCAGCCTGCTCACCGCCCGGCTCTTCAAAGATCTCGGCTGCAATGCCACCCCGCTCCTCCGGGAAGAGCAGAGGCAGCCCCACCAGGAGCACACCACCCAGCAGAGCCAGCGCAATCACTCCCACGATGGCCCACACCCACCAGCGCCCACGCTTCTTACGCAGCGCAGTTTCCGCCTCCGCCGGGGCGACGGCCAGCGTTGCCCCGTCATCCATGACGGGAGCGGGCCGCGTCTCTGCCGCCTTGGCCACTTCCGCCACGACCACCCCCGCCGGTGGTGTGACCACGCCAGCCTCGGTCTGCTGTTCGAGGTCAAAGACGGCGGCCTGGAGCGCGTCGCGCATCTCACCTGCCGTCTGATAGCGGTGGTCGGGGTCCTTCGCCAGGCTCTTGAACACGATGTGCTCAACCACAACAGGCAGGTCTTCGCGCAGTTCATGGGGAGGCACCAGGGGATCTTTGATGTGCTTGAGGATGACGCCGTAGGGCGTGTCGGCATCGTAAGGGGGCTGCCCGGTCAGCATCTCGTACAGCACGATGCCGAGGGCATAGATGTCGCTCCGCTCGTCGGCGCGCTCACCGCGCCCCTGCTCCGGCGACATGTAGGCCGGAGTGCCGATCATCGCACCGCTGCGGGTCAGGCCGGTCTGGCCCGCCAGGCGCGCAATCCCGAAGTCGCTGAGAACAGGCCGGTCGATGGTGGATAGCAATATGTTAGCAGGCTTGATGTCGCGGTGGATCATGCCCTGCGATTGGGCGTAATCCAGCGCATCGGCCAGCTTGGCGATGATGTCGAGGCTGTGTTCCAGCGGCAGGCGCTGATCGCGCGCGGCCAAATCCAGCAACAGTTCCTTGAGCGTGTGCCCCCCCTCGATGTACTCCATGACCATGTAGTAGTGCTCGCCCTGGCTCCCGGCGTCAAAGACCTGCACGATGTGAGGATGGCGCAGTTTGGCGACGTTCTTGGCCTCGCGGTCAAAGCGTTCGATAAAGTCGGGATCTTCCGACAGATGGGGGTGCAGCACCTTGACGGCCACGTCACGCTCAAGCGCCGGTTGGAATCCCCGGTAGACGTCAGCCATGCCGCCCCGACCCAGTCGTTCGATCAGTTGATACCTGCCTCCCAGCGTTTGGCCGGTCAGGTCTGCCATGACTACCCTCCCTGGCTACGTAAACACAAAAACACACACCGTCAACACAGTCCAAAACATGGTTCGGTCTATTCGTTATGATACCACGCTTTCCGCTGGGAGAAAGTGGGGTAAGGGAGGAGAGGAGAAACTATACCCGGAAAGAGAAGAGCGCGGTGTAAGATGATGGGGGGTCATGCTACACCCGCGCTCCTCATGGGGTGAGGATAGGGATGAGAACTCTTTCAGGAGAGTCCACCGTCATTATAGCACGGCCTGTGGTTTAGGTTTGTGAAAAGGATGTGAAAATAGCATGAATGTGGGAGAGTACGGTCCGGGCCGGGCGTAAAAAAAGGGTGCGGCAGCCGGCTTGCCACCGCACCCGCTTGCGTCCTTTACGGACTCAACTCGTCACTACTCAGATGGCGGGATCGGGCCGATAAGCGGTCCGCCCTCAGCGCCGCCGAGGTCGAAGGTCGTGCCTCCTGTGTAGGTCGTGTACGTGTCGGTGACCAGGTCGTTGTACCCGGTGAAATTGGTGCCGTTTATCTCGCCGATGATCCAGTACTTGGCAGTACTGGCGGTGCCCAGGATGTCGAAGTAGAGTATCTCACCGTCTTTCCACACGTAGGCAGTCAGACCGTCCACATCTCCAATCGGATCCGGGGTCACCCACCCGTTGACGCTGTCCCAGTTGTTGGTGGCTAAGAAGACGTAGTCACCCGGATAGTAAGGCCCGGTTTTTTCCGTCGCCAGGGAAATCGTATCGAACAGGTGATACCCCCACCAGGCATCGTACATGACCCGGGCGAAAGGCGGATAGTCGAGCAGTTCGCCGGTTAAGTCATAGATGCCACCCGATGTCCCCGACCACGGCACCCTGGGACCAAGCCACTTGAAGTCACTGCCCGGCCCTCCGGCTTCGTTACCCGGCGGCAGGAACAGGTAAGCGTCTGGCTCGTAGTTCCCATCCCCCCATGGCATGACCAAGTGATACTGACCCTTGATGTTTTGTGGCAGCACCCAGTCCCAGCTAAGTCCGTAGCACCCGTAACTACCTGGATCGTCTATCAGCCCGTAGACGTAGGGCTGGCTACCCTTGGTGTATCCTTTTGCGTTGATGGAGAACTCCAGCCAGTCGACCGCGTCGGTGGTGATGTTGGTTATCTTGAAGTAGTTGCAGGTCTTGCACATCTTGTCCGACGCGACATTCTTGCCCAGGCGCGAAGCGTAGACGGTCGCGCCCTGGACTTCCGCCCCGGTTTGCGCGTCATAAACATCCCCGATAAAGGAGAATCGGTCCAGTGCCCTGGCCAGGTTCAGCGACGGGAACGTGGGATCGCCACCTGGCCAGCACGAACCCGTGATCGTGTCGCCGGTGCCGATCAGTTGGTTTTTGACCTGCAAGGCCGTCCAATCCGTGTGCTCACCCCAGACGCGGGCTGCGGCAGCCGTCACGTGGGGAGCCGCCATCGAGGTACCGCTGTAGGTGTCTAAGGGATCGCTGCCATCGTTGCCGTTGTAGGGATACGAAGGCGTGGTCGAGAGAATCGCGGTGCCCGGCGCGGCGATGTCGATGATGCCGTTGTAGTTCGAGTACGGGTAGGGAGTGCTGGTGCTATAGTCGATATTCGTGCCCTGGCACCAGATCTCGGTGGGCCAGTCCATGTCGCCGCTCTCATCCATATCGTAACCGCTCGCTGCCACGACGATCATCCCATCGACGTAGGCCGACCCCCAGGAACCACCGGTGTACGCGTAGCAGGCCGGGTACTGCGCGTTGACTACGCAGTCAAGTTCCGCGTCGTCGTTGCCGGCAGATACAACCAGCAGCTTCCCCTTGACATTGACCGCCCAGTTGACGGCAAGCTCCAGAATGTCGCTGGGGTAATAGAAGCCCAGGCTGAGGTTGATGACCTGCACTGCCTTCTCATCGGCGGACGTGCCAATACCATTGGCGACATCCCATGCCGTGCCGAACCCCATCGCATCCAACACCTTCGTCGCCGTCACGGGAACACCCGGAGCGATGCCGGGGATGCCGCCATCGTATTTCTTGCTGTCGTTGTTCACCTGCGCCGCGATGATGCCCGCGACGTGAGTGCCGTGACCGTTGTCGTCGTCGGATTTCTTGTCTTCGTTGACCCAGTCGTAGCCCGACTTGACGCCTTTGAGATCGGGGTGCTTGAAATCCGCACCCGTATCAACCACCGCCACGCCGACAGCCTTGGGCTTGCCCTTGGGTTCAAACACGTCGTCGGCATTGATAGCCCACCACCCCCACTGGTAGTACCAGTCGCTTGGGTAGTTCGACGATGCCGTCTTACCAGGCGCTCCGAGCGGTGGAAGATGCTCCACAACCGGAATCTCCTGGCCCGTCACGGCGTCGAGCGCCACCCCCTCGATGCTGTCCGGGCGGAGCGGTCTGGCATCGCTCCTCATTACAGGACCAACCTGGGTGATATAGTTGGGCGATGCTGCCAGTATGTCCGGACTGCTGTCCAACGCCTTGTCCATCGCGACATCCGGAGAGGCTTCGTCCCCACCGGTGAGGGCAAACAGGGCTATCCCCATATTCTGGTTGTAATCCAGGAGGATAAAGCCCCCCTGCTCAGCCACCTCGGCCGCTTTCTTCTCCGGCGTCCCCGGCTCAAAGGCGACAATCACCTCGCCGGGAACCATCGGTGCGTCCAGAGCGATAGTAGACCGCGCCGATTCGCGTGCCAGCGTGGTCGACGCCATCGCCAGCATCGCGACCAGCACTGCTATGACGACCAGATACCGTTTTCCCCTGAACATAACACGCTATCCTTTCCTAATGACGGGGTACTGAGGAATAAAGCAATGCTTGTTTCTAGCCAATCTAATGGGTACACGTTGGTGACACAGTTACGCGTAACCGAAAGCATCACCCCCTCTCACAACATCACACGAGGAGTACCGGCTCTCCCCCGGTACCAGGTGATTATCAACCGCCGGTGGTGAAACTCCACTCGATATCGAACGGCTCCCCGTCGTAGCTGCCCTTTACGTGAACCGTGAAGGTCGTCCAGGCAGCGAGAGCATCGGCGGGCATCAAAAACAGCGCGTTGCCGTAATTGCGCATGTATTCGGTGTTGCTGGGGTCGATCTGGTTGAAACTAACCGCCGCATCGTCCTCGCTGACCCACGTCACCGAGGTGAACGCCGGGTTGGCGGTGTACACAGGGAACTGGAGACTCACCCCGAAGCGTTCCGCGGGCACATCGATCTGCCCGGAGGCGGGGTACTTTAGCGGCTCGTCAAAAGGCAGGCTGCTGTCCCACCCTCCAAAAACCTGCCCCACGGCGGCGGTAGCCCCATTCGCTGAATCCTCGACAAAGGCAAACCCGATCCGCTCCGCCTTGGGATATATGAGCCACAGCCGGTGGACAGGCGACTTCATCCAGTTATCTATGGGTTCAGCCGGTGTCCAGAACCCAACACCGGCACCATACCACAGATTGCTGAGCCGGGCCGCCTGGCTGCCTTCAGGCGTGTAGTAATCGTTGGACGGGTCCTCAAAATCATACACCCCACGATTGGCAGCCATGTACTCCGCATGCTTGAGCGCGCCGTAGTTCATGTCGGGGTCATCGACGACGGGCGGCACACCGGCCCGGGAGCGATAGTAATTGATGCGCTCGATGGGGTCCTCAGGCGGTTCGGTTGACTCAGGCGTCTCTGTCGGTGGTACGGCCGGATCGAGGGTCTCGGTCGGGGTGGGAGTGTCGGTCGGAGTGTTGGTGGGAGTCAGGGTCGGGGTAGGGGTCGGGGTGTCGTCATCGTCCTGGTTGGGCTTGGGGGTTGCCGTCGGCTTAGGTGGGGCCTGTGTCCTGGTCGGAGTCGAAGCTCTCCCGGAGGTCCCGGCGGCTCCCGATGCGTATGTGACAACGACCCCACCACCGCGATCCTCCGAGGACGGTGCACGTGGCGATTCCGCATCGCCGCCGCCCTCGCCGGAGGTCCCATCATCTGCGACCTCCGCAGCATCGGGAGACGACACACCAGGCCCAATCTGAGCGGCAGAACCGGCACCGGAGGGAAGCGGAGCCACGTCGCCGTGATCGCCGGGCGCAAGCTCCTCGACTACGGTGTTGACCGTCTCACCTGACCGCGTCTCTCCCCCTGTTGGCCGCTGGAGAAACGCCCCCAGCAACAGACCTCCACCGAACAGGACGATCGCGCCCAGAACAACGATAACGCCGAGCATAACACGCTCACGCCGCGTCATGGATCGACCTCCCGGAGCCTGTTCGTCATCACCGACGGCAGTCGCACTATAAGTTTCACTTACTGAAGGCGCCCTGGGGGGCCATCTCTGCATCCAGAATTGGGGCTTTGGCGATTACTATCTTGGTGTTCTGAATCTTTAAGGGCGCTGCAACCTCGGCCCTCCTAAGAGAGTTACAGCGCCAGTTAGTATACCAGTATCTCCACAGCCGGTCAACCAGGAGGCTACAGAGAGCTACGGGTTGGCCGCCCGCCACGCATCCTCAAGACACTGCTGAGGGTTGCCCTCGTTCGGTCCCGGCCCCGGCGAGAGGCACTCAAACCACGCGTCAGGGTCGGCACCCTGAGCACGGACGAAGTCCTTCGCCGAGTCGCACTCGCCGGCGTTGCCTTCATCCTGGCAGTAATCGTAGCACCCGGTGCCACTCTGGAAGATGCACGTCAGCGGCGGCAGCGCCAGGTCGGGAGCCTCTTTGGTGGGCGTCGCGGTCTCGGTCGGCAGCGGGGTCTCGGTTGGCGTGGACGTGGCCGTCGGCGTTGGCGTGTCGGTCGCCATGAACGGCAGCGTGAAGCCGCCCCCCTCGCCCTTGAGAAACTGTGAGGCCAGGACGATCACAACCACCACCAGGACGCCAATCGCCACGATCCCCAGGATCATGAGCAGCCCCTGACGCCCCCGGGTGGCCGGGGTGCGACCGCGCCCCACCGGCTCCGGCTCTTCGGTGCCCAGCACCTCGCGGGCCACACGGGCCCGTGAGCGCGCCCGCGAAAGCGCATCGCTCTCTACGTCACCAAGCGCGTCATCAGACACCGGCTGCGCGCCGGTAGAAGGTGCGGCACCTCCGCGCCGGATTCGGTCAATGCGATCCCGGGCGGCTTCTGCCTCTTCGTCACCACTCAGGTATTCATCGTCATACATAGGCTCTCCCCCTTCCGATTGGCATACTCTCTCAGGACAGCTTCACCATCCTAGTTTAATCACTAAACCGCAAAGTTTCCAACACCGGAAGCAGATCCTCCAACGGGCACTGCGATCCGCTCCGGCTGATGTGCAGCAGGTGGCTGGGGGTGAGCATCGCGGCATAAATACCACCCGTTCCCCCGCCGGTCGACTCCCACGTGAAGCCCGGCAGAGCCATGCCGCCCAGGGCGCGCATCTGCACGCCCGACAGCGCCGCCAGATCGGCCCGCGACGCAAACGTGCGGAACCGCATATTCAGGTGCTCGATGGCGGAATGCTCGGCGGCGATGTAGATCATCACGTTGCAGATTTTGACCGAGTCCGCCCAGTCCGGTTGCAGCGAGATCGCCTGGCCGGGCGTGGTGTTCAACGCAGCCGCCATCCCCCCGTCGACGTTGAGCACCGTCCAGGTGCTGGGCGCTGCCAGACAAAACCCCTCACGGGTGTGCACCTCGTAGTCCTCAGGCGCGACGCACGGCCCGACGCGCTCCGCCGGGGGCACGCCCTCCACCTCAACCGGCTCAAGCGTGGGGAAGGGTTCGTCCGTCGGCGTCGCAAAGGCAGGCTGAGTCGCCACCCACGCTGCCGTCACCGCCGCATCAGCCTGAAGCGTCCGGGCGATGGCCGGGTCCGACGTACCGCCCGGCAGGAGGGTATCGCCAACCTCAGGCGTGGCCGTCTGCTCACCTTGCCCGCAGCCTGCCAGCACCACCAAGCCCACCCAGATCACCAGGCTGCCGGGAAACCTGTCCCATCGTCTTCTGCCCATCATCTTTTACCACACGAGATAATACCCCATGTGAAGCCGCAGGCAAAGCGTCCTTGCAACGCCCGCCGCCCCCGGCTACAATCCACCCTCGTCATGGCGGACAAACGAGGGCCTATGCTCACCCGGTTAAAACGCCTCTTCCGTCAAACCGACCACACCCTGTGGCTGGTCTTATCGCTGAGCGTGCTGGCCGCCTGGGCGTTTATCCTGCGCCCCTCTCTCCCACGCGAAACCGACGCCGAGTTGCACGTCTTCCGCGCCGCTGAACTGGGCTACAGTCTGCGGGCCGGGGCGTTGTACCCCCGCTGGGCACCCGACTTCTACTACGGCTACGGCTACCCGATCTTCAACTACTACGCCCCACTGACCTACTACCTCACCAACCTGCTCTCACTGACCATCCCCGGCGGCGCGGTGTTCGGCGTCAAGGCCGTTTTTGTGCTGGGGTTCGTCGGCGCGGGGCTTGGCGTTTACGGACTGACGCGCCGCCTGTCCACACCGCAGGCGGGCGTCGTCGCCGCGGCCAGCTACCTGTTCATGCCCTACGTCTTCCTGATCGACTCCCACCTGCGCGGCGACTTGGCCGAGTTTTTCGCATTGGCGGTCGGGCCGCTGGCGTTCTGGGCAGTGACGTGCTTCCACCGGTCGCCGGGCCGCCGGAGCCTGATCCTGTCCTCGCTGGCGGTGGCGGCGCTGATCCTGACTCACAATCTGCTGGCGCTGGTCTACTTCGCGATGCTCGCCGCCTATACGCTCTGGATCACGCTGATCGTCCCCCCGCTCGCCCGGCGAAGTGCGCGCCCCTCCGAAGCAGGCAGACAGGCGCTGCCGCTGCTCATCGGGCTGGCGCTGGCGGCTTTCTTCTGGCTGCCCGTCTGGCTGGAGCGCGATGCCGTCCAGCTTGGCAACCTGATCGGCCCCGGCCACTTCGACTACCGCAACCACTTCGTCACGCTGCCCGATCTGTTCGGGCCGTCCATCCCGCTCGACCTCGGCGCGGTCAACCCGGCCTTCCGGTTCAACCTGGGGCTGGCGCAGTGGCTGCTGGCCGGGGCCGGGCTGGTCGCGCTGGCCACCGGCGCGATCAGGCACCGGGCGGGCGAAACACAGGCCGGGCACATCCCCGGCTCGATCCCACCCAGCGAGCAGCCGCTCTATGCCGCCTTCTGGCTGCTGAGCCTGCTCCTGCTGGTGGCTCTGATGCTACCCCCCAGCCTGCCGGTCTGGGACGCCCTCCCGGCAATGGCCTTCCTCCAGTTTCCCTGGCGTCTGCTCGGCCCGGCTGCGCTGTGCGTGGCCGTGCTGGGCGGCCACGCAGCGGGCCTGCTCGATTTCGCCCCCACAGGAGCACGCCCTTTCACATTCGCGGCGCTGGCGGTTCTCCCCCTGGTGCTGGCCCTGCCGATCTTCGTCTCGCCCGGCTGGGGACACTTCGGGCCGACCGACCAACTGGCGATGCTGGAGTTCGAATTAAACGGGCTGGCGCTGGGCACAACGTCAACCGGCGATTTCGTGCCCGCCGGGGTCGAGGGCGTCCCCGGCCCCAACCCCGACCTGCTGGCGTCCTACCAGAGCGGCGGGCCGGTGGACAAAGTCAACCGCCACACCCTGCCCGAAGGGGCCAGCGTCGAGGTGATCCGCCACCGGCCCACCGCCGACGTGTTCGCGGTCAGCACGCCGGAGAGTTTCGTGCTGCGCCTGTACACGTTCATGTTCGACGGCTGGCGGGCGAGCATTGACGGCCAGCCCGCAGCCATCGAAGTCGCCAAACCGGAAGGTTTTATCACCGTCCCCCTGCCCCCCGGCGAGCACACCGTCCGCGTCTGGCTGGGGACCACCCCGGCCAGAACCACCGCCGCGCTCATCAGCCTGGGCGGCCTGGCCGCGCTGCTGCTGCTCGCCCTGATACTGCCCGCCGCCGCGCAGGTTGGTCCCTCCGGCCCCTCCATCGACGGCAGGCCACTCTACGCCGCCCTGGGCCTTTTTGTGCTGGTGGCGGCGCTGGGCGGCTGGCTGGGCCTGTTTCAGCCGCACAGCACCGGCCTGACCGCCGTCCCCGCCGGCAATCACCTGCACGTCTACCTGGAGGGCGGCATCGACCTGATCGGCTACGACCTGCCCATCACCGCGCTGGAGCCGGGCCGGTCGCTGCCTCTAACGCTCTACTGGAAGGCACGCGAACCCGTGCCCGGCAACTACCAGGCTTTCGCCCATCTCACCACCATCCCACAGCACATCTGGGGCCAATCAGACAAACTCAACCCCGGCGACTACCCCACCACCCGCTGGCCGCCGGATCGCTACGTGCGCGATCCACACACGATCACCATACCGCCCGGCACGCCGCCCGGCGACTACACACTGCGCGTCGGCCTGTGGAACCACCTGACCGGTGCCCGCCAGCTCATTCTGGCGGCAAACGGCGACATCCTGGGCGATTCGATCACCCTGCCGGAGTCGATCACCGTGCTGCCCGCCGGTGAACAACCGGCCCGCGAAGAGCTTTCCCTCGACGTTGCCATCGACCGGGAGCTTGCGCCCGGCCTGGTGCTGCTGGGCGCACAACGCGAGCCGGGCGGGAGCTTCTCTGACGAAGCGGGCCTGTTGAAGCTCACGCTCTACTGGCAGGCCAAAAGCGAGTCTTTGCCCGACTATGTGTTCGCCCTGCGCCTCGTCGACGCCAACGGGGCCGAGGTCATGCGGGCCGATTCGCCGCCCGCCGATGGCCACTACCCGACCAACGCGTGGACTTCAGGGCAGATCATACGAGACGTGCACTCGTTCTGGATCGACGATACGCTGCCCGCAGGCACGTACACCGTTGAGGTCAGTGTACTCCTCCCCGGAGAGTCCACTCCGGAAACCTGGGCGACACTTTATCACCTGGATCGGGTTTATCCAGGATAGAGAGATGCTGTTTTATCTTTGTCAGGACTCACGCAGTTCAAGTCTATCTTGGAGCTTAAAGCCCCTTGTCAACGCACCCAAACCGTGTAATTCCTGCTTCTCTCCCTTTCTCTCTCGCCTTGACACCACAATGGGCGACATGCTACTATAAGCACTTAATTTTGTTGAACGTACTCTTGTTGAGCGTACTCTTGTTGAGCACATTCTTTTTGAGCGTCCTCCGAGCCGGGACGGGCGCTCATCGACAGGAGAGCATCTATAGCAAAGGGGACCGCGATGGGGTATATGCCCACACAGTTGGGACAAAGGGCAGATCGTTCCAGGGGAGCGACTTCCATAATAGGAGAAGACTGAGGGATCAAGTAAGTTGAGAAGAGGAGAAAAAACATGAAGAAGGGCTATCTCCCTGTATTGTTCCTCCTGGTGCTGGCAACCGTGCTGGCAGCCTGTGGCCCTGCTGAGCCGGAGGTCACGGTCGAGGATGAGTGGGGCGTCGTTGAAGTTGCGCCCGGTGACCCCATCAAGGTTGCCGTCAACGTCGTAACGTCGGGCGCTGGCGTGGACGTGCTGGGCCTGGATGAACTGCGCGCCACCGAGATCGCGGTCGCGGATCGCGGCGAGATCAAGGGTCACTCTATCGAGATCGTCCACGAAGACACCCTGTGCAGCGCCGAGGGCGGACAGACGGCGGCCACCAAGACCGTCGCCGACGCGTCCATCGTCGCGGTGGTCGGCCATACGTGCTCATCCTCCTGCACACCCGCTTCCACCATCTACGCCGAAAACCACTACTCGATGGTCTCCCCCTCCTGCACTGCGCCCTCACTGACGGCTGAAGACACGCACGAAGTGTCCTTCCTGCGTACCGCGTTCAATGACAACTACCAGAGCGTTGTCGCCGCTCGCTTCGCCTACAACGAGCTTGGCGCTCGCAAGGCAGCCACCATCCACGACGGCAGCCCCTACGCGGAGCAGCTCCAGGGTCTCTTCGCAGACGAGTTTGAGAACCTGGGCGGCGAAGTTGTCGCTCAAGAGGCTGTCAACACCGGCGACACCGACATGCGCCCGGTGCTGACGACCATTGCAGCGCTGGAACCCGACATCATCTACTACCCCATCTTCCCCGCTGAGGGCGGCTTCATCGCCCAGCAGCGCTTCGATGTCGGCCTGGATGATGTCCTCATGATGGGCGCCGATGGCATATGGGCGACCACCTTCTCCGAAGCAGCCGGCGACGCGGCTGTAGGCGTGTACTGCAGCGGCGGTGGCGCGGCGGGCGCCGAGTATGAAGCCTTCCTCGATAAGTATGTTGAGGAGTACGGCGAAGTGCCGCCTGCGCCCTTCCACGCTCACTCCTACGACGCCATGAACATGATCCTCGACGCTATCGAGAAGGTAGCCGTAGACTCGGATGGCACACTGTTCATTGGCCGCAAGGCGCTGAGCGACGCGCTGTACGCTACGTCAGACTACAGTGGCCTGACCGGTACCATCTCCTGTGAGGCAACCGGCGACTGCGGTATCGCCAACGTCGTCGTGGCCCAGTTCAAGGGCGATGCACTGCCGGAGATCGTCTGGTCACCGTAGCGCGGCTTCAACCGACTCACAATGCCACATCCGGTAGACGAATACCAATAGCACATGGTATTTACGATGAAGCTAGGGGGATTTTCCCCCTAGCTCATCCCTGCCGGACAGATAGGGGGTACACATGCGCCAACGTCTTGAACATCTGACCCGTCAAATCAACCTCACAAACCTGGTCGTCTGGGGAATTGGCCTGGCAATCCTGGCTGTTGTGGTCTGGGGAAGCATCGCCACCCTGGTCCAAGGGGTGTACCAGTTGGATGTCTGGGCTGCCTTCCTGGTCTTCGGGCTGGCCCAGGGCAGCGTCTACGCCCTGATCGCCCTGGGGTACACGCTGGTGTACGGTGTCCTGTTCATGATCAACTTCACCCACGGTGAGGTGTTCATGAGCGGCATGTACATCGCGTACTTCGTCGCCAGAGCGTTCGACGAGACAGGATTTCTGAATGAGCGCCCTCTCCCGGCCCTCCTGGTCATCTTCGTGGTTGCCATGGGCGTATCCACACTCGTCGCCATCCTGCTGGAACGGATCGCCTACCGTCCACTGCGACGCGCCCCGCGCCTGGTGCCGCTCATCACTGCCATCGGTGCGTCTTTCTTCCTGCAATACACATTTCGCGGGTTGTTTGGCGGAAGCACGAAGGTCTACCCGGACGTGGAAATCCTACAGGGTAGCTGGAACATTGGAGGGTTCGAAGCCCTCAAAACCCAGGTCATCGTGATTATCGCCGCCGTGCTGATGATGGTGGGATTATACCTGTTCGTTCAATACACCAAGCTCGGCAGGGCCATGCGCGCCGTCGCCGAGGACAAGGACGTATCGGCCCTCATGGGCATCGACGTAGACAAAGTCATCGTCGCCACTTTCGGAATTGGCGCCGCCCTGGCAGGTGCCGCCGGTGTGCTGTATGCGCTGCTCTTCAAGCAGGTTACCCACACGGTAGGCTTCATCCCCGGCATCAAAGCCTTCACCGCCGCCGTGCTGGGTGGCATCGGCAACATCCCGGGCGCCATGCTGGGCGGGATATTCCTGGGGTTGTTTGAGTCTGTGGGGCCAACTCTATTCTTCAGCGGGCTGGGCATCCCGGCCCCCTACCAGTTGAAAGACGTTATCGCTTTCAGCATGCTGGTGCTTGTCTTGATCTTCCGGCCTACCGGTATTCTGGGCGAAGTACTCAGCCAAGAGAAAGCTTAATCTACCACACAGCCATAGTCAGAGAGGCACCATGACCAGACAATCCAACAAGTTCGGTTGGGGTACAACGCTCCGCACGGGCCTGATCTTCGGCCTGGTGGCGCTCTTCCTGGCGCTGGTCGGACTCGTAGGCGCATTCAGCGAACGCGACCTCGTCTTCAACGTGATCTCACTGGGACAGACCTGGTTGCTGATCGTGGGGCTGGCGACCGGCTACGTCATTGGCAACCGTTCAGAGGACAGGCCCACGCAGACCGCACTCCTTCACAGTGCTGTTGCGGGTCTTGCCGCCGGGGCCGTGCTCGCCGCCTTTATTGTACTTGCCAGCCACGTTCACCTGCGTGAGATCTTCGTCAACGCATCCAGTGAGCTGCTTGATCTGCTGGCCTTCGGCCAGGGCGTTGTCCTGGGGGCCATCTTGCAGGTCATCGTTGGCGGCGTGCTGGGTCTGTTGGGCGGTCTCGCAAGCCACCTGCAGCCCGACGTGCGTAAGCCGGTCGTAACAGGTCTGCTGGTCGTGCTGATCATCGGCATTATGCAGGACCTGCTCGGCGTTTTGCTCACCTCCAGCGGGCTTAAGTTCCTCGCCAGACTGCTGTTCGGGAGCAGCGGCCTCTCGATCATAGGCACCATCATTGTTTTTGCCCTGGGAGCGGGCTTCAGTGCAGGACAGCCTTTCATCAAGCGGACAACAGCACCTTTCGCCGGGTGGATCAACGACCCCAAAAGGCAAGTCGTTAAAGCCAGCGGGACGGGCATCATAACTATCGCGCTCTTGCTGACCCTGCCCTGGATCATCAAGATCTACTTCAGCGACGTGATAGACAACGTCGGCCTCTACATCCTGATGGGCCTGGGGCTGAACATCGTGGTTGGCTTCGCCGGTCTGCTCGACCTGGGCTACGTGGCGTTCTTCGCCATCGGCGCTTACACGATGGGCCTGCTGACCTCACCGGCGTCAATCCTGGGACTGGAGTGGTCATTCTGGGCCGCCCTGCCCTTCTCGATGGCCGCCGCAGGTCTGGCGGGCATCCTGCTGGGCGTCCCGGTGCTCCGCATGCGCGGCGACTACCTGGCTATCGTGACGCTCGGTTTCGGCGAGATCATCCGCATCCTGGCTACCTCCGACCTGCTCAAGCCGTACATCGGCGGCGCACAGGGCATCCTGCTGATTCCCAAGCCAACGATCTTCGGCGTGAACCTGATCAACTCACAGCACCTGTACTACATCATCCTGGTGGGCTGCCTGCTGGCGCTCTACGCCTCGTGGCGGCTCAGCGAATCGCGCGTTGGGCGCACCTGGATCGCCATCCGTGAGGACGAAGACGTTGCCCAGGCGATGGGGATCGACCTGGTGCGCTACAAGCTGCTGGCCTTCGCCATCGGCGCAACCTTCTCCGGTCTGGCCGGGGGTGTCTTCGCCAGCAAACTGAGCTCGATCTTCCCGCACAGCTTCAACCTGCTGATCTCGATCAACGTGCTGTGCCTGATTATCGTCGGCGGCATGGCCAGCCTGCCGGGCGTCATCGTCGGCGCGCTGATCCTGGTCGGCCTGCCGGAGCTGCTGCGCGAGTTCGCCGAGTTTCGCCTGCTGATGTACGGGGCTTTGCTGGTTGTCATGATGTTACTCCGTCCAGAGGGGTTCTGGCCCGCCCAACAGCGGAGGCGAGAACTCCGTGCCGAAGAGAGCATGACGCCCGAACACGTCTAACAGGTGGAGAAGAAGAAGCATGTACATATTCGAGGCAACCAACATCACCAAGCGCTTTGGGGGGCTTACCGCCGTCCAGGAATTCAGCATGACCATCCCCGAACGCTCCATTGCCAGCCTGATCGGGCCAAACGGCGCAGGCAAGACAACCTTCTTCAACTGCGTCACCGGCTTCTACCGGCCCGATGGAGGGCACATCTACTTCGACAGCCGGGAGATCACCAGCCTGTCGTCGGACCAGGTCACCCGTCTGGGTATTGCCCGTACCTACCAGAATATCCGTCTCTTCGAGAACATGACGGCCATCGAGAACGCCATGATCGGCCAGCACCGGCATCTACACACCACCTGGCTCCACGCCCTGGCCTGGTATCCCGCCGAACAGGAGGATGCCCAGGCCACCCAGCGCGCGCGCGAACTGCTTGAATTCTGCGGGCTGAGGGGCAAAGGCGACATCCTGGCTAAAAACCTGCCGTACGGCGATCAACGACGCCTTGAGATCGCCCGCGCGCTGGCAAGCGAGCCGCTGCTGCTGCTGCTCGACGAGCCGACTGCCGGTATGAACCCGCAGGAGACCCGCGAGATGATGGCCTTCATCCAGCATCTGCGCGACGAGATGAACCTCACCATCTTCCTGATCGAGCATGACATGCGCGTCGTGATGGGCATCTCCGACCATGTCACCGTGCTGGACTACGGCATCAAAATCTCGGAGGGCACTCCCGCCGAAGTCCAGCGCGACCCGGCTGTGATCGAAGCCTACCTGGGCAAACCGATGGAACAGGAGGTGTACTGATGGCCCTGCTGGAAGTGAACAACCTCCACACGTACTACGGCAACATCCACGCCCTGCGCGGCATCTCGCTCACGGTGGAGGAGGGTGAGATCGTCACCCTGATCGGGAGCAACGGCGCGGGCAAGTCAACCACGCTCAACACGATCTGCGGGATCACACCTCCTCTGGAGGGGGAGGTGCATCTCGGCGGGCAGGACATCACTGGCATCCCCGCCCACGAAATCGTCAAGCTGGGCGTGACCCAGGCCCCGGAGGGGCGGCGTGTCTTTGGGCGTCTCACCGTGCGTGAAAACCTCCTGATGGGAGCTTATACAGAGACCGACCAGGACCAGATCCATGAGGCCATGGAGCGGATTTTCGGGATTTTCCCCCGGCTGAAGGAACGTGCACGGCAGCCGGGAGGGACACTCTCCGGCGGTGAGCAGCAGATGCTCTCGATCAGCCGGGCGTTGATGGCCCAACCGCGCATCCTGCTGCTGGATGAGCCGTCGATGGGCCTGGCCCCCATCCTGGTGCAGGAGATCTTCTCGGTTATCGAGCAGCTCCACGCCGCCGGGACGACCATCCTGCTGGTCGAGCAGAACGCTCAGATCGCGCTCTCGATCTGCCAGCGGGGCTACGTTCTCCAGGCCGGTGAGATCGTCCTGGAAGGCACCGGGCAGCAGCTTCTCCAGGACGAAATGGTACGCAAGGTTTACCTGGGCGAAGCCTGATTGCTATGTCGACCGGGTACACACACAAACGCCGCGCCAGGTAGACCATTCCACCTGGCGCGTTGGTTATCCGGCATGGTGAAGCACTTCCCTGCCCGCGTTCTCCGGCTTGCCGCCGACCCGGTTCTCCTGTCGCTCATCCTGCTCGTCGGGGCGCTGCTGCGCTTCTCACACGCGGATTGGGACGGCGGCCACCAACTTCACCCCGACGAGCGCGGCATCCTCTTCGTCGCGCAGACCATCGCGCTGCCCGACAGCCTGTCCCAGGCACTGACGCCATCCCGCTCACCGCTCAACCCGTTCAGGACGCCCGAAGGCGAGCGGCGCGACTTCGCCTACGGGCACCTGCCCCTCTACGTCACCGCCCTGGCCCGGCACCTGCTCAGCCTGCCCAATGGCTCTCTGCCGGGCGATTCGTTCATGGGTCGCCTGCTGAACACCTCAGCACAGCCGCGCTTTGTGCACCTGACATACGTCGGGCGGGCGCTGTCTGCGCTGTACGACACGCTGACCATCCTCGCCGCCTGGCTGCTGGCCCGCGAGCTTTTCAACCGCCGCGCCGCGACGCTGGCCGCCGCGTTCACAGCCGTCGCCGTGCTGCACACCCAGAATGCCCACTTCGGCACGGTGGACAGCATGCTGTCCCTGTTCGCAACGCTGACCCTGTGGCTGCTCACCCGCCACGCAAAGACCGGTCGCCGCCGCGACAGCCTCCTTGCCGGGCTGTGCTTCGGGCTGGCAGTGGGCAGCAAGACGACGGCCATCCTGCTCGCCGTGCCCATCCTGGCCGATCACCTGACATTTGAAAAGCACCCAACCGATCACCGGGGTCGTATCAGGCTGGCAGACGCCAGGACGTTCGGGCTGACACTGCTGGCGGCTCTGCTGGCGTTCGCCGTCACCAACCCTTACGCGCTGCTCGACCCCGTTCCCTTCGTCCGCGAAACCACCACCCAGGCCATGATGACCTCCGGCGCGCTGGATTGGCCTTTCACGCGCCAGTATGCCCGCACGCTCCCGCTGTGGTACACCGTCGAGCAGCAGGCCCGCTGGACGCTGGGGCTGCCGCTCACCCTGGCCGCCTACGCCGGGCTGATCTGGATGACCCGCCGGACACTTGCCTCCCGCGCCCGCCCGGACGCCGTCGCGCTGGCCTGGGCAGGGGCAACCCTGCTCACGATTGGCCTGCAATATGCCCGGTTCCCGCGCTACGCGCTCCCCCTCACGCCAACGCTGTTCGTCTTTGCCGCCGGGATGCTCACCATACCGCAAACCGCGCCCCAACCGGCCCGCCCGGCCCTGCGGACGGCCATCGCGCTGCTCGTCCTGATCCCAACCACGCTCTACGCCCTCGCCTTCACGGCCATGTATCGCACACCGCACCCATGGGTCACGGCCAGCCGGTGGATCTACCGCACCCTGCCGCCCGGCACGGTCATCGCGGTCGAGTACTGGGACGACCCGCTCCCGATGGACATCGTGGTGGACGGCACCGGCTACCTGCGCGACAGTGTGTACGACACGCGCATGCTCGATCCGCTTGCCGAGCCGGATGACGCGGACAAACTCGACGCCCTCCTGTCCAACGTGGCCGAAGCCGATTTCGTCATCTTCTCCAGCAACCGGCTGTACGGCGTGATCCCCCGCCTCGACGACCGCTACCCGCTGACCGCCGCCTACTACCGCGCCCTGTTCGCGGGCGATCTGGGCTTCACGCCGGTCGAGAGCTTCACGCGCACGCCGACCCTCTTCGAACTGAGTCTGGTCGACGATCCCTTCGCCCGCCCCGGCCTGGAAAGCCCTCTCACCGGCACGCCGCCGGGCATCTCGCTCGGCCCTGCCGACGAGTCGTTCACCGTCTACGATCACCCGCTGGTGCTGGTCTTCCACAACGACGCCCGGTTTTCGGTGGACAGGCTGCGGGCTATCGTCCTGGCTCAGGCCGAGCGGTAAGAGCGCCACCGGATCGCGAGTTTGCAGGGGCACGAAAATGTGGGCGAACCATCGCGGGCGGCACAGTGCGCCGACGGTGTGGACGATCCCCTGTTTGCCCACCCCCCTGTGAGCCTGACGGCGCTCCGCTCCGCCGTCAAGCAGGGTGCTGCATCACGGCAATGCGCTGCCCTCTCACAGCCCTCACCCCCGCCGACCTCCGGTCGGCGACCCCTCTCCCGACCGCGCTCTTCGAGCGCTAGGAGAGGGGGGAGCCTGTTGGCCGGTAGAGGTGTTGGCGGGTGGCAAGTCGGCTATCAGCCAGGCAGTAGTCAGCTATCAGCCGGTTGACTGCCCCAAAAAGCATGACTGATACTATTCGACCACTTCAGGTGGCCCTTCAGTATCACCGGGCAATTCCGGTATATACTCCACAACGACATCAGGTCCCACAAAAGCCTTTAAGTCTTTTGCAAGGCTCCGCCCGATTTCATTAAACTGGTCCAAAGGGATTGCCGCTTCAGTCAAGCGTTCGTAATATAACACAATCCACTTGCAGAATCGTTCACTCAGGTCTTGCGGCAGCCCAAGGTCCTCATGTTTCACCTCACTTACGCCTTCCGGTTTACTGAGCCAAATGCCAGAACTTTCATATTCTGCCAGGACACGTAATTTGTTTGGAAATTCTAAATTGAGCATCAGCTTCCCCAACATAGCATAGCTGTCGTAGGTATGTGCCAGCGATAATTCACTCGGCATCCCTCCTTCGATCACGAAGTGATTCGCTCTATGTGTCTCTATGCCACATCAGGTAGCCGGTGGCATCATAGGCCCCGATGATTAAATGGATTGTGTGATCTGCTAATCGCTTCAATAACGCCCGTTCTACTTTCTCACGATTGGTAATATCTGGCTCGTCTTCGGGAACTGAAACCAAAACTCCAACAAAAGGATTCGGGCACGGACAGTTGATGATGTGGATAATAGTCCTGATGTCCCAATTCCGGCTTGTAAGGAAATAGTATATCTCTGTTTGAAAACTGAAAAACTCCTCCTCACAATCTTTTGCTCCGGGAGTGTCCAGGTCAAAACACACATCTTCAAATATCGCATATTGGCCCGGACGGTCCAGGAAGGCCCTAATCCGGTCGGCTAACATGCGATTTGATTTAGTGCGGCCTGCTATACCCGTCGCATAGCGGTTGATCAGACCGGACGCTTTTTCGACAGGCAAGAAAGTCGTAACACTTCCTTTTTCTATAGGCTGACTTAGGAGATAGCTTGACAGCGTATTCCCATCAGACAGCTCGTTGCGGATGTAGGCAAAAACCTCACTATCGGTATCTACATCAAATTCGCCAAACATAGGCTCTCCATCAGCATTTTGCTTCGAACGTTAGTTTGCCATTTTCGATATGGTGTGCTGCGGGGGGATGTCCAGGCGGGTCTATACCCATAATAGTAAAGGAACTGGCCGGGCGACGCCAGCCGCACCCTGAGTCACAAAAACCCCTGTGCCCGGCGGGGCGGCTGTGGTAGAATACGGGCTGAGAGGCGTTCTTGCCTCCGCCGACCGAATGAAGGAGTCGCGAATGCGCCAGTGTGCGTTGTGCTATACCAAGACCGAAGATCACATCACCACATGCCCAACGTGTGGGGCCGACCTGACGGTTGACTCGGTGCGGGCGCACGCTTTGAAGGCGATCCTGGAAAGCCCGCGCACCAACGCCGTCTACATTGCTGCCCCTGCCCACGCCTGCCCCGCCTGTCGCCGGGCGCAGGGAACGTACCCCAAGGATTCGGAGATCCCCGTTCTGCCCGTTGAGGGGTGCTCCTGCCCGAACGGCTGCACGTGCCGCTACGAACCGTTGATGGTCGAAGTCGGGCCGTAGCCCCCGGGTTTGCTTGCAGGCCGGAGGAAGCGGATCGGGGTCAAACGGAGTTCTCGTCGAGCAGGCGCTGCGCAAGACGGAGCGCCTGCTTCTTTGTGCGGATCGTCCCCGCAGCCTGTTCTTCGAGCAGCCGCTCGCCGATCGCGCCGATGTGCGGCCCCGGCCCCGTGCCGAGATGATCCATCAGGTCGCCGCCGGTCACCAGAGGAGGGGGCGCGACCACCTGCTGGTGGCGGCGGAAGAAGGCGTCGAGCAGAGGGGCGGCGACTCCCTCCAGCAGATCGCCCCATTCCTGCGGCTCTATGGTGGGCCAGCGGGCAGCCAGGTATTCGGCCAGCATCAGCAGGACGCCGTCCACGCCCGCCTCGCCCGCCGCGCGGTAGTAGCGATAGATCGCCCGGTCGTCGACCCAATCGACCGGCAGCGGATCGACCGTCCCACCTTGAGCCAACCCCGCCAGTACGCCTGCTTCGGTGTTGGAGAGACGCAGGCGCGCCTTCCATGCGAGTTCGCCGGGTGCAAACGCGCCCAGCAGCAGCAGCGCCACGCGCGGGCGGCCATCGCCGTAAGTCCGGGACAGGTGCTCCTGCAATTGGGACCGGTAGCGATCCAGCACCATGACGGCAACGCCCAGGATCAGCTCGGCGGCGGTGTCGTCGTCGCGGGCGGGGCTGATGATAGACAGCAGCTTGTGGAGGTGCTCGACGACGGTGAAGCGGCGCGCCAGCGCGTCGGCGGGTGGCAGGTCAGAGGGACACAGCGGCGCGAGCAGGTCGAGGGTGTGCAGCAGCCGCAGACCCCCGGCGGGGTGCGGCCCGGCCAGCAGCTTGAACAGCTCGTCGCGGGCGCGCTCCGGCTGCTTGAGCTGGCGGCCCTCGTCGACGAGCTGCGGCCCGGCGGCGCGGACGGCGGCGAGCGTGGCCTTGTCGAGCCGGAGGCCCAGTTGCAGCGCCAGTCGCACCGCGCGCAGCGCGCGGATGGGGTCGTCGGGGATGCTGGTTGGGCTGCACTGGCGCAGCACCTTCTCGTCGAACAGGTCACGCTGCCCGCCGAGCGGGTCGATGACCCGGTCGAGCGCATCCAGCCGGGCGGCCATCGCGTTGACGGTGAAGTCGCGGGCTACAAGGTCGGCCAGCAGGTCGTCACCGCGCAGGCTGGCCACGTCGATCACGGTGGGCCGGTCGTCGCCCGGCGAGAGGATGACCCGCCCGGTACGGCGCTCCGGGTCGACGGGGTAGTATGCGCCGTCAAGCGCGTTCGCGAGGTGGCGGGCGGTTTGCAGGCCGTCGTCGGGCGTAGCCAGGTCGATGTCGTGGCCGGGCGTGCCGCGCAGCGCGTCGCGCACGATGCCGCCCACCAGGTAGAGGCGGGCCGGATCGGGAGCCAGCCCGGCCAGTTGCTCGACCAGCGGGGGCCAGATCGGCGGGCGGCGGGGTGGAGTGGGCGCTAGGCTCACGGCGAGGGGCCTAGTCGAGGATCACGCCGGGCTTGACGACGCCGATGTAGGGCAGGTTGCGGTAATACTCGTCGATGTCCAGCCCGTAGCCGAAGACAAAGACGTTGGGGATCTCGAAGCCCACGTAAGCCAGCGGGATGTCAACTTCGCGGCGCTCTGTTTTGTCAAGCAGGGTGCACACCTTGAGGCTGGCCGGTTGGCGTGCCTGCAGCAGGCGCAGGACGTGGTTCAGCGTGTGGCCTGAGTCGATGATGTCCTCGACGATCAGGACGTGCCGCCCCTCAATCGGGCTGTGAAGGTCCATCAATATGCGCACGTCGCCGGTCGATGCTCGCTTCCCGACGCCGTAGGAGGTCACGTCCATGAGGTCAATCGCGTGCGGCACGGTGAGATGACGCATCAGGTCGGCCATGAAGGGCAGGCTGCCTTTGAGAATACCGAGCAGGATGACCGCTTCTTTGTCCTGGTAGTCGGCTGAGATCTGCCGTCCCAGCTCGGCGATGCGGGTTTGGAGGCGCTCGGAGTCGATCAGCACGTAGTCAAGCAGATCTTCGGGCGAGGGTGGCATCGCAATGCTCCTGATCAACACGGCGAGTGCAGGCTATGGAAGACATTATAACCCAGGCCCACCGACGGGGCAGCCGGGTCATGACGGGCGTCCCGGCACCTCGTGGCAGTGACGGCAGCGCGCTTCGTATGACTCCTGTGCGCCGATCATGATGACCGGATCGTCGTAGTGGGCCGGTCGACCGTCGATGAGCCGCTGCGAGCGGGAAGCGTGTTCGCCGCACCTGACGCAGATGGCGTGCAGCTTATCGACCTGCTCGGCCTGAGCGAGCAGCGTCGGGATGGGGCCGAAAGGCTCGCCCCGAAAGTCCAGGTCAAGCCCGGCGACGATCACGCGGATGTCGTGCTGCTCGGCGAGCTGGCGGCACACTGCCACCAGGCTGGCGTCGAAGAACTGCGCCTCGTCAATGGCGACGACCGTCGTCTCGCCGTCGATGTGCTCCAGGATCTGCTGCGGGGTGTCGATGGGGACCGCCTCGGCGGCGCGTCCGTCGTGTGATTGGACGAGCGTCTCGTCGAAGCGGTTGTCCAGGCTGGGCTTGAAGATCTGGACTTTCTGCTTGGCGATCTCGGCGCGGCGCACACGCCGGATCAGCTCTTCGGATTTACCGCTGAACATGCTGCCGCAGATGACCTCAACGCGACCTCGCTGGTGTTTCATCGCCCATCCTTTCTGGGGCCGGTTTATGCAAAAAGGCGCGACACCAAACTGTCGATGTCACGCCGATGGGTTTGCCAGGTGCTCGTGTGGGTGGTGTTATTCTTACTCTGGTAGCTCGTAGCCACGCGCGCGCATGCGGCGCTTCACGTCGATCAGGCCCTTATGGCCAAAGCCCTTGATCGCCAGCAGGGCCTCGTCGCCGCCCTCGTTGAGGAGGTCGAGGATGTCACCGGCCGTGGTCACCTTGGCCTCGGCCAGGACGTTGGCGTAGCGCGTACCGATCTCAAGCTCGGCGACGGGCAGGTCGGGCGAAGTCTTTGCCTCAGCCTGGGCGTCCGCGGCGGCGAGGATATCGTCGCGAGCCTGGAGGCGCTTCAGGAAGCGATCAACCTGGCCCTCGGTGTCGACGATGCGCTGCTCACCGGTGTAGAACGGGTGGCAGTTGCTGCATACGTCGGTGCGAATCTCTGGAACGGTCGAGCCGGTGACCCACGTGTTACCGCAGGCGCAGGTCACACGCGCTTCAGGGTACCACGTGGGATGAATATCTTCTTTCATGCAAAAACCCCTTTCCTTGCGCAACACGGCCCCGCTCAGCGATAAGCAGGCGGGGTAGCGTGAAGCTGATGCGGGTTAGACGATGGATTGCCCGCGTATCTATCCGAGCGGGCTGCGGTGCACGATCTTACGCACTGTTGGGGTTCTCCGGGTAGACGCTGACCAGCTTGCGCCCGCCCCGGCCCCATTCGAAGTAGACGTAGCCCTCGGCGGTGGAGAAAATCGTATAGTCGCGCCCCATGCCGACGTTGTTGCCGGGATGGAACTTGGTCCCACACTGGCGCACAATGATGTTGCCGGGGATCACGTATTCACCGCCGTAGCGCTTGACGCCGCGCCTTTTTGCGTTGCTGTCGCGCCCATTTTTGCTTGAACCGCCACCTTTTTTGTGTGCCATGCTTCTACCCTCAACAGAACTGACGCGGAGTGCTGGGCCTTCTAGGCTGTCTTGATGTCGCTGACCAGCAGCCGGGTGTAGCGCTGGCGATGTCCCTGCTTGCGCCGGTAGCCCGTGCGAGGCTTGTACTTAAAAACGACGATCTTCTTGCCCTTGAACTGCTCGACAATCTCGACGGTGACCGCAGCCCCCTCGACGAGGGGCTGGCCGATCTGGGTGTCGTCACCGTCGCTGAGCAACAGCACCTCGCCCAATTCAACTTTTTCGCCGACTTCGTACGGCAGCTTCTCGACGACGATGGTCTTGCCCACTTCGGCCTGGTACTGCCGGCCGCCGATGCGGACGATTGCGTACATTTGTAGCGTTCTCCCTTCTTCGCTTGCCACCTGGACGCGCTTTCCATCAGTACCGGGAGCGGCCAGAGGAAGACGGGACCTGATGCGATGTTGATTACCGATAAAGCCCCTCGATGGGGCCAGGGGGTGATTATAGCGACCGGGCCGGGGGCTGTCAACGGCGATTCGCGATTCCCGCGATTGGGATTGGGCCTCACTCGTCGGGCCGCTCGTAGAAGCACAACATCGTGTTGCCGTAGGTGCGCCGGTCGTAGAGAACCAGGTGCCTGAGTGCAGTGTCCTGGTACTCTTTGGGGTGAATCTGCACCACCACCACGCCGTCAGGCAGCAGCCAGCCGGGCCGCTCGTCGATCAGCCTTAGCGCCTTGAGCCACATCTCTTTGTACTGCGGCGGCGCAACGTAGATCAGCTCGAAACCCTCATCCGCGCCAGGATCGTTGCTCAAAAAGGTGAAGGCATCCTCGCGCTGGACTTCGGCCCGGTCGGCCAGCCCGGTGATCTCCAGGTTCTCCCGAACCGTCCGCAGCGCGACCCGGCTGGTATCGAGAAACAGGCAGTACGCCGCGCCCCGGCTGAGCGCCTCGATGCCCACGCTACCCGTCCCCGCAAACAGGTCCAGCCAGCGGCTCTCGCGCACCCAGCCGCCCAGGATGTTAAACAGGTTCTCTTTGATGCGGTCCAGGATGGGGCGGGTGGACTGGCCGGGGACCACCTTCAGCCTGCGGCCTTTAGCCGTGCCCGCTATCACGCGCATCGCCTGCCGCCCCCTACTGGATCGGCACCCGGCAGGTGCTGCCCACCGGCACCTCGATGATCGCGCCGCCGCCGACCACTCCTTCGGCCTCCGTGCTGACCGCGTAGCGCGTGGGCACGCCCGGACTGGCCTCGATGTCTCCCAGCTCGTCCGGCGTGAGCGTCAGCAGAAACTCCTCCTCACCCTGCGGCCCCCTCAGAACGTCGATTGTGACGCCCGTGTTGTTGATGAACACCAGCGTCGCCGTTTCGACCTCCGTCGTGACGCAGGCTTTCACATCGAAAGTCAGCGCCCGCGCCGTCGGCGACAGGTCCGGCCCGCGTATCCCCAACACCTCCGATGCCGCCCCCGTCCAGACCAGGATCACCGCCCCCACGATGGCCGCCAGCGCGATCAGCACCGCCGCAGCCAGCACCGTCACGTCGCTCGACGGCGCTGCGGGCTCGCTTTCAGTGCCGGTCTCGACCTGCTTCTCTTCCCGTCGCTCCGGGACGACGGCCAGCCCGTCGCCCGCCTCCTGTGCATCGACTATCGCCGGGCGCTTGGTGCCTGTCGACGGCGTGGCCTGCCCGAAGCGCCGCTGAAGCTGGGACAGCATCCGGGTCGCCTCGACGTGGTCGGGGCGCAGCCGTAACACCTGCCGCAGACAGTGTGTCTTCTGCTCCGGATCATCGAGCACGGCGGCCAGGTACCACCACGCCGCGAGATTGTCCGGGTCGCCGCCCACCACCTGCCCGAATACCCGGCGCGCGGTGCGCTTGTCACCATCGCGCAGGGCCTTGACTCCCCGTTCCAGTTGTTCGTCACTCATAGCATCCATAGGATACGCCAACGCCGCGATTTCACCAAGTCCGGTTCTGTCCCTACCCCTACCCCGGCCATTGCCGCCGCCTGAGGCGCATGTTATACTTCGCCGCGCATTGGGGACAAAGCCCCTTTCTTGTTGGGATACAAGGTTACATGAAACGTTGGCAAACCCTCCTGGTCGGGCTGGTCATCAGCGCCCTGGCGCTCTTCCTGGCCTTCCGCACGGCCAACTTCGGCCAGATCTTCCAGGCTTTCCGCACGGCGCGCTACGGCTTCGTGGCGCTGGCACTGATCATGACCGTCGGGCTGACGATGATTCGCGGCCTGCGCTGGAGCGTCCTCACGCGCGGCCACATTTCGCCTGTGGACGCCTTCTGGCTGTTCAACGCCGGGTTCCTGTTCAACAACGTCCTGCCCGCCCGCCTGGGCGAGATCGCACGCGCCACCCTCGCCGGACGCCGCCCTAATATGCACTTCACCAGCGCACTGTCCAGCATCGTCGTCGAGCGCCTGTTTGACATGGTATCGGTGCTCATCCTGGTCGGCATCGTGCTGCTTGGCCTCGACCTGCCCGCCTGGGCGATCGGGGGCGGAGTCGCGATGGGGGGTGGGGCCATCGCCGGGATCATCGTCCTGGCCTATGCCGCCCGCCGCCCGGAAGGCGCGCTCAAGCTGGGCGCAAGGCTGATGGCACTGCTGCCGGGCTTCACCGAGGAGCGGGCGCGAACCTTCCTCCAGCCGTTCGTCGAAGGACTGGGGGGCGTCTCCAACGCCAGAACCTTCACCCTCGGCATGGCGCTGTCTGTTTTCGCCTGGCTGGCGTCGGGCGTGGTGGGCTGGGTGCTGATGCTGGCCTTCTGGAAAGATGTCCCGCTGATCATGGGGCAACTATCCATCGCCGCCGCCGGGCTGGGGATCGCGGTACCTGCCGCGCCGTCGGGCGTGGGGCCGTTCGAGGCAGCCGTGATCGGCGTGCTGACCACCGCCGGCTACGACGCCGATGTCAGCCGGGGCTACGCGTTTGTGCTGCACGTTCTCAACATCGCCGCCACCAGCGTGATCGGCATCATCGCCCTGATGCGCGAAGACCTGAGCTTCCGCGAAGTCGCCCTCGCCGCGCGGAGCCTCCGTGAGGCACCAACCACCGCCCAGGACGACGACGCCTCCCTGACAGAGGCTCCCCCGTCATGACGTTCAAACGGCACATCCTCCCCTGGCTTGTCGTCGGGCTTGTCGGCGCGGCCCTGACCGCCATCGCGTTGGGACATGCCGGGAGCATCAATGCAGAGCGCAAGTTCTCGCCGATCCCCCTTATCACGTATGGCAAGCTGATCGCCTGCCTGATATGCGGCTGTGAGTCCGCCCCCACCGCACTGCGGCTGCTGATCATCGACGGGTTGGGGAACATCGTCGTCTTCATACCGCTGGGCTGGGTGCTCTACGTCGCCCTGCGCCACAGCGACCACCGCCCGCATAAGCGGATTCTCCTTGTCGGGCTGCTGGGGGCAGGGGTCAGCCTTATCTACGAGATCATCCAGATCTGGATACCGGGCCGCGTCGTCGCCACCGACGACATCATCACCAACACACTCGACACACTGCTGGGGGCCTGGCTGGGCCAACGAGGGCTTCTCCTGTGGCGGGAACACCGGCCTGTAAGAGGCAACACATGACCGACCAGCCGCTCAAAATCCTGATTGCCCTGCAATTCTACGTCCCACACCGCACCGGCCTGACGCTGTACGTGCAGCGCGTGGCCGAGGCGCTGGCGGCCCGCGGCCACCAGGTGACGGTGGTCACCGCCCGCTACGACCTCAGCCTGCCCCGCGATGAGCAGGTCATCAACGGCGTGCGCGTGATCCGGCTGTGGGCCCCGATCCGCGTCACTAGGGGGATGATCATGCCCGCCTACCCCTGGGCTGCCTGGAAGCTGGTGCAGATGCACGACGTGGTCAGCCTGCACGTCCCCACGCTGGAGACGGCCCTGTACGCCGCCTACACGCGGCTGCTGCGAAAGGGGCTGGTCATCACCCACCACGGCGACCTGATCCTGCCCGCCGGGGCGTTCAACCGCTTCGTCGAGTGGTTCACGTTCCAGTTGTACAAGGTCGCCGGGCGGGCGGCGCACCGCATCCACGCCTACAGTCGCGATTACGCCGACCACTCGTACTACATCGACCCCTTCCGCGACAAAACGTCGATTGTGCACCCTCCCTGCGTCATTCCCACGCCACGACCGGAGCGCGTCAAAGAACTGCGTGCCGGATGGCTCGAAGGCACGGGTGAAAGCGCCCGCCTGATCGGCTATTCGGGCCGCTTTGTCGAGGAGAAGCGCCCCGACGTGCTGATCCGCGCCCTGTCCACCATCCACCAGAAATACCCCGGCACGCGCATCGTATTCGCCGGGCAATATGACATCAAGTACGAGGACTTCTACGAGCGCAACCTCGGCCTGATCGAGCAGTACCGCGAGCACCTGATCTTCCTGGGGCTGCTCACCGATTCGCGGGATGTGGCCGATTTCTACGCCGCCTGCGACGTGCTGGCCCTGCCCAGCGACACCGAGTGCTTCGCGCTGGTGCAGGTCGAGGCGATGCGCTGCGGCACGCCGGTCGTCGCCACCGACATCCCCGGCGCGCGCATAGTCGTGCAGAAAACCAGCATGGGCGAGATCGTCCCACCGCACAATCCCCAGGCGCTGGGCGAGGCCATCGTCCGCGTGTTCGACCGCCCCGACGCCTACGTCAAACCGCTCGACCAGATCGACGCCGCCTTCAGCTTCGAGGAGACCGTCGACCGCATCGAGCGGCACCTGCGCGAGGCAGCCGGGGCCGCCCGCCGCCGGTAGTCACATTCCCCGGCAACATGGTTGACCACAGCACCATCGCCCGCATGGTTCGCAACGAGGCCGACATGGCCTACCGCCGCCGCGTCCAGACCATCTTCGAGTGGCTGGAGCCGGGGGACGGCGACCTGATCCTCGACGGCGGTTGCGGGCGCGGCTTCTACCCGAAGTTCATCCGCCACACCTGCCGGGCGCGCGTGGTGGGCATCGAGCTTGAGCGCCCCTACCTGCACATCGCGAAAGCCGCGCTGGCGGGTGAGCAGGGCATCACGCTCGTCAACGGCGACCTGAGCCGCCTCCCCCTGCCCGCTGCCGCCTTCGACAAGGCGATTCTCTCCGAGGTGCTGGAGCACGTCGAGGACGATGTCGCCGTGCTGCGCTCGGTGACGCGCGTGCTCAGGCCCGGCGGGCTGATCGCCATCACCGTGCCCAACGCCAACTATCCCTTCTGGTGGGACCCGATCAACAAGACGCTGGAGACGTTTTTCAACACGCACATCCGGCGCGGCATCCTGGCCGGGATCTGGGCCAACCACGTGCGGCTGTACACGCGCGACAAACTGCGCGCAGCCGTCACCGCCGCCGGGCTGGAGATCGCCGCCGAGCGGAGCTTCACCCATCACAGCTTCCCCTTCATTCACAACGTCGTTTACGGCTTCGGCAAGACACTGCTCGAAGCGGGGATGCTCCCCGGTGACGTGGCGCAGGCCGCCGACCGCCACAATCTGAGCGGCGAGCGCGGCGGCCCGCTCAACCCGGTCAACATCGGCCTGCGGGTGTTCGAGTGGTTCGACCGGCGCAACGTGATGGACGAACCGGCTGGACGATCCACCGTCAACCTGTGTATACTGGCACGGAAACCAGCTTAGTGAGGCAGGTGTAGGATGTGCCCCCTGGCAATAGAAGTTGTAAACAATAACGCGATATCATTTGATACCGATATGTTGGGGCTTAAATATGCCCAGGCTTTCTACGGCTTAGACCGTAACATCAGCAATTTGCTCAAGAGGAAGGGACATCCCGAACTAGCGGAACTAGACAGGATCCCACTTGCAAAGGGGGAATATCGTCTCTTGCCCACCCACGGGTTGCTAAAAGCACCCCATCTATTCGTCGTTGGCACCGAGCCATTACACCAGCTTGGCTATGCAGGCATCCGCGAATTAGGGTACAACTTCCTGGCATTGTTGGCCCAAGAAAACCTCACTGTGACGCATCTGACGGTCACGCTTCACGGGGTGGGGTACGGTCTAGAAGTAAGGGGAGCGTTCCGTGCCGAGCTTTTAGGCATGGTAGATGCATATATCAAGGGCGAGCACTCTTCACAATTGCAGAAGATTACATTCGCAGAGATTAACAGCGGGGTCGCCGACATTATGTCCAAAGAACTGGCAGAGATGAAGGCAACCCACCCCGCCGTGGAGGCCGCTACTACAGACATAGATGCATCAAAGCAATTTTCACAAGCGCAGCAGCAAACCGGTCAAATCTTCATAAGCTATGCTCGCGAAGACCAGTCAATTGCCTTACAAGTCGCCGACGATCTTATTGGTGAGCAGTTCTCAGTCTGGATGGACCAAATAAATATCAGGCCAGGTGAGCCATGGGATCGAGTGGTGCAACGTGCCCTGAGGGAAGCTGCCGTGATGATTCTGGTGTTGACGAAGACATCGGCGAACTCAGAGAACGTAGCTGATGAGTATCACTATTTTTTGCACAACAAGAAAACCATCATCCCCATCTTAGCCATCGACTTTGAGATGTCGGACATGCCCTATCGTTTGAGCCGACTGCAGCACCTCGATTTCCGAGAGGACTACCGGTCTGCTCTGGGCAGGCTGGTCGATACGCTGCATTACGAATTGTCAGCCAGTTTCTAGCACATCTCATACAAATGTGAATTGCCCACTCACGCAAGTGACAGTTTGCTGTGTCATAACATCATGGAGACCAATAACCATCCCCTAGAAACAGCAATCAACCCGCAGCCGGAAGTATGTCCATCCATCACCCTCAAAGACGTGCTGCGGGCGGTCTTTCTGCCGCCGCGCGACGAGGAGGCGATAGCCCTGCCGGACATCCTCCCGCCCCGCGAATGGGCGCGCCCCCCGATCGCCAGGATGCCCCCCCTACCCCAACCCGACTCAGCGGCCCTGGAAGCGCCGACCGTCCTGCACTACGAGGACTCCCCCATCGCGCCGGTCGCCGACGCCGACCCGGTGCGCGCGCTCGCGCTGGGGCTGGGAACGGTCGCCGCCCTCCTGTTCGGCTACCTGGCACAGTCAACCATGACCGGACAGGGCAGCGGCATTGGTGGGGCGCTGCTCTACGGGCTGGCGCTGGTCGCCTGGCTGGGCATCCTGATGTTCGAGATCGCCCCGCCGGACGGCGGCCTGCTGCGGCGCGGCCCGCGAGTCACCGGCGGCGCGGCAGCACGCCCGCTCACTTTCCTGAGCGAGGCGGCGCTCAACACGCGCGTCATCATCGCGCTGGTGGCACTGGCCTTCGCGATCCTGACCTACATCTTCACCGCCGACAACACCCTCACGCGTGCGGGCGTCATCACCTGGATCGTGAGCGTGATCGGCTGGCTGGTCGCCTCTGCGGAGCGCAGCCCGCGCGAACTGCTGGCCGACTTCGCGGCGTGGCTGAAAAGGCTCCGCCTCCCCCGCCCAACCCTGTCACGGCACACCCTGACCCTGATCGCCGCCTTCGTCGCCATCATGGGCGTGGCGGCCTTCTACCGCTTCTACCGGCTGGACGCCATCCCCAACGAGATGACCAGCGACCACGTCGAGAAGCTGCTCGACTCCTACGACATCGCGGAACGGGGGATCTACCACGTCTTCTTCACCCGCAACGCCGGGCGCGAGGCCATCCAGTTCTACCTGGTTGCGCTTGCCAGCCGCGCCTTCGGCACCGGGATGTCGTTCATCTCGCTCAAGCTCGTCTCGGCGATTGAGGCGCTGGCCCTGATCCCGCTGATGATCCTGTTGGGCCGCGAGCTGGTCGACCGCGAGACGGGTTTGTTCGCCGCCGCGCTGGTAGCCGTCTCGTGGTGGCACATCATGCTGGGACGCCTGGCGCTGCGCATCGTCCTGACGCCGCTGCTCCTCACGCCGCTGCTGCTGACGCTCATCCGGGGCATCCGCACCGGGTCACGTAAAGCGTGGCTGTGGGCAGGTGTGTGGATGGGCGTCGGCGTGTACGGCTACCAGTCTCTACGCATCACCCCCCTGATCGCGCTGGCGGCTTTCCTGGTGGCCGTGCTCGGCCCGATCATACGTGCGGTCACCGCCCACCTGAAAAACAACCCCGACGCCGACCACCTGCGCACGCTGGCAACCAGCACGACGATCCGGCAGGCCACCAATCTGGCGCTGGCGGGGCTGGTCGCGCTGGCGATCTTCACGCCGATGCTGCGCGTCTGGCACGACTACCCCACCCAGTTGTGGGACCGCGTCATCAACCGCACCACCAGCAGCGAGGTGCCGATCCAGGGATCGCCGCTGGGGGTCTTCGCCCGCAACTACGCCGACGCGCTGCTGATGTTCAACCTCAAGGGCGACAGCTCCTGGTTCAGCGCCCTGCCCGGTGCGCCGATGCTCGACCTGTTCACCGGCATACTGTTCGTCCTGGGGCTGGCCGCCTGGCTGGTGCGGCTGCGCGTCCGCCGCGACCCGGTTGACGCCTTCATCCTGATCGCCGCGCTGATCATGCTGCTGCCCTCCGCGCTGTCGATTGCCTTCCCCCTGGAGAATCCCAGTGCCACCCGCGCCAGCGGTGTGATCCCGGTCGTCTTTCTGCTGGCCGCCTGGCCGCTCAGCCTGATTCGCCAGCGCTGGAGCGCCGTGCTGGGCCGCCTGCCAGGTGTGGCCTTGACCGGCCTGCTGATCGCCGCGCTGCTCGGCGGGGCAGCCCTGGTCAACTACAACACCTATTTCGTGAAGTACGCCATTTCGTACCGCAACTCGGCCCTCAACCCCGGCGAGGTCGCCGACGCCGTCCGCGAGCAGGTCGGCCCCGACGCCCCGCTCGACGGTGTGTGGCTCCAGGGGTGGCCCTTCTGGCACGATTACCGCGCCATCGGCATCGAGGCGGGCGACATCACCTTCGACCAGGCGATCATGGACGTGCCGACGCTCGTAAACTACCTCGACAACTTCCCGCAGTCCTTCGCGGTGCGCCCGCTGGTCTTCATCGTCCACCCGCTCGACCTGGAGGCGCTGGGCATCCTCGAAGAACGGTTCCCGGAAGGCAGCGCCCAGCGTTACGCGAGCGCGACGGAAGGGCGTGATTTCGTCCTTTACGTTGTGCCCGCCCCCGGGCAGTGAGGAATCCAGACCCAGGCCGTGTAAATAAGGAGATGGCCCGCGCCGCCTGCCGGTCGATCAGGGTATAATCTACCGGCGGCAGATGAACGGATCTCCGACGCCAAAATCGAAAGCTGCGCTATGAACGATCCATCAACGCAGGACGAAACCCGCCCCACCGGCTCACCGGCGGCCCGCACGCTGGGCGTCGTCGTTTTGATGGTGCTCATCCTGATCGCGGGGGCGTACCTGCGTCTGGTCGGGCTGGACTGGGACGAGGGCCAGCACCTGCACCCCGACGAGCGCTTCCTCTCGCTGGTTGAGAGCGGCATCCGCCCGGTTAACTCGCTGGCCGAGTACTTCGACACCCACACCTCGACGCTCAACCCCAACAACGTCGGTCATGGCTTCTTCGTCTACGGGGATTTCCCGATCATCTTCGTGCGCTACCTGGCCGAGTGGCTCGGCACGCCGGGCTACAACGAGGTCCACATCACGGGGCGGGTCATATCGGCAGTCGCCGACCTGCTGGCGATTGTCATGACGTACTTCACCGCCCGCCACCTCTTCGACCGGCGTGTCGGCGTGCTGGCCGCCGCGCTGTGCGCCGCCGCCGCCCTCCCGATCCAGCAGTCGCACTTCTTCACGGTCGACACCTTCACCAACCTGTTCGTCGTCGCCAGCTTCTTCTTCATCGCGCGGGCGTTCACCGGCCACCGCTGGGTCGATTACCCGCTCTTCGGGCTGATGCTCGGCCTGGGCATGGCGAGCAAGGTCAGCATCTTCCCGCTGGCCACGATCCTCATCATCGCCCTGGCGCTGCGCGTCTGGCGCGAGACGGGCGAGATCGACCTACAGGACGTGGAGACCATAGACGACCTGTCCGCCCGGAAGCGTCACACGACCCGGCTGGTGCTGCGCGCGACCGCCGGGCTGGTGATCGCCGGGCTGGTGACGGCCATCACCTTCCGCGTTGCCCAGCCCTACGCCTTCCTGCCGCCCAACTCCGGCCAGCCCCTTGACGAGCAGCTTGGCACGTCGATGCGGATTCTCAGCATCGTCGGCGACCCGGTCGGCTTCCGCCCCAATCCCGCCTGGCTGGCGCAGATGGAAGAGGTGCGTCGTCAGGTGTCCGGCTATTCGGACATCCCGCCCAACCACCAGTGGGGCAAGCGGCTGCCGCTGATTTTCCCCTGGATCAACATGGTGCGCGTCGGGATGGGCTGGCCGTTGGGGTTGTTCGCCTGGCTGGCCTTCTTCTGGGCGCTGTGGGAGATCGGGCGCGGTCACCGGGGCGCGATGCGGCTGATGCTGCCCGTGATCTGGACGGCGCTGTACTTCACCTGGCAGGGCATCGGCTGGGTCAAGACCATGCGCTACTTCCTGCCCGTCTATCCCTTCCTGCTGATGCTGGCCGCCTGGGCGCTGGTCACGCTGTGGGACCGCATCCACGCGCTGATCGCCGCCCGGCGCGCGTCGCGCTGGCACTGGTCGGCGTGGGTCCCCGCCGGGCTGGCGACCGTCGTGCTGGTTTCGGCCTACGCCTGGGGATTCGCCGTCTCGCGCATCTACACCCGCCCCGTGACGCGCGTCGCGGCCTCGCACTGGATGCTGGAAAATATCCCCTCCGACGTGACGCTGTTCCTGGAGACCGCTGAAGGCCCGCGCCAATTCCAGCTTGGCCTGCACAATACCTGGCTCGATCCCACACAGTTCTATGGTGAGGATACCGGCCTGACGGGCGACTCAGGCGACAGCCCGCTGGTCATCCCAACCGAAGACCCCGCCCGACCGGTTGTGCTCTATTCGCAGGTGCAGCCCGGGATGCCGCAGTCCCACCAGTTCTCGCTGCCCTTCGACGGCACGCTGACCCGCCTGCGCCTCAACCATGTGGCCGACAAAGGGGACCGCCAGGATCTGGAAACGCTGCGCGTCACGCTGGCGAGCGACCCGGAGGGCGCGAACACCCTGGCCGAGGGGCACATCACCGGCGACTTCGCGGCGACCGGCGATCCGCGCGGCGCGAGCTACACGCTGGCCTTTGAGCCGGTTGACCTGGTCGCCGGGCAGTCCTATTACCTCACCCTCCAGACCGACGCCGCCGGGCCGCTGGTGCTGGCCAGTTCGAGCGTCGCCACCGAGGGTACGTGGGACGACCCGCTCCCGCTCTCACTGGCCCCGTACAACGTGTGGGGTGCCCAGTACCAGGGCTACGAGCTACAGATCCACTGGGAGGACATCGACATCAAGCGCGAGCGGATGAAGTACGTCCTCGACCGGGCCGACTACCTGACCATATCCAGCAACCGCTTCTACGATGCCATGCCCCGCAACCCCCAGCGCTACCCGCTGACCATCGCCTACTACCGCGCGCTGTTCAGCGGCGAGCTGGGCTTCGAGCTGGTCGGCGATTTCACCTCGCGCCCCAACCTCGGCCCCATTGAATTCCGCGACGACAGCGCCGAGGAAGCCTGGACGGTCTACGATCACCCGCGCGTGTTCATCTTCAAAAAGACCGAGCGCTACGACCCGGCCCGCACCGCCGCCATCCTCGACGGTGTTGACCTCGACGGCGCGTTGCGCGTCATCGCCAAAGACGCCAGGGGACGCCCGGTGCGCATCCCCAAGCCGGATTCGCGGGCCTGGGACAACCCAAATAACGGCGGCGGCTCGAACGGCAGCACCTCGACCGACACCGGCAGCGCCCGCACCGACGTTTACTCTCGCTTCCAGCCGCTCGCCGTGCTGGTGTGGTGGGCACTGATGCTCGTCACAGGCTGGGTCGCCTTCCCGGCGCTTTACACCCTCTTCCCCGGCCTGCCCGACCGCGGCTACCCGCTTGCCAAGACGTTCGGCCTGCTGTTTTCGGCCTGGCTGGCCTGGATGGCCGCCAGCCTGAAAGCGCTTCCCTGGAGCGGCGGCACGGCATTGCTGGCGCTGCTGTCCGTCGCGGTGATCTCGGCGGCGCTCGTCTTCCACCGCCGGGCCGAGTTCCTCGACTGGCTGCGCGCCAACCGGGGGCACATTCTGTTCACCGAAATCCTGATGCTCGTGCTGTTCCTCGTCTTCCTGCTGATCCGGCTGGGCAACCCCGACCTGTGGCACCCGGCCTACGGCGGCGAGAAGCCGATGGATCTGGCCTACTTCAACGCCGTCCTGAAGTCGCGCACCTTCCCGCCCTACGATCCCTGGTTCGCCGGTGAGACGATCAACTATTACTACTTCGGGTTCGTGGTGGTCGGCCTGCCGGTAAAACTGCTCAACGTGCCGGTGACGCTGGCCTACAACCTGATCCTGCCCACCCTGTTCGCGCTGACGGGCGTCGGCGCGTTCTCGGTCGCCTACAACCTGGTGGCTCCGCTGCCCGGTCGCGACGATCAACCCACAGCCGACGAAACACGCCAACCGGCCACGCTCACGCTGTGGGAGGCGCTCCGGGCGTGGCCGCAGACCTCCTTCGGCGACGTGCTGGCCGCGCTGCGCGGGGGAACTCGCGCGGCGGGCTGGCAGCCCTACCTGGCCGGGCTGGCCGCCCTGCTGCTGACCGTCGTGCTGGGCAACCTGGACGAGATACGCACCATCATCTGGGGGCTGGCCGAGCTTGGCTCCGGCGTGCCCAGCTACACCGATACACTCCTCCCCGACACAGGCGACGTGATGCGGGGGCTGGCGCGGTTCCTCCGAGGGGACGTGCTGCTCCCCGTCGGCCTGGGCGAGTGGTACTGGAACGCCACCCGCCTGATCCCGGTGCCCATCAGCGAGACCGGCCAGCCGCTTGAGATCGGCCCGATCACCGAGTTCCCGTTCTTCACCTTCCTGTACGCCGACCTGCACGCCCACATGATCGCGCTGCCGATCACGCTGCTGGCGATTGCCTGGGACGTGGCCCAGATTCGCGGCGCGCGGCTGGCCGTCAATGCCGCCGGGGACGAAGGCGCTACCGCCCGCCAGCCGGTCGGTTTGGCGCTGCTCAACCTGCTCGCCGGGGCGCTGATCATCGGCGCGCTGCGTCCCACCAACACCTGGGACCTGCCCACCTATCTGGTGCTCGGCCTGGGGGCGTTAGTGCTGGCGCACACCCACCGCCGCCGGGACAATGCCGCGCTGCGCGCGCTGGGGCTGGGGATCGTCCTCGGTGGGCTGCTGGCCGCCGTGACCTATTTCCCGGACGTCCTGGGGCTGGCCGCTCTATTCGCCGCCACCCCTACCCGGCCTGGCCTGCTCGCCGCGCTGGCCGTCGGCGCGTTGGGCCTGCTGTTCGGCTGTGCGCTGTGGCTGGTCGCCGCCCAGGTTCGGGCCGGGTCACGAGAAGATACCGGCGACGCACCGCCCACCGACACACCCCGCCCCTGGATAACACTGCTGGGCATCGCCGTGCAGGCCGGTGTGCTGGGCGTCGGGACGCTGCTGCTCTACCGGCCCTACATCCGTAACTACGACCTCGGCTACGACAGCGCCATCCCCTGGACCGGCTCCAGGACGCCGCTGTGGGCCTACCTGGACATCCTGGGCCTGTTCCTGTTCGTCATCGTCACATGGCTGGTGTGGGAGAGCTGGCGCTGGCTCCAGGCCGCCCACGAAGAAGGCAAGCGCCTCAAGCGCGCTCACGTCATCCCCGTGATCCTGGCGCTGGCGTTGGGCATCTTTACGCTGGCCCAGATCGCCACGCGCGTCTACCCGGTCGCCGCGCTGGTGCTGCTGCTGGCCCTGTGGTCAATCGCCCTGTTCTTCCGGCCCGGCCAGCCCATCGAGAAGCGCGCCGCGCTCGCCATGTTCGTGGTGGCCCTCGCCCTGACGCTGCTGGTCGAGGTGATTGTCCTGGCGGGTGACATTGGCCGCATGAACACCGTCTTCAAGTTCCATTTGCAGGTCTGGGTGCTGATGGCGCTCGTCGCGGCGGCGGCCCTGAGCTGGCTCTGGCCGTCGATTTCGCGCGCGCCGGGGGCGATCCGCGTCCCCTGGATGGGCGCGCTGGCCGTGCTGGTCTTACTGGCGGCCCTGTATCCCCTGATCGCCACGCGCGCCAAAGTCGCCGACCGCTGGTCACCCGACGCGCCGCACACCCTCGACGGCATGACCTACATGCCCTACGTCGAGCGCTACGAGGGCGACGCCGTCTTCAGCCTCGCGCCGGACTACGAGGCCCTGCGCTGGCTTCAAGACAACGTCGAAGGCACGCCGGTCGTCCTGGAAGCGCACACCATCGAGTATCACTGGGGGGCACGGGTCAGCATCTACACCGGCCTGCCGTCCGTCATCGGCTGGAACTGGCACCAGCGCCAGCAGCGCCCCGAATACAGCGACCAGGTCTGGCAGCGCGTCAACGCCGTGCAGCAGATCTACAGCGTACCCGACCCCGACTACGCCCTGAGCCTCCTGGAGCAGTACGGCGTGGATCTGATCATCGTGGGCGGCCTGGAACGCGCTTACTACGACGCGTCGGGCCTGATCAAGTTTAACCGTATGGTCGAGCGGGGCGATCTGGCCCTGGTCTACGACCGGGACGACACCCAGATCTACCAGGTCGTGAAGGAGTGAAGGCCGACGCTATGAGCGCCGTGATTAGCTGGTACCTGATCGTGACCGTCCTGGGATGGCTGGCCTGGCCGCTGGCTTTCCGCCTGCTGCCCGGCCTGCCCGATAGAGGCTACACCGCCAGCCGCGCCCTGGGGTTGCTGTTGGTGGGTTACGTCTTCTGGCTGCTGTGCAGTCTGGGGCTGCTGAATAACACCGTCGGCGGGATGCTGTTCTCGGCGCTGGTCGTCCTCGGCTTCAGCCTGTGGGCCTACTCCACCCGCCCCGACCGGGACGAGAGCCTGCACGGCTGGCTCACGAGTCACGGGCAGCTCGTCGCCGCCACCGAGGTGCTGTTCGCGCTGGCCTTCGCAGGCTGGGCGGTCGTGCGCGCCTACAACCCCGAAATCAGCGGCACCGAGAAGCCGATGGAGCTGGCCTTCCTCAACGGCATCCGAGGCAGCCAGACCTTCCCACCGCGCGACCCCTGGCTGTCGGGCTACGCCATCAGCTACTACTATTTCGGCTACGTGATCGTCGCCATGCTGGCCGACCTGAGCGGCGCGATAAGCAGCGTGACCTTCAACCTCGCCATCGCCATGCTCTTCGCGTTGACGCTGTTGGGAGCCTACGGCCTGATCTACAATCTGGTCACCGTCCACCGGCGCGAAGAGGGCGACGAGGACGCAGCAGGCGACCAACAGCCACAAGGCGCGGCCCTCAGCGCGCTGCTCGGCCCGCTGCTGGTCGGCGTGATGGGCAACCTGGAGGGATTCTTCGAGTTGCTGCGCGCGCTGCACCTGCGCTTCATCGGCCCGGGCTTCTGGCGCTGGCTGGACATCGAGGACATCAGCCAGCCGCTGCTTGAACCGAAGTGGCCGCCCGGCCAGTGGCGCTTCTGGTGGTGGTGGCGCGCCTCGCGCGTCATCCACGACCGGGACGTGGTCGGGACATCCATCGGCCTGCAGCCGATAGCCGAGTTCCCCTTCTTCAGCTTCCTGCTGGGCGACATGCACCCTCACGTGCTGGCGCTGCCCTTCGTCCTGCTGGCGCTGGGGCTGGCCTTCAATCTGCTGGCCCAGCGCGAGAAGCTCGCCCGGGAGCAGTTTGCTCTGTACACGCTCTGCTTCGGCGGGTTGGCCTTCCTCAACACCTGGGATCTGCCCTTCTACCTGTTCATCCTGATCGCGGTCATGATCGCGCGGCGCGTCCGCGAGCGGGGCGCTTTCGACGCCGCCGACCTGCGCGCTCCGCTGCTGTCCGGCCTCGCCATGCTCGTGCTGGGCGTGCTGGCCTACCTGCCCTGGTACATCGGCTTCACCTCGCAGGCGGGCGGCATCCTGCCCAACGTGATCTTCGCCACGCGCCTGCACCAGTACCTGGTGATGTTCGGCCCGTTCATCGTCGTCATCGTCTGGTTCCTGGCCGATCAGGTGATCCGCAACCGCCCGCGCCTCGACTGGCCGGGCAGCGCCGCGCTGGGCGTCGGCATACCGGTGCTGCTGATCGCGCTCTCGCTCGGCCTGGGCACGATTGCGCTTCGCCGCGAGGCTGCCGCGCGCAACTTCCTGCTGGACAGCACCGGCTTCGCGGTCGCGGGGCTGTCCGAGGAGGCCATCGTCGCGCAGGTCCCGGCGGCGGTGCAGGCCGTCATCCGCCACCGCCTGGCGCACCCCCTGACCCCGCTGCTGCTGACCGCCATCCTGATCGTCACCCTGGCCCGCCTGCTGGCGCGTCCCGTCGAGGACGACCAATCACCCAGCGGAGCACCGGCGACGCCGCAGCCGCCCTTCGGCGCATCGACCGCGTTCGCGCTGGTGCTGATCCTGACCGGCACACTGCTCACGCTCGGCCCGGAGTTCGTCTACCTGCGCGATAACTTCGGGCAGCGGCTCAACACCATCTTCAAGTTCTACTACGCCGCCTGGGTGATGTTCGGCCTCGCCACCGCCTACGCCGCCCACGTCCTGGTGGCGCGCCGGGGCGTCGCCGCGCGGTCTGCCTTCGCGGCAACGCTGGCCCTGCTGGTGCTGGCCGGGATGGTGTACCCGGCTCTCGCCACGCCGAACAAGGCCGGTTACTTCACCCGCACCGCGACCGAGCCGCCCCCCACGCTGGACGGCATCGACTACATCCGCCGCCAGTATCCGGGCGACTACAACGGCATCCTCTGGCTGCAACAGAACGCCGAGCCGGGCGCGGTGGTCCTGGAGGCCGTTAAAGATGCATATTCCTATTACGCCCGCGTCTCCAGCGCGACCGGCCTGCCGACCGTCATCGGCTGGGCCAACCACGAGCGCCAGTGGCGCGGCGAGCACTACGCCGAGATGGCCGGTACGCGCGTGCAGGACGTGCGCGAGATCTACAACACACAGAACATCCTCCGCGCCCAGGAACTGGCCGACCGGTACGGCGTGACTTACATCTTCGTCGGCACGCTGGAGCGCGACCCCGACTACGCGTCGCCGGGCGGCATCATGAAATTCGACCGCTACCTGACGGCGGTCTACCAGGATGCCGGGGTGACCATCTATCGCATCGATCAGCCACTCGTCAAGGAGGCACCGTGACCGCCTCAGTCGCTCAACCCGAACCGCGCGCCGCGTGGCGCATCACCGTCTCGGTCGAGACGCTGGCCTACCTGGTCGTCTTCCTGGTGGCGCTGGGGCTGCGCTGGGTCAGGCTGGGAGCCGCCCCGCTCGGCCCGTCCGAAGCGCGCCAGGCGATGGCGGCCTGGAATCTGCTCTCGGCGGACGCGTACGGCACGGGGGCGGTCGAAAGCCCGCTGACCTTCGCCGGGCTGGTGATCGGCCTCGCCGTCGCCTCCCCGACCAACGCTGCCGCCCGCTTCGCCTCGATGCTGGGCGGGCTGGCGCTGGTCTTCACGCCGCTGCTCTTCCGGCGCCGCCTGGGACGCCTGCCGACGCTGGTCGCCGTGTGCCTGCTGGCCCTCTCGCCGGGCGCGGTCGTCGCCGCGCGGCAGGTGGGCGGGACCGGGTTCGCCATGTTGGGGCTGGTGCTGATGCTGGCCGCCTTCGAGCGCTACCTGAGCACCGACCGGCGCGGGATGCTCACGCTGGCCGGGGTGGCGCTGGGCGTCGCGCTGCTGGCCGACTTCGGCACGCCGGTCGCGCTGCTGACGATGCTGCTCGGCGCGGGCTTCATGCTGCTCACGGACGAGGAGGGCGTGTTCACACCGGAATTGGTGCGCGAGCGCCTGGGCGAAGTCCCCTGGCGCGTTTTCCTGATCGGCCTGCTGGCGACGCTGGGCCTGCTCGGCACGTTGTTCTTCCTCGCACCCGATGGACTGGGCGCGCTCGCCGACCAGCTTGGCCGCCTGGTGACCGGCCTGACGCGCCGCCCACAGGGAGCGGCTTACGTCGGTGTGGCGCTGGGCATCTACGAGCCTCTGCTGCTGGTCTTCGGCCTGATCGGGGCCTGGCTCGCTTCCCAGTCGCCCGACCCCTGGCCGCGCTTCGTGGCCGGGTGGGGCGTGGCCGCGCTGCTGGTCGGCCTGGTTTACCCCGGCGCGCTGCCCGCCCACGCGCTGTGGAGCGTCGTCCCGCTGGCGACGCTGGCCGGGCCGGTGATCGGCAGCCTGCTCGACCGGGAGGGCGACGACGACGCTCCCCGCTGGGGCGTGTGGGCGCACGGGGCCGGAGTGGTGGCCTTGTTCGGCATGATTTTCGCCAGCCTGAGCCGCTACCTGCAATCGCCGCGCCTGCTGAATTTCCGCCCCAGGTTCGAGATACAGACGGCCGGGGACATACCGCTCGACCTGATCCTGGTCGTCCTGTGGGTCGTGCTGCTCGTCATCGTGTGGATGACCGCCGCCAGCATGTGGGGGCCGCGGGCTGCGTGGCGAGGGGCGGGGCTTGGCCTGCTGGCGCTGGGCCTGATGGCCGCCGCCGGGCAGAGCGTCTCCCTGGCCTTCACCCACCCCTCCAGCCCCTACGAGGCGCTCAACGTCTCGCCCGCCCAACCGGCACTCGACATCCTGGTCGACACCGCCGAGGAGATCGGCGAGCTGGCCGCCGGCTACCCGCACGACGCCAGCGTCAGCGTCCAGGCCGATCCCGACGGCGCGCTGGCCTGGGCGCTGCGCGACTTCACCGACCTGACCTTCGTCGCCCGCGCCGACCCGACCGTCGAGAGTGTGATGGTCATCACGCCCGCCGACGGGGCCGACCCGGCGCTCGGATCGAGTTACGTCGGGCAGGATTTCGTCATCGTGCGCACGTGGACGCCGGGCGGGCTGTCCGTGAAGGACTTCATCCATTGGACGCTGTACCGCACCGCCGGCACTCTGCCGTACGAGGAGCGGGTTATTCTGTGGGTGCGCGAAGACGTGTACCGCATCGCGCCCGCGACCGGCGTGCCGGAAGGGTGAGACTTAGGACGTGCCGGGTGTGTATAATCAGAGGATGCTGCAGAGCGTAAAAGGGAACGATGACTGATCTGGCGACCCGTCCCGACGAGACCCTCCCCGCCCTGATCGACGCCGCCCGCGCGGGCGATCAGGCGGCCTGCGCTGCCATCTACCGGCACTTTGTGCGGGCCACCTATCGCCTGGCCTACGGCGTGCTGCTCAACCCGCAGGACGCCGAGGAGGTCGTCCAGGACAGCTTCGCCTACGCCTTCCAGACCCTCGACCGCTTCGACCCGGCCCGCAGCAGCTTCCGCACCTGGCTGTACACCATCACCATGAGCCGCTGCCGCAACAAGCGCCGCCGCAGGTGGCTGCCGACCATCAGCCTGTCCGACGCGGTCGAGTGGCTGCCCGGCTCGGAACCGCAGCCGGAGGCCATCGTCGAGCAGCGCGGCGTGCGCGAGACCGTGCTGGATGCGCTGCGCGACCTCTCGCCCAAGCTGCGCGAGGCCGTCGTGCTGCGCTACTTCGACGGCCTGACCTACCGCGAGATGGCTGCGGTGCTGGACTGCCCGCAGAAGACCGCCGAGTCGCGCGTGCGGCTGGCGCACGAGGCGCTTTATCACATCCTGTCGGAGCAGCGCGACGCGCTCCCTGAAGGAGTATTCGGCCATGACTAAACACGTCGACCACCTCTTGATCGCCTACGTTGAAGGGCAGTTGCGCCCGCGACGTGCCGTTATCGTCCGCCAGCACGTGGCCGCCTGCCCGGCCTGCCGCGAGAAGCTCGCCCGCTACGAGCGCCTGTCCGCCGACCTGCGGCTGGCGCTGGGCCAGGCCCCCGCCCCGCGCGAGGCGCAGATCGGGCAGTGGTGGCAGATCATCACCGCCCGGCTCGCCTCCCCGGTGCGCGGGCACATCACGCCGATCCTGCGGCCTGTGGTGCTGAGCCTGCTGCTGCTGGCCGCCCCCCTCGCCGCCGGGGTCGCCTATCTGCCCGCCAGCAGAACGCCGCAGCCGGTGGGCACGTACCTCGCGCCCGGTGCCGATACCACCCTCGACCCGCCGTCGGTCGTGTTTGAGTCGGGGGACACGTCGCAGGCCGTCGCCCTCGCGCCGAGCGCGACGCCGGTCGCAACATCCGCCCTGTCCGGCACGCCGCTTCCTGCCGCGCCCGTCCCGTTGGCCCCGACAGCGCCGTAAGACACCAAGGTTTATTCCGAGCACACAGAGGAACGCCGATGACCCTGCGAGAAGAATCGATGCCCGCCACCGAGGAGAAACGCCCCCTATCCGGGCTGGAAGAGCGGCTGACCCGCCTGCTCTTCATCGATGGCGAACAACTGGCCTACATCGTCCTTTTTATCCTGGCCGTCCTGACCCGCTTCTGGGATCTGGGCGTGCGCGTCATGAGCCACGACGAGAGCCTCCACACCCGCTATTCGTGGAACCTCTACCAGGGGAACGGCTTCCAGCACACCCCGCTGATGCACGGCCCGCTGCTCTTCCACATGACGGCCCTGAGCTACCTGCTCTTCGGGGATAACGACTTCACCGCGCGCATCTACCCGGCGGTCCTGGGCGTCATCCTGGTGATGATGCCCTACTTCATGCGTAAGTGGCTGGGCCGCCTGGGGGCGCTGGCCGCCTCCTTCTTCTTCCTGATCTCGCCGCTGATCCTCTACTACTCGCGCTACATCCGCCACGACATCCCCGCCATCCTGGCCGGGGTGGTGATCGCGCTGATGGCGTGGCGCTACATCGAGGAGCGCGAATTCAAATACCTGCTGTGGATCGGCGGGGCACAGGCGGTGATGTTTGCCTCCAAGGAAGTGGCCTTTATCTACATCGCCATCTTCGGCAGCTTCCTGACGCTGTACTTCATCTCGCGCCTGCTCGACGCCGAGTGGGAAAGCAGGACGCTGTACCTGATCTTCGGGATCGCCGTGATCGTCACGCTGCTCGCGCTGGTGTCGCTGGTCGTGTTCACCCTTCTCCAGCAGGGAGGCATGGGAGCGCTGGCGGATACCGGAACCGTCACCCCGCTCGACCCCTCGGCAGCCGAAGCAGCCGCGCTGCCGTCCACCATCGCGCCGTTCAACCTGCCACGAACCATCACCCTGCTGGTGCTGGCGCTCGCGGTCGCCGTGCTGTTCATCTCGGTGCTGGTCGGGCAGTGGCGCAACCTGCGCCGCTTCCCGGAGCTGGATGTCATGATCGTGATGGGCACGCTCGTCCTGCCGCTGCTCACCCCCTTCGTGATGCACTCCACGCGCATCATCGCCAGTAAGCTGGTCAACCTGCTGGCCGCGCCGCCGGACTTCCTGACACCCCTGACGCAGCTTAACCCGGTAGATGAGTCGGATCTTGGCGTTCAACGCAGCGTTAACTTCACCATCCCCATGCTGGTCATCAGCATAGTCGCTGGCCTGCTGTGGGGCATGAAGCCCCCCAAAACCCGCCGCGTGTCCGCCACCACGGCCACCGCCGCCGACTCCGGTAGCACGGTCGAAGTGTCTCCTGACATCACAGACTGGCTCCGGGCTTTCTTCACCAGCCGCTGGCTGTCCATCGGCGCGCTTTACTGGCTGATCTTCATCTTCTTCTTCACGACCATGTTCACCAGTGGGTCCGGGTTGGGCACCGGTGTGATCGGGTCGCTGGGCTACTGGTTGGAGCAGCAGGGCGTCGAGCGCGGCAGCCAACCCGGCTACTATTACATCATGGTCCTGCTGCCCATCTACGAGTTTCTGCCCGTCATCCTCTCGCTGGCCGCCGGGGTGATCGGGCTGGGCAGCCTGATCGGCGGGCTGTTCGGGCGCAGCGCCGGGGACGAAACCCCCGCCCAGACTGGCGAAGAAGCCGGGACGAGCGAAGAGGCGCAGCCGCTCGCGGAGTTGGCAGCGTCCCCCCCGTCGCCCCGCCCGCCGCTCGACCTCGACGCGCCGATAGACTTCCCCGTCCTGCTGTTCATCGGCTACTGGGCACTAGTCAACGTGTTTGCCTACAGCTACGCCGGTGAGAAGATGCCCTGGCTGACCACGCACCTCACCACGCCCATGATCCTGCTCGGCGGCTGGGTGGCAGGCCGCCTGCTGGAGCGCATCGATTGGCGCGCGCTGTGGGAGAAGGGCACCTGGCTGCTGTTCGTTCTCTTCCCTCTGCTGGGGATCACGCTGCTGCGCGTCGTAGCGCCCGGCTGCGCGCGCGTGCCCCGTAACCCGCTGTGCAACACCATCATCCCGGTCAAATACCAGTCGCCCATCTTCACCGGGCACACCATCGCCGAACTCTCCGCTACCTACGGCTGGCTGGCCGGGCTGGGCGTCTTTTTCATCGCCCTGGTCGTGGTGATCACCTACGCCCGGCGCACCCGGCCCGGTCAGTGGGCGCGCCTGATCAGCCTGTGTCTGGTCGGCTGGCTGACCTTCCTGACTGCCCGCGCCGCCTGGCGGGCCGCCTACGTCAGCTACGACGACGCGACTGAGTACCTGGTCTACGCCCACTCGGCGGGGGCCGTCAAGGAAGTGCTCGACCAGATCGAGGAGATCTCGCTCAAAACCACCGACGGCTACGGGCTGCGCGTTGCCTACGATAACCAGGTATCGTGGCCTTATACCTGGTATCTGCGCGACTACTACAACGCCATCTTCTACGGTGAGCAGCCCTCGCGCGGCCTGATCGGCGATGCGCCGGTGCTGCTGGCCGGGCCGAGCAACTGGAACAAGGTCGAGTCGCTGCTCGGCGACCGCTACTACCGGTTTGAGTACGTCCGCATGTGGTGGCCGATGCAGGACTATTTCAACCTGAAAGACAAGTCGCCGTCCGAGGTCCTCCAGATCTTCCGCAACGTATACAACGATCCCGCCCTCCAGCGCGGCATCTGGGAGATCTTCTACAACCGCGACTACACCACCTACGGCGAAGCCAAGGGGGAAAACTTCGAGCTCAGCGAGTGGCCGGTCGCCGAGCACATGCGCTTCTACGTGCGCAAAGACGTGTTCGCCCAGGTGTGGGACTACGGCGTCGCGGCCAGCGAGATCGCCGAGGCGATTGACCCCTACGCCGAGCATCAGCGCGAGCTGACCCCCGCTCTGACCTTCGGCAGTGGGCTTTTGAACCAACCGCACGGTCTGGCGCTTGGCCCCGATGGCCTGCTTTACGTTGCCGACACCCAGAATCACCGCGTTGCCGTTTTCGACCCGGACGGCAACCTCGTCGACTCCTTCGGCTCCTACGGCCCCGCCTCCCAGCCCGATGCGCTTAACGAGCCCTGGGATGTCGCCGTCGGCCCCGACGGGAACATCTACGTCGCCGATACCTGGAATCACCGTGTCGTCAAGTTCTCACCGCAGGGCCGATCCCTGGCAACCTGGGGCGTCGAGGGGCCGAACGAGCTTTCCGACCCGCGGGCCTTCTGGGGGCCACGCGGAATCGTCGTTGACGACGAGGGCTACGTGTACCTGGCCGACACCGGCAACAAACGCGTCCAGGTGTTCGATGACCAGGGGAACTTCGAGCGCCAGATCGGCAGCGGCGGCACGCTTGACGGCCAGCTTGACGAGCCGGTCGGCCTCGCCATCGAGGGTAATCAAAACCTCTACGTCGCCGACACCTGGAACCAGCGCATCCAGGTCTTCACGCTCGCCGGGTTGGCTCTCCGGCAGTGGCCGGTCGAGGCCTGGTTCGCCCAGACCAACGAGCGCCCGTACATCGCCATCGATGCCGGGGGCAGCGTCTACGTCACCGACCCGGAGGCTTTCCGCGTGATCGTCTTCACCGGCACAGGGCAGTACTACTACAGCTTCGGCGACTTCAACACCATCCAGCTCGCGGGCGGCCTCGCGGTCGACGATGAAGGGCACCTCTTCCTCTCCGACACCGGAGCCGGGACCATCCAGCGCTACGATCTCGGCTTCGTCAGCCTGCCTGCCCCGTGAAGGCCCCGGCAGCCGATCACACGGCTCCCCGGCGCATTCTACACGGCGACCACTTTTCGCCTGCCATCCGACCGATTCGGTGCCTCTTATGGGGGAAAGACCCTATATGGGAGAGCCTCATCACGCTGTATACTGACAAGTGAGGAACCCTTATACCCTTACCGATCTTGCCTGCCTGCACAGTACTTGAAACTGCCAACGCCTCGAGAAAGCAAGGGGTGCAAATAGATGAGTGAAACAGGCTATGTCCTCGTGCTTGACGACGACGAGATGACAATTGCCCTGATGAGGCAATATCTTAAAGCAATGGACATTCCTGCCATAACCGCAACCGATGGAGAAACCGGCCTGGAGATCCTGGCCCAACGCGGAGAGGAGATCCGCCTGGTCCTTCTCGATCTCGCCATGCCGCACATGAATGGCTACGAAGTCTGTGCGGCCATCCGTGCCAACCCCGATATCGCCGACTTACCCGTCGTCGCGGTGACGGCCCGCACCGGCCACGAGGTCGGTGAACTGGCCGCCGAGGCAGGCATCGACGAAATCATCCCCAAGCCATTCGACCCCGCACATTTACGGGAAGTGATAACCCGGTTCGCCTCTCCTGATTGAGCGCATTCCCGAAGGCGCGATATTAGTCGGGCTTTAGCTCCTCCGCCAAAGCCCGCAGCTTTTGCAGGTTCCCGCGTGGGGTTGTGACCAGCACGACGCAGCCCGTGCCCAGCACCCAGCGTCGTCCTCCCGTCTGGGCAAACGCGTCCTCGGCCTGCTCAAGCGCCTCTGTGGGGTCGTCCCTGTGCAGCACGTCCCGGCTCACGCCGCCGCTGGCAGCCCCCTTGATCTCCTTCAGCCCCTTCCCCAGTCCGGGCGGCGACTCGCGGTCGTGCCAGTTCACCACCTGCACCGGGTAATCGGCCAGCAGCTTGAACATCGTATGCGAACCATGCAGGTGCAGCACATTCATCCACAGATCTTTGGTCGCCGCCAAAACTTGCAGGTCATAGGGCCTGCCGAACACCTGGTACTCGGCCTCGCTCATGAACAGGTACCGGGCATGCTGCACGGCGTAGAAGATGCCCGCAATGCCCCGATCTTCGGCCTCGTGAATGAAGCGCACTGTGGTATCCGCGATGGTCTGCAAAGCGTGGTGAACCTGCCCCGCGTTCTGCCGCATGTGAAGCAGCAATGTATCCTGCCCGGCCAGATTCTTGGCCTGCGCCAGCGGGCTGAAAATCGTCTGGATAAAGGGGACATCCTTCTTAAAGGCTTTCCGCAGCAACGCCAGGCAGCGCAACTGCTCGCCTAACCAACCCTCCGTCGGGTCGAGGATCTTGAGACTCAGCCAGTCCTCAGGCTTTGCGACCACGCGGCGCGTATAGCGTCGTGTGCCCTCGATGGTGCCCTCCCACCGATCTTCAACCCCCCAGTCCTTCAGGCAAAAGCTGCTGGAGGGGGAAACCTTGACGAAATCCCAGTCAAATTCGCGCTGAAAGGCGATGTGGGCTGCGGCCTGATCTTCCGCGCGCTGATCGTCTCCCGGCCAGTGACGCCACACAGCAACGGCGACCCGGTCAACCGGCTCGCCGTGAATCGTGGCTTCCAACCTCTTGCGTTTGTCCATCGCTTTCCCCCACACTGTCAGCCGGCAGCTTCCAGACGGCGCAGGTAAGCCTCTACCTGCTTGGAGAGAATGGCCTTCTCAGCCTGGTCCTCACTCCGGGCAACGAGGTCATACGCAGCCCGAAACTCCTGAAGCGCGTCCGCCGTCTGGCCGCTGCCCAGCAGAGCCAGTGCCAGACCGTAGTGCGCGTGAACGTTCCCCTCGTTCATCGCCAGCGCCTGCCTGAAGCACTCGATGGCCTGCGGGAAGTCCCCGGCTCGATCGTGGCTCCACGCCAGGTTGATTAAGGTGTCAAGATCGTCCGGGTTCTTGCGGCTGAGATCGGCGTAATACTTTACGGTGCTCTGGATTTCATCAGACATGGCGCATGTATACTCCTCTTCTTGCGCTGAGCGGGGAATGAAGGGTAGACAGTCCAGGTGAACCGTCCAGATCAGGTTGAATTATACTGTGCGGCAGAGCGATCTACCAAATTGCTGGGGGAAAAACATCCGGCAGGGGGAGCTAGACTCTGTCCGGTCTAAAGCACCTTCACCGCAGGAAGAGGGTGCGAGCGGCCCGCGCTCAGGCCCCAAACGTGATCGCCGTGCGTGTGATGTGGGCCGTCAGCCCGTCGAGGCCCAGCACGTCCAGCACCTCGTCGGGGCGTCCCGTCCCCTCCTGCTGGGACAAGCCCAGTTCGACGCGCAGCCGGGGGCGATCACCCGGCAGGACGGTGATCGCGTGGATCAAAGGGCGCAGGTTGTAGCGCTTCCCGCGACGCTCGCGCCAGATCTCGGATCGGGCCAGCAGCGCCTCGACGCGCTCCGCCAGGGCCGCCCGGTCGATGGCATCCTCCACCACGATCTCGTAGGTTGCGCCGCGGGTGAGGGTTTGCAGCGCCGGGCCGCGCAGATCCACCACCTCCACATCCTCGACGCTCAACCCTTCCGGCGCGACCTCGCGCAGGCGGGGCAGCATCACCTCCGGCTCCGGGGCACCGCCCTCCAGCCAGATGTCGAGCACCTCGGCGGTGCTGGCATAGCCCAGCGGCAGCGCAGCGGCCAGTTGCATCTTGGGACGCGGGTTGAATCCCTGCGAGTAGACCAGCGGCAACCCGGCCCGGCGTAGCAGGCGCTCCCACGTGCGCGCCAGGTCGAGGTGTGACGTATAACGCAGCGGGCCAGCCTTGCCGAACCGGACCCGATACCGGGAGCGCCGCCCGGCAGGCGTTGGTGTTTCGGTCGTCACGCTGGCTCAGTCGGCCCAGGGACGCTTACCCGTCATGCGTTCCGAGGTCGTGCGTGGACGCCTGTCCAGCACACGCAGAACCGCCTCCAGATTGTTCACCAGCGCCTCGCGCCCGGCTTTCTTGGCCTGCTGCCAGTACTGGCCGAGCAGTTCCAGGCCCTCCTCAAGCTGCGCGGGGTCGCTCGATTCGCGCAGCATGGGTACCACCCGCTTGACATCTTCGGGCGAGCCAAGTCCGCCCACCCAGCCGATAATGACGGTTATCAGCGCCCTGGTCCGCTCAGGCTCCTCCAGGCGCTCAAGCAGCGTCCAGGGGTCGATTGCCGCCAGCGGCCCGGCAGCCGGGTCGACGACGGCAGCAGCCAGCGCCCGCCCGTCGAGCCCGGGAAGCACCTCCCCCCACGCTGCCAGATCTTCGTCACTATCGCGGGTGACCAGGGTCTGGTAGTACATCTCACGAAACTCCGGCTTCAACGCCCCACCGCTCCCCAGCACCAGCCTGAGCACGTCGGGCAGCACACCGAGCAGCCCTCTGGTCGATTCGATGCCCGGGTCGGCTGCCAGTATCTGGACGATCTTTGTCAGCACCAGCGGGTCGTATTGGCCGGGGTGCTGCATGGTATGTTGCAGCACCTCGGTCAGGCCCGGTATTCTGTGCGATTCGCCGCGTTGGGATAACGCAGCCAGCGCCGACATGTGAATCTCAGGTGTGCTGCCCGGGTTCTTCAGCACGTTAACCAGGGCAGGTGTTTCCAGCGTCTCGTAGCCTGCTTGATCGCTCATGTTGCTCCACAGCCTTACACTCAGAAGTACAAACCTCACTCTCATCCTAGCATGGCTTCAGACTCCGGGCAACAAAGTCGGCGCTGCACCAAAAAAGGGCAGCCTGCAAGCAGACCGCCCCCAACCTCCACCCAGGTGCGCCGGTCAGGCCGACGACAGCGGGATGGCGTCCCGCTTCTTGCCACGCCGGTCCTTCGGCACGACCGGCGGGCACTTCCACGCCCCGGCGGGCGTCTGCTCGCGCAGCGAGGCGAACTTGGGCAGGATGCCGCACGCGAAGCACCGGTTGCGGCAGTCGATACGCGTCTCGCCCCGCCGGCTCATCAGGTAGTCCTGCGCCAGGAAGCGTCTGGTGACCGCCGCGTCGATGTGATCCCAGGGGAACACCTCGTCGATGGCCCGCCCACGGTGCGTGTAGAAGTGGAAGTCAAGCCCCTGCTCTTCGAGCGCCTGGGCCCACGCCTCGTGCCGGTGATGCTCCTGCCAGGCGTCAAATCTGCTCCCCAGCTCCCACGCCCGCCGGACGACCGGCCCCAGCCGCCTGTCGCCACGGCTGAGCAGTCCCTCCAGCAAGGTCTCTTCGGGATCGTTCCAGCGCAGCCGCAGGCCCGGCCCGCGCAGTTCGCGCTTGAGCACCGACTGTTTGGCCTCGATCTGCTCCAGCGTGTCCATCGGCACCCACTGGAAAGGTGTGTGCGGTTTGGGAATGAACGTGCTCACCCCGACGTTGACGTTGGCCTTCTTGCCGTGCACCTTGCGACCTTCGGCCAGCACCGCCTTCGCGAGGTCGGCGATGGCCTGTACGTCCTCCAGCGTCTCGGAGGGATGGCCGATCATGAAGTACAGCTTGATCGTCCGCCACCCCCGCCGGTAGACCTGGTAGGCGGTCTCAAGCACCTGCCGGTGCGGCACGTACTTGTTGATGATGGTGCGCATCCGCTCGGTGGCCGCCTCCGGCGCGAAGGTGAACCCGCCCCGCTTGTTGCCCTCGAGCGCCTCCATCAGTTCGGCGCTGGATGTCTCGATGCGCAGGCTGGGCAGGCTGATGCTCAGGTTCTGACCGGCGAAGCGCCCGGCCACCGCCTTCACCAGATCGACGACGTTGGTATAGTCGCTCGACGATAGCGAGAGCAGCGCGATCTCCTCGAAGCCGGTCTGCGCGACGGCCTCCTCGACCGCCGCCACCACCTCCTCGACGCTCCGCTCGCGCACCGGGCGCGTCACCATCCCGGCGTGGCAGAAGCGGCAGCCGCGCGTGCAGCCACGCATGATCTCAACCGGCACCCGGTTGTGCACCGTGTCGATGTTGGGCACGACGAAGCGCGTCAGCGGCGGCGGCAGAACCGGCACGATCCGCTTGAGCACCGGGAACCGCGCCGCCTCGTGCGTCGGCCTGACGCTGGAGAGCGTCCCATCCTCGCGGTAATCCACCGCGTAAAAGCGCGGCACGTACACCCCTTCGAAGCGCGCCATCTCGACCAGCTGCTCGTGACGCACCAGCCCGGCCTGCTTCATCTCGCCCAGCCGCTCCGCGATCTCGATGATGGCCTCCTCGCCTTCACCGATCACAAACAGGTCGATGAAGTCGGCCAGCGGCTCCGGGTTGTAGCAGGCGTGCCCACCCGCGATGACGAGCGGCATCGATTCGTCGCGGTCGGCGCTGTGCAGCGGCAGCCCGGCCAGGTCAAGCACCTGCAACACGTTGGTGTAAAGCTGCTCGTAGGGCACGCTGATCGCCAGCAGGTCGAAGTCGGCCACCGGGTGCCTGGTCTCCAGCGAGAAGAGCGGGATGCCCTCGCGCCGCATCACCGCCTCCATGTCAACCCAGGGCAGGTAGACGCGCTCGGCCAGCATATCCGGGCGGCGGTTGATCAGGTCGTAGAAGGTCGCCAGCCCTAGGTTGGGCATCCCGATCTCGTAGATGTCGGGGAAGCACAGCGCCACCCGCATCGGCACGGTGTCCCAGTCTTTGCGCACCGAGTTGTACTCGCCCCCGACGTAGCGACCCGGCTTCTGGACACTCAACAGCACGCGCTCTAAGGCGCGCTCCACCTGCTCGGCTGTGTTCAACACGCTCGATCACCCCCAGGGGCACGAAAACGAGGCCGGACGCGAATGCGCCTCCGGCCCGCCAATTTACAAGACAATCGTATGCTAAATTATACAGCGCCTCGCCGCGCGCGCAAGGCTTTTCCGCGCCGGTGCAGCCCTACGGCCTGTACACGAACATCACCGCGTCGATCAGGACCTCGCGCGTGCCATCGTCCTCGCCTGTCGCGTTGGTCATGTAGACGTATTGGGTTTTGCCCGGCACGAAGAAGAACGTCCCGATCTGCACCCACTCGTCGTAAAAGGACTTCTGGTCAACGGCGACCTGCCCGCTCATCTGGTCGTTGTGGTAGACCTGGTAGGTGGCTGCGCCCGTCGCCCGCTCATTCACCTTGGGCACGAAGACGAACACGTCGTAGAACCCGCTCTCAGGTGGCCGGAAGAACCACTTCGCCTCAAAGGACACCTTGCTGCCGTAGTTCTTGACGTAGGCGTGCGATTCTTCATGCCCACCCCGGCGCGGCACCAGGCCGGGGAAGCCCCTCCACGCGAACAGCTTCCCGTCCAGCTCCTCGACGACGATCTCAACCACCTGCTCGGGCGGCACGACGACGACCGACGTGGCCTTCTTGCCGGGCGTCCCTGCCAGGCTGGGCGTGCTCGTCGGGCGCGGCGTGCTGGTCTTGGCGACGTGGCCACCGCCACCGCCACCGCTCGTCGAGGTCGGGGAGGGCGTGGGGCTGTACTTCGGTGTATCCGTCGGGGTCGGCAGCGGGTTCAGGGGATAATACCCGGCCTGAATGGCCGCCCGCCCAATGGTCTCGTAGAACTCCACGACGATCTTGTACTCCCCCGCCGTCATCTCGCGCTCGACCGAGTACCAGGTGAACTGGTTGTCGTGCCACTCGTCGATGATCAGTTCACCGTTGATGTACATCCGCACGCCGTCGTCACTCCGGGCGGCGAAGGCGTACACCTCGTCGAAGAAGTACTCGGTTTTCGTCCAGCGCACCGAGAAGTTGTCACCCGTCCACGCCTCGCCCAGTTCCTGCGGCGAGGCGGGCAGGCCATCGCCCCAATCGAACGAGATCACGGTGTCCTCGCGGATTAAATCGGCCCTGCCGCTCAGAGTGGGGTTGTTGAAGTACTCGCCCCTCCAGGCCGCATCTACCTCTGCCTGAGTGCTCGCCACCGGCAGCACCAGGCTGACCAGCAGGATGCATCCGGCGACGCACCCTATCAAGTGTTCCTTTCGCATCATTACGCTCCCCGGCGTCCTGGTTCCAATCGCCTGCTACAACTATCGTATCTCCCTGCCTATTTTAGCACTTCTTGCCCGATTAAGAGAAAAGCCCCGGCGGAGCCTGCCGCCGGGGCCTCGGTCACAAATCGCAGGCGCTTAGTTGCTGCCGCTGTAGACAAACTTGGCCGCGTCGTACACCACGTCGTGCGAGTTGGCAGGCTCAAAGGTCAGGTCGTTCAGGTAGAGGTACTGCGACGCGCCCTTGTTGAACCAGAACGCGCCCAGCCAGACCCACGCCCCGGCATTTGCGTTCTGGTTGACGTAGATGACCGGGCTTAGGATCCCCGCGTGCGAAACGCGGTAGCGCGCGTTGGTCGTCGCGTTGGCGTGCACGGGGATGTAGACGTACACGTCCCAGTATCCCGTCGCCGACAGGTAGGGGTTCCAGCGGGCCCACATCTTCAGTTCGAGGTCGCTGTTGCCGGTGTAGAGGTAGCGGTTGTTGTAGAAGCCGCCGAAGCCGAAGCCCCAATCCTCCGAGCCAGACCAGCTAAAGGCTTTGTCGCCGTCATCGACCAGCTCACCACCGGCCGGCGGTGTAGCAGGCACGCCGCCACCGCCCACGTCGTCTGGGGGACCCGGCACCGCACCCGGCCCGGCCGGGGTCGCACCTTCGTCCGCCGGGGGCAGCGTAGTCCCGCCGCCGCCCTGGCCGTCAACAGGCTGCCCTCCGGCCCCCGGCAGCGCCCAGTCCGGTAGCTGGAAGGTCTCGTCGTCCACGGCGGGCAGGTCGGTCGTCGGCTGGAATCCGGCTGCCACCGAATTCGCGCCCGCGTGGTCGTAATATTCGACCGTGAGCACGTACGTCCCCGCCGGGATGGTCAGCACCCGCGCCTCGAACCACGTCGCCGCCCGGTCCTTCCACTGGTCGAGCACCAGGAAGCCATTCAGCAGCATCCGCGAGCCGTCGTCCGAGTTCACGAAGAACTTCACGTTCCCGCCGGGGAAGGTGACCAGCGTCGTGAAGCGCGCCGACCACTGGTCGTCCGGCACGCCGCCCCGTCGCGGCCCCTCACCGTACGGCCATACCTTATCCAGGAACGGCCCTGGCAGCGTCTCGGTGTACAGCACCGGCCCTTCCAGGTCCATGTTCCCAAAGTACTCGGCCAGCCACTCGCCCTCGTAAACGCCCCCCGACGACGGGGGAGACGGGGCAGGTTCGGCGGGCTCTTCAGCGCCCGCGCCACCGCCACCCTGCCCGTCGGCAGGCACCCCACCACCGCCCTGACCGTCGGCAGGCGGCCCTCCGCCGCCCGGCAGCGCCCAGTCCGGCAGTTGGAAGGTTTCGTCATCCACGGTCGGCTGGTCGGTCGTCGGGCGGAAGCCCGCCTCGACCGAGTTCGGCCCGCTATGGTCATAGTACTCAACCGTGAGCACGTACGTCCCCGCCGGAATGGTTAGCACCCGTGCCTCGAACCACGTCGCCGCTCGGGAGTGCCACTCGTCAAGCACGACGTAGCCGTTCAGCAGCATCCGCGAACCATCGTCCGAGTTCACGAAGAACTTCACGTTCCCGCCGGGGAAGGTCGCCAGCGTCGTGAAGCGCGCCGACCACATGTCGTCCGGCACGCCGCCTCGCCTGGGGCCTTCACCGTAAGGCCACTCCTTTTTCAGATCCGGCCCCGGCAGGGTTTCGGTGTACAGCACCGGCCCTTCCAGGTCCATGTTCCCGAAGTACTCGGCCAGCCACTCGCCCTCCAGCTGTGCATCGGCTGGTGTCGAGGGCAACAGCACGACCGCCACAGCGACCGCGACCATGGCCAGCGCAAAGGGTCTAACAGTTCGGCTCAACAAGCGCATCGGCTACACTCCTCCCTCGTGCCCCCGACTCCGGGCCATCCCTGATGCACCCCCTGCGGGAGACCGATTTATGCCAGATAAGCTCACCCTAGTTTAGTCCCCATTAGGCATTCAGGCAAGCGCCAAAAATGGAGCCAAAAATGGAGAAGTTATGTTCGAGCCTGGGATTGAAACCGTCCCGAACAGAATCCACCCCACCGGAGCGCCTATTGACGCTCCCCACGCAGCCCGGTACAATAAGCCCTGCGTGGCGTTCCCGACTCTTCGCGTGGCGCGTCGCTGCGCGCGGCGGAAACGTCCGCTTTGTTTGCCAGGCTGATAACCAACGCCACGTCCCCGCGTGATCCCCACCGGGGGTGGATCGACGTGGCGCAAGGGGGAAATAAGTCAATGAGCGATCTGATTGCACTCCAAGCAAAAAAACGCAAGATCATCGGTAAAAAAGTCAAACAACTGCGCCGCGAGGGCCAGATCCCGGCCATCGTCTACGGCCCAGACAGCGACCCGCTTCCCATTCAGGCCGACGGCAAGGAGCTTCGCCAGGTGCTGCTGGAAGCCGGGGGCACCCAGTTGATCGAGCTGCACGTCGGCAAGGACAAGATTCCCACGCTGGCGCGTGAGGTTCAGCGTGACCCGGTCCGCGGCGATCCGCTGCACGTCGATTTCTACCGCGTCGCCATGGACCGCGCGATCCGCGCCGAGGTGCCGATCCTGGTCGTCAACGAACCGGGGGTCGTCACCAGCGGGGCGGCCATCGTGGTGCACCCGCTGACATCCCTGGAGATCGAGGCCCTCCCCGCCGACCTGCCGCCGCACATTGAGGTGGACATGAGCGAACTGACCGAGATCGGGGATCAACTGCTGGTCGGCGACCTGGATCTGCCCGACACGCTGACCATGGTCTCCAGCCCCGAAGAGCTTGTCGTCCGCATCGACTACGCCGCCGCCCTGGAAGTGGAAGAAGAGGAGGAAGAAGAACTCCTCGAAGAAGTTATGCCGGGCGAAGTGGAAGTCATCACCGAGCGGAGAGAAGAAGAGGCCGGGGAAGAGGAGTAACCCGCCCCGACCGATCAACACGAACAAAGGCCGGGGTCACATCCCGGCCTCCTGATCCTCTCTCGCCTGGCCGCTCACTGGGCCTTGATGATCGACCCGCAGTAGGCACACTGAACGCTCGTATCGTCTATCCACTCCACCTCGTCGGAGCGCACCGGTCCCAGGCAGGCCGGGCATTGAGCGGGAAGATCGCGTTGCCTCCTGCCGGAACCGGTCTCCACACGCGGCGGGCCGTCGGCCAGCGAAAGTCCAAGCTGGCTCAGCCGCTGGTCGAATTCGGCGCGCAGCGTTTCGGCTTCGGCGCTGTACCCGTTTGCCTCCAGTTCGGCCAGCGTGCGCTGGGCCAACCGTACCGCGCACGGCAGATCCCCCGCCAGGATGCTGATTTTGATCGCGCGCCGCGCCTGTACTTGAGCGCGTGCGATGTCTGCGCCCAACATGAACGCGTGCGCTGACCGGGCCGCCAGGTTCGAGGCACGCACCAGCGCCCCGTGATGCTCTGCCGTCCCGCTCAGCCGTGCGAAGATCTCGGCCGCCTGTACATGTTTACCAGACTCCAGCAGCCGGTTAGCACGCACCAGCTCACGACGGGCGGCTTCCAGCGCCGGGTGAGGCGCTCGCCGCAAGGGTCGGCCCGGGGGTGGTCTTCGCCGGATCGGACGTCTCATAGATTGGTCTCCTCTCAGAATCTGAAGCACACATCTCCCAGCATATACCAGATTCGTTCCCCCCGTGTGAAATTCTTGTAAAATCCCTGTTAATCATCCTCCTCGACGGCAGGAGGGAGCGTCGCGCCCGGCAGCGCGTCGGGCGCTTCCGGTCGGGTGACGAACAGATCGAAGGGGCCGGTCGTCCCGCCGTAATTCCACACCACCAGCACGTACCGGCCCGTCATCGGCAGCTCGATCCGGTCGATCACCGGGTCCTTTCCCACCACGTCGTCGCGCGTGACCAGCAGGTATCCCTCCGGGCTGTACAGGTCAACCCCCAGGTCGAGGCCGGTGTCACCGGTGGCGTGCGCGTCGACGCCGATCAGGTCGCCCGCCTGCCCGTCGAAGGTGTAGACCACCGCCGTCCCCGGCCCGACGATCTCACCCTCGTGCCCGACGGCCCCCGGCACGACCCGCCCGCCCATCTCGATGTCCGCCTGGCCGATGGGGCGGATGTAGTAGTCGATCTCCCCGCTCTCGCCCAGCGTCAGGAACTCGACCTGGTACTCGCCGTCGAAGGGAAACTGCACCAGCGTCAACTGCTCCGGCTCGTCCGGCCCGAACTCATTCACACCCGTCAGCCGGTTGCCGTATGGGTCGCTGACCGTGATCGTGATGTCCACCCCGACGCCAACCGGCCTGGCCTCCACCCGGATGCCGTCCAGCGCCCTGCCGTCCAGCGTCAACCACGTGCTGCGCCGGGGTGCTCCCTCCAGGTCGAGCGAGGTGCGCGTCCCCACGACCGCCTCCCCACCCCCCTCGGACGGCCCGACGCGCAGCACGTAGTCGCCGGTGTTCTCGTCGTAGTTGCTCAGCACGACCGTGTACGTCCCTGACTGGCTGGGCATGAAGTTCCACAGGTAGGGGTCTGCCCCCACGTTGTCGTCGCGCGCCTCCAGCAGGACGCCGTCCGGCCCGTACAGCTCGAACAGCAGATCCAGCCCTTCGGTGAGCGCCTCCGCCGCCAGGTCGATCCGCTTCCCGCGCTCAAGCGGCAGGCGGAAGGTGTGGTACGAAGCCGGGTGCTCAATCGTGCCCAGCAGCTCCTCGTCCGCCGAGGCGAACACCCCGCCGCCCTCAAGCTCGGCAGGCTTCAACCGGTAGACCGACACGCCCACCTCGCCGCTCCCTGACGCCGAGGCGATGCCCAGCTCGTAGTAGCCGTCGCCGGGGAACAGGAACTGACCGATCACCTCCGGCTGGCCCACGTCGCCGTTGTTCGCGAAGGCCAGACGATCTCCTACCGCGTTGCTGATCATGATCACCGGGTCCACCTCGCCCGATAGCACGATCACCTCGATGCGCACCGGCTGGTCGATCCGCCCTTCCAGCGGGAAGACCGACACCACGCCGTCCAACACCTGGGCGCGGTACTTCTCATCCAGCCGGGGGCCGCTCTCCTCGACCGCGACCCCGGTCGGCGCGGCGGTGGTAGTGTCCGACACACTGACCGGCGCGAGGGTCGGCCAGGCCGTCGGCGGCACCGTCGGCGTGACCGGGATCTGTGTCCCGTCCGCCGACCGGCAGCCCACGAGAATCAGCCCGGCGGCGAGCGCCAGGCTGATCAGGTGGCGGATTGGGATCGGTAAAGCACGTCCTGTGCGTTTTTCCATCAGCCCGTGATCAACTCAACGACCGCCCTCACTCCCGGCTGTACCGGATCTCGTAGTAGCCGGTGGCGTCGTTGATCGTGTATACGACGACGGTGTACGTTCCCGTCTGCGTGATGACGTACTGCACCAGCGCCGGGTCTTCCGGGTTCTCGCCCTCCGACCGGTCGGCGGACGCCAGTTGCAGGCCGTTGGGGCCAAGCACCGTAAAACCGATGTCCAGCGTGCCCTCTTCACTCTCCGAGGTGACGATCAGCGAGACCCGGTCGTCTTTCTGCGCGTTGAACTGGTAGATGTGGAAGACGTTCAACTGCCGGAAGTAGCCAAACAGCGTCTTGCTCACCTCGTCGCCGAAGAGACCGCCCCCGCTCAGCTCCTCCGCAGGCAGGCGCGTGATCCTGAACGACGCCTCCCCGACTCCGATGGGCCGCAGTTCCAGCCGGTAGCGTCCGTCGTAGGGTAACTGCATCTCGTGCAGCGTCTCGCCCTCACCCGGACGGGCGTCCCGTGCGTAGGCGACGATCTGCTCGAAGGGGCTGTAGATGTAAATGTCCACGTCCAGGTCGGGGCCTGGATCAAAGACCGAGACCTGCAGCACCTCGCCGGTGTATCCGTCGAACGTCGCGCTCAGCGTGCTTCCCTCGAAGAACGCCGCCCGATAGTCACGGTCGTAGACCAGGTCAGGCTCGCCCTCCGCTTCAGGCGGCTTGGTCGCCGAGAGCACGCTGAAGATGTACGCCCCTATCGACTCGCCGTAGTTCGTCACGATGGCGGTGTACATCCCCGTCTCCGGGGCCACGAAGCCCGTCAGAACCGCGTCCCGGATGTCGTTGAACGGGTCCACGTCGTCGATCTCGGTGAGGTAGCGCCCGTCAGGCCCGTACAGCACCAGCCGCGTGTCCGGCGCACCGGCCACGTTCGCTACCGCCCCGATCTTGACCACCTCACCCTCGGTCAGCGGGAACTGGTAGGTGTGATACACCCGCGCCGAGCTCATCATGCTGTTCACGGCGCTGTCCACCCCGTCGAGCACGCCGCCGCCGCTGGGTGGCCCCAGCGCCGTCACGACCACCTGTAGCGTGCCCTCGCCCTCTATCGGCGAGACGACGATCAGATATTCGCCTTCGTACGGCAGCGTGAACTCCATGAGCGTCTCTTCCGTGCGCCCAACCGTCGATTGAAGCGTGGCGAGGATGTTGCCGAACTTATCGAACAGCAGCAGCTCGTACTCCAGCGACCCGCCCATCACGGTGGCATCCAGCCGCATGACCTGGAGCGCCCCGCTCTCGAACGTCATCTCGAACTCACCGCCTGCCTGCGCGTTGAGCGTGCTCGACTCCTCGGCGATGATCGTCCCCGGCGCAAACCCCGGCGCGGCGCTCTCCGGCGGCGGGGCCGGTGTCGAGGTGGGGCCTTCCTCCCCAGGCACCGTCGTCGGCAGGGCCGCCTCTTCCAGGGTCGGCTCAGGTGGTGCGGCAGTGGGAGCCGGTGTCGGCTGCGACAGGGGCAGGAACTGGCAGGCCGCCAACAGCACAATCAACACCAGACAAATCGGTATCCGGTTAGCATTCAACTGCGAAGCCCGTCGAATCATTTTCCACTCTCCTGATCCTCTTCCGTTCCACTGGCGGGCACTTTGGCCTGTGCGTCGTCGTCCACTTGCCCGACGACAGCACGCGCAAAGATCAAATACCCCGTATGCCCGACCATCCGCTCGTCCGGGCGCACGCGCGCAGGGACGGTCTTGTATGAGCGCAGCACCAATTCCTCCGCCTCGACGAAGCCGAAGCCGGGGTGGGCGTCAAGCGCCCCGATCATGTCCACAAGCTGGTTGGCCGTCGGCACCAGGCTCCCCAACATGCCGCTCCCGCGCAGGCTCGCGTGCGCCTGATCCAGCACGTCCCAGGGAGTGAGCATATCCAGGAACACGGCGTCGACATCCGTCTCGTCAAACCCTTCGGTCGCGTCCCTCAGCTTGAACGTCACGCGCTCGGTCAGCCCGGCCCGCTTCAGGTTGCCGCGCGCGATGCGCTGCATCCCGGCGCGAACGTCATACGAATACACGTGACCGCCATCGCCCACGATGGTTGCCAGCGTCAGGCACAGACCGCCGCTCCCTGTTCCCGCCTCCACGACGACCGACCCGGGTTTGATCCCCAGCTTCATGATAATGTAACCCGCGTCTTTGGGAAAGACGATCTGCGACTCGCGTCGAACGTCGCGCACCAGCTCGTCTGTCGTCGGCGTGAACAGGAAGTACGAAGAACCCAGGTGCGTGTGCACGATTGCGCCCAGCGGCTGGCCAATCAGATCGTCGTGCGCCAGCACCCCGTGATGCGTCTGTAGCTCCCGCCCCGGCTCCAATGTGCGGATAAACCGTTTACGATCCTTCCTGCTGACCAGTAAGATAACGTCCCCCGCCTGTGCTCGACGCAAAATCCCTCCCCTGCCATCCTGATCGGAACGGGGCTATTATACAGTGCGTACCAATGCCGTTCAAGGCGGCCAGAACCCCCTACCCCCGGACATGGGGGCAACTACCCATAGACTCCAACGCCCTTCGAGGGCACAATAGAGTGGAGGGGAAGCAGCAGACCAGCACTCCGCCCCCCGAAGGGTCGCGCTTCTGTTGTCACATCTCCCCGGCCGTCGAATGCAACCTCCCCAGATTTGCATTCCACTCAAAGACTGGTAGACTGGGAAGGGGTACAAATTTGCTACACCAACACAACATCCAGTATGTTAACGAGGGCGAGTGGGAGAGCGACACAGCCATGGCCAGACGAATCATGGTGGTTGACGACCAGGAGGGCGCTCTGACGTTGATCGGGATCATGCTTGAACGAGGTGGTTTTGAAGTGGTCAAAGCCCGCGACGCATATTCCGCCCTCGACCTGCTCAAGAACGTTAATCCCGACCTGATCATCCTCGACGTGATGATGCCGGGTATGGACGGCATCGAGCTTTGCCGCCAGTTGCGCGCCGACTCCGCGACCCAGACCACCCCCATCCTGCTCCTCTCCGCGCGCCACGATAACGAATCCGTCGCCAAGGGCATGAAGGCCGGAGCAGACGACTACCTGAGCAAGCCCATTCTGCATCACGACCTGCTCACCAAGATTCACGACGTGCTCGGCCCGGAGTAAGTGAGCCGCCTCGCCTCCCCCAAACGAGAGACCGGGTCGCCCCGCAGCCCCCCTGTGGCCGATCCACGCCAAAACCCCGCCTAAAGCACCCGCCGTGACAGCGACCGCGCCAGTTTCTCCACCTCGCCCAGCGTGGGCGGGTCGCTCGATGCGCCCATCCGCCCGACCTTCAGCGAGCCGGTCGCCGTGCCCAGCGCGGCGCTCTCGACCAGCGGCCACCCGGCCAGAACCCCGTACACCACCCCCGCCCGGAACGCGTCGCCCGCGCCGGTCGTATCCACCACCGGCACCTCCGGCGGCCTGACGCCCGACACCGGCCTGTCCCCGTCGAAGACCAGCACCTCGCCCGGCCCACCGGTGACGATCACCCCCGCCGGGCCGGATGCCTGGATCGCCCGCGCAAACGCTTCGAGCGCCAGGCCGGGGTAGCCATCGCGTATCTCCGCAGCCGAGGCGATGGCGACCGTCGTGTAGGGCAGGATCGGGTGATCGCTGCGGCGCAGGTCGCCGACCACCACCGGCAGCCCGGCCTCGCGGGCCAGCCGCGCCCCCGCAACGCGCTCCTCACCGCCGTAGAGGTCCAGCGTCAGCAGGCGCGCGTCGCCGATCATCTCCGCCGTGATCGGCGTCTGCGGGCTGCCCTCGACGTTGATGCCGATGATCGCCCGCTCGCCGTCCGGCGTGACCAGGATGCGGCAGTACATGCTCCTCAGCCCGGCCTGACGGCACAGGTAGCGCGTGTCGATATTGGGGTGGCGGGCCAGAATCTCGAAGAGCCTGTCGCCCACCGCGTCGTCGCCGATGGTCATCCCGCTGACGGCCACCTTCAGCCCCCACCCGGCCAGGTAGACGGCTGTGTTGGTCGCCTTGCCGCCCAGGTGGTCGCTCTCGGAGAAGGCGTGCGTGCTCACGTCGGGGCGCGGGAAGTGCGGCACGCGGATGATGTTGTCCAGTCCGATGGTGCCATAGCTGAAAACGTCGAAGGTCGGTTTCACCATTGATCTGCTCTCCGGCGAGAATGGTAACACGACCGGGGCGGCCTGCCCATCCGGTCGCCCGGCCTGACGGTGTATCCAATCCGCAGGTTGACAACCACTCCAAAGGCCGCCATAATTCGCACCCATGACGCACTACCGACGCCTGACGCTGATTGTGCTGCTGGCGCTGGCCGCGCTGCTGGGCGGCTGCAACATGCCTACGTTCAAGCCACCTGCACCGGTTCCCGTCGCGACTGCCACACCCGCCCCCCCACCGACGGCCACGCCCAGCCCGACTCCCAGCCCCACCCCGACGCCGGTGCCCATCGCCGTCATCCAGCAGGGCGAGCGCCACCTGCGCAACGGCGACTGGGACGCCGCCATGCTGGCCTTCCAGGATGTGATCGCCAATCCTGCCGCCACCACCGACGAGATGGTCCAGGCCCAGATCGGGCTGGCCCAGGCGTCGCTCCGGCGCGGCGATTTCGCCTCGGCGCGCGCCGCACTGGATTCGCTGCTCTCCCAACACCCCGATCACCCCCGCGCCGCTCACGCCTACTTCCTGCGCGGTGACGCCTACATGGGCCTCGGCGACTACGCGGCGGCACTGGCCGATTACCAGGCTTACCATTCACTCAAACCGGGCCTGATCGACACCTACGTCTACGAGCGCATGGGCGACGCCTACCTCGCCCTCGGCCAGACCGACCAGGCCGTCCAGACCTACGGGGCGGCCATCGAGGCCGGACGCTACCTCGTCGGCCTGCTGCAACTGCGCGAGCGGGTCGCCACCGTGTACCGCTCGCTGGGGAACGCCGACGCGGCCATCGCCCAATATCAGGCTATCCTCGATGTCGCCCAGAACCCCACCTACCGCGCCACGATTGAGTTCTACATCGGCCAGGCGCTCTTCGAGGCCGAGCAGTACGACGCGGCCTACGCCCAGTTTCAGCAGGTCTTCATGACCTACCCGGAGAGCTTCGAAGCTCTCAGCGCGCTGCGGGCGCTGCTCGAAGCCGACTACGCCGTCGACCAGTACCAGCGCGGGCTGGTCAATTACAACCAGGGCCAATACGACATCGCCGTGGCCGCCTTCCTCAACTACCTGTCCGCCACGCCGGTCCTCGATGTCGTTCCCAGCGCCCACCTGTACATCGCCTATTCGTACCGCGCTCTGGGCAACCCCCAGGCCGCCCTGAGCGAGCTTCAGGCGCTGATCGACCGCTTTGAGCCTGAGGACAGCGACGCCTGGGGTGATGCCTGGCTGGAGCGCGCCGACCTGCTGGCCGAGTTGGGCGACTCCGAGAGCGCCTTCGCCCTCTACGACCGGTTCGCCGACGACTACGGCGCACTGTCCCAGGCCCCCGATGCGCTCTATCAGGCCGGGCTGCTGGCCGAGTCGCTCGCCGACTACAGCCGGGCGCTCACCTATTACCAGCGCCTCTCCACCGAATACCCCGCCGACCCGCGCGCCCCGGCAGGCCTGTTCCGCATCGCGCTGCTGACCTTCCGCAACGGCGACCTGACCTCCGCCGAGGTGCTGTTCAACTCTATCTCCGGGCTTCCCGCCAACGAAAACCCCGCCTCAACTGCCTTCTGGCTGGGCCGGACTTACCAGGCCGCCGGGCGGGCCGACGAAGCCGCCGCCGCCTTCAACGCCGCCATCGCCGCCGACGGCGGGAGCGGCTACTACGCCCTGCGCGCCGCCGATCTGATGGCCGGGCAGCCGCCTTTCGCGTCCCCGGCGGGCCTCAGCCTGCCCGACGACCCGGACGAGGGCCGCCTCGAAGCCGAGCAGTGGCTGGTCACGCAGTTCGGCCTATCCGAGACGCCACCGCTGGCCGAAACGCTCCGCGCCGACCTGTCCAGCGACCCCCGTATGCTGCGCGGCCAGGAGCTTTGGGATCTGGGCATGTCCTACGAGGCCCGCCAGGACTTCGAGGCCGTGCGCCAGGACCACGCCGGGGACCCCCTGGCGAGCTACCAGCTTGCCATCGCCTTCCGCGAGATCGGACTGTACCGCTCCTCGCTCCTGGCGGCGCGTAACATCTACCGTCTGGCCGGGGTCGATCCGCTCGACGGGCCGCCCTTCCTGGCGCGCCTGCACTACCCGGTCTACTTCTCCGACCTGGTGCTCCCCAGGGCGGAGGAGTACGGGCTTGATCCCCTGTATCTTTACGCGCTGATCTGGCAGGAAAGCAACTTCGAGGGGTTTGCCGTCTCGTCGGCTGCCGCCCAGGGCCTGATGCAGATCTGGCCCCCGACCGGCGAGGACATCGCCGCGCAGCTTGCCTGGCCCAACTACCGCCCCAGCGACCTCCAACGCCCCTACGTCAGCGTCGCCTTCGGCACCTGGCTGATCCACGAGGAGATGGAGCGCTTCGACGGCGACCCCTACGCGGTGCTGGCCGCTTACAACGCCGGGCCGGGCAACGCCGCCCGCTGGCAGGAAGCCTCCGGCGGCGACCCCGACATGTATGTTGAGGTCATCACCCTGAGCGAGCCGCAGCTTTACATCCTGCTCATCTACCAGCACTACGCCTGCTACCGCGCTCTATACGGCACGTAGGAGGTTCTGTCCTCGCGAAAACCGTCGATGCTTCCCACGTCAAAGAGGAGAGAGAAGATGAAGCGCAGAGCCGCACTCGCCACCGCCGTTATGTGTCTCGTCATGGGGCTGGCCGCCGGCTGCGGCCCCGCTTCGCCGGACGAACCGACGCAAGAGAGCCCGTCGCCGGTCGTGCCAACCGATACCCCCACACCCGAACCTCCCACCGGCCTGCTGCCTGACCTGGTCGTCGCCAGCCTGAGCGTGTACATGGAGGGGTTTACCGGTCACTGCGTGCCCGACCTTGGGCCGGTCGTCGCTGACGTGTGCGTCGAGAACCGGGGCCAGGCCGACGCCGGGGAATTCGTCGTTTCGGCGGGGGGCGTATCCTGGACGGTTGAGGGGCTGGCTGCCGGTGAGCAGACCTGCCTGCACGGCCAGGGACCGTTCGGCGCTATCGAAGTCGACGCGGGGAACGCCATCGCCGAGATGGACGAGACCAACAACGTCGCACACCCGCCCACGCTCACACCGCCATCCATCTGCACGACGACGCCTGCTCCGTGATCCCGGCTTCAACGTCTCTTCATCCGGGGCCCGTCACCCTAGCGCCTGGTACACCTCGTCGAAGATGTCCGCTCCGGTGAACGGCTCGCCCGTCTCGTCGTCCACCCCCTTCGCGACGCTCAAGTCGCGCCGGAAGTCCCCCGCCAGGTTAACGCCGGTCGCGTCCCGCGTCAGCCTGATCGCGTAGGCCGCGTTGGCGATGCCGTAGCGCGTGGTCACCTCGTCAAGCCCGGCGAAGAAAAACGCGCAACTGGCGTACATGCGCTGCCGGTAGTACTGCGCCTCGATCAGCTTGAGCAGGCGGTCCGCCGCCCCACCGGTGGCGTAGATCCCCTGCTCGTGCAGGTACTGCTCAGGCGTGACGTCCCCCAGCACCACCCGGATGTAAGCATCGCGCAGCGCCAGCGGTTTCGCCACCCCCAGGTCGCTCATCTCCCGATCATAGACCTCATCCAACCCCCAGCGCAGGTTATCCATCGCCCGCCGGACGGCCCCCTTCCAGGTCGAGTCGCCCGGCGTGCACCCGCACCCCGTCGCCCACCGCGCCAACCCGTGACCGCAGCTCCAGGCCGTGTTCTCGATCAATTCAACCTCGTGCTGCGGCTCGACCTCCTGCGCGTAGCGGCTCAGCGTGGTCACCCCGAAGCCAACCACGCGCGCCTCGCGGGTCAGCAGCCAATGCAAGAACTGCTCTTCACCCCGCCAGTGATGCCCAAACGTCTCGCCGTCGGTGGCGATCAGCGTCAGCGCCCCATCCTCGCGCTTATGCGGCGTCAGCACCTCGCGTGCCCAGCGCCCCGCCCCACCGAAGTTCCCCAGGTTGAACGAGATCCCGTCCGAAAGTTCCTCATCACGGACGAAGACCTTGATGCGCTTCCCACCCGGCAGCCGTATCCAGTACGGCCCCGCGCCGGGCGGCTTATCTTCCACCTGGCGCTCGGTCAGGATCGTCCACTCGATCCTCTGATCAACCAGCACCTCCAGCGTCTCGTAATCGGCCGCCATCTCAGGCAGCCACATCCCGCCGGACGGGTGTCCAAAGCGGTGCACGAAGGCCGCCTTCCCCCACGCCACCTGTGTGATCTTGTCCTCACGCGGCGAGAGCGGCAGGATGGTGTGGTGCATCGGCTGGGCGATAGCGTTGCCCACCCCGCAGCGTTCGATGTTGTTGGCGTCGGCCTGGAGGATGCGCCGGTAGGTGTCCGGCGCGTTGTCGGCCAGCCAACCGGCCAGCGTTTCGCCGAGGTTGAACGAGATCAGGTCAAAGTTGCCCAGTTCGGCATTGGGCCGGTAGCACTCAGCTGTGATGCGCGCATTCCAATTCTCGTAAGGAGCAGCGTCCGGCTCGGAGAACGGTTCGTCATTGAATGGATTGTCTCGCGGGGGCTGGTAGAAATGCCCGTGAACACAGAGTGACTTCGTGGTTGGCAATTCGGACTCGTTCCTCCTCTCACCGCCGCGTTGTGCGACGGTGGGGACGTTGTGGGTCTAAAGTTGGTCCAGGCTCAGGGACAACCTGACCTCCCAACTCCGGCCAGGAGCCAGTTTGATCGGCCACCACATCAGGATGGTCGTCCCCTGATAGTTGCGCTCAAAGCCCGCCTCGGAGGCCGAGACCGTCTCCAGCGGGAAGCGCCACAGCGTCGCCGGGCGGTTCGTCTCCACGTCAACCTCGATCCCCCACAGCTCGCTGGTGATGCTGAAGTCCTCGACCTCATCGTTGGCCGTGATCTCGTCCAGCGCGTACCGCCCGAAGCCGATGCGCAGGTAAGTGTGGTCCTCGTTCCCACCGGCGAATCCCCAGTTGGTCTCGATGCCAAAGCGCTTGCTGAGGTCACCGCTGTCGCTGTTCATAACCGTGTAGGCAACGTCCAGCCTGTTGCTGCCGGGCTTCAGGGTCAGCCGCTTCTCGACCGTCACCGGCAGCGCAACCGCCCCCTGCCAGACCAGCCCCACACGGCGCAGCGTCAATGTGACGCCTTTTTCGTCCTCATCGATCCCGTGCTCGAACGGCTGGTTAACGAAGTCCCCCTGTTCGCGGTACTGGCTGTGATAGAAGCCATCCAACGTGACATCGTCACCCAGGAAGTGGTCGAGGAACGTCGCCCGGCGGTGCCAGTCGTAGATCAGCTTCTGGTGCAGGTCAGGCTCACGGGCGCGCACCACCTCCGTGTGGATGGTGTCGGGCGCGCCGTCCCCGCCCTGACCGGTGCCCGGCGTCACCACCGTCCCCGCTTCGGCAGCTTCGACCAGGTTTCTGTGATAGCCCTCACGGCGGCGCGTCAGCACGTTCAACAGGTTGTAGGCCGCCGGGCGGAAGTCCCACTCGACCAGTCCGCCGCCGCGAGCCAGGTCGAATACCAGACTCTGCCGGTCGCTGGTCAATACCACGTCGTCAATCGCGTCATGGTCGAAGTCCACCACGTCGGCGCGGACGAACCCATCGGCCCCCTTCGACGTATCCATATCCAGCCCATCGGCCCGGTTCTCGGCACTGATCAACAGATGATAATCGGCCTCTCGAATGTGGAACAGGTATATCCCCCCGAAGACGCCATGCCAGTAACCACAGTTGCACTGCCCGGCCCACAGGTCGTCGAGCGCCTGCTGCTTGCGCTTCCCCCGCCGCATGGCGTGCACCTTCTCGCTGACCCACAGCGCCTTCTTGTGAAGCTGGTTCACCTCCGGGTACTTGACCATGAACTGCCGCCACAGGCCGCCGCGCATGTAGCGCAGCACGTCCTCCCGGCCCTCCCGCTTGAGCTGGTGCTTGAGGTGCGGAAGCTCCCACGCGCCGTCGGGCGGCATCGCCCACTCGCCCATCTCGTCGTACGAGGCAGTCGGCAGGTAGATCCGCCCCACGCCCAGGTGCTCGCGGGCGAATTCGCCGGGCGGGATGGTCTCCAGCCAATCGGCGTTCTCCTCAACCGCGCTGAAGAAGTCCTCCATCCAGCCTTTTTCCCACACGTGCGCGTGCGTGCCCGGCCACAGCCCGAACTTCTCACCGTCGTCGCCCATCACGGCCACCTTTTCGCGCCCGAAGTAACGCGGGTTCATCGCGTGGGCGTCGGCCTGCTCGCGCAGCCACTCAATCACGTCCTCGACCGGCTTCCAGGGGATCGCGTAGCGCAGGAACATCGAGGTGGCGAATATCTTGAGCGCGTGGCCCTGCTCCTCGGTGACGTAGTAGCCCAGCAGATCCTCGTCCCGGTAACCGACCGCCTTGAAGTGCGTGTCGTCCACTATCGTGTAGTCGATGCCCGCCTGGTTCAGCACGCGCGGCAGGTGCGGTTCCCAGATCCGCTCGGCCAGCCACAAACCGCTCGGCTCGTAGCCGAAGTCCTCCCGCACCGTCTCGGTCTGTTTGCTTATCTGGCCGAGCTGATCGGCCTCAGAGAGCGAGATCAGGATCGGCTCGTAATAGCCCCCCGTCATGATCTCGACCTGGCCGCGCTCAACCAGCTTGCGGACGCGCGGGAAGAAGCCGGGCCGGTTTTCCAGCAGCCAGTCACGCAGCGGGCCGGTGTAATGCAGCGCCAGCCGGATCGCGGGGTGGCGTTCAAGGCACTCCACCATCGGCAGGTACGCCTGCTCGAAAGCCTCCCCGAACACCCATCCGAAGTTCCCGACGGGCTGGTGACTGTGGAATGCGAGTGAGAGATATATCTTAGGTGCCATCGCCTGACGCTCTTGTCTGTTGGGAAGAGTCAAAGGATAAATCCACCACTATAAACTACCCCAGCCCCACGCATCCGGCAAATTAAACAAAGACGTGGAATGACGGGGCACATCCAGGGTGAAATCGGCCCACTTTGCTCACCTGTGCATAGCGCCGGATCCCCTGACGCGCAGCGTCAGCCCCGCCACCGGCGGGGGAGTCCCCGATAGGGGACTTTGTGGAGCGACAAGCCGGTTGGCTTGTCGCCCCGTAGCCCGGTGCTTTAGCGCCGGGGGTACTTTCCGTCTTTCCGTCTTTCCGTCAGCCTTCCATCAGCCCAATTCGTCAAGCAAAGCCCTGTAGCGCTTGACGTCGAACTCCTTCCTGTCTTGCAGCAATTCCCAGATGATCTCAACCAGCGCGCTACCGATCATCTCAATCGCCTCCTGCCGCGCGTACCCGGCTGCCATAAGCCGTTCCAGGGTCTGCCGTGTTTCGGGCGGATCGTTGCCCTGGATCTGCTTATTCACGACATCCAGGATGATGTTTTTGAGAAGAGGATCGTGGTCGTCGGCCATTGTCAAACCCTCGCTTCGCGCTCAACGCGCCTTGAACCACCGGTAATCAATACCGGGAAAAACCTTGTCCACCTCGTACAGCTCGTCGGCCAGATGCCGGTCTGGCCTGCCCGCCTCCAACGAGGCCGCCAGTGCCTCGAACCGCTCGACGTGCTGCGTGAAGCGCCGGATCGCGTACTCGCGCGCCTGCCCGGTCGTCACCAGGAACGGCCAGTCGCTCGATTGCAGCAGCAGCAGCTCGCGGGCCGCCATGTTCAACGTCGCCTCGGCGTCGCCGTCTGCGTCGGGGTACCGCTCGACCAGCGCCTCCATGCGCGCCTCGGCACTGTGGATCGGCCCCCACATCCAGTGTGTGTCGTGATTGTCCCACGTCCAATGAGTGCCGCCCATCCCCCACGAGCTTTCCGGGATGTGCAGCACCTCGCCCGGCTCGTGAAGCTCGACGAAGTCACTCGCCCGCACCAGCTCGACCGCCGGGTCGTCGGCCAGCAGCCTGAGCACCTGCCCGATCCACTCCACGCCCTCAAACCACCAGTGCCCGAACAGTTCGGTGTCGTAGTTGGCGGCGATGATCCCATACTCGCCTGTCTCTTCATGATGCCGCTTCAGGTGATCGGAGGCCAGCCACGCGAAGTGGCGGGCGTGATCGCCCACCTTGTTCGCCGCCCAATCGGGATGGTAAGCGTCCTTATGGCCCAGGTCGACGCGCGCCCCGGTGACGCGCCAATATTGCATCCCGGAGACGGGATCCTTCTTGTGGAACTCGCGGTAATCGTAGTCACCGGGGTAACCCCACTCCGCCGACCAGACCTGCATACCGGTGCGATTATCCCGCCCGATCACCGCCACACCTGAGTGCTCGTCGGCATCCGGCCCGGCGGTCGTGTCGGAGACGTAGTACGGTCTATACGTGCTCGCCTCGCGCGGCGGGATCATCTGCTGGATCGCGACCACGTAGCGCCGCTTGATCTCGCCGTAGGGGCCAATTGCGTCGCCCGCCGCCACGCCCACCGGCTGGCCGCCCTTAATCGTGTGCGTCTCGCTGAAGAACAGTTCGATCCCCAGGTCAGCCAGGAAGCGCTCCAGGCCGGGGCGCATCGTGCCCTCGTCCGTGATGTAGGCCGGACGGTAGGCACATTCAGGCAGCCAGATGGCGCGCGGCGCCTGCCCGAAGTGGCGCTTGTACGCCTCGACCCCCGCCTTGATCTGCCCGTACACCGCCGAGTCGTGTCCCAGCAGCGGCAGGTAGCCGTGCGTCGCGCTGCTGGTGATGATCTCAACCAGCCCCTCGTCCTGGAGCTTTCTGAACGCCCCCACGATGTCACGCCCGAAGCGCTCATCGAAGCTGCGTTTGACCCCCTCAAACAGATCCACGTAGTAGCGGGCCAGGTAGGCCATGTGCGGATCGTCCGCTTCCTCGAAGCGCCCGATGTCCCCTCGCGCCGCCGCGATCTTCTCGTCCAGGTAGACATCGAGGTGATCCTGCACGTCCGGGTCGGCCAACTGCTCGACCAGCACCGGCGTCAGGCCGATCGTCAACCTGAATTCCACCCCCTCCGCCCTGAGGTCGTACAACGTATTAAGCAGCGGCACGTATGTCTCGGATGCCGCCTCGTGAATCCATTCCTCGCCGTGCGGCCAGCGCCCGGCCATCCGCACATAAGGCAGGTGACTGTGCAGCACAAACGTAAAAGCGCCAACAGGTTTCACGCCTTAAACCCTTTCTACGAACGATTGAAAGCGTCGCTTTGCGGATCGGATTGTATCACAGGCACGGGGGAACGAGAAGGATTCGGCGACGAATCGACAAAAAGTGGGGCGATTCCTGGTAGAATCGCCCCTACTGCAAGAGAGGTGTGGGGCCGGATTTCAGGCCCCGGCCCCACACCTCATCGGACACCGTCAGACGGCAGGTGATGGCCTAGCCTCGTAGCGCTCCAGCCAATCAACCACCCACGCCCCCACGTAGGGAGCGTGGTAGTCCGCGCCGTTGGCCGTCTGGATGGCTGCCACAATCGAGAACCCAATCAGCGCGACCGGCAGCACAAACCAGACCAGGACGATGGCAATCGTGATGAGCAGGGCAACCGGGATCAGGATCAGCCCGATCAGGATCGCGCTCAGCAGGAGCGTGATCACCCAGACCACAACGATGATGAGCAACCCCGCCAGGAACGCCACGAAAACGCCAACCGTTCCCAAAACCTGGATGGCGAAAGCCTGCGCGGCCTGGTAGGCCACGAAGCGCGATTTGTCCTTGTAGATCAGGTAAACCGCCAGCGGCGCAAAGACCAGCACCAGGCCGCCCGCCCCTAACGTGCACAGACTGACCAACAGCGTCAGCAGGCTGCTGAGATGAGCCAAGGTGGCCCACAACCGCTCCTCGGATGTCGTCTCCGGCTTGAGGCCGGGCGCTTTCTCCACCACGCGTTCTTCGCTCATTGTGTCTCTCCACTAAGTCAATCGCTGCTCGCATGAATCATTACGCAGGTCGCCGCAAAGAGTTGCACGCCTGCCCGCGATCCCCGCGCTGGCCGGGAAGTTTCTCGCAGCACGGGTTTAGATGTATACTGGGCGGCAAATCCGATGGAACAACGTGCGAAGATAAGCCGACTATGCCACTTCAACGCATTACCTGCCCATCCTGCGGTTCGAGCCACTTCGAGCACGACGAAGAGGGCAGCCTGATCTGCGCCCACTGCGGGACCAAGTACGCCTCCCCCCGCGAAGAGATCATGTGCCCCGCCTGCGGCACCGAGAACCCGCCTGACGCCCGGCGCTGCATGAACTGTGGGCTGGTGCTGGGCAAGGTTTGCCCGGCCTGCAACTACGCCAACCCGCCGAGGGCCGATCACTGCCTCAACTGCGGCAGCCCGCTCGACGTGCTGGAAACGATCATGACGCGGGCGCGCAGCGGCGGACGGCAGGACGAGCTTGCCAGGCAGCGTCTCATCGCCTCCAAGCAGTCCGACATGGTTTACATGCAGCAGCAGCGCGAGCTTCTGGACGAAGAGGAGCGCCAACGGCTGGACCACTTGGCCGAGCAGCAGCGGGAAGCGCGGCGCCAGCAGAAAATCATCGTCACCGTGACCCTGATCGCGCTGGCCGTGATAGCCGTCGTAGGGGTTACGCTCGCCGTCGCCCTGCTCGCGCCGGGAGGCTGACCGGGACCTTCCCACCGGGACAGAAACCGGCGGCGATGTCGTCAGGCACGACCGTCGCCGCCGCTGCTTCGTCCATCAATACGTGCCCGGAATGGCTACTCCTGACCGGCCCCCAACACCTGGGCATCGGCCAGCCACACCACGAGCCACGAGTCTCCCACCACCAGGGGCTGCGGCACCGGCACCGGGTTGCCGTCCGCATCGACCACCGGCACCGTGTTCAGGTCCCCCAGCACCGTCGCCAGCCAGCCCGCGATCCACCCGCGCATATCACCGTACTGGATGTACAGCCAAAGCCCCTCATCGTCGCGCCCCAGCACCGGCACGGCCGTGTAAGCGGGCAGCGTCCCGATCTGCGTGTACGATGTCCCCGGCCCGGAGCGGATGCGCATGTTTGAGTCAGAGGACGCCATCACGCCGCCAGGCTCCTCGGTCGGCTCCTCAGGCGGCTCTTCGGGCGGCTGCGCACCGCTGCCGTCCGGATCGACCACCGGCACGCCGTTCAAATCCCCGTTGATTAAGCACAGCCAGGAGGCCACCCAGCCGCGCAGGCCGTTGTACTCGACGTACAGCCAGCTCGCCGAGGCGTTGCGCCCCAGCACCGGCACGGTCGTGTTGGCGGGGATGCTCCCCACCGACTGGTAACCCGTTCCCGGCCCGGCGCGCATGTGCACCAGCGCGGTTGTCGTCGCCGTCACAGAGGGAGGCGGGGGCGGCGGAGTCTCCGGCGTCTCCGGCGGCGCCTCGCCGCCGCCACCGGTGTCGTCCTCGTTGGGCGGGCCGTAAAGCGCCTGAACGGCGGCGATGTCGTCCGCCGACAGCGTGCGCACACCCTTGTACTCCTCCCACATCACCGCGTTCGGGTCCTCCGAGTGCCCCAGGCCGAGCGCGTGCCCCCCCTCGTGCAGCGCGACCGTCCGCAAGTGTACCTCTTGGGGCGCGGTCGGCGGATCAAAGACCCACGTCTCGTCGTCGTCAAAGTGGATGTCACCGGCCAGGCTCCCCAGCCACGACACCGGGAAGAACGCGTGCCCCAGGATGCCGCCCGGCCCGTCAAAGGGATAGCCATCGCCGTGATCCCCGGAGAACCACCCGATGTAAATGTCGCCTTCCCCTTCGATCTCGTTGAGCGTAATCCCGGCAGCCGCGTCCCACGCTTCCAGCGCCTCCCGCACCGCCTGGTGCGCCAGGCCGCAGTCTGCACGGCTGGGGCAGTTATAGAAGCCGTAGGTCACGGGGTTGTGCTCCCACTTGGCGACCAGGGTGTAGTTGTCCACCGCTCCATCGGCGGTCGGCGGTGAGTCGGTCTCCACCTCGCCCGCTTCCGGTTTGTCGCCCCCATCCGACACCAGGGGAGCAGCCCCAACCGGCAGCCCACCGCCCACCGGATCGGCTCCACTCACCGCCGACAGGTAGTCAACATCCCCATACACCAGCACACTTCCCAACAACAGCACAATCAGGCTCAACCCCAACACAAAAAGGGCGGCCAGGTCAGTTCGCCGTCCGAGTAGCCGATGCACCATCCAACATTCTCCTTCGCGAGTTACCAAGACTGCCCTAAGTATAGCACACCGCGCCAGGTCTGCGCTTGCGGCTCCCTCCTACGCCACACACCGGGTTGCCCGGATGGATCGGACGGGTTACCATTGCCCCAGCGGACAACTTGGGGCGGATCAGGAGAATAAGCCGTGGATTTCAAGAGCATGGAGCAGCGCTATTCGGCCTGGCGGCTGCTGTACGAGTCGGGGGACCTCTCCCACGAGGAGTTTGAGCGCCGCCTGGCCGGGATGATCGGCCACGACGCGGACGGAACCGAGTGGCGCATCGACGCCGAGACCGGGCGCTGGCTGCGCCGCGAGGGCGATGACTGGGTGCCAGATGAGCCACCCACGCGCGAGAAGCGGCGCAAACCCCGGCGCGAAAAGCCGCGCCAGGAGCCGCGCATAACGCCCGGCGCGTGGCTGCGTGCCAACTGGGGATGGCTGGCCGTCAGCGCGGTCGGCGTCGTGTTCGTCGTCGTCGCGGTGCTGGTCTACCAGCTCATCGGCGAGACGCGCATGACAGGTCAACGCCCCTCCGCTGCCGCGCAGAGCGGCCCCGGTGAAACGCCGGGCGGCCCGACCGCCGCGCCGGTCGACATCAACCTCCCCCCTACCCCAACACCCAAACCCACGCCCATCCCTGAGCCGCAGATCACCGACCAGGGCAGCCCGATGATCCTGATCGCCGCCGGGGCGTTCCGCATGGGCAGCACCGAGGACGAGATCGACGCCGCCTACGACCTGTGCCGCACCCGCTTCGACGAGCGCGAAAAGTGCGAGCAGCAGGAGTTCGAGGTGGAGGCCCCGCCCCACCAGGTCACGCTGGACTCGTACTACATCGACCGCTATGAGGTGACCAACGACCAGTTCGCCGAGTTCCTCAACGAAAAAGACAACAAGACCGAGGGCGGTGCCCCCTGGCTGGACGCCAGTGACCCGGAGGTCCGCATCGAGCGCGAGGGCGGCTCCTGGCAGGCGCTGCCGAAATACGGCGACCACCCGGTGACGGAAGTCACCTGGTACGCGGCTAAAGCCTACTGCAACTGGCGCGGCGCGCGCCTGCCCACCGAGGCCGAGTGGGAAAAAGCCGCCCGCTGGGATCCCAAGACCGGCCAAGTCGGCTACTATCCCTGGGGCGATCAGCCCCCCGCCCCGTCGCTGGCTAACTACCTGAGCATCGTCGGCGGCACGACCAGCGTGGGCAGCTTCCCGTCGGGGGCCAGCCCCTCCGGCGTCGACGATATGGCCGGTAACGTCTTCGAGTGGGTCTTCGACTGGTTCGATCCCGATTACTACACCCTGGGCGACATGGTCAACCCGCAAGGCCCCGACGACGGCGTTAAGAAGGTGATACGCGGCGGCTCGTGGGGCGACTACGCCTTCCTGCTGCACGCCGCCAACCGGGGCGCGCTCACACCCAACGCCGGGTTCAACTTCATCGGCTTCCGCTGCGCCAAAGACGTGGGCAGCGCAACCCCGTAAAAAACCGGTGCTCAAAAGGAAGACCCGGCGGGAGATACAATGCCTACTTATCTGGAACGCTATCGAGACGGCGACTGTGTGCAGGTGTGGGAAGAGCTGATTGCGCTTGGCGAAGGGATACGCCAGGCGCCGATCTACGACGCTGCTCGCGCAGTTGCCCGCGAAACAATGGAGCGCGCCCGCCGAAATATCGAGCAGCTTTATCGGCGGCTGCAAAGCATCGGCTACCGGTTTGAATGTGAGAGACCGCGCCCCCGGCAAGATCCAATGGATCAGGTGCGCGATCAACTGGCAAAAAACTCGTTAATGGACACCATGTTTGGAGATATGTTAAAGAACATGGAATCCATGCAGGAGCAGTTAGCGCAGGTGCGGAATGCCGGCAGCAAAGAGCCCCGACCACCTGACAACCGCGCATTCACACCGCCCCCCGACGACATCGCTCAACGATTAGATGCGTTTGAGAACATGATCGGCAAAATACCTCTTTCAGTACGTGCATGGTGCGAGAACGTCGGCAGAGTCAATTTCATGGGTGATTATCCGGGTCTGGCGTCGTTCCAGCATGAGGATTTCGATATTCGAGCCATAATTCGGCGGGTGCTCAGGCAAAACCCCGACGTGGTGAAAGACTACAAAGATCTGGACGAGGCTCAGATCAAAGCCTATACTGAACACCTCCCGTTCCCCACCAAGACCAAAATGGGCCTACACAGGCTGGTTCGCGAGGAAATCGAGTCGGGAAAAGTCTTCGAATCACCGGGCGACAGACCCACCATATGGGCCGGTGACCCGCTGTTTTTCATCTTCGAAATCGACGACGAAAGGGCGCGTGCCCTGATGGAGGATCAGCTGGAAGACCCACCACTTGAAGGGCCGGGAACCTATGAGCTCGTCGTTGCGCCGGACAGCTCCCACAAGGCCAATTTCAGCGGCGGTCACTACAGTATCATGCTGCCCGATCCCAGAGCCGATACACCCTTGCACGGAACAGACCTGTATTTTGTCGCCTACCTCCGCAGCAGCTTCTTATGGGGCGGCTTCCCCGATCTAAAAACCCACCAGGGACGTGATGACGAATTGATCGCCCACTTGAAAGAAGGTTTAGAACCAATTTAGACTAGGTCGATTAGAAAGCAGTACAGAGCACGATGAGATTGTTTTCTGGCTGCAAGAACTGAAGGCACTGCGAGCATATTGGCGTGACCGTTGATTTAGGCAGTCAGGCGGAGCATCTGTTTGCTTCGCTGCCGAATCGGGCATTTCGGGAAGCGAGTAGACAATGACAAATAAACACGGAATATTTGAACGAGTAGCTATGTGGATAAAGAGACATCCCAGGTCAATACGCTACTGGCTGTCTATCGTGGCTTTTATCGTTGCCATTCTTCTCCTGGCTGCGCTGTCCTTGGACTGGATCGGCCTGCTTGAATTACGAGACAGCTTGTCCACCAATCTGCTTAGCGAGGTTATCGGCGCATTGCTAATTGCTTTCCTGTTAGAAGGTGTTCTGAAGCGTGCATCTGAGGAAAGACAGGCAGAGCTGGCTGAGATTGCAAAGCAGAGGGCAGAACTTGAAGAGTATCGAGCTGTTGTCGAGGAATTTATCGAAGTTTATCGGGGGGCAAACCCTCAGGAAGTCGTTAAACGGATCGAGGCGATGGAAGCTGTGCATAACCATTTCTCGGCAAAAAGGGCTATGCAGGCTGTGGTTGATAAAGCACAACCAGATTATAAAGAGAGAACCATCCGCGCGGTCAAAAAGGCTATTGAAGCGCTCCAAGCTGACGATTCAGAGAGCGATTGAGCGTTTTCCTGGCTATTCGCTACTTCGTTGGGCGTTTCGGGGTGAGGTATAGGAGGATGCACATGCCAGAACTTACTCTGACGACATTGATAACTGCCGCAAGCACGTTAGTTGCCGCTATTATTGGAGCCGTTGGTACTTACATTGCAGCGTCCAGAGAGAAAGCCAAGGGTGACCAAACCAGCGCCTCACGATCACATTCCTGGCTGAAGCCGGTCTTGGTAACTGCATCATCGGCGTTTGTTGGTTTGGTTATTGGTTTCTTACTCGGTTCGCGGCTGGTCGGCGCTCCGCCTGGGGATGATGATAAGACACAGCTCAGTGAGACATCCCCAGCGCCGCCCGTTTCGACGCCCGCCCGTCATCAAATATACGACGACCTGGATGCTTTACTCGGCAGTGATAATTGGGAATGCTTACCAGGTTGGCCGTATACAATCGGAATCCGGGAAACACCTCCCGACTTCGTGGTTAGCTCACCATTGACCAAAGTGGATGTCGGTAAGGAAAGTTATCAAGAAGATGAACCAGTTCCTGCTGGATTTCCGGCTACTGGATGGTTATATCGCAGTTTGCCAGATAATCCTTGCTCTGTAGAGAGGCCCAATATCACCCAAAGTGATTTGAATCAAATCTTCGGAGCCGGGAATTGGTCATGCCTGGATGGTCTCCGAGAAGGAATATCTGTCGAAAGCATTCCAGCCGGCTATGTAGTTGACTCACCAGTAGCGGCAGTTGATCAGTATGATACCAAATACTTCTTGGACGAAGCTGTGCCAAGCGGTGCACCTGCTGTAGTGTGGCTACAGAACTATCTCGATGAGGCCCAGTGTCCATAGGGAACCTGGTGGCCCAGAAGCGAGACTATCCGTGTGAATTTTGTGAACCGGCAAGCCGCAGGAAAAGAGGCTTGTGACGCTGACCCGGCGTTACAAGGGCAAGGTCTACGTCTTCGAAAATGTGCCCGCCCAGGTCTGCCCCAACTGCGGCCACCGGTATTTTGACGGGCCGCTGATGCTGAAGCTGGAGCAGTTGATGAAGGACACTCCTGCCGATGCTCGCCCGGTCGAGGCGTATGCCATCACCCTGCCGCTTGCCGGATAGTCACCTGTCTGTGTCGCTGTTTGATTGGGCGTTTCGGGGAGCGCCCCCCTACTCCACCGTCACACTCTTGGCCAGGTTGCGCGGCTGATCCACGTCCGCGCCGCGCCGCACCGCGATGTGATAGGCCAGCAGTTGCAGCGGCAGCACGTTGATCACTGGCGAAAGCAGCTCCGGCATCTCCGGCACGTAGATCACGTGATCGACCTTCTCCGCGATCAACTCATCGCCCTCGGTCGCCAGCGCGATCACGATCCCGCCCCGCGCCTTGGCCTGCTCCACCTGCGAGAGCATCTTCTCGTAAACGTGATCCCTGACCACAATCGCCAGCACCGGCATGTGCTCGTCGATCAGCGCGATTGGCCCGTGCTTCATCTCCCCGGCGGGATAGCCCTCGGCGTGGATGTAGCTGATCTCCTTCAGCTTGAGCGCCCCCTCCAACGCGACGGGATAGTTCACCCCCCGCCCCAGGTAGAGGAAGTTGGTGTACTGGTAAAGCTCATTCGCCAGCGCCTGGTACTCGGCGTCACGATCCAGTATCGACCCCGCCAGAGACGGCAGGCGCGCCAGGTCGGCGACGTACCGTCCCAACGCAGCCGCCTCCTGCGATCCCCGCATCTCGGCCAGCGTGCAGGCCAGCAGGTATTGATCCACCAGCGACGCCGTAAACGCCTTCGTGCTCGCCACTCCAATCTCCGGCCCGGCCTGCATCGCGATGAACCCATCCGCGATCCGCATCGCCTGGCTGCCGATTGCGTTCACCACGCTCCACAGCGTCGCGCCCTTCTCACGCGCCTCTTCCATCGCCGCCAGTGTGTCAACCGTCTCGCCCGACTGGGTGATCGCCAGCACCGCCATCGACTCATCGATGATCGGGTCGGCGTAACGGAACTCCGAGCCGATCCGCACCTCGACCGGGACGCGCGCGATCCGCTCGATGATCGTCTTGCCCACCAGTGCCGAGTAGTACGACGTGCCGCACGCCACCGTGACGATCTTGCTCAACCCCCGCGCGGACTCCGGCGTCAGGTTCAGGTCGCGTAGCTGCACCCGCCGCGCCTCAAAGTCAACCCGCCCCCGGATCGTGTCCGTCAGCGCGCGCGGCTGCTCGAAGATCTCCTTCTGCATGAAGTGCCGGTACTCGCCCTTCTCGGCGCTCACCGGGTCGAAGGGGATGGTGTGCACCGGCGGCGCGGCGGGCTGCCCGTCGAGCGTCTGCACCGTGTACCCGTCCGCCGTCACGACCGCCATCTGGCAGCTTTCGAGGAACACCATATCACGCGTATGCTCCAGGATAGCCGGGATGTCCGACGCGACGAACATCTCCCCTTTCCCAACCCCGACCGCCACGCCACCCGCGTTGCCGATCCGGCACGCGACCAGCCGGTCCGGGGCATTGCGGCTGAAAGTCACGATGGCCTGCGCGCCCTTCAACCGGCTGAACGCCTGCCGGGCCGCCTCTTCGAGCGACTGGCCGCCGCCCATCAGGCGCTCGATCAGGTGCACGATTGTCTCCGTGTCCGTGTCGCTCTTGAACTCGGCCCCCTCCGCCTGAAGCTCGTCCCGCAGGTCGAGGAAGTTCTCCACGATGCCGTTGTGCACCACCACCACCTCGCCCGTCATCCCCACGTGGGGATGCGCGTTGCGCTGGCTGGGCGGCCCGTGAGTCGCCCAGCGCGTGTGCCCGATGCCCAGGTTGCCGCCAACCGGCTGCTCCTCGACCAGCCGCTCCAGGTTCGCCAGCTTCCCCGCGTCACGCCGTATCTCGATGCGCCCGTCCTGCAAAACCGCCAATCCCGCCGAGTCGTAGCCCCGGTACTCCAGCCGCTTCAACCCTTCCAGGATGATCGGCGTGGCGTCGCGCGGGCCAATGTAGCCAACAATTCCACACATGTGTGCTGTTCTCCTTGCACCTCACAGCAGGCAAGCGCGATGTCCCCGCGCCCTGCGCAGGCCGTGAGTGATTATCTGTTACTTGGCTGATTGTGATGTCCGTGCCACGACCGGCCCGTTTTGTCGCGCAGGTTGCCCCACGCTTTTGTCGGGACGGCCCGACTGTGGTCAGTTGGGGGAAAGTTGCGGACGGTGGCGTCGTCCGGGCGGCATCCGCTGATCTGTCGATTTTCACCTATCCCGCGATAGGTAACCGCCTCCTCGTCAGCCCGCACGCCGATGCGCGCAGGCTCATGCGCTGACTTATCCCCGTGTTTTGCTCAATCGCCTCGATAGCGCCTCCTGTTGCTTCTCTCTGCCGTAGGTAGAAGGAAGTATAGCAGCTACACAGCGGCTATGCCACAAATCCGCCGCCTGGAATTTCCGCCCCGGCTCCGCCGGGCAGCCCCCGCCAGGGAGCTTTGCGGGCAACAGGCTGGTCGACCAGCCTGTTGCCCCATAGCCCGGCGTTTCGAGCACCGGGGGAAAAGAAAACCCTACGACCGTAATCACCCCCGTCTAGCCCGACACCCTCCACACGTGAACGAGCGGCTTGTCACCATCGCCGAACAGCTCAAGCACGTACAACAGTCCCCGCTCCCGGTCGAAGGCTGCCGCACCAACGCGCGATTTCTGCTGTTCGTGTTCGAGGTGATACAGCACGTCGTCGATGACCATCACGCTGTACGGCTGGGGCTGCCAGGCTTCCAGATTCCCCAGCGCCACGGCAGCCAGATCCGCCGGATCGTAGAAGATGATCCGCGCTTCAAAGGCCGTGCTCCACCAGCCCCGGTCAAAATCCGGGCAGCCTTCTTCGGGATAGGGCGGCTCCCACACCGTTCCATCCGAACAACCATACCAGTTTTCGCCCAACCCTTTAGTACCGGCAAATATAACCGCCGATTTCCCCCCTGCCGTGAGCCAGGCCGCGCCGTTCCACTCATCAGAGTGATGGTAGTCGATCATCGTCGCCGAGCCTTCGGTGTAAACATTGCCGTACATCAGCAGCGGGATCGCCGGGAGCGTGCTGCCCGCCGCCGGTGGGTTGCCTGCATTCCAGGGAGCGACGGCCAGGATGGAAGGCCCCTGCGCGCCCTGACCACCATCACGATAGCGACCGGTTGCCAGGTACATCCCCGGTGTGTAGGTATCGGCCCACTCCGGCGGGATGGCGAACAAATAATCGCCTGTGACGTAGTTCCAATAGTCTCCAATGCGCCACAACCCGGCAGACTGGGGATTTGCCAGGTCCAGCTCAGCCCACCCATGTGAGGGGTTGGATTCGCCCTCCCCCATGTGCTGCGCCCAGGCAAAGTACAGTTTCCCACTGGCCTGCCCTCCCTGTGGCGGCAGATACTCAAGCCCGACGCGCGGTATCTCCAGGGAGCCTACCAGCCCACCCTTGATGTCCTGGAACGGCTGCAACGTACCCGCCATGTTCAATTCATTGGGATTCTTCGACGGCGAGACGATCGGCTGTGGAATGCTGATTTCAGAGACGTAAGTGTTCCAATCGTGCCCGGTGCCGAACAGCGAGCCTGGATGGCCGTCATCAGGGCCACCGGGGTCACCGCCCGGATAGTAGGTCAGCGCCCCACCACTCCACCACCAGCCGATTTCGTCGGGCGCGTCATCCGGCAGCCGGAACGCGCCCAGGTACGCCAGGTTCTCCGGGTAGATGAGGGCGCCCGGGTCGCTGGCCGGAGCGGCCACGTCCGCTTGGGCCGCACTGATCTCAACCCCCTCGCCGGAGGGCAGCGATTGGGCCGGATCTGCCTCCCCAAGAGTGCGGGCCGTCTGCTCCACGGCAGCCCCTTCCCCACTGCTGTCCACCGGCGGCATGTTGCACGCTGTGCCTGCCAACAACATCATCACGGTTATTACGATAAACACTCTTTGCATCGATAACTCTCCCCGATTGATAGCATCAACAGTTTGAAAACTCGTTTCAGTATATGCTGATTTGCCGCGCCACACCAGCCCGCTGTGGGGGCACGGTTTGTCCCTGCTAGGTGCGCTCTGACTTGGGGCCGAATCAAACGATCAAATCCAACCGAATAAAATGCTGCCGGTCTGCGTTTACCGGTCAGATGTAAATAACGAAATTCAGTGAAATACATCCATAATCGAAAAGAAAAGAAAAAACAATGAATTCACTCAATAAGACCGCAAGAGCGGCAGGGATACTGTATCTCATTCTCGTGGTGGTAGGTCCCTTCAGCTTAATGTATGTTCCCTCCAGTCTTATTGTGCCCGGCGATGCGGCAGCAACAGCCGATAACATCATGGCTAATGAGTCGCTGTTCCGTTTCGGTATGGTTGGCGAATCAATCATCTTTCTGACCGAAATAGTGCTGCCCATCTTCCTTTACGTACTACTCAAACCGGTAAACCAGACACTCTCTCTGGTTGCGGCATCTGCCAGGTTGGCGATGGCCGCTATTCAGGGAATCAATCTGCTCAACAGATTTGCCGCCCTGCTGCTTTTGAGCGGTGCTGGTTACCTGACAGCGTTCGAGCCAGATCAGTTGAACGCTCTTGTGATGCTATTTCTCGATGTGCATACACATGTGGAAATAATCTGGGGGCTGTTTTTTGGCCTGCATCTCCTGGTGCTTGGCTACTTGGTTTTCAAGGCGGGCTACATTCCCAGAATTCTGGGCATCCTGTTGATGTTAGCATCTTTGGGCTATCTGACAGACAACTATGGAAAATTGCTTTTACCAAACTACACAGAGATCCCGGTTTTTCTCGCGATTCCGATAGCTATCGCGGAGATGGCATTCCCCTTGTGGCTTCTGATTAAAGGCGTAAAGGAGCCGCCGCTAGATGACCATGCACCGGCCTCCGCCTGAACCACGGAGTTTTAAAAAGTCCCGGCAGCGATCTCCGGCCACGCAGTCCCCCCTCCCCCGGCGACCAGAGATCGGTGGGGATGAGGGTGGCTGATAGCTGACCGGCTGATAGCTGACCGGCTGATCGCCGACAGCTACTTTACCCAGCCATCGATCACCCGTGCACCGCACTCCGTCATGCAGCACCCACCGGCAGACTCGCCGCCACCTCGCGGGCGTGCCAACCGAATACATCGCCCAACACGGAAACGAAGGTGTTATCTACGAAACAGGGATCTACAGGTGCGCGAAGCCCGACACCCGCTCCCTGCCACCGCATAGACTCCACCCCGATGTAGGGGCGGGCTTGAAACCCGCCCAAGGCGGTGGCAGGAGCCCCCCCCACCCTCCGATCACCCCACTAATCGGCAGATCGTCCCCCGGCCCTGTCCCCCGGCGACCACCGCAGCAGCAGCCCCAGGAGTACGATCAGAACGCTCTCAATGCTGATCACCGTGCCGATCTGCAACGGACGGCTCTGGTACGTAAACGTCACCACGTTCTCACCGGGGGGCACGGGCACCGCCCTGAACAGCCCGTTGGCCCGCCGCACGGGGGTAAACCGCCGTGTCTCGCCAACCCACGCCACCCAGCCCGGATACCACGCATCCGACAGCACCACGTAGACACCCTCACCCTGGCTCTTTACCTGCATCACGGTCCGCTCAGGCGCGTAGTGGGTGATCGTCACCTCCCCCGGCAGCGCAGGGTCACAGGTCGTGGCCTCCGGCGGCTCCGGCTCCTCGATCACCGTGATCTGCCCGTCGTAGGCTTCCAGCAGCGCCCACACTTCTCCCTCACTCTCGACAAACTCCGGCTCGCACACCAGATACGCTCGCGGCAGCGTGTACCGGTACTCGTAAATCTTCACGTCACCTGAGTGCGCCAACCGTATCGCATTCCCCCGCGCAACGCTGGTCGGCATGAACGCCCCACTCCGCCCGTCGATCAGGCTCACCCCACGCACCACCAGCGCGCCCCTGAAGGCCGGTACCGTCGTCACCGACACGCGCTCGACGCGCAGGGGGGTGTCCCACTCGATCAGCGTATGGTACTCGACCAGTTCCGGCTCGTCAGGCGTGAAGGCCCCGGCCACCTCCGGCTGGCTGTGCGCCGCGCCGCTGTAGAGTCCCTCCGCCAGGTCTTCGCCCACGACCAGCGACACCGAGACCTCCGGCTTCCCGCCCGCGATGATGGTCACGCTGCCGACTATCGTCCCATCCGCCAGCGCCGCCGCCCCCTCCAGGTGCCCCACGATGCCCACCGCCGTCGCCTCAAAGGGCTGCAAGGGATACGCCTCGGTTGGGCCTGTCTCCCCACTGACGACTCGCTCCGCGAACTGTAAGTCGTAATACACGCCGTCGATCCACGCATCGTACACCTTGTCTGTGATGATCCAACCTACGTTCGCCAGCCGCAGCCACCTCAGGTCGGGGACGGCGCTCAGGTTCTCGCGCAGCCGTCCATCCGGCGTGACCTCATCTTCGTCCAGGAACAACGCTGTGAAGCGGGTGTAATCACGGGTCGGCAGGATGCCGCCGTCAAAGCCATCCATCGCATAGATGCCCCACGCCATCGGCAGGTTGGGTGCGAGGATCTCCTTCTCCTTGGTCGCGACGATGTAATCGAACAGCGCGTCCTCGGTCAGGTGCGGCCCGTAGATCGCCTCGATCTCGCGCAGGTCGCCCGGATCGAACAGCGTATCCGAGATCGACAGGAAACGTGCCGGGGGAATCGAGCCCTGTTCAGACGCCAGCAACGTGCTGATCGCCGGGCGCTGGCTGTACCACGCGGCGGGGGCGCTCAGGTCGTTGTAGGGCAGGTTGCGGCTGGCGATGAACAGCTCGACGACCACCAGCGCGGCCAGCGCCGGGAGAGCGTATCGCCGGGCTGCCGGGCGGCTCCGGCGTATCCACCAGATCGCCCCCAACCCGGCCGCCAGCGTCACCATCCAGATGCCGACCTCTCCCCCGCCGGGAGCCGTCGCGCCGACCACGTTGTCCCTGGTAAGCGGAGCCAGGAAGCTCAACCCACCCAGGACGATCACCACCGCGCCCGGCCACAGCGCCTTGAGCGGCTTTGCCGCAGAGTCGGATTGGGGTGCCGGGATCATCAGCCGGTCGAAGCCGACACCTACCAACGCCGCCGTCCCGAATCCCCACACGGCCAGCCAGCGCGCCGGTGCGCGGAACAGGTCGAAGCCGGGCACGAAGCGCACCAGCGCCCAGTAAACCGGGTTGTATGCGCCCAGTGCCAGAAACAGGCCCACCCCGGCCAGCCCAATTAATCCCATCACCTGCCGCTCGCGGCGTCTCTCCCACCCGCCGATCAGGGCCAGCATCAGCGCGATGACGCCCACGTATGCCACGTACTCGCTGAACAGTGACGCCTCGCCATACGAGGGCAGCAGGCCGCGCCCAATGAAATGCGGTTTGAACGAGAACGACACCGCTTCCAGGAAAGAAAGGCCGCCACCCCGGTTGCTCAGGCGGGCCAGTTCGAGCGTCGGGAGAATCTGAGCCGCCGCCACCCCCAGCGCGACCGCCGAGGCCAGCGCCAGCCCGCCCAGCGGCCAGGCCAGTTGCTTCCAGTTGGCCGCCAGTAAGTCCGGCAGCGAGGCGTCCGATCCGGCAGCGCCCCGGCGGATTTCGCGCCACCGGCCAATCGTATGCCATGCCGCCCAGAGACCCAACCCCATGCCACTGATAAATGCCGACTGCGAGTGCCCGGCCAGCAGTTGCATTGCCAGCGCCAATCCCAGCCCGAAAAACGCTCTCCGCCGCCCGGCCATCGCCTCCGACCACAGCCAGAACAGCCAGGGCAGCCATGCCAGCCCCTGCAACTGGTTGATGTGCTCGACCTGCGCGGTCAGGTATCCACCCAGGCCGAAGACCGCCCCGGCCAGCGTCGCCGCCAGGGTGCTCAGCCTGATCGTCCGGCGCGAGAAGAGGAACATCCCGGTGGCCGCCCAGCCGACGTGCAGCAAGATCGCCACCTTGATCGCGGTCGGTGCGTCGAATGGGATCAGTGCCCAGTTGGGCGGGTAGAACACCCCTGCCTGGCTGTTTGCCAGGAAGGGCGCGCCCATGAACAGGTATGGGTTCCACAACGGGAGGCGACCCGCCCGCAGCGCCGCGTTGCGATATGCCCAATAAGGGTAAAAGTAGGCAAAGGCGTCGCCGCGCGGCAGGATCAGGTCGGTGAAGGCCATCTTCCAGAAGAAGGCGATGGTCAGCCCGATCAGCGCCAGCAGGGCGGCAAGGTCAACCCACAGGGTGGCGGTCTTGCTTCGGGAGGTGGTCATTCGGACTCTCTCTACTTGCGGCCAGGAGGATACCGGCCAGCCTGACAACGCGCCCGTCATCAGGCCGGTGTCCCTGCAACGATGGCATTCTGGAGCCGCGATGCGGGCGTCCGTCTGCCAACTGCATTATGCTATGCGCGGCTAGATTGTATCGGCAAATGGGGAGGCGACAAATTCGTCCCGCCACCCAGCTGAGCCGGGTAACGGTGGCAGATGGAGCTTCTCTGCTTGTGACCATCATGACTCCCGGCGAAACTCGCTTGTTTTTTAACACGCGCCCCCGGCTCGCGTGGTATAATTCATCGCGGTGCTGCGGAGTAATTGCACGTACCCACTGCTTGTTGATTTGCCCGTGAATATGCCTCGGCGGAGGCGATTACGACGTGCCAGGATCGTCGTGTAAGATGTGTAGGAGTGGTGGCAAATCGGGCCAGCGTGGGCTAACAGGTGAACCGTTGACAGAGGAAAGGTTACAGAAGCTCATGGCGCGGGCCGGATATGGGTCGCGCCGTGCTTGCGAGGAGATCATCGAACAGGGGCGCGTGACGATCAACAGCCAGATCGCCAGCCTGGGCATGCGGGCCGATCCCGATAGGGATGACATCCGGGTGGATGGGAGTCGGTTGCACCTGCCCGAATCCTATACCTACATTATGCTCAACAAGCCGCGCGGCGTGATCTCCGACGAAGATGTGGGTGGGAACTTCCAGGCGGCCCGTGAGCTGATCCCGCTTGAAGGACGCCTCTACCCGGTTGGACGCCTGGATGTGCCAAGTGAGGGCCTGATACTCTTCACCGATGACGGCGACCTCGCGCACAGGCTCACCCATCCCCGCTACGAGCATCCTAAGACCTACCACGTGCTGGTCGAGGGAATACCCTCGGAGAAAACACTGGAGGCATGGCGTCGTGGCGTCGTGCTGGATGGAAAGCCCACCGCGCCCGCCAAGGTCAGGCAGATCCGCAGAACACGCAATAGAGCCTTGCTGGAGATCACGGTAATAGAGGGGCGCAAGCGGCTCCTGCGGCGTGTTGCGGCGGCGCTGGGCCATCCGGTGCACAAACTGGTGCGCGTGAAGCTTGGCCCGCTTGAGCTGGGTGACCTGCCTGCCGGTGCATGGCGGCGTCTTACGGATGAGGAGGTGGCTGCTTTACAGGCAGTGCGGGCCGCTCCAACTCCCAGCCGTAAGGCGAGCGGAGGCTCCTCCCAGCGCCGCCGGTCGGATTCACGGCACGGCCGATCCGGCAAGCGATACTCCCCCCAATCCAAACGAGGAACACGACGTAAATGAGCCTGCCTTCGACAATCGCCATCGATGGCCCTGCTGCCTCCGGGAAGACCACGCTGGCGCGTGCACTCGCGCGCCGTCTGGGCTATCTTTACTTCGATACGGGTGTGATGTACCGTGCCGTGACGCTGGCGGCGCTTGAACGTGGGATCGACATCCACGATGAGGCAGCGGTCGTGGCGCTCGCCGAAAAGGTCGAGATCGACGTCAAGCCACCAACTGTGGACGACGGTCGGCCTTACACGGTGTGTCTCGACGGAAAGGACGTCACCTGGGAGCTGCGAAGCGCCGAGGTGGACGCCAACGTTTCAATTCCTTCGGCTTACGCAGGCGTTCGCGAGGCCCTGACGCGCCAGCAGCGCCGCATTGGCGAGCGCGGACAGGTGGTCATGGCCGGGCGTGACATTGGGACGGTTGTCCTGCCCGGTGCCGATCTCAAGATATACCTGGACGCCTCGCATGAAGAGCGCGCTCACCGGCGCTGGCGGGAATGCCAGGCCAACGGCCGGGACGATGCCTACAAGGATATCCTGGCCTCGATGCGCAAACGCGACGAGTTGGACAGCCAGCGAGCAGTTGCGCCCTTGAAGCCCGCCGAGGATGCCATTGTATATGACACGACCGACGTGGATGCAGAGGGCGTCATGGCGTACTTCTTGAGGCTGCTCAACCTCCCGGTTGAGGACGCCGGGAGTGGTTAGCGACACGTCCTGGAGTGTGATGCAGGAGTCAGATGAGTCAACTGATAGATGATCGGCGGAACTACCGCTGGCGGCGGCAGGTGTTTCGCTTTGGTTTGTGGAACATAATGTTTCGTTTCTGGTTCAAGATGCATGTTGAGGGCTGGGAGAACATCCCCGCCGACGGGCCGGTGATCATGATGGGCAACCACATTGGTGTGCTTGACCCGGTGGTGATGATCTCGTTTTTCCCGGATCGGGACATCGTCCCGATGGCCAAGATTGAAGCCTTCCAGCAGCCTATCCTGCGCTACTTCGTCTCGCACTGGGGCGCGATCCCCGTTCACCGGGGTGAGAATGACATCAAGGCGCTGAAGTCGACGCTGGAGCACGTCCGGCAGGGTTACATAGGCATGCTCTATGCCGAGGGGACACGCAGTAAGACCGGCCTGATCCAGGGCCAGGAGGGCACCGTTTATGTGGCCCTCAAGACAAACGCGGTCGTGGTTCCCGTTGCCATCTGGGGAACGCGCGAGTGGCCTGCGACGTGGATCAGGCATTTCCAGCGGACGCCGATCTACCTGCGCTTTGGAGAGCCGTTCCGCTTCAGGCACGAGGGGCGCAGGATGCCGCGTGAGCACTTCCGGGCGATGATGGACGAGGCCATGTACCGCATCGCGGTGCTGCTGCCCGAAAAGTGGCGCGGAGTCTACAGTGATCTTTCGAAGGCGACGACCAGCTACCTGGATTTCGACATCGCCTGGCAGCCGGTCGAGCAGCGGCTTCCGCGCTGGTGTGAGACCGAGATCCGGTGTGCGCCTGCCGGGGTGGGATAGCCCCCCATGCAAGAGCCTGAACCGCGCGTCTACGGAGGGCTGATTACCGGCGTTGAGCCGGGCAGCCTGGCCACGAAGCTGGGCGTCAGGGCCGGTGACGTGCTGCTGAAGGTGAACGGCGAACCGGTCGAGGATGTGATCGATGTGCAGTACTACGCTGCCGAGTTCGCCGTTGAGCTGATGCTACAGCGCGGCGACAAGGTGATCACCCGGAGCGGCGAGCGAGAAGAGATACAGCCGCTTGGCCTGAGCTTTGAGCACCCCACGTTTGACATCGACATCCGGCGCTGCAACAACCTGTGCGGGTTCTGCTTCGTGCTGCAGATGGCCCCCCGATTCCGGCGGACGCTGTACATCAAAGACGACGACTACCGCTACTCATTCCTGTTCGGGCACTTCGTCACGCTGACCAACCTGAGCGAGCACGACGAGTGGCGCATCGTTGAACAGGGATTAAGCCCGCTGTACGTCTCGGTCCATGCGACCGACCTGGAACTGCGGCGCAGGTGTCTGCGCAACGAGAACGCGCCTGACATCGTAGAGCAGATGGCCGGGTTCATCGAGGAGGGGATCGAGTTTCACACGCAGATCGTGGTGACGCCGGGGTTGAACGACGGGCCGCACCTGGAGCGGTCGGTGAGGGAGCTGGTGGGGCTGTATCCGGGTGTGCAGTCGGTGAGTGTGGTACCGGTGGGGCTGACGAAGCACCACCGCTATGGGATGCGCCCCAACACACGTGAAGAGGCCGAGATCGTGCTGGATGCCTGTGAGGTGTGGGGGGCGGAGTATCGAGAGGCGTTGGGGGTTAACTTCGTGTACCCGACGGATGAGTGGTATCTGGTCACAGAGCGGCCCATCCCGCCGCTTGAGGCTTACGATGGGCTTGACCTGCGGGAGAACGGGTTGGGGATGGTGCGGGCCTTCGTGGAGGAGTGGGGTGAATCGCGGGGGGAGGTGGGGAAGAGGGCAAAGACGAAGTCGCTGACGCTGGTGACGGGGAAGCTGTTCGCGCCGGTGCTGGAGAAGTACGCTGCCGAGTTCGCGGAGAAGAGCGGGGTGCGGGTGGACGTGGTGGCGGTGGTCAACGAGCGGCTGGGAGAAACAATCACGGTTGCCGGGCTGCTGATGGGTGAGGACGTGATCGGGCAGGTGGGGGAGCGAGAGCTGGGCGAGGTGGTGGTTTTGCCGCGGGTGATGTTTGACCACCCGGATGGGATCGCGCTGGACGACGTGTCGCCGGGGGAGGTGGCGAAGGCGCTGGGGAGGCCGGTGGCGCTGGCGGATATGATGGGTGACCTGGTCGACGTTGTTTATGGGAGGCCGGGGCTGTACTTTGAGCCGATGGGGGAGGTGGCGTCGGAGGCGGCGTCAAAGACGATCCAGATGGACGGCGGCTGGGCAGTAGAGAAGTACCTGTAGACGATGCCTATTCACCTGTCCCTGCGGGCGGCGCGAGGCCGCCGGGGCGATTCTGCCCGTTGGTGCACAGCCGGGAGTGACGGGGCTGTCCGCAGAGTGACCGGCCCGCCAGACACTGCCGCCTCATCCATCGCGCGCCGCTCCACGACGTGACGTGAAGCCGCACACGCATACCCGGCCTGCGTGAGATGGCAGCCGCACTTTCTCACTACGCCCATCCGTCCGAACCACGTGGCGTACTCCGGTGGGCGACCGGCCGGTCGCTCCTACACCGGGCACGGCGGTGCCGTGCCCCTACGATGCCAATGTGCCAATGTCAATGGAGCCGGGGGTGGGGATGGCAGCCGCACTTTCCCCACACGCCGCGCGTTCTGGACGGGGAGCGCGACCGTGTATGGGGGCTGCCCATCTGTGCGCAACGATCCTTTCCGCGCGATGCGAAGTCCGGCGACCGTCCGCCGACGTGAGCGTCGTGCCTCGCAGGCGCCAACTAGAACTAACGTTCTATTCATTATAGCACGGATGGGCGTGATGTCAATTGGACATTTGTTCGAATGGGGTTAGGAGTGGGTTGGAATCAGCGGCCAGCTATCAGCCGGTCAGAGATCAGCAATCAGCCGGTCAGAGATCAGCAAGCAGCCAGTCAGCTATCAGCGGTTGGCGATTAGCTGTTAGCGGCCCTCACCCCCGCCGACTGGACGGCGCTGGGGGGAGGGGAGAAGCCAGACGAAGCACATTCCTATCGTAGCCGGACTAAATACTCAAGGTGCATGAGGTCGGCACCCCCGGCACCTATTCGACACTGCCGCTCTGCCAGCGCTCGACGGCCTCCAGTGCCTCCGGGGTGCCGATGCGCAGCAGCGCCTCGGCGGCGATATCGCAGACACGCTCGTTGATGCCCATCAACCCGCCCTCGGCGTCGGACAGGCACTTGATCAGCCAGGGCACGGCCCGCGCATCGCCGATCTGGCCGAGCGTCCAGGCTGCCCCCCGGCGCACGTTGCCGTCGGGGTCGCTCAGCGCGGAAACCAGCCCCGACACAGCCGGGGGGCCAATGGCAATGATCTCGCGCCAGCTCCAGGTCAGGATGCGGAAGGCGATCTCGCTGTTGACGTTGTCGGGGAACCAGCCGGACAGATCCAGCGCCTCGACGAGGGCTTCACGCGCCGGGCCGTGCTCGAAGTGCAGCGCCCTGAGCAGGCCGGGTGTGTCCGCGTCGCCGATCTCCCACAGCACATCGGCGGCGGCCTTCCTGATGTGCCGGTTGCCGGTACGCATCGCCTCGGCCAGGGCGGGCACGGCTCGCACATCGTGGAACAATTCGGCCAGCTTCAGGGCGGCGTGGATGCGTACCGCACGGTGGTGATGATCGAGCGCGTCGACCAGCACGTCCTGCAACTGGGGCAGGTTGGAGTCGATCAGCTCGTCAAGCTCCTCAACCGTCAGGTCGTCCCAATCCGCGAAGAAGTCCATCGCCCTACCCGCCCAAAGCGGCCTGACGTTAACACGCCAGGCTAAATACGATATGTCGGCTGATAAACCTTAACAATTTAATCCGGCTACCGTTTTCCCCCCACCCCCGTCCCCTCCCCCACATTCCGCGCCTTGACGGCGCTGGGGGGAGGGGAGAAGCCAGACAGGCCGATATGTCCATCATAACCGGGTTAAATATTCAAGGTGCATAAGCCGACGTACCATCCGCCGGGCAAACCAAGTGGTCTGCGGAAACCCATTCGATGCCGCGAATCAACTTCGCGGCTACCGCGCGCTCCTCAAGCAGCATCAGCCGGCGGTCTGTCCTTCGCGCCACGCTCTGGCGGCGGCCTGGGCCTCCGGGGTGTCGATGCGCTCAAGCACCCCGGCAGCCAGCTCGCGCCGCTCGTCGGTGGTCTCATCCAGGATTTCGAGCAGGCCCGGCACGGCGGCCTCGCCGATCTCCTCTAACGCTTCGGCGGCGGCCCAGCGCACCCCGGCGTCCCCGTCGAGCAGCGCCTCCAGCAGACGCGGCACGGCATCGGCGGCCTGGATGGTGCCCAAGGCCCAGGCGGCGTTGGTACGCACACTGTTCGCCTCGTCGTCCAGGGCAGCCGTCAGACCGGCGGCCACGTCGGCCAGGAGGTGGGCGTCCTCGACCAGGCCCGCGATCTCGCCCAGTGACCAGGCGACAATATCGCGCACGGAGAGATCGTCGCCGTGCAGCGCGTCCAGAAGGCCCGGCATGGCAGCCGGGTCGTGGACCTGGCCCAGCGCCCAGGCGGCGGCCTTGCGAACGTCCTCATCGGGATCGTGCAGGGCATCAAGCAGACCAGGCAAAACATCCTCCGCGCCCTGGAGTAAGCCCAGCGCCTCGGCGGCGGCGCGGCGCAGGTCGACGGACGGGTCGTCTAACACACGGGCCAATTCCGACGCAGCCCGCGGATCTTTGAGCACACCCAGTGCCCAGATGGCGCTGAGGCGCACCTCCTGATGCCGGTCGTCCAGATGCTCCAGCAGGCCGGTCACCGCGGCTGCATCGCCGATCTGCCCCAGCGCCCCGGCGACGGCGGCACGCACGGCGGGGTTCGAGTCGCCCAGGGCTTCGAGCAGGGCGGGGATGACAAATGTGTCGCCCACCTCGCCGAGCCGCGCCGCAGCACCCAGGCGGATGTCCTTCTTGCCCTCGCGGAGGTCGTCCAGCAGGTCGGCCACCAGCTCGGTGTCGCCTGCGGCCTCTTCGCCCAGAGCGTAGGGGTCAACCCCCTCGTCGGTCAGGAAGAGGGCAAGCGGCTGCGTCATCGCCAGGGCCTCAAGGTCGCGGATCAGGTCATCCCAGGGGCGCGCCTCGCGGAAGTCGAGGGCGGGGATGCGGGTCAGGCGGGGGTGCAGCCCGGCATCGCGCAGCAAGACAGGGACGAGTGACTTGCCCAGCCCCATCGCCAGCGCCCACTCGTAGGCGACGTACTCAGACGAGACGGCCTCCGGGGTCAAGATGAGGATGAGGGCAAAGGCGTCGCGGATGGCCTGATCAACCTCTTCGTGCCAGTCTTCACCGGCACGCCACTTCGGCCCGCCCACCCAGACGGCAATGCCCGCCCCCTCGACGTGGTGGACCAGGTCGGCGACGAAATCTTCATCTTCGTGCGTATAGGAGACAAAGACGTGTGTCATACCCACCTCGGCATGCAAACAGCACCGCTACCGCGCCTCAATCCTACAAGAGCGCCCCCTACCCGGCCAGGTTGTGGTAGTAGCGAATGGCGGCGTCAATGCCCCGGTAGAAGTGCTCCAGCCGGAAGTGCTCGTTGGGTGAGTGGATGTTGTCGTCGAGGCCAAAGCCCATCAGAACCACCGGCGCGCCCAGCTCCTTCTGGAAGGTGGCGACAATGGGAATCGAGCCGCCCTCGCGGGTGAAAACCGGCGGTACGCCCCAGACCGCCTCGTAGGCCATGGCGGCGGCTTTTATCTCAGGTGAATCGATGGGCGTGATGGCGGGCCAGCCGCCGTGCAACTCCAGCACCTCGATGCTCACGGCGTCCGGGGCGAGGCGCTTCACGTAGTCGGTGAAGAGGCGGGCGATCTCGCCGGGGTCTTGATCGGGGACCAGGCGCATGCTGATCTTGGCCCCGGCCCTGGCGGGGATGACGGTCTTGCTGCCCTCGCCCTGGAAGCCGCCCCACACCCCGTTGACCTCGCAGGTGGGACGGGCGGCGATACGCTCCAGGAGGGTGTAGTCCGGCTCGCCCCAAGGCTCGCGGAGGCCGGTCTCGGCCTGCCACTTCTCAAGCGTGTAGGGAACCCGACGCAGCGCGTCGCGCTCCTCGTCGGATAGAGGGCGCACCTTGTCATAGAAGCCGGGGATGGTCACCGTGCCGTTTTCGTCGTGCAGGGCGGCAATGATCTCGGCGACGGCCTGGGCCGGGTTGTGCACCGACCCGCCGTAGCTCCCGGAGTGGAGATCGCGCTTGGGGCCGGTGATGCGGATCTCCATGTAGGCCAGGCCGCGCAGGCTGTAGACAATCGACGGCTGCTGTGGGCCGAGGATGTGGCTGTCGGAGATCAGGCCGCTGTCGGCGGCCAGCAGATCTTTATTCGCCTGCACAAACGGCTCCAGGCTGGGTGAGCCGGTCTCCTCCTCGCCCTCGAAGATCAGCTTGACGTTGACCGGCAACCTGCCCTCTGCGGCCAGTGTTGACTCGATGGCCTTGACGTGGGTGAACAACTGCCCCTTGTCGTCGCTGGCACCGCGCGCGTAGATCTCGCCGTCGCGGATCTGCGGCTCGAAGGGAGGTGAGACCCACCGGTCAAGTGGATCAACGGGCTGCACGTCGTAGTGGCCGTAGATGAGGACGGTCGGTGCGTCGTCCCCGGCGGCCAGCCAGTCACCGTAGACGATGGGGTTGCCAGAGGTCGGCATGACGCGGACATCCTCCAGCCCGGCGCACTTCATATTGTCGGCGAGCCAGTCGGCGGCACGCTGAATGTCGGGCTTGTGCTCGGAGAGCGCGCTGATGCTGGGAATACGCAGGAAATCAAATAACTGCTCAAGGTATCGCTCGTGGTTGGCGTGAGCGTAGTCGATAGCACTGTCGGGCATTGAAAGCTCCTTAATCGGTCACGTGTGAACTGATTGTAGCATAGCCTAAAGAGGGTCACTCAGGCAAGAAGAGCCGCCATAGTACGAAAAAGTGGAGGAGAGATTCTGTGCGCCGGTCCTGTTTGCGGCCCCTGGGGGTCGAAAATGCCTTCACTGCCTGGCCCCGCCCCCACCCCCCCCACCCCCCCCCACCGCGGGGGGCCGGGGGC
>CAZRXG010000006.1:0-2667 GCA_964603985.1 uncultured Anaerolineae bacterium | reverse complement strand
GGGGGGGTTGTTCGCCCCCGCTTCCCCTCTCCCGCCCGCGCTCTTCGAGCGCTGGGAGAGGGGACATCGCGGGGCGACCGGAGGTCGCAGCGAGACAGGGGTGAGGGAAAAGCCCGAAGCGCCGCACCGCGATGGTTGGCGGCCGCGCGATTCTCCTCAACTTTTTCGCGCTTCCAAAAGCCGCTCCAGGCGGTACACCGTGAAGGAGCGACGGCCAAAGCGGTCGGTCGTCTCAAGGACCGGGTGGGCGGAAAACCCCGCCTGCTCGATGGCGAACAGAACTTCGGTGGGGCTGTCCCGGCGGGATAGTACCAGATAGCGCAAGGCGGGGGTCTGGCCGAAAGTCTCCAGATCGGCGGCCAGGGCAGCGGGGGTATCGAAGGGGGCGGGATAGACGTAGGCGTTGAAGAGGTAGTAGTCCAGCAGCCAGCCGAGCGATTGGTTGTAGACGACGGTGCCTTCGGGGAGGGTGCGGAGGTAGTCGGCGACTTGATCGATACCGTCATACGCGCCGTGATCGCCGCCGACGGGGTAGCTCCCCTGGGCCGCGCGGCAGGCCGGGCTGACCAGCGCGGCAGCCAGGATCGCCGCAGCCGCCCACGCCGCCCAACCTGGGGGGTGGTGGTGGCGCTCGCCGAGCCAGCCGGTCAGCAGTGCGCCCGCGCGGCCCACGAGCAGGCCGCAGAGAGGCACGAGGGGGAGCAGGTAGCGGTCAAAGAGGGGGAAGGCAACCAGCCAGAGGAAAGCCAGATAGCCGACCAGGAAGGAAAGTAGGACAAGAGTCACCGCTGCACCGCGCGTGCGGGGACGGGTGGCGATCTCGAAAGGGGCGAGGGTGAGGAGCAGTGCCAGCAGTGCCAGGCTTAAGGGGATCGATCCGGTGAAATAGCGCAGCCAGCCCAGCCAGCCCAGCGCACGCGGCCAGACTTCGTTGCTGCGGATGAGGCGACCGGGGTTGTTGACGCCGAAGCCCGCAGCCCAGAAGCCCGACCCGGCATGGCGGGCGGCGTCCCAGGCGAGCATCAGGGCGACCACAGCGCCCAGCCCCAGTGTGAAGCGTAAAGCCCAGCGCCCGGCGTCGTGCCAGCCGGTTTCGGCGTCGATGCGGCGGATGGCACCCAGCCCGATCACCAGGGGGAGAAAGAACAGCGCGTTCTGCTTGGTCGCCAGTGCCAGGCCGGTGAGCACCCCGCCCCAGCCCCAGCGCCCGGCGCACACGGCAACAAGCGCCGCCAGCAGCCACATCGTAAGTTGGGGATCGGTGAAGGCGGTGGGGGCGAAGAGGATGGCGAAGGGAGAGAGCGCGCAGAAGACCGCCGCCAACACCGCCGAGACCTCGGAGCGCCAGAGCTGCCAGGCCAGACGCGCCACGAGTGCGAGCGTGATCAGAGAGGCGAACAGGCCGGGCAGTCGGGCGGTCGCCTCGCAGGCCCAGCACATCGAGACCCCGGCGGCCAGCAGGTAGTAGAAAAGTGGGGGTTTATCGACCAGAAGAGACGTGTTGGCGAGGAGGGGATCGCTGCCGGTGATGATGCGGCGGGAGAGCGTGGCAAACAGTGCCTCGTCGGGGTGAAAGCGGTTGCCGGACAGCAGGGCGATACGGGCTGCTGCGCCGACGAGGATGATCAGTGCCAGCAGCCAGATACGGTAAGCACGCTGCCCGGACCGGGTTTGTGGGGCCATCCTACCGCCGGGATAAGCGCCCGGCACGCCCCCTAATCCACAAAACGATACTTGATCAACGCGGCGAGGGCAGGCAGGCCATCCCAGCCGGTGATCTTCTTGCCCTCGTGGAACTCGCGACCGTAGTAGGAGATCGGCACCTCGTAGATGCGGTAGCGGCGCTTGGCGACCTTGGCGGTGATCTCCGGCTCGAAATCGAAGCGCCGGGAGCGCAGCGGAATATCGCGCACGAGATCGGCGCGGAAGCACTTGTAACAGGTCTCCATGTCGGTCAGGTCGACGTTGTAGAGGATGTTGGTGAGCATGGTGAGGAAGAAGTTACCGGCGCGATGCCAGAAGTAGACCTTGCGGGCCGGGCCGCCGATGAAGCGCGACCCGTAGACCACGTCGGCGCGCCCCTCCTCGATTGGCTGGAGCAGTTTGGGATAGTCGCGCGGGTCGTACTCCAGATCGGCGTCTTGAATGAGGAATATGTCGCCCGTGGCCGCCTGGAAGCCGGTGCGGACGGCGCTGCCTTTGCCCATGTTCTGTTCGTGGTAGATGAGGCGGATCACGGAGTGATCGTTCCACTGCTCCATGACCTCGCGCGTGCCGTCGGTGGACCCGTCGTCCACCATGACAATCTCGTGAGCCAGCCCGGTGGCGAGCACCTGCTCGACGATCTGCTCAAGGGTGTCGCGCTCGTTGTAGACCGGCATGATGATCGATAGCTTCAAAGCCTGACCTCGCTCCAGTAGGGATAGGACGCACCACGGATTACACGGATTACACAGATTTGGGCTTACGCAGTTCAGTTTGCCCCCCACCCCCGTCTAGAGAAGCCAGACGGTCCGACATTTCCATCATGGCCGGATTAAATACTCAAGGTGCAGAGGCCCCTGTCAACGTACTCAACTGCGTAACTCTGAATAAGCCCGGCGGGCTGTGATTCCGGTGCCCGCCCACAGCACAACGGGGGGCATTATAGCCAAGCCCCCCCTACCC
>CAZRXG010000005.1:136261-178519 GCA_964603985.1 uncultured Anaerolineae bacterium | reverse complement strand
GCAACTGGGAGATCTACGTGATGGACGCCGACGGCTCCAACCAGACCCGCCTGACGACCAGCGCGGAAGGCGACTACGGCCCCGCCTGGTCGCCAGATGGGGCCAGGATCGTTTTCATGTCCGAGCGTGACGGCAACTGGGACATCTACGTGATGGATGCCGACGGCTCCAACCCGGTCCGGCTGACGGACGATCCGGCGTGGGATGGGCAGCCCGTCTGGTCGCCGGATGGAGAAAGGCTCGCCTTCTCCTCGCAGCGCGACGACAACGCCGCGATCTACCTGATGGACGCCGATGGCTCCAACCAGACCCGCCTGACGGTCGGCGCGGCAGACGACTACGGCCCTGTCTGGTCGCCGGATGGAGAAAGGATCGCCTTCACTACGGAGCGCGACGGCAACTGGGAGATCTACGTGATGGACGCCGACGGCTCCAACCAGACCCGCCTGACCGACAACCCGGCATCGGACAACGTCTCCGACTGGTCGCCGGATGGGGCCAGGATCACCTTCATCTCCGACCGCCCCGCCGGCGACTACGAGGTGTACACGATGGACGCCGACGGCTCCAACCTGATCCGGCTGACCTACAATTCGGCCAACGAATGGGCCCCCGCCTGGCAGCCGCCGGTGAGTCAGGCCCGCGTGGCCGTCGTGCTCGACATCGGTGGCGAGAATGACCGCGGCTTCAACGAGTACACCCTCAAGGGTGCCCGTGAGGCAGCCGAGGAGCTTGGCCTGGGCTTCGCTTATGCCGTCTCCGGGGCGACGTCCGACTACGAGGGCTACATCGAGAGCTTCGTCGATGAGGGCTACAACCTGATCATCACCGTCGGCTACCTGATGGCCGACGCGACGGCTGCCGCGGCGGTGGAGCACCCCGACGTTCACTTCGTCATCATCGATGTCGAATACGATTCTGGAAGCTGCCCGGTGGAGGGAGGGCAGGAAGTCGAGGACTGCTACGCCGAAGTCCTGACCAACGTCACCAGCCTGACGTTCGCCGAGGACGAGGCCGGTTACCTGGCCGGGATGCTGGCCGGGTGCATGACCGAAACCGGCGTCGTCGGCTCGGTCGCCGGTGCGGAGATCCCGCCGGTGGTCAGGTATGTCACCGGCTTCCAGACCGGCGCAAGGAACGCCAACCCCGGCATTGCGGCGCTGAACGTCTACATCCCCGACTTCACCGACTTTGACGCCGGTTACCTGGCCGGGATGGAGCAGATCGCCGAGGGCGCTGACATCATCTTCGGTGTTGGTGGAGTCACCGGCAACGGTGGTCTGCTGGCCGCATACGATGTGGGCGTGATGGCCATCGGCGTGGACGTTGACCAGTACTACTCCTACCCCGGGGTCTCCGCCTCGCTGCTCACCAGCGCGACCAAGAACATGGACGTGGCGGTGGGCGAGGCGATCCGTTTGTTCGCCGCCGGCCAGCTTGAGGCGGGCGTCCGTCTGGCCACGGTCGCCAACGGCGGCGTGGGCCTGGCCCCCTACCACGATTGGGAGGACGCGATCCCGCTGGAGTGCAAGATGCTGGTCGACCATGCTTACGAGGGGCTGGTCAACGGCACAATCGTCACCGGCTACTAACCGCAGCCCTGGGTTTTTCGTCGTGGCGCGCTCGCGGCGGAAATGTCACACCGGCCTGGGCGGGGCAGCCGTCCCCTACGGGCGCAATTCGCCGCCCAGCCAGTCGAGGTAGCCCTGGCTGCCCGCCGCGACCGGCACGGCCAGCACCTCCGGCACGTCGTAGGGATGGGCCTCTCGGATCGCGGCTTCCAGCGCGTCGAACAGGTCGGCGCGGCTTTTAGCCAGGCACAGCCACTCCTCGGCCTCCTCGATCCGGCCTTCCCACCAGTAGGTGCTGCCGATTGGCCCCACGATCTGCACGCAGCCCGCCAGCCGCGCCTCGACCAGCGCGTGGGCCACCTTGCGGGCGTCGTCCTCGGTGGCGGTGGTGGTGATCACCTGGATGTACTCTGCCATGGTGTCCTCCCCCTTCCCATCGACCGGCAACCCTGCTGTTTTGTACAGTATAGCACGGCAAGCGTGGACAATCTGCCCCGGCATGCTATAATTGGCCCCGTACAGGAGCGGTAGCATAGTCCGGCCTAATGCGCGCGCCTGGAGAGCGCGTGGGCGGTTTCCGCCCCGTGGGTTCAAATCCCACCCGCTCCGCTATCGGCATGTGTTCGCCCCGTCTTCTGACGCCAAGAGGACGGGGCTGTTTCGTTGCCGACTTTGCTCACTCGGCGGGGGGCCGCGTGTTAGAAGAGGTCAAGAAGCTGTGCAATGGCGGGAACGACGTTGAGAACCAGCGTTGCGACGACGCCGAGAAGCGCCCGACCTGAGATTGGGAAAGACTTGCTCTCCAGGACGTGATGGTAAAGCTTCAGGGTGTCGTCGATGGATGGCGACAACGCCGTCTCTCCCTCCAGGAATGCCTGGTATTGCCGGTTCAGGCGGTCTTCCAGTGTTTGGAGTGTTGCCTGTCTGGCCGTCTGTACCATGAAAAGGAATTGGAAATGGGGAAAGCCCGCCAGTATGATGACAGTGACCCAGGCCAGTGCCGAAATCAAGAGGACACCAACCTTCAGATGCGGGAACAGAAAAGCAGCGCCCGCAATGGTGACGTTGACAGCCAGCAGCGACAGGCTGGCCACGATGGCAACGGTCATGGCTGTCTCGGCCAGTGCGCGCAGATTCGAGGTATTGGCCGGGTCGACCGGGTTTAACCGCAGGGGGAATTGACCGAGTTGAAACGTCCAGGCCGGTATTAACAGCAGCAGATAGGAGATCTCGCCGGCCACAAATCCCTGGTAGAGAAACCCCAGCGCGTCGGTGTACCGCGTCCAGTGGGAGTTGGCGTTGAAGATCAGGCTGAAGCCTGCCAGGCTGACTGCGATCAAGAGCGACCACATCAGTTGTAGGCGCCGGTCCAGGTTATCCCACCAACTTTCAAGGCGCTCTCGATCTTCCACACTCTGAACGAGGTTAAGACCGAAACCCCTGACGCGCTCAAGCGATGTTTCCATATACCGGACAATCCCCAACATCGCGGCCATCGAGATGGGCAGGGCAATAGCCGCCCAGAAGAACCAGCCGGAGGGGAATCGTAATGATGGGAAGACAATGTTGAGCAGCACCAATAGCCAGAACACGAGGCGCTTCGGGCTGCCCAGCGGTCTGGCACTCATCAGATGGCTGGTGAAGCTGATAGTCCTGCCTGGACTTTCACCCTGGAGTGCGGTCGAGTTTGGCATCCCGATCTCCTGGCATCACTTTTGCCGGGTGCAATGTCATCCCGCCGTCACGGCTCCGGCGTCGTGTCTGACATCAGCCGCCGGAAGTACACGTCCGGGCAGGCGACCATCCCTCCCTCGTCGAGGTCGGCCCCCTGCGTGATTATGAAGCCGTCCTCGGTGAAGGTCAGCAGCACGAAGAACGCTCCCTCAAACGTGCCGTCCTGCCTGTACATCGGGATGGTGTAGCTCCACTGGTTGCGCCCGATGCGGGTCATGAGCCACTCCGAGCCGTAGCCGCTGCCCGAAAACGTGTAGGTCATCTGTCCCTCGGAGACGAAGGCGAAGGATGCCTTCTGGATGACCGGCTCTTCACACGCGCACCCCACCGGCGCGATGGTGCACGCGTAGCCGCTGTAGACGGCCTCGCCCAGGCTGGTGGCGATCAGCTCGTAGCCGGTCACGTCGATAGGCAGCCCTTCGCGGGTGGGGTCGCTCGTCGGGGCCGCGCCGACTTCCGTCGAGGTGGGGAGCGATGGCACGGTCGGCAGCCGGGCTACGGTCGCCGTGGCCGCTCCGGGAGGGGCCGCCGTACCGCCCGCTCCCTCTGATGCGGCGCTGCACCCGGCCACCACTCCGGCCAGCAGCAGCCCGCCGATTACCAACCAATAATACCTGCACACACCCCGTATCAACTTCACCCCTACCTCTCCCTCTTCGCTGCACCCGGCGTGCGCCGGGACAGACTCAGGCCGGTAGAGAGTAGCACGAATGGGGGGCTTAGGCAAGCGTGGCGCCTCGCCGCCGGGCAGCCTGCTGCCGGTTCTCCGTGCGCCCAACGTCGGCTATAATGGGGGTTGTCGGGTGGCTGTTCGGGACGGGCGCAACCCGTCTCGTGTGTATTCTATGCGATCTACCCGGCCCCCCTGGGAGGTCAAACAATGGGTATGAAGCGGACAAAACCACTCTGGGCATTCGTGCTGTTGGGGGCAGCAACCTGGGCGCTGATCGGCTGCGCAGCCAATCGGCCGTCTGAGACGCCCACCCCGGTGCCAAACGCCACACAGCAGTTCGAGACGGTGGCGGCTAAAATGACCGATGCGATGGAGCTCAAGACCAGGATCGCCCAAAGCGAGGGCACGATGGTTCCCCGGCCCACCAGGAAGCCGACGGGCACCACCGCCCCCACCCCGCCCCCCACTCCGACCCCCACCCTCACACCAACTATCACCCCGACACCCCTGCCTGCTCTGGACACGCTGCTGCCCGAGGCCGGGCCGCTGTGCGAGGCGGCCTTCTCCGCCAACCCGGTGGGAGCCGCCGAGGTGCCCATTACCTCGGTGCTCACGCTGCTCAGGCGGGACTATGACGACGAAGAGGGCTGGGCCGTCTATAAGTTTGAGCACCCGCACTCCGAATCGCAATTGCCGTGGATGCCCTTCATCGGGGCCAGGAACGCGCCGGAGGTGCGCACGCTGGCATGCGTCAAGGAGAGCAGAATATATAGAGGAACGTACTCTCCTATGGACAATGAGGGAATGGACTTTCCCGATACGGATATAACTGCGTATCAGCTCAGGTGGACTGTCCGGCTGGTGCAGTGGCCTGAGGGGAACGTCACCAAAGCGGTGACACTGACCGGCTCAGATCCGCCGCCTGTGATCTCCGTGTCGTCCTTCGAGGAGAAGGACGCGGAGTACGGCGACGCCCCGTGCTTTCCGCTGCTGGAATGGTTGCTCGGGATTCATGGCGACCCCACCATTCTGGTTACGGGCACTTCCTCGATGATGGTCCTCTCGCCGGACGGCACAGTGCTGGCTGCCCGCAGTGGGGATGATGGCGAGGACATTATTTTATGGGACGTGGCGACGGGGCGGAAGCTTCACGTCCTGAGACACGAGGACTGGTTGTCGTCTTTCGCCTTCCTGCCGGATGGGAAGAGGCTGGTCTCGGCGGTGCAGTTTGAAAGTTTTCTGAAGCTGTGGAACGTAGAGTCGGGCGCACAACTGCGGGCCCTGTACCCTGGCATTGCCCTGGGACAGGGCGATCTGGTCCCCTCACCGGACGGGCAGGTGATTGCCCTGGTGGGCGACGATGGTAATCTCTATCTGATAGACAGCGAGATCCGCGAGGAAGCACGCAGCCTGGCCGGGCACACAGGCAGCATCGTCGATATGGACTTCTCGCCGGACGGCAGTGTGCTGGCCTCAGGGGACGACGATGGCATGGTAAAGATGTGGGACGCGGCGACGGGGCAGGAGCTGCACAGTCTGGCCGGACACACGGAAGCCATTATCCGCCTGGACTTCTCGCCGGATGGCAGTGTGCTGGCCTCGGGGGATTGCGATGCCATGGTGAAGGTGTGGGACGTGGCGACGGGGCAGGAGCTGCACACCCTGAGCGGCAGCGAATACGAGCACGAGGGGTCCTGTGCCTGGATGTACGCGGCCTTCTCGCCGGACGGGGAAACGCTGGTCACGACGACGTGGAGCGGCGTCATCAGGCTATGGGACCTGGAGACGGGCCGCGTGAGGCACGCATTGGCCGACCCCGGCCACGCACCGGACGAGGACTCCGAGTTCAGGTGCCTGTCGGTGTTTTCGCCGGACGGCAGCATCCTGGCCGTGTTCAACCGGGGTGACTGGACCGCCCCGCATCCTCAGGGTGACCCGACCATCCGGCTGTGGGACGTTGAGACGGGGGAGGAGCTGCCATCGCTGGTCGTCGCGGGAAGCGAGGTGAGGCAACTGGTTTTCTCGCCGGACGGCAAAACGTTGGCCTCGGCCAGTGGGGACGTGATTCAACTGTGGGATGTCGCGACCTGGCAGGCACTGCGCACCCTGACCGGGCATACGGACACTATATCGAGCCTTGTGTTTTCACCCGATGGCGGGATACTGATCTCGCGAAGCAGGGACGGCACGATCAAACTGTGGGACGTGGACGGCGAGTCCTGAACAGGCGAAACACCGAAACCGACCAGGAGACGAGCATGATCACCTATATGAGAACGCTGCACCCCGTTTTACAGGCCCTGCTGGCAACCGGCTTCACGTGGGGCGTGACCGCGCTCGGCGCGTCGCTGGTCTTCACCACGCGCGAGGTCAACCGCAAGCTGCTTGACACAATGCTCGGCTTCGCCGCCGGGGTGATGATCGCGGCCAGCTACTGGTCGCTGCTTGCCCCGGCGATTGAGCTGTCGGAGGAGATGCGCGTGCCGTCCTGGCTCCCGGCAGTGACCGGGTTTCTGCTGGGCGCGGTCTTCCTGCGTGGGGTTGACATGGTTCTACCTCACCTGCACCTCAGCGCGCCCATCGAGAAGGCCGAGGGCCTCAAGACGACGTGGCAGCGCACCATCCTGCTGGTGCTGGCCATCACGCTGCACAACTTCCCAGAGGGGCTGGCGGTGGGCGTCGCGTTTGGGGCGGCGGCGGCGGGCGTCCCGGCGGCCAGCGTGGCGGGCGCGGTCGCGCTGGCAATTGGCATCGGCCTACAGAACTTCCCGGAGGGCCTCGCGGTGGCGATGCCGCTGCGCCGCGAGGGTGTATCGCCGTTCAAGAGCTTCTGGTACGGGCAGTTGTCGGCGGTGGTCGAGCCGGTGGCCGGGGTGCTGGGCGCGGCAACCGTGCTGATCGCGCGCCCGATCCTACCCTACGCGCTGGCCTTCGCGGCGGGCGCGATGATCTTCGTGGTCATCGAGGAGGTCATCCCGGAGTCGCAGTGCGGCGGCTACCCCGACCTGGCCACGCTGGGGACGATACTGGGCTTCGCGGTGATGATGCTGCTCGACGTGGCGCTGGGGTGATAGCCCGCCGGGATCGCGCCGCAGCGTCGCAAGAGGTTTCAGCCCGCAGATTACGCGGATTACACAGATTTACGGCCCTTTTCACCCGGTGCTGTGTGGCCGGAAGCGCGCAGAAGCGCTCAGAAGCGCTCAACTGCGTAACTCCTGTTTGAATTCCCAGCCTCAATCCGTTAATATGGCTCCGCTACACTCAAGGGCGCACCGGGTGGCAGCGCAGCAGGATGGCGTGGGTGTGAGGGAAGTCAAAGACAAACCTGGATCTTCTACGCCTCCACCCCCTCCCAAGCGCTCAAAGAGCGCTTTTCCCTCCCCCATGCATGGGGGAGGGCCAGGGTGGGTATTTGCCTGCGGCGACCACATTGTTATGCGGACCTGTGCACCGGGTTAACGCGCCTTTTTTTAGAGTAGAGGTTCGTCTATGCGAGAGCGACTCAAGCGCGCCCTGCCCGACCTTCTGATCGCCGCCTTCCTGCTGATCATCCCCCTGATCGTCTTCTTCCCGCAGACGGTCGGCGGCAGGACGCTGCTGCCCGTCGATAACCTGTTCCAGTTTGAGCCGTACGCGTCGCTGGCGGCTGATTACGGGATCGAGCAGCCGCACAACGGGCTGATCTCCGACCTGATCCTGGAGAACTACGCCTGGAAGCGCTTCGCCCTCCAACAGATCAAAGCCGGGGAGATCCCGCTCTGGCAGCCCTACATCGTCGCCGGGGCGCCCTTCCTGGCGGCGGGACAAAGCTCGACCCTCTATCCCTTCAGCCTGCTCTTTCTGATCCTGCCACTGTCGTCGGCTTATGGCTGGTTCACCGTCTCGCAGTTGTGGCTGGCGGCGGTCAACATGTACATCCTGGCCCGCGTGCTGGGCGTGCGACGGATAGGCGCGGCCATCGCGGCGCTGGCCTACCAGTTGAGCGGCTTCTACCTGGTGAGCGTGGTGTTCGCCATGATCATCGCGGCGGCGGCCTGGCTGCCGTTTGAGCTGGCGATGATCGAATTGACCATCCGCCGGGGTAAGGCGCTGGGGGGCCGCCCGGCGACCATCCCCTGGGTGGCCGTCGGCGCGGGCGGGCTGGGGATGGCGGCGCTGGCCGGGCACGTCGAGGCGCTGTACTTCACGCTGCTGGTGATGGCCTTCTACGCGGCCTGGCGGTTGATCGCCGGGGTGATCGCCGCCCGCAGGGAGCCGGGGGCCTTGGGCAAACTGTTGGGCCGGGTGCTGTGGTTGATCGCGATGGTGGGATTGGGGCTGGCGCTTGGCGCGCTGCAGATCATCCCCTCCTATGAGCTTGCCAGCCGCTCCTTCCGTGAGGGGGCGGTCTCGCTGGCGCAGGTGCGCGATTGGGCTTACCCCGCCCGCCGCGTGATTGCCTTCCTGATGCCCAACTTCTTCGGCAACCCATCGCACCATCACATCTTCGACGTGTTCGCATGGCGGCGCGTGCCGGTGACGGTCAACGCGGTGGGCGAGGCCATCGACAACACGCATTGGGGGATCAAGAACTACGTCGAGGGTGGGGCTTACCTGGGCATCCTGCCGATGGCGCTGGCGCTGCTGGCCGTCCTGCATTGGGTCATGGCCCGCATCCCCCGCAAACGCACCTCGGTGCTGGCCGCGCCCCCCGACGATAAGACCCTCGTCGCCGAGGGGCCGGGCCGCCCCTACCGCGTGATCTTCGCGGTGCTGGCGGCGCTGTCGGTTTCGTTTGTGTTCGGCACGCCGACCTACGCGCTGCTGTACTACGGGCTGCCCTTCATCAACCAGTCGCATTCGCCTTTCCGCTGGGTGTGGCCGCTGACGGTCGGCGTGGCCGTGCTGGCCGGTTTCGGGGTGCAGCTTTTGCAGACCTTCGTCGAGCGCCTGCATGACCGCGCACTGCGCGCCGAGGGGCCGACGCCCACCCAGCAGGCGGCGTCGATCATTGGCTGGGCGTGTGTCGGCGCGGGAGGGCTGATCCTGCTGGCCCTGATCCTCTCGCGTGTTTTTTATGGCGGCATTGAGGGGATCGTCCAACGTGCCTTCGAGGGGTTGGCGCTGGCCCCGACTGCCTTCCCCGATGGGCGGGCGTTCTACTCTTACCAGGCCGTGAATGCGCTCGTCCTGGCCGTGATGCTGGCGCTGACCGGTGCGGTGCTGGTTCTCAGCCAGCAGGTGATCCACCTTCCCATCCCTGGCGCGCTCAAGCGCGTCCTGCCGCTGCGCGGTGACGTGCCGCTGTGGTTGGCGCTGGCCCCGCTGGTCGTGGTCGTCGATCTTGGCCTTGCGACGTGGGGCTTCTACCCGGCCAATGACCCGGCGCTGCTCGATGTGGTGCCACCGGCGATTGACTGGCTCAAGGAGAGGGCTGCCGAAGATAGCCAGCCGTGGCGCTTCATCGCCTATGAGGAACCCGGCGCGGACACGATGAACAGCAACATCGGGTGGCTGCACGATCTACAGGATGCCAGCGGATACGACAGCCTGATCCCAGGACAGTACGCCGACTACATGCGCGTCATCCAGCCGCAGGATGACCTGGCTTACAACCGCATTGCGCCGCTCTACAGCACCCATCCCGACGCGCTCGACTCGCCGCTGCTCGACGTGCTGAACGTGAAGTACGTCGTCACCGAGGTCGAGATCGACAGTCCGAAGTATGAGCTGGTCTACGAGGACGAGGCGGTGCGCATCTATGAGAACCTGGGCGCGATGCCGAGGGCGTTCACGCTGCCCTTCTCCGCCACCGCTCCCTACAGAGTGGACGGCGAGGACGATCCGCCCTTCGCCGACGAAGTGGCCTACTTCGACCTGCGGCACAACGTGCTGATCCCGGCCCCGCCCGGTCTGCCGCGCGAACGGCAGCGGGCCAACGCGCCCACCGGCTTCCCCGGCACGCCGATCCCGGCCACCGTCACCGTCTACACAGCCAATGAGGTGTGGATCGACGCGCAGGTCAGGGATGAAAGCTGGTTGGTGCTGGTCGACAGCGCCTTCCCCGGTTGGAAGGCATACCTGCGGCCCACCGGCGCGGGTGACGCGGATGAGCGCCAGGTGCCGCTTCATGTGGTCGATGGCAACTTCCGGGGGGTTTACCTGGAGCGGGGCGCGTGGACGGTGCGCATGAAGTACAGCCCCGACTCGGTCAAGCTGGGCGGGTTCACGTCCTTCATGGCGGGCGTGGTGCTGGTCTTTGCGGTGGGGGTGTGGCTGTGGCGCTACGCCTACCGCGAAAGTCCGCACGACAGCACCATGCGGCGCGTCGCCAAGAACTCCTTCGCGCCGATTGTGCTCAACCTGTTCAACCGGGCCATCATGTTCGCCTTCGCGTTCATCATGCTGCGCATCCTGGGGCCAGAGGGGTCGGGCAAGTACCAGTTCGCGGTCGTGATCTGGGGCTGGTTCGAGATCGTCTCCAACTTCGGGCTGGACACCTTCCTGGTGCGCGAGGTGGCCCGCCACCGCGACGACGCCAACCGTTACCTGGTCAACACCAGCATCATGCGGCTGGGGCTGGCGCTGCTGGGCGTGCCCGTGCTGGCGGGCTTCATTACGGCCTGGCAGCGGTTGAGCGCCGTCGCGTCGCTGGCGCTCGAACCGCTGGCCGCCGACACCGTGACCACCATGTGGCTGCTGTATGCCGGGTTGTTCCTCTCGACGCTCTCCAAGGGCCTGACCGGTCTGTTCTACGCTTACGAGCAGGCCGAGTACCCTGCCGCCATCACGACCGTCAGCACCATCTTAACCGCGTCGCTGGGGGTGATCGCGCTGCTGCTGGGCTACGGCATCGTCGGGCTGGCGGGCGTGAGCATCGTCGTCAATGCCATCACGCTGGTCATCCTGGGTGGGCTGGCGGTGCGCCTGTTCTTCCGCCCGCGCCCCACCTTCGACTGGCGGCTTCAGCGCGGCGCGGTGGGCGAGTCCTTCCCGTTGATGATCAACCACCTGCTGGCGACGATCTTCTTCCGGCTGGACATCGTGTTGCTGCGTGCCTTGAAGGGTGCGATGGTCGTCGGTTGGTACGGAGTGGTCTACAAGTGGATAGACGCGTTGAACGTGATCCCCTCGTTCTTCACCCAGGCGCTGTTCCCGGTGATGTCGCGCCAGGCGCAGGAGGATCGCGAGGCGCTGCGCAGCAGTTACATCCTGTCCGTCAAGCTGCTCTCGCTGATCTCGCTGCCGGTGGCCGTCGTCACGACGCTGCTGGCGACCTTCCTGGTCGGTCTGCTGGGCGGGCCGGAGTTCCTGCCGCACGGCGCGATTGCGCTCCAGATCTTCGTGTGGAGCATCCCCATCGGTTGGATCAACAGTGTGACCAACTACGTGATCATCGCCCTCAACCGGCAGCGCATCCTGACGTGGGCGTTTGTGCTGGGCGTGCTGTTCAACGTGGCGACCAACCTGGTCTTCATCCCGCGCTACTCCTACCCGGCGGCGGCGGTGATCGCCATCCTCTCCGAGCTGGTGCTGCTGACCTTCTTCTACCTGGTCATGCGGCCCGCGCTGGGGGGCGTACCCTGGGCGCGGATCTTGTGGCGCATCGCGGCGGCCACGGTGCTGATGGGCGGCGCGACATGGGCACTGGCGCAGGTTGGCACGGCCCTGGCACTGGTCGGCGGGGGAGTGGTGTACGTCGGGGCGGTGCTGCTGCTGCGACCGTTCACGGCGGAGGAAATGCGCGGGCTGGCTCCCCTGATCCCGGCCCGCGTGCGGGGGCGGCTGCTGCCGGGGGTGGCGGTAGGGGACTGATTACGCTTTGTGGTCCAGGACGGCGAACAGTGCGGCCAGCGTGACGGAGAATCCGGGCAGCACGTCGCCGCCGTCCAGCATGTCCTCCACGCCGAGCGTTGCCGCCGCCTCGCCGGGGCGATATACGACCACCTGGCGATCTTCGGGGTACACCACCCACACCAGCCGCACACCGGCGTTAAGGTACTGCTGCACCTTGCGGTGGATCTCCTTCGCCAGATCGTGCTCGGAGATCACCTCGACCGCCAGGTCGGGCACAGGCAGCCAGTCGGAGAGGTCGATGCCGGGCAGCCGCTCACGGGCGATGAAGGCGATGTCAGCCGCCCGCATGATGGGCGGCTCCTGCCGGAGCAGGAAGCCGGTTTCCGCGCCGAAGACCATCCCCAGCTTCTTCTCACGGACGTGGTTCCGGACGAGGCTGCCCAACTCCATCGCCAGCAGTCCGTGTATACCCTTTGTCGGGGCCGCGTATACCTCCCCATCCTCACCGCTGGCCTCCGGCCCCATCGGCACGGCCCGCCCGTCGAAGTACTCGTAACGCTTCCCGGCGTACTTCTCGGTGAACTCCTCGAATGTCATCTCACGCGCTGGTGCGACTCGCTCCGCCACTTGGCCTGTCCTCGTTTATTCCGCACGCCTGCGTTCGTTGCTTCTGACACGCTTAAGACATTATACATCATGTTGGCGACGAGCTTCGTCCCAACCTTGCCAAAACAGAACATTCGTGCTATCCTAGCCCTGCTTATCCACGCCGAGTAGGAGACACGACCATGACGGCCTCAGGCCCACCGGTTGACTGGCTGCTTGAGACGGGCGACGCATGGGTGCAGTATCGCACCCGGCTCGACCTGCTCGGTCAGCCGGAATCTGCCCCCGACGTTCAGGCCGCCCGTGCGGCCATGCTCGCCGACCCACGCGTTCAGGCGCTGGTCGAGGCGCTCCGGGATTGGCCCGGCCCACCGCTGACCAACCACAAGCAGGCCGGTCATCACCTGCACCGGCTGGCTTTCCTGGCCGCCATCGGCCTGCGCGCCGACGACCCCGGCATGGGGACGATTGTCGGGCGCATCCTGGAGCGTCAATCGGAGGATGGCGCGTTCCAGATCACGGTGCAGATCAAGGAGCACTACGGCGGCACCGGCCTGCCGCAGCTTGCCTGGATGATGTGCGACGCGCCGCTGGTGCTTTACGCGCTGTGCGCGCTCGGCGTCAGGGACGACCCGCGCGTCGAGCGAGCCATCGAGCACCTGCGCGGCCAGCTCCGCGACAACGGGTGGCCGTGCAGCACCGACCCGGCCATCAATGTGCGGGGGCCGGGCAGGAAGGGCGATCCCTGCCCCTACGCCAACCTGGTCGGCCTGCGGGGCATCGCCGCCTATGGGCCGGATCGCCTGGAGGGGGATGGGATGGTCGAAACGGGCGTCGAGTCGCTGCTGTGGCACTGGGACATGCGCCAGGAGCGCAAGGTCTACCTGTTCGGCATCGGGACAGACTTTCGCAAGCCCAAGCTGCCGCTGGTGTGGTACGACATCCTGCACGTGACCGACGTGCTGAGCCGCTTCCCGGCGTGTCTGGCCGATCCGCGCTTCAAGGCCATGCTGGGCGAGCTGATGGATCAGGCCGACCAGGAGGGGCGCTTCACGCCGCGCTCGATGTACATGGCCTGGAAGGAATGGGAGTTCGCCGACAAGAAGGAGCCTTCCCCGGCGGTCACGCTGGTCGCGTGGCGGACGGCACTCCGCGCCCGCCAGCCCTGATCGACGCGCGGGTCACGTCGCCCCCGACGCCTGGCCCGGTTCGACCGGCCCGCGCCAGCCGCCCAGCGCCTCCTCGAGCACCCGTCCGGCGGCCAGCACGACCCGGTCGCTCCCCGGTGGCCCCAGGATCTGCACCGCCAGCGGCAGCCCTTCGTGGCTCAGCCCCGCCGGGACGATCAGCGCGGGCGCGCCCGCCAGGTTTGCCAGGAGGAAGTACGCCGTCTGCACCACCCGCAGGTAGACCCAGTTGTGACGTGGTGCCGGTCCGGGGAAAGCTGGCAGCACGATCACGCCCTCCCCGGCGACCCGGCGTAGGTCCTCGCGCAGTTCGGCCCGCATGCGCTCAAGCGTTCCGTGCAGCGGCGAGAGCGCCGTCCCCAGCAGTGCGATCATCGTCAAAGACCACGCCACAGGCCCGCTGACAGGGCCGTATCCCCACAGCGTCTGCCAGGCCGCCAGTGGGAGGTTGCGCGGCGCTCCCTCCTCGATCAGGCGCGGGTGCAGCGCAAACGCCGGGCGGTAGGCGTGGTCGATCCACAGCCACGGCGCGTGGAAGCTGTGGCGCAGACGGTGCGCTTCGCCCCGCATCCCGGCACCCGCCAGCGCGTCGACCGCCCGGCCAATCGCCGCCCGCACCGCTCCCGGGACGGGGATCAGGCCGTTGCCGTCCATCCTGACGACCGGGCGTCCGCTCAGCTTCACCGCGTCGAGGTTGGCCAGCGCCGGGCGCTCGGCCATCACGCTCACCGCCAGCGCCAGATCGTCCACCGACCGGCCCAGCGGCCCGACCGCGCACAGTTCCTCGATCTCCTCCGGCGCGGGGGGATAATTGCCGTCAAATGGGATCAGCCTGGCCGTGGGCTTGATGCCAACCACCCCGCAGAACGCGCTCGGCAGGCGGATCGACCCTGCCATGTCCGTCCCGATGCCCAGCGGCGATCCGCCCGCCGCGATGATGGCTGCCTCCCCGCCCGACGATCCCCCGGCGCTGCGCGCCAGCGCCCAGGGGTTGTTGGTGCGCCCGAAGATGGGGTTGGTCGTCTCGTGCGCCATCGAGAGGTCGGGCAGGTTGGTGCGCCCCATGACAATCGCCCCGGCGGCCTGCATCCGCGCGACGGCAACCGCGTCGCGCCGGGTGACGTGGTCGGCCCGCCAGGTCACGCCGCCTGTCGAGCGGACACCGTCCATGTCCAGGCAGTCCTTGACGGTGATCGGCACGCCGTGCAGGGGGCCGGTCGCTTCCCCGGCGAGCAGTGCTGCCTCGGCCCGGCGAGCCTCCTCGCGGGCGCTCTCCGCCAGCGGCGTGACGACCGCGTTCAGCGCGGGGTTGACCGCCTCGATGCGCGCCAGGTGCGCGTCTACCACCTCCACCGGCGAGACCGCCCGCTCGCGAATCAACTGCGCCAGACGTATTGCGGGCAGGCTGAGCAGTTCCTCCATGTGTTTTTATCCTGGTTGGATGTGAGTACTCGGTAGGCTGTTAAGTTGGTTTTTGGCACATTGTTGCTCAAGCCCTCACCCGCCTTCGCCCGACCTCCGGTCGCGCTCAGTCTGCCCTTCTCCCGGCGACCAGAGATCGCTTAGGGAGAGGGCGAATCGAGGACGGCTTGACCGTCCGAGATGGGTGAGGGCAGCAGGCCGATCTTTCTACGGCGTGACGCGGCGAAGTTCCCCCGTTATCCCGGCCCCGCCAGCTTCTCAAGCTGCTCCCAGTACTCGTCTGTGCCGGGCTCAGGGCCATTGAGTACCGCGTCGACAAACTCGTCGGGCGGTCGGTAATTGTGATCGACCACGTAGTGATAGATCATCGTCGGGGCCGCGTAGACGGCTGCCTCGCCCACCACCCGTATTTCGGAGGAAGTCAGAAAGGCCGTTCGCTTACCTCGCCGCACGGGTGGCGGGTGACGGTGCCCGAATCGGTCGGGAGCGACCGGACACTCCGGCAGATTGCACGAATGAGGCCCGCGTGTGGGGTTGAAGTCATTGCCGTGCAAGCAGAATTCCAGAAGCGTCTCTCTGAACTCGTCAGAGGTCGCACCGGTGGAGAATGGTTCGGCCCCATCCAGCCAGCCGATGTTGACCGTGTTCGCGACCCCATAGACCGGTGACTCCTGGTCTCTTTTTGCAGGGGTGCTGGTCGCCCAGTACTGGTAGGGTGAAAGGTCGGGATAGTAGGTCATTCAACCCTCCCACTCTCGAATGCTGGCCTGGGTCTTCGTCAGACAGACCAGTCGCCCTCAGGCCGCAGTTTCTTCTCCCTGCGACGCCAGATATTCCTGGTAAGCCTTCCAGCCGGGGCACCACGTTGTGTGCCAGCGCCAGAAGCGCCCGATCAGCGACTTGGGCTTGGCCTCAGCCTTGGCCCGCAGCGGGCAGTTTCCACAGTTGAATTCAGGTTGTTCCTTCTCGCTCATCTTGCTCATTACCCTCCGGATAGAATCTCTGTACGGGCGGTTTGTGAACGCCTTCGCCCTCACTCCACAAACAGCGCCAAGTATAACGCATCCCCCGCCGCTTCGCCGTCCAGCGTCAGCGGCAGGCGGCTGATGTCCGGGCGGGTGTACAGTCCCACCAGCAATGTCACCTCACCGGGCGGCTCACCCGTGAGAGTAAGGTGGTGCGCGTGCAGAAACGACTCGCCCGCCCGCCAGCTTGCCGTCGGCAGGCCGAGCGTGTCGTGCTGCCCGATCACCTGCCCGCCCTCGTCCAGCGCCTGCACGAAGATCGCCAGGTCGTGCTGGAAAGTGGTGTTGGGCACCGGGCCGAGCGCCGCCGGATCGCGCACCAGCCAGTGCGTGCCGACCGCCAGCCCGTTCCCCTCGCGGCGAACCGTGTACCCCAGCAGCTCGACCGCCCCGCCGAACACGGCCTCCCCCTCCGGTGCGGTGAAGTCGGCCTCGAGGGCGGCCAGCGTCGCGCTTGCGTCGAGCGCGTAAACGTCGTAATAGGGGTTGCTGTCTCGCGGATCGAGCGTCACGTGCTCGACCGGCGTGAGCGCCAGCAGGTCGGCCAGCAAGGGGTCGAGCGGCGCGTCGGCTGACGTGTACAAGCGCCCGTCCAGCAGTGGCACGGCGGCGCGCGCGTCCGTCCAGTGCATCTCAACGTCGTCCCGCTGCACGCGCATCAGGCCGATGAAGGGGTCAAACGGCGGCGCGGGGAAGGGTGTCGAGACGATCACCGTGCTGCTGTAGTCGTCCGCCTGGATGTGAGCCGTCATCTCGCTCAGCGTGTGGAAGTACGCCGAGCGCACCTCCGGGTACTGCCCCCACACGTTGAAGTAGGCGTGCGCCGTCTCCGCGCCGGTCAGCGCCACGCCGATCACCGTCAGTGCGGCCAGCGGCCCGGCCAGCCGCGCGCCCCAGCGCGCCACGATCCGGCGGGTGGCGGCCATCCAGCCCAGCGCGGCGACGATGTACACCGCCGGCTGCGCGGCGATGCTGTGCAGCGTGCTGGAGCGCTCTCCGAGTGCCAGCGTCGGGATCAGCCCCACGCCCAGCCACAGCCCGGCGAAAACCTCCCCCGGCCTTCGCCGCCACACGATGACGGCCACGCCCACCACGAAGCATATCGCCAGCGGCACCGTCAGCAGCGGGCGACCGGTCGGGTTGTAGGTCAGCAGCGTGTCGCCGCGCACGAAGAGTGTCCCCAGCCCCTCCAGGATGTTCCCCGCCAGCCAGTCCGGGTTCTCCTCGAACTGCGTGCCGGTGCGGCCCCAAGCCAGCGGGTTGAGCAGGTGCGGCAGCGCCAGCGCCACGCCCACCGCCAGCGCGATCCCCCCCGCCGGGCCGCGCTCGCGCAGACGGGCGCGGTCGGCAAAGAGCAGATAGACGCCGTAGGCCGGGAAGGCCAGCCACGCCACGCGCGCCGCCTCGTAAATGGTAAAGGTGGCCGCCAGCGTCAGCGCGAACACCGCCCACCACACGATCCGGCGCGGCCCCTTCCCCGCGCGGTAGAGCGCCATCCAGAAGGCCATCGCCGCCAATGCGAACAGCGCCGGGAGCGGCTGGGGGTTGAGCGCAAACCGGCTGGACGAAACCGGCCAGAACGCCACCGCGACCAGTCCCGCCGCGACCAGCGCCGTCGGCGGGTCGAGGGCCAGCCGTGCCCACAGGTAGGTGAGCAGCACGGCCAGCAGCCCATACAACGCCTGGTGGACGCGCAGCGTCAGGTCGTTGGGGCCGAGCACGTGCATCAGCAGGGCCGCCGAGACCTGGGTATAGGGTTCGTTGGCGTAGCCGTAGGGGATCTGGAGGTCGAGGCTCTCGCCCTGGTAGCGGGCCAACGCGAAGTACCCGACATCGGCCTCGTCGTGGGTGAGGCCGGGCGGGACGCGGTCGAGCCGGTAGAAGCGCAGCCCCGCCGCGACCAGCAGGATCAGCAGCAGCGCGATGACTTCGACCCGGCGTGAGAGACGCGCCTGCTGGGTGGACATCGTGGGTTAGCCAGCCGGGTGTAGGTGGGTGAACATAAAACCGCCGCGAAGTCTATTCGCGGGATCGGGTGCCTTCTCCTGGCTTCTTCGGGCAATGCAGTGGGCTGGTGACATGGGGCGCTGGGGGCGTCAGTCGCCGGTCGCCGCCTCGACCGGCATGCGCATTTCGGGGTTGAGCTTGCGGTGCCGCCACAGGATGTCCCACACGCGCAGCGCCGCCTCGACCTTGATCGGCATGTCCATTTTGCTCTGCCCGATGCGCCGGTCTTCAAAGTAGATCGGGATCTCGGTCACCCGGTATCCCAGCTTTTCGGTGACGTAGGCCATCTCGACCTGGAAATCGTAGCCGTTGGAGTAGATGCGGCTTAACCCGATGCCCAGCAGCGTCTCGCGCCGCCAGGCCTTGAACCCGGCTGTGGTGTCCTTGATTTGCAGGCCCAGGATCAGGCGCGTGTAGACCGCGTTGGCCCACCAGCTCAGCAGGTAGCGCCACACGCTCCACTGCTCGTCCAGCCTGCCGCCCTCCACGTAGCGCGACCCGACGACCACGTCGTACTCACCCAGCAGGTCGAGCATCTGCGGGATGTACGACGGTGAGTGTGAAAAGTCGGCATCCATCTGCACGATTGCCTCGGCCCCCATGTCCAGCGCCTTGCGGAAGCCATCCTTGTATGCCGTGCCGAGGCCCATCCTGCCCGGACGCTGCATTACGTGCATCCTGCCCGGATTTTCCTCCGCCAATCGCTCGGCGGCTTCCCCCGTGCCGTCAGGCGAGTTATCGTCTACTACCAGAATCGACAGGTCGGGGACGTCCAGATTCCACAACTCACCGGCCAGGGCCGTGATGTTCTTGACTTCGTTATAGGTTGGAATGACGACGATTGCTTTCATAGTGTGTAACCTGGACAAGTCTACCCCAGCGCACTGAGCGGGGCAAAAACCGGCCAGGGGATTTTTACCGGCGCTCCGGCCCGATCCCGGCAGAATCAAAAACGCCCAAAGCTCCGTGCCTGGGCGCTCCACGAAACTTTCTCGCGATTGCAAGCACTACTATAACACGCTCTGCCTGGGAATGCAACCATTTTCTCATTTTTGCTCGCCCCACACGTGCTACACTGGCCCCGTCGCGCGCGGCCTGTGTTAACCCCCATACCTATCAAGGAGATGAGACAATGAGCGAGTGTCCTGAAACGACCTTTACGCTTGTTCCGGTGGGATACGTGCGGCTCTCCGAGCAGGGCGCAGCCCTGGAGATCCTTGAGCCGTACCGCCCGGCGCTCAAGCAGTTGGAGCACTTTGGCCACGTGCACGTGTTCTGGTGGGCGCATGAGACAGACTACGAGGAAGCGCGGGGTGTTCTCCAGTCCGAGCCCTGGTACGCGCCGGGCCGCATCACCGGGATGTTTGCCTGCCGCTCCCCGGCCCGGCCCAACCCGGTCTGCCTGACCACGACTGAGATCATCGATGTGGATGAGGAGAACGGCCTGGTCATTCTCACCTACATCGACGCCGAAGACGGCACCCCGGTCGTCGACCTGAAGCCCTACATCCCGGTCAGCGACCGCGTCCGTGAGATCCGGGTGCCGGAGTGGCTCGATCACTGGCCGGAGTGGCAGCCCACCGAGGAGTGGGAGCCAACCCCCAAGCCCGGATAGCCATATCCAGGCCCGGATACGTCGCTCGTAGGGGCGGGTCTCAGACCCGCCCCTACTACAAATTCCCCCGTTGCTAACAAAAACAAGAGGGGCGCCGCTCAGGCACCCCCCGACATGACAGCGCTGAAACGCTGTTCGGAGTTTCGTATCTTATGAGAAAGACGGGCTGAGAAGCTGCGCTAAATCGCTGCCGATGATGACCAGTCCCCTCCTATTCCGAAGCCCCATTCGGGTTTATTCCCCTTCCCCCCGACAACAGCTTCCAGGAGTCCCTCAGGCAGTTCGTCGGTCGCGCTCCACTCGAGGGCCAGGACCTCGTCAAGGGTAACATCGGACGGCAGGAGTTGTTCCACGTCCTCTCTGGTGAAGTCATATCCCGCATCGATGGCGTACTGCTTGCGAGCTTCGTCGGTCTCCAGGGCTGTCACCTCTCGGGCGAAGTCCTCTTCCGTGGCCATGCGCTTGATGAACGCTTTAGCGCTCTCCACTGACATTGTGTGCCTCCTTTGGTAAGATCGGACCCACTTTGGGGTCCCCCCTCAACGACACAGTCTCGCCGGTGATGGTCAGTCGTCAGTGTGGGGGTGATACCACTCTCCCGGCTCAAGAAGGAAAATACTGATCTCATTATATGAGACCGCAAAACGCGGGTCAATGGCTCACCTGCGGGATGTTGATGACCTTATGGGACTTCATGACGTTGCATATGCTGACCAGTTCCCCAAACCGCCGCACGACCCACTTCCGGATGGGGCTGTCCGGCTTGAAGAGGAAGAGAAAGTTGTAGATACCGGCCTGGCCCTGCAGCCGGATGGCCTCGGTGATGAGCATGAACGCGGCGCTCACGCTGCGCGCTTCCTGGCTGATGAACAACGGCGTATAACGGATCGTCTCAGGCCCGATGCGGTGATTGACCAGCCAGCCGACCACCTCGCCTTGATAGCGCAGCCCCAGGCTGTTGATCGGTTCCATGATCTCTGCTTCTCTGAAGGGCGACAGCTCCTCCGGATACCACGGCCCCGCCGCCTGCCGCTGCACGATGGTCTCACGTTCCTCTGCTGTCAGCTCAGACCAGAGGAATATCTCATAACCGGGCGGCAGGGTGCGCTTCTTCTTCATCCACTCCGATGCGACCACCGCCCGCCCGACCTCGTCCGAGCCTTTCACCATGACCATGTCGACTTCGGGTTCGGCCCACCGATTTCGCGCCAGAACTGCTTCGAGCGCCCCGGCTGTGGGAAGTACGTCGAAGTAGGTCAGGCTGAGACGCCGGCACGCCCGCTTGCTCACAACCTCCTCCAGGGCGGCCAGCAGCCTCGTACCCACGCCGACGTTGCGATGCTCCGGCGCAACGTAGATGGATAAGACCCTGGCGGAGCTGTCATCCGGCTTCGTCGATGCCAGTGCTAAACCGACGGCTTCCTTTCCGCAACTGGCTCCGACCGCCACAAGCGGGAAGTCCTCCGCCAGCATGTGCAGCATGAGACGGAGGCCGGGGAAGGTCATGGTGCAATACGGAGCCATATCCAGGTCATCCCCTGGATAGATCAGCTGCTCAAAGGAATACATACCTTTACTCCATGCGTTCCCGGTTGAAGTAGGGGCGGGTCTCAGACCCGCCCCTACAATACCCGCAAGAAGACATCACCCGGCAGGATTGACCACCCGCCCCACGAACAGCACCGTCCCGTTCACCTGGTCATAGATGGCGAAGATGAAGGGCTTATCGAGCGTCAGCACCACCGGCTCCGGCGGCTCCATCACTCCCCCCACCATGATGACCACCGTCGCGGCGGCGGCCTCGGTGCCGCTCTCGTCCACCTTAACGAATGCCTTGTGCAGCACAGCGCCGATGAACAGCGGCTCGTCGGACATGCCGGAGAAGTCCGCCGCCGGGGAGAAGGCATCCGGCATCCCCATCGTGGCCAGCGTCTGCGACAGGTTGAGGTCGGTCTCGTACTCGAAGAGCGGCATGGTCAGGGCCACGTCCTGCCAGCTCAGCGAGCCCACGACCGTGTCGAATGTCGCCGCGTCGAGGCTCGCCTCAAACGCCTCGAACCGGCCCTTGTCGGGCATGATGATGATCATCGCGGTGTCGCCGCCGTAGTATGGCAGTGACACGGCCTGGTAGCCTTCGCCCCTGGTGTAGTCAAACGACTCCTGCTGGGTCATCATCGGCACGCTGACCTCGCTCCCGTCCAACAGGTGGAACACCTCGTCGTGCGTGCTGTCCTCGTCGAAGGGGAAGAGCCACGATGCGTTGAAGTAGATCGCGTTGGTCAGCACCAGGCGCGTCTCCGGCGTGATCGCCCCCGGCGGCACGATATCCTTGATGCGATCTTCGGTCTCCTCGGCCACCCAGTCGTTGATCACCTGGCGGGCGGCCTCCGGCTGGCTCATAAAGTCGAGCAGCCGCAGCCCTGCGCCGTAGTTGGCCGCCAGCACCTTCAGGAAGTCCTCGTGAAAGGTGAAGCCGTCCTGCCCCCAGATGGCGTTGGCGACGTTCAGCTTGAAGTGCTGGCCTTCCTGTCCCTCGATCTCCGGCTCCGTCTCGCTCCGCCGGGCCAGGTCGAGATCGAGCACGTTGAAGGCCGGGTGCAGCCGCTCCTGTGGCAGTGTGAAGTGGAACGTGTCCGCCATTTGCTGTTCGGTGCTGCCGTGCGCCCCGGCGTAGGTCATCGCCAGCGCCAGCGAGACGCTGTACGGTGAGTAGATCAGGTTCCCCTCCTGCGAGCGGACGGCCTGGTACAGGTCAAATGCGAAGGCGGTGTTGCCTGCCGCCAGCTCGCCCATCTCCCCCTCGCCAACGTCGGGGGCGGTGTCGCGCTCGACGTCGGCGCGGGCGACTTTTCCTCCCATCACTTCGACGATCTCCCCGCCTCCCACCTCGGTCGGGACGACGGCGGTCGGCTGATCCTCGTCGGGCGCGGGGGTGGGCGGCTCTTCGGCAGGGGTGTCCGGCGCGGATGGGGTCAATGGTGTGTAGCCCCCGCAGCCCGCCAGTGCAAGACTCAGCAGCCCAATAACGACGACCAATCCGCAGCGTGCAATACGAAACGACATGCTCATCCTCCTTATTCGCTTCCCGATTACGGCCAATCTGCTCTCAAGTAGGGGCGGGTCTCAGACCCGCCCCTACAATACCCGCAAAAAAGCCTCACCCGGCAGGATTGACCACCCGCCCCACGAACAGCACCGTCCCGCTCACCTGGTCGTAGATGGCGAAGATGAAGGGCCTGTCGAGCGTCAGCACCACCAACTCCGGTGGCTCTTCCGTTGCCTCCTCCTCCACGGCGATCACCGTCGCAGCAGCAGCCTCGGTGCCGATCTCGTCCACCCTGACGAACGCCTTGTGCAGCACGGCGCTGATGAACAGCGGCCTGCCGGACATGCCGGAGAAGTCCGCCGCCATCGGGGAGAAGGCATCCGGCATCCCCATCGCGACCAGCGTCTGCGACAGGTTGAGGTCGGACTCGCACTCGAAGAGCGGCATGGTCAGCACCACGCCATGCTGGCTCAGCGAGTCCACAATCGCGTTGAACGTCGCCGCGTCGAGGCCCGCCTCAAACGCCTCAAACTGGCCCTCGTCGGGCATGACGATGATCATCGCGGCGTCGCCGCCGTAGTACGGCAACGAGATGGCCTGGTAGCCATCGCCCCTGGTGTAGTCAAACGACTCCTGCTGGGTCATCATCGGCACGTTGACCTCGCTCCCGTCCGGCAGGTGGAACACCTCGTCGTGCGTGCTTCCCTCATTGAAGGGGAAGAACCACGACGCGTTGAAGTAGATCGCATTCGCCAGCACCAGGCGCGTCTCCGGCGTGATCACCCCCGGCGGCACGATGTCCTTGATGCGATCCTCGGTCTCCTCGGCCACCCAGTCGTTGATCACCTGGCGGGCGGCCTCCGGCTGGCTCGTGAAGTCGAGCAGCCGCAGCCCCGCGCCGTAGTTGGTCGCCAGCACCTTCAGGAAGTTTTTGCGGAAGGCCAGTTCCTTCTGTCCCCAGATGGCGTTGGCGACGTTCAGCCTGAAGTGCTGGCCCTGCTCCCACTCGGATTTCGGCTCCCTCTCGCCCCGCCGGGCCAGGTCGAGGTCGAGCGCGTTGAAGGCCGGGTGCAGCCGCTCCTGCGGCAGCGTGAAGTGGAACGTGTCCGCCATCTGCTGTTCGGTGCTGCCGCGCGCCCCGGCGTAGGTCATTGCCAGCGCCAGCGAGACGCTGTACGGTGAGTAGATCAGGTTCCCCTCCTGCGAGCGGACGGCCTGGTAGAGGTCAAACGCGAAGGCGGTGTTGCCCGCCGCCAGCTCACCCATCTCCCCCTTGCCGACGCCGGGGGCGGTGTCGCGCTCGACATCGGCGCGGGCGACTTTGCCTCCCGCTGGCGTGTAGCCCCCGCAACCCACCAGCGCGAGGCTCAGCAGCACAATAACGACGACCAATCCGCAGCGTGCAATTCGAGACGGCATACTAATTCCTCCTCACTCCCCTCCCGATTACGGGCAATCTGCTCTCAAGTGGGGGGGGGGGGCAGCCCCCCCCCCCCAAAAACCCCAAAAGAGCCACACCCCCCAGGGTTGACCACCCGCCCCACGAACAGCACCGTTCCGCTCACCCGGTCGTAGATGGCGAAGATGAAGGGCTTATCGAGCGTCAACACCACCGGCTCCGGCGGTTTCCCCTCTACTGCCCCCGCCATGGCGATCACCGTCGCGGCGGCAGCCTCGGTGCCGATCTCGTCCACCCTGACGAATGCCTTGTGCAGTGCGGCGCTGATGAACAACGGCATGTTGGACATGCCGGAGAAGTCCGCCGCCGCCGGGGAGAAGGCGTCCGGCATCCCCATCCCGGCCAGCGTCTGCGACAGGTCGAGGTCGGTCTCGTACTCGAAGAGCGGCATGGTCAACCTTAGTTCCTGCTGAGCCAGTGAAGCCACGATCGCGTTGAACGTTGCTGCGTTAAAGCCCGCCTCAAACGCCTCGAACCAGCCCTCGTCGGGCATGACGACGATCATCGCGGCGTCGCCGCCGTAGTACGGCAGTGACACGGCCTGGTAGCCCTCACCCCTGACGTGGCCAAGCGGCTTCTGCTGGGTCATCATCGGCACGCTGACCTCGCCCCCGTCCGGAAGGTGGAACACCTCGTCGTGCACCCTTCCCTCATTGAAGGGGAAGAACCACGACGCGTTGAAGTAGATCGCGTTGGCCAGCACCAGGCGCGTGTCCGGCGTGATCGCCCCCGGCGGCACGATGTCCTTGATGTGATCCTCGGTCTCCTCGGCCACCCAGTCGTTGATCACCTGGCGGGCTGCCTCCGGCTGGCTCGTGAAGTCGAATAGCCACAGCCCTGCGCCGTAGTTGATCGCCAGCACCTTCAGGAAATCCTCATGAAAGGCGAAGCCGTCCTGTCCCCAGATGGCGTTGGCGACGTTCAGCTTGAAACGCTGACGCCCCATCCGCCGGAGCGCCGGCTCCGTCTCGCCCCGCCGGGCCAGGTCAAGGTCGAGCGCGTTGAAGGCCGAGTGCAGTTGCCTCTGTGCCAGCGTGAAGTGGAACGTGTCCGTCATCTGCTGCCTGGTGCTGCCGCGTGCCCCGGCGTAGGTCATCGCCAGCGCCAGCGAGACGCTGTACGGTGAGTAGATCAGGTTCCCCTCCTGCGAGCGGACGGCCTGGTACAGATCAAACGCGAAGGCGGTGTTGCCCACTGCCAGCTCGTCCATCTCCCCCTTGCCGATGTCGGGTGCGGTGTCACGCTCAACGTCGGCGCGGGCGACTTTTCCTCCCATCACTCATTTCCTTTCTTCCCGCTTCGGTGGGGTGTCACCTGCAATGGCCCTCACCCGGCAGGATTGACCACCCGCCCCACGAACAGCACCGTCCCGCTCGCCCGGTCGTAGATGGCGAAGATGAAGGGCTTATCGAGCGTCAGCACCACCGGCTCCGGCGGCTCCATCGCTGCTCCCTCTGCCATGATGACCACCGTCGCGGCGGCGGCCTCGGTGCCGCTCTCGTCCACCTTGACGAATGCCTTGTGCAGCACGTCGCTGATGAACAGCGGCACGTCGGACATGCCAGAGAAGTCCGCTGCCATCGGGGAGAAGGCGTCCGGCATCCCCATCGCGGCCAGCGTCTGCGACAGGTTGAGGTCGGTCTCGTACTCGAAGAGCGGCATCGTCAGCACTACGTCCTGCCAGCTCAGCGAGTCCACGACCGTGTCGAACATCGCCGCGTCGAGGCTCGCCTCAAACGCCTCGAACTGACCCTCGTCGGGCATGACGACGATCATCGCGGTGTCGCCGCCGTAGTACGGCAGCGAGATGGCCTGGTAGCCTTCACCTCTGGCGTAGCCGAATGACTCCTGCTGGGTCATCATCGGCACGCTGACCTCGCTCCCGTCCAGGAGGTGGAACACCTCGTCGTGCGTGCTGCCCTCGTCAAAGGGGAAGAGCCACGACGCGTTGAAGTAGATCGCGTTCGCCAGCACCAGGCGGGTGTCCGGTGTGATCGCCCCCGGCGGCACGATGTCCTTGATGCGCTCCTCGGTCTCCTCGGCCACCCAGTCGTTGATCACCTGGCGGGCCGCCTCTGGCTGGCTCATGAAATCGAGCAGCCGCAGCCCTGCGCCGTAGTTGATCGCCAGCACCTTCAGGAAGTCCTCGTGGAAGGCGAAGCCGTCTTGTCCCCAGATGGCGTTGGCGATGTTTAGCTTGAGGTGCTGGCCTTCCTCCTCCTCGATCTCCGGCTCCATCTCGCTCCGCCGGATCAGGTCGAGGGCGAGCGCGTTGAAGGCCGGATGCAGCCGCTCCTGTGGCAGTGTGAAGTGGAACGTGTCCACCATCTGCTGCTCGGTGCTGCCGTGCGCCCCGGCGTAGGTCATCGCCAGCGCCAGTGAGACGCTGTACGGCGAGTAGATCAGGTTCCCCTCCTGCGAGCGGATGGCCTGGTACAGGTCAAACGCGAAGGCGGTGTTGCTCGCCGCCAACTCGCCCATCTCCCCCTCGCCAACGTCGGGGGCGGTGTCGCGCTCGACATCGGCGCGGGCGACTTTTCCTCCCATCACTTCGACGATCTCCCCGCCTCCCGCCTCGGTCGGGACGACGGCGGTCGGCTGATCCTCGCCGGGCGCGGGGGTGGGCGGCTCTCCGGCGGGGGTGTCCGGCGCGGATGGGGTTAATGGTGTGTAGCCCCCGCAGCCCGCCAGCGTGAGACTCAGCAGCACAAGAACGACGACCAACCCGTAGCGTGCAATACGAAGCGACATGCTCATCCTCCTTATACCGGTTTTAGAAAGACGTCGTACTTTCACCGCACAGCCGCCGTTATGAGGCACTAGCCCGTCCAGTCAAAGGGCACGGCGGTCATGCGATATTCGTGGATGGCAGTGATCTTCCGGCTGTCAAACTTCACGATGCTGGCTCCACTGAGTGAATAGTGTTTACCGGACACCGTGCATGCGAAATCCCACTCGAAGGTGGCGGCTCCATTGACGAAGTAAAAGGAGGTAATATCCCAGCGATCAACCGTGCTTCCGTCTTCTATCCAGCCCTCGATCCACTTCTTGATAACGTCCGCCCCTCGATAAGTTGGGCCGTGCGACTCGATAACTATGCAGCCCGGAGCAAGAACGCCTGTGATCCTCTCCAGGTCGTTGTTCTTCCATCCCTCGATGTAGGATTGCACCAATTCGTAGGCAAGGTGACGATCCATGGATGCGTTTCTCCCTGGTGCCAGATTGCATCTAAAACACGGCGTCTTTAACCGGAATTGGTATTATTCTCTTCCCGATTACGGTCGATGTGCTCTTAAGACGCTCAGCGAAGGGGAATTGTTCCGCGCTGTGGCCCTCACCCGGCGAGGTGCCGTTACGGTGCGCCCTGCGCGTTGTCCTTCGGCTTCAGGCGCATGTACAGCCACCAAAAGCGCTTGCGGGGGTAGACCGGTTCCAGCGCCTCGTCCCACACGAAGTCGCCCTTGATGGTGATGCTTCTCAACAACTGGTCAAGCACCGTCACCCGGCTGGTGATGCTCTGCCCGGCGATGGCGTTCCCTGCCAAGTCCACCAGCAGCGTCACGATGGTGCGGTTCGCGACCTGGGTGTGATATTCGGCCTGGTAGTTGTAGGGGTTGTCCTCGCACTCGCCCAGGTATTCGCTCCACAGTCGCAGGCGCGCCTTGATCTCGCGCAGCGCCTTCGCCTCTGCCTGGGCAAACCACCGGTCGAGCGCGCTGTCGGTCTCCCAACGGACCTGGCGCAGGCGGTGGCTCTGGTCGGGGGTCAGTGCGTTGTCGAGCGCTTCCAGCCGGTGCAGCCGCAGCAGCAGCCCGCCCAACGTCCCCTTGGGGAGCGGGCGGCGCGTCGAGCCGCTTCGGCTCAGCGACCAGTAGAGGGTCCCGCTGAGGAGATAGGGCTTGAGGTCGCCCGCCATCGCCTCGGCGAACTGGAGATCGCGCTCAGCGTCGAACACCGGCTGGCTACCGTGCCTTATTTGAGTTCGATCCAGTCGGAGGCCGGATAGGGGTTGCTCCCCCATGCACCGGCATACGGCGCTGATGCCTCACGGTGGCGAACCCACCGGGCAAGCAGCGCCGTCCCGATGGTGACTCCCAGCATGACCATCATAAAGCGGTTGAATTTCATGTTGTCCCCTGGCTCCTATACCCACTCTTGGCGCGTCCGCAGGCGGTGCGGCTGCCCGAAGCCCCCCCGGCCCTGGATCGCCTTCCAGCGTGCCTCGCCGCCGTCCGTGTGCCACTCGTACACCTGTCGTCCCGCCGGGTCGGTGTAGGTCAGCGCGGCGGGCATCGTCAGGATGCGCCTGGAAAGCGCCTTGACGAGCGGCGCGGGGTCGAAGCCGTCGGGGGCCTTGAGAGCCAGCCACCGATCCGGCTCCCATTCCATCTCGACGACCGCGCCGTCCGCGTAGCCCTCGACGCGGAAAGGCGGCTCGGCTCGAACGCAGTGCCAGTAGACGGTCGTCACGCGCGCCTGCCAGAAGGTCCCGTTGACGCGCTCGGCGATCAGGTAGGCCCGGTGTTCGGGTTCGGTGTAAAACCACGTACCGGCGTTGGTGCTCACGTCGCTGCGCGTTCCTCCGTCCGTCGCAAAATCCGGGCACAGTTTAACGCAGAAAGGACGCGTGTGCCATCGCTGGCGTTTTACCTCAATCTCGGTATTTTCTCTCTTTTAAGTACCATACCGACGCAATTGTTAAGATGGTGGATGCTATCACCGACACGGTGATATAGAACAGACCGTGAAATAGGAATTCAAGAAATATATCCAAAACTGCCAGTATGATTATTAACAATATTCCCCACCCCAACTGCCTGACCATGCCAAACAGACCGATGCCCATGAGTATGAAATAGAGCAGATTCAATACTGCCATTGTGTGGTTATCAATAGAAAAATACGGGCCAATATCGGGTGTTCCTATCCCTGGGATTTGAATGGCAAAAAAGATAGCCATCAAGATATGTTGGAGCATTTTCTCGCCGGTGAATACGATAACCAACGCGGTAAGTATTTTTAGTCTTTTCTTCATAGCTTAAACAAGCAGATGGTGAAGTGAGATTACACCAACCAGACAGATGGGGGGCCGGTATGGGCGGTGAGTTTACCGCATGAACAAGGCGAACAACACACCCTCCGGCGTCACGACATTTGCTTTTTCCTCCTGGTCTCTACCACAACTACGCGCGGGGGCACGAAAAAGTTGTCAAAAAAGCACCCCGTTCACCGGGGGAAAGTACTCTCGCTTGCTGACAAGTCATTTGTTCGCCCATCACGCGCCGCCGGAGCAACGCGCTCAGTATAGGGTCGTTTTGAGCGAAGGCAAAGCTGGCCCAGACTAATGGGGGCCTGCTTACCCGCCGGGCAGTGTGCTATACTCAAGCCGCGCGCCGGGCATACTCGCCGCTCATCACTTTCTACTTTTGACTTTCCCCGGTACTATTTGACAGGGTGGCGAATCTGGATAGGCTAGTAAGCAGGCTCATCATAACAGACGAAGTGCCAGAAATTTTAGGAGGCGATAATGCATCTGAACGAAAACTCGCTTCTCCTGCGTATCCTGGCCTTGGTGTTGACGATGTCCGCCTTCGCGAGTCTGGCCTGTGCCGTCCCCGGCATCGGCGGGGGCGAGGAGCCAACCCCAACGTCAAGCCCCACGCCGATCCCTTCGCCGACCCCGACGCGGACCCCCTCGCCAATCCCCTCGCCGACCCCGACGCGGACCCCCTCACCGGCTTCGAAGCCGCACCCCACGCCGTCCTCCACGCCAACCCCCGAACTCATCGACTACATCACGGTTGAAAACGCCAAGAACGTGGTGCAGCTCCGTGCGTTCTCCGCCAGCTCAACCATTATCCTGGCGACGTCCTATTCGCAGGCCGAGGACATGATCGCGACCTACGGCTATGGCAAGATCGTCTCGGTGTGGGACGGTGAGGACGGCTCGCTGATCAACGACCTGCGCGGGGCGACCGAGTGGGGCAGGGGCCTGGAGTTCTCACCCGACGGCACCAAGATCGCCGCCGGGTCGGGTTACGGCTGGCGTCTCCACGTGTGGGAGGTGAAGACCGGCAAGATGCTGTACGAGGTCGTCACCAACGCCTGGACACACCGCGTGCGCTGGTCGCCGGACGGCTCTCAACTGGCCGTGGTGGGCGAGGCCAACCATAACCTGATGGTCTACGACGGCCAGGGTGGTGCCCTGCTGGACCAGGTACAGCCCACCGGGGGCGACCTGTTTTCGGCGGCCTACTCGCCCGACGGGAAGTACCTGGCCGTCGGGGACGGATACGGAAAGATCATCGTCCTCCGCGCCGGCGACCTGTCAACCGTCACCGAGATCAGCGCCCCCGCCTACGAGCCGGTGGAGGACCTGGAGTTCTCCCCCGATAGCCGCTACCTGGCTGCCGCTCTGGACAAGGGCAATATCCTGGTCTACAACACCGGTGACTGGTCGCGCCTCTCCTCGTTCATGAACAACGACCTATACGACACCGACTTCACCAGGGACAGTAAGGCGCTCATCGTCTGCAGCGGCGATGGGACTATCGCCATCTGGGACGTTGAGAAGGGCACCCGCGTCTTCTCGCGCAAGATGAGCGTGACCGTGTGGTCCGTCAGCGTGTCGGGCGACGGACGCAAGTTCGCCGCCGCGCTGGACGACGGGACGCTGATCATCATGGGCCTGCCTGCCGAGTAAGCAGCAGGCCATCTGATTGGCCGCCCTTATCCCCGGCGGGCTGCTACGCCGCCAGGCTCACCAACCACATCGCCAGCGCGCTCAGCAGTGGCACGCTCAGGTTGTCCGTCCCGGCTGGCGAAAGGCCCTCGGCGACCGTCGCGACGAGCGTCCCGGCCACCACGCTGGCGGCCAGCAGGGGGGCGCTCAGCGGGGCGCTGTTCGGGCTGAGCGTCGATCCGGGCACCAGCAGCAGCGTCAGCAGAATGCAGAGCAGGCTGGCGACCGCCATCGCCGCGCTGCCCTCCCAGGAGCGGGTGTGCCCGAAGGACGTGTACGTGTGTTTGCCCCACCTGACCCCGATGATGCTTGCCAGCGCGTCGCCGATGGTCATCGCCATGACTGCCGCCGCCGCAATGGGAACCCGGTCGGGCGCGCCGCCGGTGCGCCACAGCAGCACAAACAGCACCGTGATCGAAAACGCGAAGTAGACTGTTCCGGGCGTCGATTCCTCGGTGTCCATCGCCTTGAAGGTTTGTTGGCGGTAAAATAGATAGTTGAGCACGATGAAGGTGGCAAAGGGGATAATGCCGAAATACCAGTGATCGAACAGTGCCAGGATGCCCCATATCCACAGCCCGGCACCCACGTGGATCAGCTTGCGGGTGAAGCCCTGGCTCCACTTGAGCTGCTTGCCGATGGCTTCCACGCCGAACAGCATGCCAAAAGCGTAGACGTAGGATGCAACCAGGCCGATCACGTCTCCCCGTGTCATGGTCTTCTCCTGTGGTCTGCGAGGGCGGTCGCCGTCCCACCCCAAAGAATGCGGCGATTATAGCTCACCGCGCCGCGCTTCGAATAGCGGCTGGCGCCTGTCGCTCCGCAAGGCTCTCCTGCGGGAGCCGGTTCGCGTATGTACCTTAATACCAATTCGCTCTGACAAACAAAGGAGGCTGTGAAAGAGATGAACACGCTGCGCGACTACTTTGAGTTTTACAACCAGAGGATCTTTCCCTTGCAAATCCTCATGGCGGTTGTGGCAATCCTGTTGGTGGGACTCCTGTTCATTTTTCCCGGTGTCACAACAACACTTCTACTCAGGGCGTTTCTGAGCATCACCTTTGGGTGGATCGGGGTGGCGTGCCTGTTTTTGATAGGAGACATGAGAAAGAAATTGCCCCTCGTATCATTCCCGACCGCGGCGGCTTACTTCCCTCTGGCCGTTATCTTTATTCTCGACATGTTCAAGGGGACGGCTTATGAAATTCCCTTACCCGGCTGGCGCTTATATGTCTCGCTGTTCATGATGGTCTGGGGGATCATCTTATACCCCTTAAGCGGGTACGTCTTTGGGCATCGTTATCCCAGGATTCCTCTCTTTGGAGCGATGCCCTGTCCTACGAATATATTCATCTTGGGGTTTCTGACGACCTTCACGTCCACCGGGCTTGAGCGGATCGCCCTTTTCATACTGTCGTCGATGGCGGTGATTGCAGGCATAAAAGTAGCTCTCATCGGCTACGACGGAGAGCGGATCTATGAAGACTTTGCCCTCCTTTTGAGCGGCATATTCGGGTTTGTGATCGGGCTGGCTGTGCTTTAACCCGACAGCCAGGAGGGATTACAGCCAGTTTTGGGCCAATTCTGGACCCATTTGGCGCTCTCGTTGCGGTCTGCCGATTATAGCTCACCGCGCCGCGCTTCGAGCAGCGACCGGACGTAGACGACCGCCAGCAGGATCAGCAGCGCCAACTGGGCCACCAGAACCGCCAGCCCGGCGAAGGCCAGGATGCCGCTCAGCGGCGCGACCAGCGACTCGTAGAGGCGTTCGGCCTGCACCAGGAAGAGGAGGCCCAGGCCCGGTAAAAAGGTGTCCCCATCCGCCTCGCCGAGCACGAAGACCAGCGGCAGCAGCAGAAAAACGTTGTGATGGTACCAGACCAGCGGCGAGGTCATCGTCATCAGGACGAGCAGCAGCCCGAACAGCCACCGGCGCGAACGCCCGGCCTCACGGGGGAGCGCGAGCGCGCTCAGCAGCGCCAGCCCGGTCAGCCCCCCCATGACGAGCTTGTGCCCACGTGTCAGCGCGGCGTCGGCCCCGATCATCCCGTAGTGTGTCAGGATGCGGACAGCCATGCCGGGGATGCTGTGGTTGAAAAAGTTGGGGTGCGTCTCCGCGCCCAACAGCGGCAGCACGGCCAGGAAGTCGGCATAGACCCGCGTCCCGAACTGCAACCAGGCCACCAGGCTGAACAGCGCCAGCGCCACCAGGCTGATCAGCACGATGCGGTAGCGGCGCACGAACAAGAAGTACGGGACGAAGATCAACGGCGAGGTCTTAAGCAGGATCGCCAGCGCCAGGCAGACGCCCGCCGGGAGGTCGCGGCCCTCCTCGGCGAAGGCCAGCGCCAGCGCCAGGCTCAGGACGACCAGCGGGTTGATCTGGCCGATGTGGATCGTCTCCCAGAACGGCGCGAAGGTCGCGAGCAGCAGGCCGACGAACACCGCCCGCCCCCGGCGCAGGTCGATCAGGCGCAGCGCGACGAGGATCGCCGCGCCGTAGGCGGTAACGTTCATCACCGCCCACACGACCGACGCCGCCGTCTCGCCGAGCAGCCCGAACAGCGAGCACAGGCTGACGACGGTCAGCGCGAAGGGGTGGTAGACGAAGCTGCCGCCGATGCCGTAGGGAAAGTAGGCGCTCTCACCGGCCCGCGCGGAGGTGTAGGCCCGGTAGTAGATCGAAAAGTCTTCGCCCCAAGGGTGAGGCCAGACCACACTTAACCAGTATTCACTGTAGATCCCCAGCAGCACAAAAACCAGGACGCAGCCGGCGGCCAGATAGGTCGCCCTGCGCCCCTCAAGGTTGGCGGACGTGATTGAGTGCATCACCGCCCCCGCGCGACGGCCCGCCGGGCGATGTTGTCCACCATGCCGGGTGCGATCAGCTTGATCCACTGTCCCACTTTACCGCGCAGCGTCATGATCTCCTCGCGCTTGCGCCGCTCCATGGCGCGCACGATGATGCGGACACAGGTCTCGGTCGTCATCGCCCGGCTGTAATCGATCGGGTGATCGGCCCCCAACGGCCTGCCGTCCGGCCCGGGGGTGCGCTCGTGCATGCCGGTCGAGACGAAGCCGGGATAGACCACCGTCACGCTGATCCCGTAACCGGCCAGCTCGACACGCAGCGTGTCGAAGAAGCCGACCAGGGCGTGCTTGCTGGCGGCGTAGCCGCAGCGGGTCGGGACACCGGCCTTACCGGCCAGGCTGGAGACGGCGACGATGCGCCCGCGTGCCGCTTTGAGGTGCGGCAGCGCGTGGTAAGTGCAGTATGCGCTCCCCAGGTAGTTGACCCGCATGATGCGTTCCAGCGGCGCGAGGTCCTCCAGTTCCTCGAAGAGCGCCAGAACGCTGGTGCCCGCGTTGTTGACCAGCGTGTCGACGCGCCCGTATGCCTCGACCGTCCGCTCGACCAGTGCCTTGCACTGCGCTTCGTCGGATACGTCGGTCGGGACGGCCAGTGCCCGGCCACCGCGCCGCTCGCATTCGGCGGCGGCCTCCTCCAGCGCGACGGCGTTGCGCGCGGCCAGCGACAGCCACGCGCCCTGGTCGGCGAGCTGGCGGGCCAGCTCGTGCCCGATGCCGCTCGACGCGCCGGTGATGATGACGGCGTTCTCGTGGAAAACCGGTTGTGCCATGCTGCCCCCTTTGCCGGTGATGTGCCTACGGCCTGATGATACGCGATTCCGGCGCGGGGACAAGACGCAGGGTGGAAAGTCGCCGCCCGTCAGGGGGTCGCTATAATTACAGAAGGCTCACGTGGTACAGGTTGCAGGCACAGACCGGGCAAGGCGGCTTGAGCCTCTTGTCTGCGCCGGATGCGCATGTGAGCTTTCACGGGAACCCGGCCCGACAAACATACTCGGAGGGCAGCTTAACCCATGCTCAACGACATAGCCCAGGTGCTTGACCCTGACCAAAAACTGGCCTGCATCACGCTGGATTTTGAGACCGACTACGGCGACCGGATCGGTGCGTTCAACATCCTCGACGACCGGCGCGCGCTGGAGGGGCTGAGTGCCCTGTTTGCAGAGCTTGATGTGCCGGTCTCGGCCTTCATCCGCACCGACCTGCTGCTCGACTATCCCCGCAGCGGAGAGGTGGTCAGGATGGTCGCCGACGACTACCACTGCCATTCGCACACCCACCGCTCTACCGGCTTCGACAGCCGGTACGAGATCGCCCAGACTGCCGCCGCGTTCGAGGAGTGCTTCGGCTACCGGCCATCCGGCTACCGGGCACCGTACGGGCGTCTCTACCCCGGCGACATCGACCTGCTCAAGGCGCACGGCTTCAAGTTCAGCGCCAGCGTCTTCCCATCCTCCCGGCCCGGCAAGTTCAGCCACCTCTCGCTACCCATCACGCCCTTTGCCTACGATAACGGCATCATCGAGCTGCCCTTCGCCGTCGTGCCGGGGCTGCGCTACATCATCTCGCTCAGCTACCTCAAGCTGCTGGGGATGAACGCCAGCCGGGCGCTGTTCAGCCTGTTCGGGCTGCCGGACATCGTCGTGTTCGACTCGCACCTGCACGACTTCATCGTCAACGAGACGAGCTTCCGCATGCTGCCGCCCGTCCCCAGGCTGGCCTGGGGGCGCAACAAGCACGCCGGAAACGACTACCTCCGGGCCTTCGTTGGTATCCTGAGGGAGCGGGGATACCGCTTCATCACCATGACCGGCCTGTACGAGTACGTCAGGGAGCGGCTGGAGTGAACATCATCATCGTCACGCAGGACGCCCCGATGTATCTGCCCGCGTTCCTGGACGACTTCCTGGCGCGGCTGGATGGGACGCGCCATACCGTCAGGCACGTGATCGTCTTCCCGCCCTACGGCAAAGGCGGGCCGCTTTCCGAGCTGCGGGCGCGCCTTGAGCACTACGGGCCGCTCGCCTTCGCGATCATGGCCGGGCACGTCGCGGCTGGCAAACTGCTCGCGCTGCTGTATAACGTCTTCCCGGCGGTCGGCTGCCACTCGGTGGGCAACGTGATACGCAAGTACGGGATTGAACCGTACCGCACGCCCTCGGTGAACGCGCCGCAGTTTGTCGAGTACGTCCGGGACTCGCACATCGACCTGATCATCTCGATTGCGTCGCCGCAGATCTTCAAAGAGCCGGTGCTGGCCGCGCCGCGCAGGGGCTGCATCAACTATCACAGCGCGCTGCTGCCCCGCTACCGGGGACGCCAGCCCCTGTTCTGGGCGCTGCTCAACGGCGAGCGCGAGGGGGGCGTCACGGTGCACGAGATGGACACACAGCTTGACAACGGCCCGATCCTGGTTCAGGAGCGGGTGCCGGTCGAGGCGGGCGACTCGCTGCACGCGCTGTACTTGAGGACGACGCGCGTTGGCCCCCAGCTGCTGGTGGAAGCGGTCGAGATGCTGGAGCGCGGCGTGCCGGACAGGATCGAGAACGACGCCAGCCGGGCGACGATCTTCAGCTTCCCCACCGGGGAGGACAGCCAACGCTTCAGGCGGCTGGGGCGGCGCTTCTTCTGATGAGCTCGACTTTCAGACAATATCACTGGTGCAGCTTCGATACCCGGCTCCAACTCTTCGTTGAAGTTGGTGGCGAGTAAGTGTTTGGGCGGCAACGGATAGAGGCTGTCTTTCATTTGTGATTGTAGATAGGCTATCAATCATCCCTCAGAATCCAAGATGCCCACAGCAAAAGTGGGCATCTTGACTTACACGATATTGCGTTTTATTACCCTACACTGATTTGGCTGATGAGAAGACAGTAGAACGCCAGTTGGTAGCCGAGTTCTTGGCCGTTTGTGTGATAATCTCTGAAACGGCGGAAGCGACGGGGCTTTCACGTGTTTCTGGTAAATAGGTCAGTAGCTTGGACTTATATTCAGAAAGCTTTTGGGCTCCATCTAGGTAGCTTCTGTAATAGTGACTTGAGCGGATCGGAGGTCCATTTACGATTCGCTCGAATTCCTCGATGATTTGGGCAACTGATTGATAGTAGAGAAAGTACATCCACTGCCAGCGTTTAATATGCGGGTAGCTTGTATGTGCAGACCGGGTAATTTCCCAGATTTTGGTAATCCATTGCTCAGTGTGACCATCCATCATTTCATATGGATCAATGTCGGATACAACTTCTTCATTTACTTGGTGGCTTTCTTCCAGTGCCCAGCTTGCAATCGATTCGGATTCACCTTCATCTGGGCCAGCAGGAATTACACTACCCGGTGGCGTGATATCTTCAGCATCGAACAAAGCGTACCAGTCACCGAGAACACTATATAAAAGAGTGGTTGCACACCAGAATAAACGATCTGCTGAAGTCACCGGCCCTCCCATCAACCACCTGTTGGATCAATTATGCCGCAGCGCGACAAATTCGATCAATCTCGTCATTCGCAATGATGGACCGGACATACCACTGCGATGCCCGTGCGGGGCAACACGAAGGCTGTGCCCACAATGGCGACGATCGCCAGGGTGCCAGCCGTGATAACGCCGAGTTACGCCTGTCTCAGTCTCCCTGCTCCTCGGCGACTTTGGCGCGCGCTCTCTCCAGAGCCTCCTCAAACGTATCGAAGGTTGATACAGGCAAAGGGCCGAGGAATGCTATCTGTGTCCCCCTGGTTGACTGGCTCAACAATTTGCCTTCTCCCACCGCCAGCAGCTCCTTCAAGTTGGGATGATAATGCACGGGGAATGCCCCGACGACCACCATTTCGGCCATGAGCATCACGTCCAGATAACTCATATCCAGGTCGGGGGCATGGCCGATGTAGTAAACCGGCTCGTCCAGGGAGTCCAGCAGCGCTATAAACTGCTCTACGAAGGGCGGGTAAAGGACTCCCAAGTCCCATTCCTCCCCGACTAACTCGGCGACGATGATCGGCTCGTCCGGCAGCTTCTCAATGGTGAACGTTCCCACTTTGCTCCTCCCGTGTGACAACAGGAACCGGGCACATTATACAACAGGCCGGGAAAAGGAAAATCTGTGTAATCCGCGAAATTCGTGGACTGAACCTCGCCGATTTGTGAGGTGCCGGTGTCCTAACCGCGTAAGTCTTGTTTTCTCGTAGCCCTACGGCGGCGAGGGCACGTCCGGGTTCCAGGGCACGTCCGCCAGGTCAATGTACAGCTCCACCAGATCGGTCACCACCCACCCCCGCACGCCGGTGCTGGTGATGACCTCGATCCACGAGTCGTCGTTGTTGGTGCCGATCACCTGTAGCTCGTCACCCGTAACCAGCACTTCGAGCACCGGATACTCGTAGCTCGGCCCGGTGCGGAGGTTCAGCTCGTCGGAGGTGACGATGGCGTCGGGGGGACGCCCGCCGACGGTCACCGTCGTCGAGCCGGTGACGCCGCTCTGCGAGCCGGTCAGCCGCAGCGTGTAATCGCCTGCCGGTGCGTTGCGCAGGTCGATCTCGTAGCAGAAATTGCCCGCGTCGTCGGCGGTCGCCAGCCCATCGCTGATGGTGCGCTCGGCCCCGATGAACTCCAGAAGCACCGCCTCGCCGGGGGTGAAGCCCTCCGCTGTGACGGTCAGCTTGCCGCCTTCGTGGGGGTCGGTGGGCGAGATCGCCAGGTCGATGGATGGCCCCGGCGTTGGCGTGGGCGGCACCTCGGCGACGGTGAAGGTCAGCGTGCGCTCGATGCCCTGTTCGATCAGGCCAAACGCCTCGCTGAAGGGCTGCACGAAGACCGTCACGCTGTACTCGCCCTCGGCCAGCAGGCTGCGATCCACCGTCAGCGTGACCTCCTGGGGTGGGACGCCCGGCTCCAGCCCGAACGACTCTGGCTCGGCGGTCACGGCGTCGCTGTCGGCGGAGATGAAGAACTGCCAGGGCGGGGGCGGGTCGGGGTTCTGGGAGCGCCAGTTGACGCGCAGCGTGACCACCTCGCCCGCGCCCAGGTCGAGCGCCTCTTCGGCGGGGAAGACCTCGAAGACGGGGTAGGCCCAGCCGAGGGTCAGGTCACCGCTCAGGTCGGCGTAAGGCTGCTGCCCGACGCGCGCCGCCAGGTAGCGGTCGACGACGCGGTGCGACCAGCCGTCGAAGGCGTCTTTGTTCATCCCCACGACCAGCAGCCCCAGCGTGGCGTCGGGCGGCTCCCCTCCGGCGCGCAGCACGGTGACGTTTTCGATGGGCGTGGTGTAGGCTTCGAGGGGGGCACCGGTCAGCGCGAGCGGGCGGGCGGGGTTGTAGAGGTAGATCAGCACCGCGCGCTTCGGGCTGCGACCCAGCCGGGCGCGCAGGGTGTCCTCGGAGAGCGTGCCGAGCGGTGTCAGGTCGTCGAGCTTGAGCGGGGCGGCGGCGGTGCAGATGTTGTAGCCGAAGGTGGTGCGGGGCGGCATGACCAGCCGCCGGACGGTCGCGTCACCGGTCAGGGGGACGGCCAGCGGCAGGTGGACGCCGGTCGGGTCTTCGGCGTACAGCAGGCGCGTCGAGCCGAAAACGGCGGCGCTGAGCTTCACGCCGGAAAGCCGCTCGCCGGTCAGGCCGGAGGTCACCTGGAAGTCGATGACCCCGGCGGCGCTGTCGACGCGGGCCAGACCGTCCACGTCGGTGACGGCGGAGGCGATCTGCGGGGCAGGCTCCTGGCGTCCGCCGCCCAGCGGCAGCAGGTCGCAGGCGCTCAGCGCCAGCAGGGCCAGGCATATCAAGAGGCCGCTTGCGCGGCGCAGGGTTCGCGAATGTGGCAGCATGGGGCAAGTATAGCACCGGGGGGAGTGATCAACCAGAGGGGTGTGTAGGGCGGGCGCTGAATAGCGGCCACTGGTTTGCGCTGCCCGACCGGAGAACACAGCTACCAGCTTGACGGCTTGCGAAAAGTTCCCTTCTCGTCGGTCAATTCATCGGGGAATTGGCTGGCGGCCAGCGCCTCTATAGTGATGGGCTTGCAGAAATTGGCGTAGTCGCGCAGGGGACGAACAGTTCTGATTCTCCTGTAATCAATATTGCCTTGTTCGTCCTTGTACTGGGGCTTGTTAATCTGCGGATTGAGAATCCCTACCTTCTTCTTGAGTAGCACCTTGGCAATTCTGATGGGTTCCGCCAGGTCGGAATCATTAGACATGATCACGGCCATCTCATATCTATCCTCAAACGCATCATACAGTAAATGCGATGCCAGGTTTACATCAGAACCCTTTTCTTCTGTGTACTCCACCTGCACATATTCCCGCTTGTGGGATGGATCCTTTTCAAACTTGGGATACCACCTAGGCCGCGTGATGAATGAGCCATAAATTACCTCTAGATTGGGTATCGTCCGTAGCGCTCGCAGGTAGATCTGCTGTCGTTGGGGCGAGCCTGGATCATGAGGGCGTGGCTTGGACTTCGCCGTGAATACCTTGATCCGTTCAACAACATTGTTGGTGAGCATAACGTCACACAGTTCAGCCAAGTTAAGCCATCGATATGGCGTGCCCTTGGTGCAGCCATAATAGACGTTAAACGCATCAACGTAGACATATGTTGGATAGGTCATGACTCCTCCCCATCACCGAAAAAGCAAAAGCCGCTTTTGGCGGCTTTGCGCCCCTTCGCCGAAGCTACGGGGTGAGTGCATGCTTAGTATATAATGACAAAATGTCAGTGTCAATATCCCGTAACGCGACTGAAATATACTCTGGCGCGGGCAGCGCAAACCAAAAAGTAGCCAGCGGAGGCTTCTTTGTAGATTCCCTACCAAGCCCGACCCGTGCTATGCTTGGGCAAAAACGGGGAGGGCAACCATGCGGCGCGTGATAGAGCGCATATGGGAAGCGATCAAGAAGCGGCCCACTTTCACAATCGGGATGGTGGCGTTGCTCCTGGGGCTGGGAGTATCCGTCGGGGGCAGCCTCTATGACAAGAACACGCTCAGTGAGTTCATCGAGGCATTCTACTCCAACGCGGGCACCGAGCTGATCAGCATCGCGAGCACCGTCCTGGTCATCGACTATCTGAACCGGCGGCGAGCGACAAACGAGCGCAAAGAGGAGCTGATCTACCAGATGGGCAGCCCCAACAATGAGTTTGCAGTTGAGGCCGTGCGGATACTGCGGCTTAAGGGCTGGTTTTATGATGGGTCACTTAAAGGAGCAAGCCTATGGATGGCCAACCTGCGGGGGGCGAGCCTGCACGATACTAACCTACAGGGGGCGTACCTGGATAGGTCCGACCTGGAAGAGGCAAACCTGCGCGAGGCCAACCTGCAAGGGACGCGCATGGGCGCGGCCAACCTGCGAGGGGCGGACCTGAAGGGGGCCAACCTGCAAGAGGCGTTCCTGGGTAAGGCTAACCTGCAAGGGGCGGATCTGTACGAGGCCAACCTGCAAGGGTCGGAGGGAGTCACCTGCGACCAGCTCCGAGGGGCCGCAACGCTGGAAGGGACCACACTACCCGATGGCACAAAGTTGCCAGGGCGCACCCCCTGGCAGAAACTGGAAAACGAACCCGAATCGCCCTGGCGCGAGGCGTTTGAGGCGTGGTGTGAAGAGTGGAAGAGCGACGACGACACCTTTGGCAACTTGCTCGAGCGGCTTAAATCGCGGAGAAGAAGAGATGCTAAAGGTCGCTGATGATGACCGCGATGATGAAGACGACGACTGACACCCCCTAACCCTACCCAAAGCACAGGGCGGCGCAAACCGGAAGACGGCCAGCGGGGGCCTCATGGTGGGCTGACCGGCGAAATCGCCGCCGTGCAGGCAGTGCGCGGCCCACGACGTGACAGGCGCAGCGGTCCGCGCGAGCCGCTGCGCCTGTGAATGGGTTTCACCTGACGGGTAGGGCCTGCCTCGAGCGCAGCTACGGCGACCAGGCTGGCCCGCCGTCGTGTGCCGGGTGGCTGGTGAGCCGCGTCACGCCGCCCCCGTCGGCGTTCATCACGTAGATATCCATGTTGCCGTCGCGGTCGGAATAAAAGGCGATCCGCCGCCCGTCCGGTGACCAGGCCGGTTCGGAGTCTATATCAGGATCGTCGGTGAGCCGCGTCTCGCCGCTGCCGTCAGCGTTCATCACGTAGATATTGTATTTCCCGTCGCGGTTGGTCTCGAAGGCGATCCGCCGCCCGTCCGGTGACCAGGCCGGATGGATGTCTTGTGCCGGGTGGCTGGTGAGCCGCGCGACACCGCTGCCGTCGGCGTTCATCACGTAGATATCCCAGTTGCCGCCGCGACAGGACACAAAGGCGATCCGCCGCCCATCCGGTAACCAGACCGGTTCGATGTCTGTATCAGAATTGTTGGTGAGCCGCGTCACGCCGCTGCCGTCGGCGTTCATCACGTAGATCTCATAGTTGCCGTCGCGTTTGGACCTGAAGGCGATCCGCCGCCCGTCCGGTGACCAGGCCGGTTCGGTATCTGAAGCAGGGTTGTCGGTGAGCCGCGTCACGCCGCTGCCGTCGGCGTTCATCACGTAGATCTCATAGTTG